>JBEKCV010000033.1:0-44440 GCA_050014695.1 Thermodesulfovibrionales bacterium
ACCGAAGGTTGTTAAAGATGTAGTGCCGACTTTGGCCGACTGAAGCAGCTAACTCATTGATTTGCAATAACTTAAAATCTCAAACTGCGGAACATGGGTTAGTTCATCTGCGGCATTCTTCGGTAACCGCTTCACTCTTTTTCATGTATAGTTTTAGACCACAAGATCCACACGCGATGTTTGTTCGGAATGGCCAGGGAAGCTACTCCCCGATTCCCACAGCTGCCGCACTGCAGTGGTTGAGTGAGGCGGCCAACAGCGGCGGTTCATTCCAACGCTTAGTACAAGAAGGCGAACATTCGGTTGCCGGTGGTGGAGCGAAGAATGAATCCTATTTTCCAGTCGAGGGAGGCCTTTTCGAGTCTTCGGGACGTACGACACTTCTAGTTGAGAATGTCTCTTCTACCAGTTTTTCCTTTGATCCTTTGACGTTGGTCAAGGGACGGCATCCGAGCCTCGTCGAAACCCTCGCCATGTCAGACCTTCTCAACCTCGATAGAATAGCTGCAAAAATAGAGACGCAAGATCCCGCTGGACCAATCGCAATACTGCCATTTTCCTTGACCCGGATCGTCTGGCACAAGAGTTAGCTCATTGCAGTCGGTGCACAACTCAAAATAGGCGTAGGGGGGAGGAACCTCTGCGGTGGTTTATTCCGGGCAAACACAAAAAGGGATAGTCTTGGAAATGTCTTTTCCTTTGCTTTGGCGACACAGGGGAAGAAGATAGTGAAGGTTCCGCATGGGCAGGCCGCGCTCAGCCCTCATTGTATATCATTCTATCGTCGCGGCGGGTTTTGTTCCCTCGATGAGAAGATAGGAATCATCCTTCAAAAATCTGGTGCCTGTCACCTCCAGCCCCGGTGTCCGTTCGACCAGTTGAAGCGTATTGCGATCAAATCGGGCACCGTAGACTTTCTCTACAAAGCCGGCGAACCGCTCCTGTCTTTTCCGTATGGAGGGGATGCGGGAATAGAGCATCTCCAGGAGCCTGAAGTGGCCACCCGGCTTGAGGACCCGAGCGAACTGCTCAAGGGCAAGGGGCTGGACTTCTTCGGGCATGACACAGCAGAGGAAGAGAGAGATGATCCAGTCATATTTGGCTGAGGGGATCGAGGTCATGAGGCAAGCGTCGTCAATGACGAAGTCGATACTGCAGACTGCGTCTCTGGCGCGCTTCTGAGCCTTCCTGAGCATGGCCGGGCTGAGATCCATCGCAGTCAGGGTCACGTCGCGATGGTAGTACCGCAGGTTTCGGCCCGTGCCTACACCAGCCTCCAGCACGGTTCCGCGCACATCTCCCACGAGGATCGGCCTCCATTTTCGGTAGATTATCTCCCAGGGGAGGTCGAGCAGGTCGTAAAACAGCGCGGTTATCCTGTATCTCCTGAGATTCGGCCTGTTCTTTTCATGGAGACTCTGAGGGTGCTGTATCATGTTGTTACGAGTTCTTGGAATGGCTCACCGCTGTCACGGTGCTGTCAGCAGCACTGCTGCAAAGCCGTCTCGAGCTCTTCACGGGTGACATCGCGCAGTTCGGCGATCATCGTGCCATCAATTTCGACGGAGGGGAACTTCAGGCCGAAGAGCCTCTTGATGAGGACCGTGTCGGTCTTCTTGACGACCTCAACGTCGAACGTGTACTGCTTTTTGAGTTCTGTGACCACAGAATTGATGTTCCGTCATATCCTGCCTGGCGGATCATTGAAGTAAAGTCTGAGCAGCATTGTGCACCTCCCTGAGTGCTTGCCATGAGGACTGGGTTCTGCATGCACATAGAATCTAACTATAAGTTTATCATACCCAATTGGTTAAGCCTATCGCAATACCTGTACTCCTTGCGCCTTCGAAGGGAGGTTTGAACTTGAATTCGATGGTTTTCTTCATACGTTTTTCTGGTTCTCTATGTATTGCTTGATTAAGGCCAGAGTTTTTCCAGCGTGTAATACTGGCGGAACCTTCATCGGCGAAACCCCGAAAGGTAACAGTATAAGGTTGCAGACTTGACAACCGGCCGAAAATACGCTCAAATTTGAGTAGGTGTGAGACGTCGTCCCAGACATCGGGGCAGTCAAAGACAGGGGGGAACTGGTGTGTCATTGAAAAAGGGCGTGATCGCTCTCATGGGTTCAGGTGAACTAACAGCCACAATGGTCGAGGTCCATAAGGAGATGCTCATGCGTCTCGGCAGTGATACAAAAGCAGTATTTCTCGATACGCCTGCCGGATTCCAGTTGAATGCGGATCAATTGTCCCAAAAAGCGGTAGAGTATTTCCGCGTGAATGTCGGCCATTCACTAGCGGTCGCATCATTCAAGTCTAAGGACGTTCCAGCCTCTCAGGCGGAGCAGACATTCCGCCTTCTGAAGCAGGCCGATTATCTCCTCGTTGGCCCCGGGAGCCCAACGTATGCGCTCCGGCAGTGGCAGGGCACTCCTATCCCCGAGATACTCAGGCAACGCATTGAAAGTGGCGCTTGCCTTGTGGCGGCCAGCGCGGCGGCTCTCACGATCGGGCGGTTTACACTGCCTGTTTATGAGATCTATAAAGTTGGTCAAGAGTTACACTGGGTGGAAGGCCTCGATATCATGAGTCACTTTGGACTGAATACCGTTGTGGTTCCTCACTGGAATAACGCCGAGGGCGGAACTCATGACACCAGTGTCTGCTTTATGGGAGAGATCCGCTTCAAGACGCTTGAGTCCATGCTTCCGGAGGATGTGAGTATCCTCGGTGTCGATGAACATACGGCGTGCATCATAGACCTTGACAGGGAAGAAGTTTCTATTAAAGGTATTGGTACTGTGATGCTACGGTACCGAGGATTCGAGAGGATCTTTTTGAGAGGAGAACGGTTTCCCCTCAGTGAGTTGTCAAGGAGAGAGACTGGTGCCATCAGGGCTGGAGGGCTCTCAGGGCCACCTGTGGTGGAGCGGGCACCAACGCAGGGGGATGCCGGTGTGTGGGATACTGTTCATGCCCTCGAAGGTGCGTTTCCCAGGCGCCTGACCGAAGATGCCCAGGAAGCCGCGAACGCTCTCTTGGATCTCGACAGAATAATCTGGCAAGCCCAGCAGGAGAAGGAGGACCCCGATTCCATTTCCGAGGCAAGAGAGCGCTTTCGCGAGTTCATCGTTCTTTTTGGTATGCGTCTCGCCTCTGCGCCAAAGCCCGCCCATGAGTGCCTGGCGCCGCTCGTGGAGGAATTGCTTGCATTAAGAGCTCGATTCAGGGAAAATAATCAGTGGCGTGAAGCCGATGCGATCCGCGGATGCCTCAAGCGGGTGAACATCGAAGTTGACGACACCCCGAAAGGCTACCATTGGCGGCTGGGCGCGTGAGCTCCCAGGAGGAGCGGATCGAACGAACGGAATGAATAGGTGTCAGGAAGGAGATCATGAAGGATGTGGCTGATGTGACTGCGCCCGTCGGGACGGTAACGATTGAGCCGGTGCATCATCTGGCGCGCTACTGGCAGGATGCAGGGAGCCTGCTCAGGTGGGACTGTTTATTTATGCTCCCCCCATGGTTTGGTGTATGGTTGTCGTATTTTGGACAGGTCTCAAAGACGCACCTCTATGTTATACGGCAGCATGATGTGCTCCTCGGTCTGGTCCCGCTCATGGTCAGAGGAGACACAGCGTACCTAATCGGCGACAGCGACCTGATTGATTACAGTGACTTTATTGTTGCTCCTTCACGGGAAAAAGAGTTTCTCTCGACCCTTGTCGACCACCTCAGGCGGCAGGGCATCGGTCGTCTCGAAACAGGACGCGTGCGTGAAGATTCGGCAGCGGTTTCTTGTCTCCGAGCATACGCTGAGCCGCTTGGCTGTAGCCTTTCCTGCGAGCCCGTGGATGTGTCGTCTGAAATGGAGTTGCCGGAGACGTGGGACGAATACCTCAGCAGCTTGTCGGGAAGAGAGCGGCACGAGATGCGCCGGAAACTCAGGCGTTTGGAGAGCGCCGGCCATATCAGACAGCGGGTGATCGGCAACAAGGCGGATGTCTTAGCCGAAATGGACACCTTCGTGGCGCTCTTCAGATCCAATCGGCCCGAAAAGGCTCAGTTTATGACTGGTGCTGTTGAGTCCTTCTTCAGGTCCCTGGCAGGTGAAATGGCCGATGCCGGGCTTTTAAAGCTTTTTTCCCTCGATATCGACGATGCGCCTGCCGCGGCGGCTATGTGTTTTGACTACAGTTCTACGGTGTACCTCTATAACAACGGCTATGATGGACGTTTCAGCCGCCTCAGTGTGGGTCTTCTGAACACGGCCTTCATCATACGGGAAAGCATAACGCATGGCAGGAAGAAGTTTAATCTCCTTCGGGGCAACGAGACATATAAAGGACGTCTTGGCGCCCATCCGCTCAAGCTCCATCAGTGCGAGGTCATCCTGAGATGACGTCAACTTCCGTCATTGTTTCGAATCGTGCTCAGAACGGCCACCATCCGGTCTCCAATGTCCGGCCCCTGAGGATCGCCATGCTCAGCATCCATTCGAGCCCCCTCGGTGAGCTCGGGACGGCGGACACGGGCGGCATGAGCGTCTACATCCGTGAACTTTCGCGGGAACTCGGCAGAGCGGGGCACAACATCGACATATACACCTGCGCCGACAGCGGGAGGTTGAGTCCTGAACTATATCTGTCCGAAAACGTACGGCTCATCCATCTGGGCATCGGATACAACGGGCATGTCTCGAAAAGTACGCTTTTCGGACACCTGTCGGAAGTGTTTCTGTCGCTGGAGGAATATGTCACCCGAAACAAAGTCTGCTATGATCTCATTCACAGTCACTATTGGCTATCAGGCAGGCTAGGGCGTCTCGCCCAGGACCGCTGGTATGTGCCTCATGTTGTGATGTTCCACACGACCGGCGTGGCAAAGCGAGTCGCTTGCGGCCAAGAGAGAGAACCGTTGCTCCGTCTGATCGCTGAAAGGAGGCTGGCCCACACAAGCGACCTGATTCTCGCCGCCACGGAGAGGGAAAAGGAACTGCTCGTGAGATACTTTAGCGTGCGGGGGGAGAAGGTCGGGGTGGTACCCTGCGGCGTCGACCTTGAACGATTTCAGCCGATGCCGAGAGATCTGGCGCGAAAGGAAATCGGGCTTTCGGATGCGCAGTCCGTTGTCCTGTACGTCGGCAGGTTCTCCCCTATCAAGGGACTCGAGAGACTTGTGGCTGCAGCCTCACACCTGCGATCTCACCGAGGACTCACATTTCTGATCATTGGTGGTGAAGGCCGGCAGACGCGTTCATCTGCTGAACTGAGTCGGCTTGCTCGAAGGGCCTCTATGGAAGGCGTCGTGAAATTTCATGGCAGGGTCGAGCACGAACTTCTCCCCTTATACTACAGCGCCGCTGACATCCTCGTTATACCGTCCTACTATGAGAGTTTTGGCCTCGTGGCGCTCGAGTCTCTCGCTTGCGGCACGCCCGTCGTCGCCACGCGCGTGGGTGCGATGGACACTCTAATACAGGACGGCAAGACAGGGCTTCTCGTTGAGACCCCGAGCCCACGTTCGCTCGCAGCGGCAATCGAGGGATTCATCGTGGCTTCACCGACCGGCGGCGTGTCTCGAGAGGAAATACGTGCAACCGTTCTCGGTTACAGTTGGTCGAACGTCGCTTCTGCGGTCATACAGCAGTATGAGAGTGTTGTTCAGCCTTGCTGTCGGCAGCGATGAATAGGGTGGATTGCGAGGAGGGCGCGGATGGTAGCTTCTGCTGATATCCTTGTGGTTGCGGCGCATCCCGATGATGCCGAGTTCGGCGCATCGGGAACGGTAGCGCGCCTGGTTCGGGAAGGCAAACAGGTTGTCTATGTTGTCTGCACGAGCGGCGACAAAGGAACCGCAGACAGGACAATAAACCCCGAGCGATTAGGCGTGATAAGGGAAAGGGAGCAAGAAGCCGCAGCACGAGTCCTGGGGGTGCGGGAAGTGGTCTTCCTCAGACTTCCCGACCAGGGACTGGAAGACACTGCCGACTTTCGGAAGATGGTCGTTCGGGCAATCCGAACGTATCGGCCGGAAACCGTTGTCACCTCAGATCCGTACCGCCGCTATATCTGGCATCGGGATCACAGGGTTGTCGGGCAGGTGACGCTGGACGCGGTCTATCCGTTTGCGCGGGATCACCTCGCGTATCCGGACCTTCTGAAAGAAGGACTTGAACCTCACAAGGTCCGCGAGATGCTCTTCTTTGGTTCAGAGGACGTGAACTACCGCTCTGACATCACGATGACCTTTGACCTGAAAGTTGCTGCCCTCCGCTGTCATGAAAGCCAGATGGCAGAACTCGGAATCCCGGGTCTGGAAGCGTGGGTGCGAGAGCGGGCTCGTTTGAGTGCAGAAGGTGCTGAGTGTGAACTCGCGGAGGCGTTCCACCGGATCGAGATCGTGCGATGACGCTAAATTCTTAAGCCTTTTTTTTCTCTGAGAGTAGTGCCCATACAGTTCAGACGCATACAGATGAATAGAAATACAGAGCTAGGCATTGACACCCAGTGAGGTCTGTTTGAGCAGACATTTTCTCCGAGCCGAATATGCGGCCGCGAGTGCGCGATCAGGTCTTGCGACTTAGTTCTACCGGTGCATTTTTTCAGAGGATGAGAAACAATTTTCACAATATGCTCGGTGACTGTTGTTTCGTTCGCATCACGAAACAATAGGTAAACGGCTGGAAAGTGAGACGGTTTCTCTGCTAAAGTAAGGGACCTTGATAGCCCTCATCTACCCACCAGTTGCAAAGCCGTGCGAACCGCCTGCGGGAATCTCGAGGCTCTCTGGAATGCTCTCGAAACACGGAGTTCAACACCGCGTTCTAGATGCGAACATGGAGGGACTTCTCTATCTTCTCCGGCGGCCGTTGCCCAGTGAAAAAGCAGAGGATGTCTGGACGAGGAGGGCTTTCCGGAATCGCGAACGTGACCTCTCTGCCCTGAGAGACCCACTCCTTTACCGACATCTTGACCGTTACAAGCGAGCGGTCAGAGATCTGGGCCGGGTCCTCACCGCAGTCTCCCCGGGCGGCTCAACAACAGGGCTGGTGAATTACGAACAGGAAGGGCTTTCTCCCGTAAGAAGTGGAGACCTCCTGACTGCCGCAGAGCGTCATGAACTGAGCCCTTTTTATCCGTATTTCCGAGCGCGGCTGCAAGGGCTATTCCGCGAGAAGGAACCCTCGATGGTCGGTATCTCCCTTAACTATTTGAGTCAGGCATTGTGTGCCTTTTCGATGATAGGGTTCCTAAGACGCGAATTTCCCGGAGCGAAGGTGATTCTGGGAGGAGGGCTTGTTACCTCATGGCTGAAGAATCCGCGATGGAAAAACCATTTTTCCGGCTTGGTGGATCATCTTGTGGCAGGCCCGGGCGAGTTTCAGCTCCTCTCGCTTCTCGGGCTGGATTTAACGGGAGCTGAAATGCCGCAACCGAATTATCTTGCCTTCCCGATTCACCAATACCTTTCACCAGGTTTTGTCCTGCCCTACAGCGCTGCCACAGGATGTTACTGGAACAGGTGCACGTTCTGTCCCGAGCAGGCTGAGGATAACACGTATGCCGCCATTCCGTCCCCGCAGGTGATTGCGGACATCGAAGACCTTGCGGTAAAGACTAAGCCGGTGCTTGTCCATCTTCTTGACAACGCAATAAGTCCGGCGCTCCTTGACGCCATTGCGATGAAGAGCGCAGAAGGTGCACGAGTTCCCTGGTACGGATTCTCGCGCATCGGTTTTCCGCTGACTGATCCAGATTTCTGTGAGGAGCTCAAACGATCTGGATGTGTCATGCTCAAGCTCGGTATCGAATCAGGGGAGCAGGGTGTGCTCGATGCCCTGGAAAAAGGGATCACTGTTGAGATGGCATCGGTTGTTCTAAAGAATCTGAAAAAAGCGGGGATTGCCACTTATGTATATCTTATCTTTGGCACGCCGGTCGAGACGGAATCAGCTGCGAGAAAGACACTGGAATTTACTGTTCATCACCGCGATAGCATCAACTTCCTCAATCTCGCGATATTCAACCTACCTGTCTGTGGAGCGCTTCCGTCAGAGATTGAGACGAAAGGGTTTTATCAGGGGGACCTTTCCCTTTACACCGACTTTACCCATCCGTATGGATGGGATAGGAGACGCGTGAGGCTGTTTCTTGATGACGAATTCAGAAGACACCCGGCGATTTTATCGGTCCTGAGAAATGACCCTCCGCAATTCACCTCGAACCACTCGCCTTTTTTTGTTATGGGGAATTCGGGGTGGGGAAGGGCAGCCAGAACTTCAAACCTATAATCGGAGCGAACGTCCTATCCCCCCAAAAAGAAGAGGTTGCCGTTCATACGTAACCTCTTGATTTCTATAGTCCTCGAGCGCCTGCGGGTGGAAAGGCATCTCAGTTTTCCTGGTGCTGAGCAGGGTCGATTCACATTGACACCAAGGGGTAAGTGCGTTAGGATATGCATGTGCTCTATGCGGTGCAATCGATGAAACACCTGAGCAGTGTTCTATGCGATGCCTGCATGCATGAGGGATCACCTAATTGCATTTTTGTGAGGATGTAACCGTGAAAGAGAAAAAAATAAATATCGCGGATAAACAGCACATAAGGGTCTTGATAATCGAGGACAGCGCCGAAGATTCAGAGTTAATCTGCAGCTTCCTCTCAGAAGCGAAAAATATTCATTTCGATACGGAACTCGCGCAGCTATTGTCTTCGGGAGTCGATTTTCTTGAGAAGAAGCATTTTGATGTCATTTTAGCGGACCTGGGATTGCCCGACAGTGTGGGGTTGGAGGCAGCCGTGAAACTTCAAAGCCTTTATCCGCATATTCCCCTGATCGTGTTGACCGGCTTTGACGACGAAAAGACCGCGTTAGGGGCGGTGAAGAGCGGTGCTCAGGATTATCTTATCAAAGGCCAGATAGACACGAGTCAGCTGATTCGTACTATCCGGTATTCTATTGAACGCCAGAAACTTCTAACGCAGCTTGAAAACAGCCTTAAAGAGATAAAAACGCTTCAGGGTCTGTTGCCCATGTGTGCATGGTGCAGGCAGATCCGGGACGACAAGGGTTATTGGAAGGGGCTGGAAGCCTATATCGTGGAACACACGAATGCGGCTTTTACTCACGGCATCTGTCCTAAATGTTTGGAAAAAGTTAACCTTGAACTTTACAAAAAAATAAGTCGGGAAAATCCGGAAATCATGGGACAGGAAGGTAAGCAAGACAGACAGCGCCAGTCAAAGAAAAAATGAATCCTTCATAAAGGTCGCTGGCTCATGAGAAACAGTGTTCAGATTATCCATAGTGGCCAAAGAACCAAAATGACGAGTAAGCCCCAGAGTTTCTACCGCAATAGGGCCCACTGATAAGTGTGACTATTGTCAGCCGACATGATAGAAGGATCTCATTGTTGGATGTCCCGGGCTTTTATTTCTCATGAAGTACGTCTCGCTCCCCATTATTCGTTGAGGTACCAGGGAACATTCACGATTACAATACGCTGATTGCCTTTAAGCAGAAGAAGTGCACTCAAGATTTCTCCGCGCTGGTTGTGTAAAAAACGCTGATACCAGTGACGTTCTACCAAGGTCGGTACGAGTACGGCGATCTGGCGATCCGGATGAGTCCGCACAAGCTCAAGGACATAGTCGAGAAAGGGCGCGATAACGTAACGATAAGGTGATTTGAGCACCACTAACTCGGGTGCGGATAACCCTGCATTTCGAGCGGGCACCTCGACATAGTCAGCCCATTTTATCGCTAGATTCTCGTCCTCTTCCTCAGAAGCAATGTGCACTGCAACTACGTCCTGCGAAAGCGTAAGCGCGAAACGGACTGCCTTCTGCGATACTCTATTCCATTCCTCAATAGGTACGACCACCAGCGGCGAACGCAAATTTACGGTAGACAGCACCTTGGATCCTGTTAATGCCCTCGCTACCCGACCATAGTGGTGCCGGATCCCTATCATCAGTATGATAAGTGCTGGAATCAGGAGCAGCGTGATCCAGGCTCCTTCACTGAACTTTGAACCGATTACCACGATAACGGTAATAGCAGTGACAATTGCGCCCAGCCCGTTAATCAGCATGTTACGCTGGGCATGTAGACCTCTCCTTCGCTTCCAATGAGCAACCATACCCGCCTGCGATAGAGTGAAAGCCAGAAATGCTCCTATCGCAAAAAGCGGAATCAGGCGGTCAGTTACACCATCAAAGATAACCAGCAGCAAACCTGCCAAGAACACGAGCACGTAGATTCCGTACGAGTAGACCAACCGACGTCCACGAATAGCAAATGCGCGCGGCAGATATCCATTCTGAGCTACCGCACGGCAAAGGCGAGGGAAATCAGCATATGCCGTGTTCGCTTGTAGTGCAAGCACCAAGAGTATAGAAATCATGGTGACGTAATAAAACCAGCCCCTGCCTGTGATGGCACTAATCAATTGAGACAACACGCTCTGATAACCGGCCTGTCCCGGATCGGTGGCGCCAATTCCGTAGGCGTTGCAGAGGAAGGCAATGCCAGTCAGAAGCAGCATCAGGACGACGATGATAATGGTCAGCGTATGAAGGGCGCATTGCCTCCGTGGCTCTCGAAACGCCATCACCCCGTTACTAACGGCCTCGACACCGGTCATGGCTGTGCAACCGCTTGAAAAGGCCTTCAACAGCAGCCACAAGCTAACGGCTTCCTGCGCCGGACCGAGGTTCGTGGCATGGAGCACTGGCACAGGGTGACCGCCGCTAAGAACCGTTTTCCAGACTCCAATCAGGAGAGCAGCAAAAAGGCATATCACAAAAAGATAGGTCGGTATGGAGAAGACCACGCCGGTATCCCGTACTCCGCGCAAATTCACCAGCGTAATTACAGAAAGTGCGGCCAGACAGATATAAAGCGTGTAGGGCTGCCAAGCAGGTAATGCCGACACCAGCGCGCCGACGCCCGCGGAGATACCAACGGCTACCACTAAAACATAATCAATCATCAAGGCCGCTGCAGCGAGGAGGCCCATGAAGGTTCCAAGGTTCTCGCTGGCGACCGTGTACGATCCTCCTCCCGATGGATAAGCTTCAATTGTCTGGCGATATGAAAAGTAGACAATCGCGAGCAGCACGATGATGCTGCCGCTGATGGGAATTATATAATGCACTCCTGCTAGTCCGAGCGGGATAAGGATGGTGAGGGCCGCTTCCGGTCCATACGCAGCCGAGCCCAATGCATCCAGTCCAAAAATCGGGATACCAGCCACGGCGCCGATTCTCTCTGTACGGTCTTCATCGGAGGCGAGTGGCTTGCCAAACAAGAAATCAATCAGGGACATTTTCCGGGTCGTTCTTTCGATATTTTTGTGTACGTGGCATCCGTATCTTTGCGGCACATCCTCCGAGGAGAACTATACTTCCAATTCCGCTCAGCAAAAATGCCTCTCTTACCGTTACAGATTACACCAAAGCTCTCCACGGTTTCAACTGACCTGCGTTTTTCAACAAGCTCGCGACCTGCGGGGTGATGCGGTTCGCGCCGAGTGTTTGTTTTCGTGAGTACGTGATATCCTGACGCTCATGAGAAGTTGACATTGCCAAAATCCATACTATACTTTAATTCATAGGAAAAACAGGGGGAAAAATGGCTGCTTACGCTCAGAGACAATGGTTTCCGGTTAGCGTTTCGTTAACGTTAACGCCATGAAGTCGAGGGAGGGAAATGTAGCATGAAACAATCACTGAGTAGAAGAGATTTGTTTAGAAAGGCTGGTGTGGGAGCCATCAAACCGCACTTTCGTGCACAGTTGGAATAGCAGATTACTCCTAACGATGAATTCTATATCACGACGCATTCGGATATGGTGCCGACTGTTGACCCGAAGAAATTCAGTTTAAGGGTTGAGGGCCTTGTTGAAAAACCTTATACGCTCAATCTGAAAGACATCGAAGAGATGAAGGACAAGACAGAATTTGTTACGCTTGAGTGCATCGGCAATCCGGTGGGAGGAGATTCTATCAGCAATGCCCTCTGGGATGGCGTGACGCTGAAAAAGATCATAGATAAGGCTGCTCCCCGAAACGGAATCGTAAAGACCGTTTTTTCGCCGAGGATGGCTACAGTGATAGCATCCCGTATTCTTTGTCACTTTCAGAAGACGTTTTTCTTGCATACAGGATGAACGGAGCACCTTTACCTATGAAGCACGGCTATCCTCTGCGGGCGATTGTTCCCGGCATATACGGGATGAAACATGTCAAATGGCTTTCAAAGATTGAGCTCGTTAATTATGATTTTAAGGGATATTGGGAGAAGAGGGGATGGTCTGATGACACAGTTATTCCTGATAAGTCGCAAATCCTCATGCCAATGGAAGGAAAGACGATATCGCTCGGAAATTACGTTATCGGCAGAGTGGCATTTGCCGGCAGGTACGGAATAAGTAAAGTGCAGATATCTCTGGACGATAAGAGAACATGGCGCGATGCGGAAATCAAACCACCGCTTTCGCAGTGGTCCTGGACGCTCTGGAGATACGACTGGAAACCCTCGAAGGACGGAGAGTATACCCTGACCGTTCGGGGCATTGACAGAGCCGGTAAAGTCCAGGAGTCTCCTTCTCTTTTGGGAAGATTACTCCGATCATTTCCTGATGGCGCAAAAGGTCTTCATTCTGTGGTCGTTAAGGTGAGGCGGGCATGAGGCGGAAGTTATGCATGGGTTCATAAATAAGACGACATCGTCAACGGCTTGGCAACTCGCCGCACTGAGGCGTTTTGCCGCTGCTACGACGGCTACCTTCGCCACGTTTTTAACGACGTCCAGACCGACAGGCATGCACTACTGTATGACTTCGACTGCCCTGCAATGCGGGGCGACCAAGAAATAGTCCGGTTATCCGGAAGGAGGAACGATGAAAATGCTCGCTATCGCGACGATGGGACTGTCAGTCACGCTCCTTGCAGTCACTATGGTTATGGCTGCCGGTAATCTTGAGAAAGCGACTTTTGCAGGCGGTTGCTTCTGGTGTATGGAACACCCCTTCGATGAGATTCCCGGAGTGGTTTCGGTTACATCCGGTTACACTGGCGGGCAGAAAAAGAATCCCACCTATGAAGAGGTTTCGGCCGGGGGAACCGGGCATGCCGAGTCAATTCAGATCGTATATGACCCGGCAAAAGTGACCTACGAAAAGCTCCTGAATGTCTTTTGGCATAACATCGATCCGACCGCCAAGGACCGACAGTTCTGTGATTCGGGGCATCAGTATCGAAGTGCCATCTTTTATCACGATGAGACACAGCACCGGCTAGCGCTGCAGTCGAAGGCTGAATTGGAAAAGAACAAGACCTTCAGAGAACCTATCGTAACCGAGATCGTGCAGGCGACTGAGTTCTACCCCGCGGAGGACTATCACCAACACTATTACAAGAAGAATCCGATCCGTTACAAGTATTACCGCTTCCGGTGCGGTCGTGACCAACGACTCAAGGAGCTATGGGGCGACGCGGCGGGTCATTGACGTCGCACGTGCCATATCCATCAAGGGAGCCGTTGACTCGTCTGACGGTAACAGCATGGAGAAACTTCTTCATTTCTCCATGCTGTTCGTGGAATAATCGCAGACTGGGCTTGTGATGGTAGGCCTCGGCTATCGTGAATCCGGGATAGGGTTCGGCTGCATAGTTCTTCGTCCTGTTTGCGATGTGAGATGATATCGAGACTCTTCTGCAAGCTTCTGCTGCTTTTCGTTATGATAGAATATGATTGCCCTGTAATGGTGAGACCAGGAACGAGTGGTCGCGCTGTGGCTCTTCCGAAGATATCCAACAATTCCCTATGTGATTTGGTAAGATAAAGTTAATCGTGAGAAAGATAAATGTGATGGATAAAGGAATGATGGCACTCTTCGTGGTAGTCTTGTTTTTGAGCACCCAGAGTGCTTCTTTCGAAAAAAATTCATCTCTTTTGGCGCCGGCTTCAGAACCCGGTCCGCTCATAAAAAAGAGGATGACTGAATGGACGGCCCCTTCAAATACAGCTATTGGTGGAGAGAGGATATACTCTGCGGTTCTTGTGGAGAGCTTCTATAAGGGAAGAAAATACGAGCCTGCATGGAGCCAGGACGGTCATCTGATGCAGGCGGAGACACTCATGAAAGCGGTGGAGGAAGCCTATGGGGATGGGCTGACTCCTGAATACTATCATCTC
Organism: Thermodesulfovibrionales bacterium; assembly: GCA_050014695.1. Taxonomy (GTDB): domain Bacteria; phylum Nitrospirota; class Thermodesulfovibrionia; order Thermodesulfovibrionales; family UBA9159; genus UBA9159. Next base: position 14,208 of record JBEKCV010000033.1, read on the forward strand.
GAAACCATCAGGCTTCTTGTCAAAACAGTTGAGAAAGACTCATTTCCTGACGCAGCACGGTTGGCCGATCTCGATATACTCCTCACGGATGCATTTCTCACGCTCGGCTGTCACCTGTCGGGCGGCTGCGTGAACCCAGTGACTATTGAAACGGAATGGTTTGCAAAGCGTGGAACTGTGGATGTTTCCTCTGTCCTTGAGCAGGCACTGAAGAGTAAACAGATAAGGGAGTCCTTGGAGAGGCTCCGCCCCGAACAGGATTCCTATGGCAGACTCAAGCGAGCCCTCGCGCATTATAGGGAACTATTGTCCAAGGGTGAATGGCCACTGGTTTCAATCGGCCCCCCATTGAAAAAAGATTCTCGGTCCGCCAGGGTTGTGGAACTGAGAAAAAGGCTTGCTGCTTCGGGCGATCTGGAACCCGCTGAGGCAGGAGGAGACCTGTTTGACGAAAAACTGAAGCAGTCGCTGATCAGCTTTCAGAAACGGCACGGACTCAAAGCCGATGGTGTCGTTGGCTCTGCGACTCTTAATGTCCTCAACGTCCCATTGAGGGAACGGGTTCGGCAAATGGAATTGAACATGGAAAGGCTGCGGTGGATACTGGGCAATCGGGAGCAACGTGCCATTGCTGTCAATATCGCAAATTTTCAACTGAACGTGATCGAAAACGGAAAGTCGATTATCTCAATGAAAGTGGTAGTAGGCAAGCCTTTCTGGGACACCCCGGTCTTCACGGCACGAATGACTCACGTTATAATAAATCCTTCGTGGAACGTTCCGGAAAGTATCGCGCGAAAAGAGTTGCTGAAGAAGATCAAGAACAATCCTCAATACCTCACTGAGCAAAACATTAAGGTCCTAAGGGGCTGGGGATCTCGTGAAGAGGAAATAGACCCGGAAACAATTGACTGGTCAAAGGTCACAGTCCGTACCTTACTATACAGGTTTCGCCAGGAGCCAGGCCCCCTAAATCCCCTTGGACGTCTTAAGTTTATGCTTCCCAATAAATTTGATGTTTATCTCCACGACACTTCTGCTAAGCATCTGTTTTCGGAGAACGTACGCGCCTTCAGTCACGGTTGCACCCGCATTGAAAAACCGATCGAATTGGCGGAGTATCTGTTGCGGGATGACCCTCTCTGGACGCGGGAAAAATTACTGGCTGCGATAGAGCGAGGGACCGAGCAAACAGTTCTTATCCCTCATCCAGTAGATGTGGATTTCCTGTATCTTACGGCCTGGGTTGACGAAGAGGGCACCGTTCAGTTCAGAAATGACATCTATGGAAGGGACCAGCGCCTTGATGAGGCCCTTCACAAAAAACCCTCCCTTCAGTGACGGTCAAGAAGTTGCCCCAACGCTCTGCACACTGCATCGTTCCGTTTCTTTCCACGATTTCAACGATGGTGCTGTTTGCCATTTTCATTGGATTTCAGTTATAACAGAAGGGATGCATGGTAGAGGTCGCAGATACAGTCTTAACAGAGATGAAAGGTGTTCAGCGAAGATGCGATGGCATGCCGGATCGCACCAAGAACTCTCTCACCAGGTAAGAAGTCTGATTGATACGGCCCTATTTTTCTCGGACGGAGGTCTTCATCTATGATATCCGACAAAAAATCTCTTGCTGCTCTACCCCGCCGCAGGATAAGCCGCAGAGATTTTCTCACGGCGGGGATGGTTACGACAGCTGCGCTCCTTTTCTCCGCTAAGGCGGCACGGGCTATGGCGAGAGTCTTATCGCCTGAAAGAATGCTCTCCTTTCATAACACCCATACAGGCGAGAGGATGAAAGCGCTTTACTGGAACGAGGGTACTTATGTGCCGCAAGCACTGGCTGACATAAACTACATATTGCGTGACTACCGCACAGGAGAGGTGAAGGAGATTGATACCGATCTCTTAGACCTCCTTTTTGCTCTCCATCAGAAACTGGAAAGCACCGCCCCCTTCCATATTATTTCGGGCTATCGCTCGCTTGCAACGAACTCACTTCTGAACGGCATGAGCAAAGGAGTGGCAAAAAACAGCATGCACATTTACGGAAAGGCGATAGATATACGGCTTCCGGGTTGCGAACTGAAGACCCTGCAGCGCGCTGCCGTTGACCTTCGGAGGGGAGGTGTGGGATATTATCCCTCATCTGACTTTGTCCACGTAGATGTGGGAAGGGTACGTTTCTGGTAAGCCGCCCAGGGCGAGCATTTCCACGATAATGGGTGCTCAGAATCCTCTCGTGCCGAGGGTGCTCGGTATATGGTATTTGGTCACACGGAGTCTTCTTTCTCGGAACTCCTCAAACAGCGCAATGTGATGCTGAACAATCAGAGGCGCCGCATTTCCATCTTGCTGGGCAGGATGCCCCAGGGTGGAGTTGGGTGTCCCGGGTTTTCTCACATAGGCAAGGCCGTTGAAACGCTTGCCGGGATCCTGGCAGGCCAGCCACCTTCACAAAGACTACGCAATCCGAGAAAAAAAGAGGTTTCGCAAGTGCGTTACCTCTTGATTTAAATGGTAGGCGGAACAGGGATCGAACCTGTGACCCCAGCCTTGTAAGGGCTGTGCTCTCCCAGCTGAGCTATCCGCCCATCGTAGATTTTTTATTAAACAATAAGAAAAGCATCTTTGTCAATCTGCCACGCTACTAATGGCAGAGAGAATGATACGGCATGTTTTTCGATAGGTCCGAACACTGTTCCCAAAAAGAACGGAAGGCGCTGTAAGCACGGAGGAATCTGAGGAACTGTGGTGCTTCCGTGACCTGTGGTTGAGATAAAAGGTGAATTCTATATATAATCTATGCAAATCAAACAAAGCATGAGGGGACGGTCATGGTAATAGGAAAACCACTCTTTGCGGCAGAACAGATCCAACAGCGGGTGAAGGAGCTGGGAGACAGGATATCAAAGGATTACGAAGGGAAGGATCTCCTCGTTGTGGGGTTATTGCGGGGCGCCTTCATGTTTCATGCTGATCTGGTGAGGTCGATAAAGGTTCCACTTGCGGTTGACTTTTTCATTGCCGCAAGCTATCTGAAGGCAGAGAGTTGCGGTGAGGTGCGGGTCTATTACGACATACGGGACGATATCACTGATAAGCATGTCTTGCTGGTGGAGGATATCATTGACACCGGCGTTACCCTCAAGCACGTCCGGGAACGAATACTGTCACGACGCCCGAAGAGCCTTAAAATTTGTGTTTTCCTCGATAAAAAGGAACGGAGAGAAGTGGATGTTCCCCTCGATTATGTGGGGTTTGAGATACCCAAGGAGTTTGTTGTCGGTTACGGTCTTGATTATGACAACAAGTTCAGGAATCTTCCGTATATCGTGGTATTCAAAAAGTCCGTTTAAAAAAAGACGAGTCCCTTTTTCCCTGAGTGATTTGATAGGACACTGAAAGGAGAACTATGTTTGAACTTATGGTTGAAACCACTTTCTCGGCAGCCCATCAGCTGAGAGGATACCAGGGGAAGTGCGAGAACTTTCACGGCCATAATTGGAAGGTTCAGGTGCATGTTGCTGCAGAGAAGCTCAACGAGATAGATATCGGGGTGGATTTCCATGATCTCAAGCGTCTTGCCCAAGAGGTCACGGGGTCCCTGGACCACACGTTCTTGAACGAGATATTCCCTTTTACGGAGAGAAACCCCTCATCCGAAAATATCGCAAAGTGGATATACGACACCCTCAAGAAAAAGTTGAACGGTGACTATGTTCATCTCACAGCAGTCACTGTCTGGGAGTCTGACACGGCATCCGCGACATACTATGAGGATTGACAGACAGTTTGCCTTCCAGCTTGTTGAAGGTGCACGGGGAAGGGGGGCAGACTTTGCCGAGGTATACCTCAAATCGGCAAAGAATCTTTCCGTCGAGGTCAAGGGTCAGGCTGCAGACGCCATTGAATCTTCCATTGACTTTGGATATTCGCTTCGCGTTATCAGGGACAACAGGCTCGGATTCTCTTACTCGACTGAGGTGTCCGAGGCGGACAGGGTTATCGAGAGCGCCATCGAGGCTTCGAGATGGACTGAGCGGGATGAGTACCTTGATCTGCCGGAACCTTCGCCGGGGCAATCCATCGAAATTTTTGACGATACAATCTTTGCGATCACTGAGGAAGAGGCAATCGGTATGGCGTGCATCATAGAGAAGGCTGCCCTCGATAGCGACAGGCGTGTGACAAAGGTGAGAAAGGCTTCCGCTTCTTTTTCGTCCAAAGATGTCATGCTTCTGAATACGAAAGGTCTGGAGAAGACATACGCTGCAACGGCTGCAACTGCTCAGATAATGGTGGTGGCTGAAGACGGCGATGAGAGTCAGATGGGATGGGAGTTTGACGGCAGCAGGTTTCTCAGGGACATCTCCTTTGAAGCCGTCGGCGAAGGAGCGGCGGGAAGAGCGCTCCAGATGCTCGGCGCTGCGAAGATGAACTCAGTCAAGGCCTACGTGATCCTCGATAATTCCGTGGCTGTTGAGTTTCTCGGGATTTTCTCCTCACTGCTTTCATCAGAATTTGTCCAGAAGGGAAAATCGCTCCTTGCGAAACGATTGAATCAGGAGGTTGTGGGCTCCCTGATCACCGTTATCGATGACGGTTGCATGGCACGGCGACTCGGCAGCAGACCCTTTGATGATGAGGGTGTTCAGACTGCAAGAAAAGAGCTCATAAAGGACGGTGTTCTGCTCGGCTATCTGTATAATACCTACACAGGGAAAAAAGACGGGGTGCAATCAACCGGAAATGCCGTAAAGGGGAGTTTTTCTTCGTTACCGGCGGTGGGCCCGTCAAACCTCTCCCTTATCGTGTCGGGCGGGCACGTGCGTTCCGGAAATCTCTTCTCTTTAGTGGATAGGGGGCTTTTTGTCACGGAAGCGATGGGGATCCATACCGCAAATTCTGTATCAGGAGAATTTTCGATCGGTGTTTCGGGGTTATGGGTTGAAAACGGTGTCGTGGGGCAGCCGATAAAGGGAGCGGTGATCTCAGGGAATATCCTTGATTTCTTCAGGAATGTGGAGGCCGCTGGCGATGATCTCAGATTCTATGGAAACATGGCATGCCCCAGCCTGCTTATCGGACCGACGGATATCAGCGCATAGTCGTCATCCTTTCAAAACTCCTTCCTCTTCTGGTACAATACGCATTCAAAAGAATCCAGATTCATGGTGCTTCGCGGTTTATCGCGCGGCATTCTTTTTCTGCGTGTCGCTACTGTATTACTGATTGGGCAAACGGAGGACTGAAAATGGACTATTTCTTAACGGAAGAACAGACGATGATTCGAGAGCTTGCACGGCAGATTGCAGAAGAGAAGATTGTGCCGGTGAGGCATGAACTGGACGAAAAGGAAGAGTTTCCCTGGGAGATCATGAAGGTCCTTGCACAGTCTGATCTCTTTGGTCTTTTTATCCCCGAGGAGTACGGGGGCCTCGGGAAGGGATGTCTTGAACTCTGCATCGCCGTTGAAGAGCTGTCGAAGGCATGCCTTGGCGTGTCAACATCCTATGCGGCGAACGCGCTGGGTACCTTCCCTATCCTCTTTTTTGGCTCTGACGAGCAGAAGAAGAAATACCTCCCGGACATTGCAGCCGGGAAGAGGCTTGTCGCCTTTGGCCTTACAGAGGCAAATGCGGGAAGCGATGCAGCCGGAATACAGACGACTGCAAGACGGGAAGGAGATGAATTTGTCTTGAACGGCACAAAGCAGTGGATTACCAACGGAAGCGTTGCAGAGATCTATACCGTCATAGCCATAACCGATCGGTCAAAGGGTCCGCGGGGAGCATCCGCGTTTATCGTCGAGAAGGGTACCCCCGGCTTCAGTTTCGGCAAAAAAGAGAAGAAGATGGGCATCCGGTCCTCCGTCACGAGTGAACTCATATTCGACAACTGCAGGATCCCGAAGGAGAACATCCTTGGTAAGGAGGGGATGGGGTTCATCGTAGCGATGAAGACCCTTGACAGCTCACGGACCGGTGTTGGTGCACAAGGGTTGGGGGTGGCCCAGGGGGCCTTTGATGAGGCGGTCAGATTTGCGAGACAACGCGTTCAGTTCGGTCATCCGGTGATCAGCTTCCAGGCGATCCAGCATATGCTTGCCGATATGGCGACGGAAATAGAGGCCGCCAGATCGCTCATCTATTCCGTTGCACGCTATGCGGACAGTGGCGCCAAGGAGATATCAAAGGAGTCTGCCATGGCGAAGGTTTTTGCGACTGATCTCGGAATGCGTGTCACAACGAATGCGGTTCAGGTCATGGGCGGCTCGGGCTATATGAGGGAATATCCCGTGGAGAAGATGATGCGCGATGCGAAGATCCTCCAGATCTATGAAGGGACGAATCAGATCCAGAGAAATGTCATCGGCCAGGCATTGATCAAAGAGGCAGCAAAGAAGAAGTGACGCGACAATCAAATGAATGATGCAATCCATGAAACCCTGGCATGCGTCGGGGTTTTCTGTTTTCGGTGTAAGCTTGAAAAATGTTATTCCATTCGCATGCTCACAAATGAATAATGCGCTCCAAAATATTCAGTACTTTTCATATCCGAAGACAGCTCAGGGGAAAAAAGAACCCGGTGCACCATGGGCGACCTGTTGCCGAGACCAGAGAGACGCAGGATACAGCATCTGATCCTGAAGGTTGGCGCAGAACTTCAGGAACGTGAGCATGCATACGTGAGAATGAGATGATCAGTTACAAACTCGGCCATTTTCTTGACGGACCGCTCGCCCCCTTTGCAAGAAGGGTGACGATACATCCCAATATTCTCACCGTCGGGGGATTTGTGATAACCACGATCGCCGCTGTTGTCATCCCCCTCAGTCTCACGGCCGGCGGCCTGTTGATACTCCTCGGAGGAATCTGCGATCTGTTCGACGGAGTCCTCGCACGGGTGAACGGCAGGTGTACGCGGTTCGGTGCTTTTCTTGACTCGCTCCTCGACAGGTATTCTGATGCCTTTGTCCTTCTCTCCATAGCCTGGTATCTTGCCGGCAAGGGAGACCATACGGGCACGTTGCTGAGTATCGGCACCATGGTGGGTGCACTCCTGGTGAGTTATGCTCGGGCACGAGGAGAGAGTCTCGGGATCAGCAGCCAGGCCGGGTTGATGGAAAGATCGGAAAGAATATTCCTTTTGATATTTGCGTTGTTAACAGGATGGCTCGTTCCCGTTCTGTGGATATTGTTTGTCTTGACCCATGTCACAGTAGTGCAAAGGTCTTACTCGGTCTGGCGCGTTCGCGAAGAATCTCGTGAGACGAAGTAACGAAATGCGTTAGACGGTATCAGGACAAGAGCTTTCTCTTTAAAAGCTCATTCACGATCTGAGGGTTTGCCTTTCCTTTAGTCGCCTTCATCACCTGACCGACAAAAAAGCCGATCAGTTTTTCATCTCCGGCCTTGAACCGTCCGACTTCCCCGGGATTCTTTGCGATGATTTCATCTATCGCTTTTTCTATGGAACCGGTATCGCTTATCTGAGTGAGGCCCTTTTCGGTAACAATCTCCTCAGCCCCTTTCCCCGTCTTGAACATTTCCTCGAAGACGGTTTTCGCTATTTTCCCGCTGATGGTGCCGCAGTCGATCAACTGAATCATCCGCGCAAGCTGCACGGGTTTGAGGGAACATGCCTCGATCGTTGTGTTCTCCTCATTGATGAGTCTCGCCAATTCTCCCATCATCCAGTTTGCTACCGTTTTGGGATAAGCGTTTGCCTTGACCGCCTCCTCAAACCAGTCCGCCGTCGGTCTCTCTGACGTCAAGAGGTCAGCATCGTATTCAGGCAAACCATATTCAGAAATAAAGCGATCTCTTTTCTTATCCGGTAATTCGGGCAAGGAGGCCCGTATCTCATTAACCCACTCTTTTCCCGCTGTAATCGGCACGAGGTCAGGTTCGGGAAAGTACCGATAGTCATGCGCCTCTTCCTTCGATCTCATTGGCTGGGTTGTCCCTGTTGCCGGGTCCCAGAGCCTTGTCTCCTGCACGATCCTGCCGCCTTCTTCCACGGCGCGCATCTGCCGTCTGATCTCATATTCCAGGGCCTTCTCAACGAACCTGAAAGAGTTGATATTTTTCATCTCGACCTTTACCCCAAGCTCGTCAGCGCCCGCAGGTCTAATGGAGACATTCGCATCACACCGCAGGGAGCCCTCTTCCATATTCCCATCGCAGACGCCGAGGTAGCGCAGGACGGTTCTCAGCTTTTTCATGTATTCCGAAGCCTCCCGAGGAGTCCTGATATCGGGTTCGGAGACTATCTCCATGAGCGGCACTCCGGCCCTGTTGAGATCCACAAAGCTGTGGTTGCCTCCGGCTTCATGGATATTTTTCCCTGCATCTTCTTCCAGGTGGATGCGGGTGAGTCCAATGCGCTTTTTCTCCCCATCTATCATGATATCCACATATCCATCTTCGCAAAGGGGGAGCTCATACTGGCTTATCTGGTACCCCTTCGGCAGGTCGGGATAAAAGTAATTCTTCCTCGCGAACCTGCTGTAGGACGAGATCGTACAGTGCATGGCAAGCCCTGACTTGATCGTGAATTCAATGGCTTTTTTGTTCATAACCGGAAGGACGCCGGGCATACCAATGCAGACAGGGCACGTCTGGGTGTTCGGCTCAGAACCGAACCGCGTGGAACAACCACAGAACATCTTTGAATCTGTGAGCATCTGTGCGTGTACCTCAAGTCCTATTACCGCCTCGTAGTTCATCTCCGCTTTGCCTGCCTTAAGTCAATCCCCTATCCCTTCTGAGTGAAAGTGAATAAGGGAGAATAGGGTGGTTTTTTAGAGAGCCGGCTTTTTCTTGTGCCACTCTGTTGCCTGTTCATACGCATACGCAATCTTCAGGATGGTCTCCTCGTCAAAGTGTTTGGCGATAAGCTGCATGCCAATGGGAAGATTGTCAGGGGTAAAACCGCAGGGGACGGAAATGGCCGGAACGCCCGCAAGGTTCACCGAAATAGTGAATATATCGGAGAGATACATCTGCAGCGGGTCCTCGGTCTTTTCGCCGAGTTTGAACGCGGCCGTAGGCGCCGTTGGAGTCACCAGGACATCAACCGCTCGGAAGGCATTTTCAAAGTCCCGCTTAATGAGCGTCCTAACCTGTTGAGCCTTCTTGTAGTACGCCTCGTAATAGCCGGAGGACAGGGCGTACGTGCCCAGCACGATCCTCCTTTTCACCTCTGCGCCGAACCCCTTCGCCCTTGTATTCATATACATCTCGATGAGGTCCTTGCCCGCTTCCCTGAAACCGTATTTAACGCCGTCGTATCTCGCAAGATTTGACGATGCCTCTGATGTTGCGAGGAGGTAATAGGTCGCGACCGCGTAATCTGTGTGTGGCAAGGAGACTTCCACCGGCACGACGCCGAGGGATTCCAAGTGCGTAATCGCCGCCCGCACTGACATTTCGACAGCAGGATCCATGCCTTCAATGAAATATTCTTTTGGGATGCCGACCTTCAAACCCTTCAGATCGTGGCCCAGGAGAGCGGTGAAATCAGGAACCGCAACAGACGCTGCGGTTGAGTCAAGGGAATCGTGACCCGAGATGATGTTCATCAGGATTGCCGAGTCCCTGACATTCTTGGTGATGGGACCGATCTGGTCGAGAGACGAGGCGAAGGCGACAAGTCCGTACCGTGATACACGGCCATACGTTGGCTTCAATCCCACGACACCGCAGAGTGAGGCAGGCTGCCGTATGGAACCTCCCGTGTCCGAACCGAGGGCTGCGATGCATTCGTCCGCAGCAACCGCAGCCGCAGAGCCTCCACTGCTTCCGCCAGGAATCCTTTCCAGGTCCCAGGGATTCCTTGTGGTGTGAAAACCTGAGTTCTCGGTGGATGAGCCCATGGCAAACTCATCGAGGTTGGTCTTTCCCACGAGGATATAACCCTGATCCCTCAATCGTGAGGTGACCGTGCTTTCATACGGCGGTATAAAGTTCGAGAGCATCTTCGACGAGCAGGTTGTCCTGATGCCCCTTGTGCAGATGTTATCTTTAATGGCCAAAGGAATTCCAAGGAGCGCAAGGGGATGGGTGTCAGGCATCGGCGGTTGGCACGCGGAAGCAGCCTCGACCGCTTTCTCCCTAGTCAGGGTCAGAAATGCCTTGACGCGGTCTTCCACGGCGTCTATCCTTTGAAAAACAGAATTGATAACGTCCTTGGCCGCTATCTCTTTTCTGGCAAGAAGATCTCTGAGCTCTGCTATGCCGAGGGCATGAAGTTCCATCCGATAGTCCTTTCGCGCACCATGAGGTGCCTTAAAGTTTAGCACTCTCACCGGAGAAAAAGCAAAACGAGAAGTGATGTGGGAAGCCGCACCGGGTGCGAGCCGATATCGCTGCGACCACCACCGTATTTGCAATTTAAGACGTGATGCGGCATTATTATTATACCCATGGAGACCGTGCTCATACAGAGAACATCGAGAATCCTTGCGGGCCACCTGTGGGTGTTCTCCAATGAACTCGCAACGAGTCCGAAGCAGTTCGAACCGGGTGAGCTTGTGGAGTTGAGGGACAGAAACGATACCTTTCTCGGGATCGGCTATATCAACCCTCACTCGCTCATTTCCGTGAGGATCCTGACGCGGCAGCGGGAAGCCATAGACCCCTCTTTTTTCCGGAAGAGGATCCTGGACGCCCTCAACTACAGAAGGAGATTTGTGAAAGACGCGAACTCTTTCAGGGTTATTTTCAGCGAAGGGGATTTTCTCCCCGGCCTCATCGTGGATAAATACAATGACTGCCTCTCCCTCCAATTCCTCACAGCGGGAATCGAAAAATGGGCTGATACCCTTATCGCTCTCCTTGAGGAAATCCTGTCACCTTCCGTGATGGTCCTCAGGAATGACAGTTCGGCGCGAGCGCTTGAAGGATTGAACAGGGAAAAGAAGGTAATCAAAGGATCGTTAGAGCAACTGCCCGTCATACGTGAGGATTCACTCAGCTTTGAGATGGATCCTCTTTCCGGACAGAAGACAGGGTTGTTCCTCGACCAGAGGGAAAACAGGCTAGCTTTCAGCAGACTGATAGAGAAAGGCGTGGGACTTGACCTCTTCTGCTATGGAGGTGCATGGAGTATGCACCTGGCGGGGAAGGGGGCGCAGGTGGTTGGCGTTGATGAGTCTGACAGCGCTCTTGCTCTGGCCCGAAGGAATGCTGCTCTGAACGGTCTATCCGAAAGATGCACGTTCGAAAAGGCTGATGTCTTCGAATTGCTCAGAAACGAGAAAACAGCCGGGAATCTCTATGACTTTATCGTTCTTGACCCCCCCGCGTTTGCGAAGTCCAGAACAAAAGTGAAGGAAGCCCTCAGGGGGTACCGAGAGATCAATGGCAATGCTATGGGATTATTGAAGAAAGGCGGATTTCTTGCCACATCCTCGTGCTCCTACCATATCGACAGGGAATCATTCATGGAGATGTTGCGGAGGGCTGCTCGGGATGCGGGCCGGCAGGTGAGACTTATCGAGACGCGGTCACAGGCCAAGGACCATCCTGTTGTCCTCTCCATGCCTGAAACGGAGTACCTCAAGGCTGTGTTTTTAGAAGTAAGATAACCTTGCGCGATGCGTCGGTAAAGCACGCCGTGAGGGGAAATGCCGCGAGGTCGATTATGGCAGATCCAGAAGGCAGAACAGCTGTGTAATCACCATATTGGAAATAGTGATTCCTTTCCTCGTGAGCCACACATGCTCTCCGTCAGACGTGAGCAGTCCTTCGCCGATCAATCCTGCCGATGCCTTTACGATATCGATTCCGAAATCCCCGCTGAATTGCCTGATGTTCAGTCCTCCTGTTTTTCTCAGCCCAAGGAATATGGCCTCTTTTATAGCATCGTCGCGCGAAATCTCCGTGCTTTCTTCCACGGCAGACAGACCGGCGGAAATGGATTCGATGTATTTTTCGATATTACTCGCATTCTGTGTTCTTTGGTCTCCGATAAAGCTATGGGCGCCGGCACCGATTCCACTATACTGGCCTCTATTCCAGTAGTTCAGATTATGCCTGCATTCGAATCCGGGTTGTGCGAAGTTTGAGATTTCGTACTGTGCATATCCGGCATCAGTGAGTCTATCGATTGTATGGTAATACATCTCAATGATGGTGTCTTCATCGGGTTTCTTGAGTTTCTCCTCCATGATCATTTCGTATAGAGGCGTGCCTTTCTCAGGAGTGAGTTCATATGCCGAGATGTGCTCGGGGAAAATCTCTAATGCCTGAGCGACAGTGTGTGACCAGCCCTCCAATGTCTGCCCCGGTATGCCGTAGATGAGGTCGATGGATATGTTCTGAACCCCCGAGACTCGTACTGCAGCTATGGCCTTCAGGACGTCCTCGAAACGGTGCGTCCTGCCGAGCAATGCCAATTCAGTATCCTGGAATGACTGCACGCCGATACTGAACCTGTTGACGCCCACATCGGCCAATGCCCTCACCTTCTCTTTATCAATTGTCCCGGGATTAGCCTCAACGGTTATTTCGGCACCAGGGGATATCCTGAAGGAGTCTGTTATTTTCCGGAGCAGTCTGATGAGTGCTAAGGGCGACACGGTTGTAGGAGTGCCGCCCCCGATATAGACAGTCGTGAGCTCACCGGCGGTGTCTTTTACGAGAACGAGTTCCCGGAGCACTGCGGCGATGTATCTCATGGCGAGGGCCTCATCAAACGGCACCGAGAAAAAATCGCAGTAGATACATTTCCGGGCGCAGAAAGGGATGTGGATATACAGGGAGTGAACCATTATGCAGCACCCGAAATGAATCGAGAATGCTTCAGGGGGATAATGCCGCAGGTCAGCCGAGGACAGACAGAGGGAAACCGTTTGCGCGACAACACCCGATGCAAAAATAATTCTCTCGAGACCTGCCGAAAGGCCCTGATCCAAAAGGAAGCAAGGCTCACCATCGCATCGTACGCCGATGAGAAGAATTCTGAAACTGCCTGACCTCTATCCACACAGGAGTTCTGTTTACCGACCGGCTGTCTGTGGTATCTATCAACTTCAATCAGTCTATTATAATATAAAAAAAATATGATAAACTGTGTCAGTTAATCACGCGCCGCTAAATCTCTCGGGAGATTTTAGTGGGACTTGCCGGAACCGTTGGTAAGTTCGGTTGACAGGGGGGGCGGGCAGAGGCAATGAGATGCAAAGGAAAGACAGAGAGGATCATGCAGGAGCTTGCGGGGCTTTTACGACCAGCCAATCCTTCTTTCTGGGGATACGCGTTCAAAGGGTTTTCATAGTGCCATGTTCTCTGTTTTTCTATGAAAATTCGTACGATATACCACGATGATGTCCAAGCGCGAGTTCGAAAAACTGGTTGAGATTATGGCGGTCCTCCGCGGAGAAAAGGGCTGTCCCTGGGATAAGGAGCAGACGCGGCAGTCCCTCAAACCCTTTCTCGTTGAAGAGACCTATGAGGTCCTGGATGCGATCGATGAGGATGACCCTGCAAAGATAAAGGAGGAGCTTGGTGACCTGCTCTTTCAGATCGTATTCCATTGTCAGATCGCGAAGGAACGGAACGAATTCGATATTCACGACGTGATAGAACAAATCGCCGAAAAAATGATCGGTCGGCATCCACATGTCTTTAGCGATGCGTGCTATGAGACTTCTGAGGAAGTACTCACGCAATGGGAGGAAAGGAAAAGGGAAGAGGGAAAAAGCCGGGAGTCCATCCTTGAGGGTATCCCGAAGGAACTTCCGTCTCTCCTCAAAGCGCACAGGGTTCAGGCAAGGGCGTCACGGGTAGGATTTGACTGGAAGCAGGCGGAAGACGTGCTTGTAAAACTGGAAGAAGAATTGCAGGAATTTAGAAAAGCCCTCGAGAACAAAGACCGACGGGAGATCGAGGACGAACTGGGAGATCTCTTTTTTGTCCTCGTGAATATTTCTCGGTTTGTGAGTGTCAATCCCGAGGATGCCTTACGCAAGACGATCAGCAAATTCATATCACGATTTCGGTATATTGAAATGAAGGCGGCAGAATCAGGGAAAAGGCTTTCGGAGATGACCCTTCAAGAGATGGACGCGTTATGGGATGAGGCAAAGGAACGGAAAGCTCAATAGCATCCTCATCCCACCGGCATGAGGACTCTGCCGGCAAGTTCAGCCATGAGGGTTTTAACCGAAAGGATCTTGTCCACCCTGGCGGCATTTGTCCCCACGGTGTAGAGAGGTTCTTCCTTATCAGGATTGTATCCTGCTGAACTCAAAAGCCCGTTACAGATACAGAAATTCCGCTCATTGCTTTCCTTTGCAGGGCAGACACTGAAGTTTCCCTCTGCGTCTTTCAGAAGTACGTACCCCTTGTCGCACTTCGGGGCTCTCAGTTTCTTCTCCGCCGAGACAAACATCGAAGATTGCCTTAATACCCGGAATGGCAGCCCGCAGGGTGAACCAGGATTGTAGGCAACAAAGATATCCTCTTTTTTCGCCCGAACCACCGCCTGCTTGTACTCTTCGGTCGCACTGCTCTCTTCCGTGGCGAGGAATCGCGTTCCCATTTGAACACCGTCCGCCCCCATCTTGAGAAATCTCATGATATCATCACGGGTGTAGATACCGCCCGCGACAATGACAGGGAAGTCGCCATACTTCATCGCCATCTCCTTCACCGGCGGGAAAAGGTTCTCGAGGACATTGGACTCAAGGTCAATCTGGTCTATCTTAAACCCGAGATGTCCCCCAGCGAGGGGCCCCTCCAGCACAATGGCATCGGGACGGTAATGCAATCGTTCCCATTTCTTGCTGATGAGTTCGAGCGCCCGCGCGGAAGATACGATTGGTATTAAGGCCGTATCCTTCGGCGGATGGATTGCCGGCAAGCTCAACGGCAGCCCCGCTCCTGAGATGATGGCATCGGCTCCGGCATCGATGGCCCCCTTTACCGAGTCGTTATAGTCTTTGACAAGCGCACCCATAACGTTGATGCCGGCAAAGCCCCCCGCAGCCTTTGCGAGGGAGACTTCCTCATATGCGGCATCACGGGTATTATATTTTTTACCGTTCCTTTTTGAAACGAGTCTGTCCAGGCAGGCACTGGAAACAATGCCGAGCCCACCTTCCCGTGCAACGGCACTCGCAAGCGGATATAATGATACCCCCACACCCATTCCTCCCTGGATAATCGGAAGGGTTATTTTCTTTCCCTTGATGGTTAAAGGCGGTAACGCTCGTGAATCAAACATCAGAATCCTTTCTTGGAACGGCCTGATACAAAGCGCAGGCACAGAAAACCCTCGGGAATGTCCGCGTCATGTCAGCCATCTTATGCGTCATTACTCCGCACTATTATAACCAATTTTACGAGGAAAATGTTGTTATTTTTCACCGGGCGGAGGAGCGGATCCACTACGGCGACCCCCGATTCGCGACGAACGTCTGAGGCGAGTCTTCCGCTGCAGCGATTCTGTATGCGGGGTACAGACTCATTTCTTAGCGAAACCCTCTGCCCCTCTCCTTTGAAGAAATACGTGTGACAACATGTTAGCCTAACGTCATCCCAATAAACTTAGAAGTTGTGACAAACGATTTGATCAGATTCAGGAATGACCATTTTGACAAGCACTCCTTTGAGGGATTTTGGCTGGATGCAATGCCGAAATCAATTCCGTCTTTTGAGAGGGGAATCGTTGAAAAATATTTCGACAGGCTCAGTCTTCGCAGTAGATGCAGTTTCAATCACTTCATCAAGCAACAACCAAAACGAGATCTTGGACATCTCTCCATTCATCGGCAATCACACTTCCTGCAGGGTACACGCACCCTATCGTGAAAACTGACCTGATCTCCTGTTGCGGCGATGACTGATGGACTGTTTCGGCTCCTGCCCGCGCTTCATGGCATCTCATGACGGGGAGTTAGTGCTGGTTACAACTGGAAAGAATTATGGTTCCAAAGTGTGTTGGGCACTTATCATGCAAGCCTTTCCAGAAGCCATTGCGCGGCTCGCCGGTAATCGTAAGCGCCGTTTGAGTTCGGAAAATAGAGAACAACCGGCAGTCCGCTGGCTGGCGCCTCGGCGAGGGACACGTTCTCGCGGATCGCGGGCCCGATCCCGCCCGGCAAAAGTTTTTCCATTAGCGAAAGAAACTCCCCGTGTATGCGCCGTCGTGCTTGAGCCCTGCACGGGATGATGGCACGGATAGCGAGAACTGGATTTTGCGATTGGAACGTGTTCACAGCTTGAAACATTTGGTTCAATCCGTTATAGGAGAGGTAATTGGCTTCCACGGGGATGACGACATGGGCGCTCGCCTTCAAAGCATTCATCGTGAGGATACCTAAACTGGGAGGACAGTCGATGACGACAAAGTCCCATTCTCCTTCTGTCTGTCCAAGGCACCGCACCAAGAGTTCTCTTCCGACCGCTCCAACAAACCTCTGTCTCGCTTCCGCAACTTCACGTCCTGCCGGTACGAGGTCAACGCCCCGGGCCTTGGTTGACAGAACGGGCAAGGCGGTTGTCTTCTGTAAAGACTGGAGGAGAGCGTGCCCGTCATCATCTATCCCAAAGGACAAACTTGCGCTCCCTTGGGGGTCGAGATCAATGAGAAGGACTCTCTTTCCTATCTCACCCCAGCAGGCAGCGATATTTACTGCCGAGGTAGTCTTTCCAACACCACCCTTATGATTTACGATTGCGACAACCTGCCGCACATTTCCTCCCTGACCAATCTCTGCCGATTGGCAATCTCATGATGCAACCACGTCGGGATTATACGACGAGGTCTCGTAGCTGCCATATGTTAGAGCGATTATAGCCGATTCACATAAACTAATGCTACTGCTGGAACTGCTTCCTGGTACACCGCGAGCAAGCCAGCCTCACAAACTCTATAAGTTAGGCGAACGGAAATCATCCGTGGCAATTTCCCCATGTTTTACCATGATGGCGTTTGGTCGATACTAACGGAAAATACCATGGAAATATGGAAATAATGTATCGTCCCCTTATTCAGTGACCTTTTTCCTTCCTGAGATGTAACGAATGTGATATCATTCGATCCCTGGAGTCAGAAAATACTCGCAGCGTATAGTATAGGAATGATTAGACCACAAAATGACAAGAGCAATCATGATAAAATAACGCACGGAATTGCCGCGTTCTCCGTCCTTGGCGGGACGCCAGGGGGGAGGTAGGCGCCGTGGGCAGGAAGAATGGGCCTGCTGTACGACGTACTGTTTAAGGAGGGAAAGCGGAGCCCCCAGAGGATATGAGGCAGTGGAACACAATGAACGATACAGCATTGCTATTACTTGACTTGCAGCGCGATTTTCTCGAATCGTGTGGTCGGATGCCGATCAGTGCCGGGAATGCCGACATAATAATTTCATCGGCCAATAGATTGGTGAGGCATGCAGAGAGAGCCGGTTGGAAGCAGATCTTCATCAAGAACGAATTTCGAAAATCGGATTGGATCGGAAATCTCTTCCGGAAGCGCGCGGCTATCGAGGGCTCCGTGGGAGCAGAAATCGATCCGCGAGTTGTATTCCCTACGGGTAGTTCGGTAATCTCGAAATCCAGGCCTGATGCATTTACGAATCCAACACTTGATGAGATATTGAAGAGTGCCCGGATTCGCCAGACTATTATTCTCGGCGTTATGGCTGAAGGTTGCGTCCGCGCCACTGTCAAAGGCGCGAGACACAGGGGATTCTCAGTTATCGTTGTTTCTGATGGCGTTGCTTCCTCACGAGACTTACTAAAGCGTTTCGCACTGAAGAGCATCCAAAAAGCTGGGGCGAGTGTGAGAGAATGCTCTGAAATCCTGAAGATGACGCCTCATAAACCTGATGCCACTTCCCGGTACTGTTCGCCGTCGACATTGTGACCGGTGACTGGTAGTCAATCACCTGCCACGAAATCTCTCAGGAGATTTTCGTGGGGGCTTGCCGGAACGGTTGGTAAGCCCGGTTGACAAGGGGGCAAAGGCAATTGCCAATGCAGAAGTTAAGAGAGAGAAATCAGTCGACACACCTGTGGAAGTTCCGCAAGTCTTCAGCTCTGTGACTCTTCGCCGGAGTTGATGCCGGCATTCTTTACAGATGGCTTTGTCGCCTCACGCCCGGCACTCTCAGCCATGGAATAGACGGTTTTGGTAAACGGTGAAGGGGCAAAGCTGCCTACTGATTTTCCATAATTTTTCTGCCACGATTGATACGATACGTCTTCGGTCTTGAAGCTGCTGTCTAACGCCACCATGATATTGAACAATTCGTTGAGGACCGTTTTCCGTGTCTCCCGTGTGCAGCTCCCTGATCCTGGTTCTGGTCTCCTAAGATTAGGAGTGTTTTTCCCACATAGAGAAGCTTCGAGTCAGGAACAGCGGATAAGGATGGAAGTCAAATGTGGCGTTTGCGCCACTGTTGCCTTCCATGTTTTTGTTCGCACTCTTGACATATCCCCGCCACTTATAATATTGTAAGTTAGCGCTAACAAACATGAAGGCAAACGGCAGTACACGAGAGAGGATTTTGGAAGCCGGGTTGAGGGTCTTTTCAAAGAAGGGCTATCTCGGCGCGACCACGAAGGAGATTGCGAGCGAGGCTGAAATTGCCGAGGTGACGCTCTTCAGGCAGTTCTCTTCAAAGGAAAAACTGTTCGAGGAAGTGATACACAGCTACATGTTTCTGCCCACACTGAAGGGGCTGCTTCCGGAGTTGAGGGGCATGGATTATCCCGATGCCCTGTCCGAGATAGCGAGGAGATTTCTCGCGAGGCTGTCCGAGAGACGGGAACTGATACAGATCATGAACAGCGAGGTTCGGCTTTATCCGTCAAAGGTCAAGGAGATCTATCACAATTTTGTGGACGAAGTGTTCAAAACCCTTGCATCCTATTTCAAGGAGATGCAGGGCAAGGGGGTTCTGCGGGAGTTTCATCACGAACTCGGCGCCCGGGCTTTTCTCGGGATGTTTTTTTCATACTTTAACGCATGGGAATTCCTCCTGCAGAGGAAATATTCCTTAATTAATGAGACCGTTTTGAAGGAATATGTCGATCTCTTCGTGACGGGAACACTCAGACAGAGCACGGGACGAGGAGATAGGAAGGGATAATGGAAAACAGTCGAGGGAGGCAGAGGTCCGTGGGAAGAAACGGAGCGTGGGAACATGTGGTGAGGGCAGGGGTGCTATTCCTTGCGGGCGTCTTATTCGTGTTGCTCGTGTCCGCCTGTTCAGGAGGCAAAAAGGCGCCTCCCATAAAGGAGGCGGTATCGGTATCGGCAGCGACGGTAATTCAGAAAGCAGTTCCTGTCCAGATACGTGCTATCGGAAATGTCGAGGCATACTCTACGGTGGGAGTCAAGTCACAAATAGGTGGAGAACTTGCCCGCGTCGATTTCAGGGAGGGGCAGGACGTGAACAAGGGAGATCTCCTGTTCATCATTGACCCGCGCCCTTATGAAGCGGCGCTTCAGCAGGCAGACGCAAATCTGGCAAAGGACATGGCCCAACTCGAAAATGCGCGCGAGGAGGTCCGGCGCTATGCGGAATTGGTCAAGAAAGGATATGTCGCGCAAGAGCAATACGACCAGATTCGCACCAACTCCGCCTCCCTCGATGCCACGGTGAACGCTGATAAGGCTGCTTCTGAAAATGCGCGACTCCAGGTGAAATACTGCTACATTTACTCTCCCATCACGGGCAGGCTCGGCAGTCTCATGTCGAATCAGGGCAATCTGATCAAGGCCAACGCTGACACCGCCATGGTGGTCATCAATCAGGTCCAGCCGATATACGTGACGTTTTCCGTGCCTGAAGAGAACCTTGCGGATATAAAGAAGTACATGGCGGCCGGGAAGGTGCCGGTTCAGGCCGTCATCGGAAATGATGCGGGGCATCCCGAGGAAGGGGTGCTCTCCTTTGTCGACAATGCGGTGGATGTCACTACCGGCACCATAAAGCTAAAGGCGACTTTTGTGAACAAAGACAAGCGGCTCTGGCCCGGCCAGTTCGTGAATGCTATCACGACGCTGACGTCGCAGCCAAATGCGATTGTTGTCCCTTCACAGGCGCTCCAAACCGGGCAAGAGGGGCAGTATGTCTTCGTCATAAAGAGTGATCTTACCGTTGAATCGCGTCCCGTTGTCCCTTCCCGAACCGTTGAGGGCGAAACTGTCGTAGGGAAAGGACTTCAGCCGGGAGAGCAGGTTGTGACAGACGGTCAACTCCGGCTTGTGCCCGGGACAAAGATAGAAATTAAAAAGCAGTAATGACGGTGAAAAGCACGCTGAAGGGAACAAAGCAATGAACATATCTGAACTTTTCATCCGCAGACCGATCATGACCACGCTGGTCATGGCGTCGATACTTGTCTTTGGCCTCGCAGCGTATAGGCTCCTGCCGGTAAGCGATCTGCCGAATGTGGATTTTCCAACGATTCAGGTGAGTGCCAGCCTTCCCGGTGCAAGTCCGGAAACCATGGCCTCGGCTGTCGCCACTCCCATGGAGCGCCAGTTTTCAACCATCGCCGGTCTCGATTCAATGACCTCCACCAACGGACTAGGAAATACCCTGATCACCCTGCAATTCAATCTCAGCAGGAATATCGACGCTGCTGGTCAGGACGTTCAGGCTATGATTGCAAAGGCTGCTAAGCAGCTTCCGCAGAATATGCCCACTCCGCCAACATACACGAAGGTAAATCCCGCTGACCAGCCGGTTATCTATCTTTCCCTCGACTCACCCACGCTTCCTCTTTCCACGGTCTATGAATACGCAGACACATTTATCTCCCAGCGCATTTCGATGATCAGCGGCGTGGCTCAGGTGCAGGTTTTCGGTTCACAGAAATTTGCAGTGCGCGCGCAGCTCGACCCGAAGGCCCTTGCATATAGGCAGATCGGCATTGACGATGTGGGCAACGCCCTGGCGCTGGAAAACGTGGATCTTCCCACAGGTACCCTGGAGGGAAGTCGGCAGTCATTTACGATTCAGGCGACAGGTCAGCTTTACAACGCAGCTGATTACCGTCCGCTGATTGTGGCCTATCGCAAGGGCTCGCCCGTGCGCCTCGATGAGATCGGCAGGGTTATCGACAGCGTCGAGAACAACAAGGTTGCGAACTGGTATAACGGTAACCGTGCAGTCATTCTGGCCATCCAGCGACAGCCCGGCACCAATACCGTGGAGGTCGTAGACAGCATCAAAAAGCTTCTCCCTGTCTTCCGTGCCCAGATACCCCCTTCGGTCAACCTGGAAATCCTTTATGACCGCTCTGTATCGATCCGGGAATCGGTCAATGACGTCAGTGTCACCCTGCTCCTGACGATCGCCCTTGTGGTGATGGTCATATTCCTTTTCCTCCGCAATCTCTCCGCAACGGTCATTCCGAGTCTCGCGCTGCCTTTCTCCATCATCGGCACCTTTGCCGCCATGTACCTTATGGGATTCAGCATAGATAACATCTCCCTTATGGCCTTGACCCTGTCGGTAGGCTTTGTGGTGGACGACGCCATCGTCATGCTCGAAAATATCGTGCGCCACATGGAAAAGGGGGAAGGCGTCATGCAGGCTGCGCTAAGCGGCTCAAAAGAAATAGGGTTCACCATTTTATCCATGACGATTTCCCTTGTCGCGGTCTTCATACCGGTTCTTTTTATGGGAGGAATATTAGGGCGGATCCTCCACGAATTTGCCGTGACTATAAGCATGGCCATCCTGATATCCGGATTTGTTTCCCTGACGCTCACCCCTATGATGAGCAGTCGCTTCCTTCGGCCACCAGCTTCGGAGCGGCACGGCCGTCTGTATCTCCTTATGGAACGCTTTTTCGACGGGATGTTGCACACTTACGAACGCACCCTGAAACTGGTGCTGAAGTACCGCCGGACTACCCTGGCAGTGACCCTCGTCCTCACCCTGGCGACAGGTTTTCTTTTTACGAAAGTTCCTAAGGGCTTTCTTCCTTCAGTAGATACCGGCCAGATATTTGCTTTTACCGAGGCGGCGCAAGGGATTTCCTTCGAAGACATGGTGAAACACCAACAGGAATTGGCCGCCATAGTTGCCAAGGATCAGAATGTGGAGGCCTTTATGTCCGCGGTCGGGGCAAGCGGAATCAGCGTGGCGAACAATACCGGCCGCATTTTTATGCGCCTGAAACCGCGCAATGAACGACAACTGAGCGCAGACGAAATTATCCAGGAGCTGCGGCTGAAGGTCGCGAATATTACGGGCATCCAGATGTTCATGCAAAACCTGCCAGCCATCCGCATCGGAGGACAGCTAACAAAGAGCGAGTACCAGTTTACCCTGCAGAGTCCGGATACTGCTGACCTCTATCGGAAATCTGTCGAGCTGGAGAAAAAGATGCGGGCGTTGCCGCAGCTGCAGGATGTGACGACCGACATGCAAATTCAGAATCCGCAGGTCAATATAGAGATAAACCGCGACAAGGCTTCAGCGCTCGGAGTGACGGCGGGGCAAATTGAGGACGCCCTCTACTATGCGTATGGCTCGCGGCAGGTTTCGACCATCTATGCACCAAACAACCAGTACCAGGTCATTCTAGAGCTGGAACCAAGATACCAGATGGACCCCTCCGCCCTCTCAATGCTCTACATCCATTCGGCCACGGGGCAGTTGGTGCCATTGAGCACCGTGGCGAATCTGACCCCAGGCGTCGGCCCTCTCACGGTGAATCACCTTGGTCAGCTACCAGCGGTCACGATCTCCTTCAATCTCAAGGCCGGAGTTGCGCTGGGGGATGCCGTGGCGGCCGTGGAAAAACTTGCGCGCGCAACTTTGCCGCCATCCGTCAGCACGAGCTTCCAGGGATCCGCCCAGGCATTTCAGTCGTCAATGCAAGGACTCTGGGTACTGCTGGTCATGGCCGTTCTGGTCATTTACATCGTGTTGGGAATCCTGTACGAGAGCTTCATCCATCCCCTCACCATCCTTTCGGGCCTCCCTGCTGCCGGATTTGGAGCACTGATCACCCTGTTGCTCTTTCATAAGGATCTGAACATCTATGCCTTTGTCGGTGTGATAATGCTTCTCGGTATAGTCAAGAAAAATGCCATCATGATGATTGATTTCGCCCTCGATGCGCAACGAAATCAAGGGAAGGCCCCGCTGGATGCGATCTATGAAGGGGCCTTAGTGCGTTTTCGTCCGATCATGATGACTACCATGGCGGCCCTCATGGGAACCCTTCCCATTGCCATTGGTTTCGGCGCCGGCGCCGAAGCCCGCCGCCCCCTTGGACTCGCTGTCGTGGGTGGACTCGTTGTGTCTCAGCTCCTCACCCTCTACATCACGCCGGTGGTCTATTATTACATGGACAGGGTGCAGGAGAAGGTGGGCGTCCTCTCTCGAAAACGCCAGGATAAGCACAAAGCTGAATCATTTGTTGCCGGAGGATGAAATGAAAAGGATTATTTCCTTCGCACTGCTTCTCATATGTCTCGTCCCTCTGAAAGGAAGAGCAGAGGAAATCATCAGGCAGGATGAAGTGCTCAATATCGAGAGGTGTATCGAGATTGGGCTGAAGAGGCAGCCAAACATCATAGCTGCGCAGAATACAGCTAAGGTCAACGAGTTCATGATAGGCGCGGCGAAGTCGAATTATTATCCCCAAATAAGCTGGACGTCAGGGTACAGCAGGTTAAATGAACTTACGTCCACGTTTTCTGCGACTGGTGCCCTCGTGACGGGTGTTGTTGTTCAGACCGGCACCTTTGACCAATTCAGCAACAGCGCTGCTCTCAGCCAGAATATCTATGATTTCGGGAGGACTTCCACGCAGGTGCAGATAGCGAACCTGAACTACGATTCGTCCCGCTTTGACCTCCACAACGTGTCTGAGCAGATCATCCAGAGTGTGCAGCAGGCTTACTACGGAGAACTGCAGGCGAAACGGAATAGGGATGTCAACATCGATACGGTGAAACAG
This sequence comes from Thermodesulfovibrionales bacterium, assembly GCA_050014695.1. Taxonomy (GTDB): domain Bacteria; phylum Nitrospirota; class Thermodesulfovibrionia; order Thermodesulfovibrionales; family UBA9159; genus UBA9159. The sequence continues at coordinate 38,156 of JBEKCV010000033.1, forward strand.
TATGAGCAGCACCTCGAACAGGCGAAGGGTTTCTTTGAAGTCGGCACAAAACCGAGGTTTGATGTGATACAGGCGGAAGTTAACTTGAGCAATGCGAAACTCAACCTGATCAAAGCGGAAAACGCCTTCAAGATAGCGAGGGTCAACCTCAACAACGCTATGGGGGTCCCTGATGCTCCTAATTACGGCATCGAGGACAACCTTTCATTCAAGAGTTATGAGATAACCCTTGAGGATGCGCTGGCGAAGGCCTATGCAAACAGGCCGGACCTTCAGTCGGCTATTGCGAAGAGGAAGGCAGCGGAAGTCTCTGTCGATTCCGCAAAGGCTAATTACTATCCGTTTTTGACAGGGAATGCGGCATATGATTGGACGGGAGAAAGGATTGACCAGTACGACCACAGCTGGAGCGTGGGCGCAGTCTTCACATTTCCGGTCTTCAGCGGTTATCTCACAAAGTACCAAGTGGCAGAAGCAAGGGCCAATCTGAATGTCCTGAAGGCGAATGAAGAATCCCTGAGGCAGACCGTTATACTCGACGTGCAGCAGGCATATCTGAATCTCAGAGCGGTAGAAGAAGCGATTCCCACAGCGGAACTCGGCGTCCGACAGGCTCAGGAAAATATGGACATCACAAATGGAAGATATGCGGCGGGCGTCGGGAACCCCATCGAGATCACCGATGCGGAGGTGTCGCTGTCGAATGCGAAGCTGTCTTACATACAAGCGCTTTCTGACGACAAGGTTGCCCAGGCGAACCTTGAGAAGGCGATGGGGCTGAGATGAAGAAGGCGCTGATCGGCATATGCATAGTGCCATAGTTTTGTCCCCCACGGCGGCGCTACGGGAGAACGAGAAAGTTCCTTGACGGTAAGATCCTCAGCGATGAGTGGACCGAACAAATCATGAACATGTATGGGGGGTACGGGAGGACAAGCGGAAGGATTTTTGAGCGGGAGAGGGCATTGTTTATTCGCTTTGCGCCCTCCGAGCTCAGGAAGCTGACGATATGATAATATCTTCTATCGCGAGCTGGCCCACAGTTGTCTCCCTTGTTTCGATAGTCCTCGCCTTCGGTTTCTCCGGACTCGTCGGCATTTTCTTCGAGTTTCACCCTGCATGCAATGCCTCGCTCCTTGACCCCATAGATGCACCGGGGTGCGAGTAAAAAAGAGAACGTCATGAGTAACAAAAAAGCATGTTTTATTTCTCTCTTGATCTTGACCATTACCCCGATATGGGAAACGATCGCCTCTGCGGAGGTTTTGACACTGTCCCAGGGGCTGAAGCTTGTGACGGAAGACAGCAGGGTCTTGAAGATAACACGGCAGCAGGAGTCGATATCCGAGGCTGACACCTTTATTGCCAAGGCCAAGATGCTCCCTGAAATCAATGCGTCACTAAACCAGACATTTCTCGCGCATCAGCCCTATGCGGTTTTCGGGACGCTGACCGTGCCGTCATCGAACAAGGACTTCTATACCTATAGTCTCAACGTTCAGCAGACGCTATATGATTTTAAGGGCAACGCATCGCGATATGAGGCGAGCGAGGCGATCCTCGAAACAAAGAGACTCGATACGAGGAGGGTGAAGAATCTCGTTGCCATCGACTTTGCCCTTATCTATTTCGATCTCCTCGAGTCAGAAAAGACAATATTCGTGGTGGAAAAGGAGGTGGGAAGTCTGGAGGCTCACCTCGGGGATGCGCAGAGCCTTTATGCTGAAGGTGCTATCACAAAGAACGACCTGCTCCAGGCAGAGGTGAGGCTTGCCGATGCACGGCAGAAATTAGTGAGCGCACGGAACTCCCGGGCGATAAACGTTTCGCGCCTGAATTCTGCGCTTGCGCGGCCGCTGAATGCCGACTCGGAGGCGATCGATATTGCAGAAATGCCCGGACGGTACATAACCCCGGAACTCGAGAAGACATGGGAGGTTGCCCTGAACAACAGACTCGAACTAAAGATAGTCGACGAGACCTTGCGGTCATTGGGTTTGGAGGCGATATCAGCAAAATCGGAATACTATCCCAAATTCTTTGTGGCAGGCGGCTATGACTTTACGGAGAACCGCTATGAGGAGCCTGAAGGGAACTGGCAGCTGCTTGCCGGTATGAGCTTTAACATCTTCAAGGGAGGAAGTACAAAGGCGGCCTTGATGAAGATAGAGAACGAGAAGCTCCAACTGCTCCAGCAGAAGGCTAAACTCCAAGATGATATCAAACTCGAAGTCGAGCAGTATATCATCAACCTGAGGGATGCGCGGGAGAGGGTTGTGGTGACCAGGGATGCGGTCGGTCAGGCCGAGGAGAATCTGAGGATAAACAGAACACGCTATACCGAAGGCGCCGGGACCGCGACGGATGTGCTTGACGCGGTCACCCTCCTGACGGTTGCCGAGACGAATCATTATAAGGCTCTCTATGATCTGAGAAGGGCAGAGGCCGCGGTCATCTATGTTGAAGGACAAGACCTATTGGAGGTGTACAGATAAATGGAGGAGACAAAACAGCCTAGCAATAATCACCAGAGAAAGATTTTCGTGGCGATCGTATTTGGTATCAGTGCGGTGATCGCTCTGATCGTCCTGTATTTCTATGTTCAGTATAAGAAGACTCACATCGCAACGGATGATGCCTTTGTAGACGGACATGTCCATACGGTTGCATCAAAGGTTTCGGGGACCGTGAAAGCGGTTTATGTGAATGACAATCAGCTCGTTAAAGCAGGAGATGTGCTCGTAGAAGTGGATCCGGTGGATTACGATGTGAAGGTGGATGAGGCAGCATCGGGGCTTGATGCTGAAAAGGCGAAACTGACGGAGATGAATGCACGAGTGGAGTCGGCGAAAAAACAATTCTCCGAACGGAGGGCAGCCGCTGAGGCGGCGCGAGCGAGTGTGGAGCTTCAAGAGGCGAACCTCAGGCAGGCTGAACTCGATATAAAGCGGGCTGAAGCCCTTTATAAGAAAGAAGTGGTTTCGAAGGAAAGATTTGAGAAAACGACGACGGCCTATGACGTTGCGCTTGCACAGGTGAAAGCGGCGCAGGAGGGATTAAAGGAGGCGGAGAAGGCGGTAGAGACACAACAGGCTGCAGTGAAACAGGCGGAGGCGGCAGGGACGTCGCAAGTTGCTTTCATACGGGAAAAGGAAGCACTCTTAAGAACGGCTCGACTGAATTATGGCTATACGAAGATCCCCGCGCCGTCGGAGGGCTATGTCACGAAGAAGTCTGTTGAGGTGGGAAACCAAATACAGGCAGGACAACCGCTCATGGCGGTGGTTCCCCTGAATGATATATGGATAACCGCAAATTATAAGGAGACACAACTGGAAAAGGTGAGTCCCGGCCAGAACGTGGAGATAAAAGTCGATACCTATCCCGGGGAAAAGCTGAAAGGAACCGTGGACAGCATCATGTCGGGCTCCGGAGCGGTATTTTCTCTTTTCCCGCCGGAGAACGCCACGGGCAATTTTGTGAAAGTGGTGCAGAGGGTGCCGGTTAAGATTGTCCTGAACAAAGATGCGGACCGGCAACATATCCTGCGTGTCGGCATGTCCGTTGAGCCGACGGTAATTATCGAAACGCAAAGCTCACCGGGCGGAGGCCGGAAGACAGGCGCGGAGAGAAAGGATTGAAAACGCAGAGCTGCAACACCAAAAGCGTCCCCTGTCTTTCTAACTCCAACGTTCCGAATGCGGTATTCTGAGTTCCGGCTGTATCCATCATGAACAAGTGGATTGTTGCTTTAACCGTCATGCTCCCGACGCTCATCGAGATCGTCGATACTTCCGTGGTGAATGTCTCCCTCGACCATATCCGCGGCAGCCTTTCGGCCGGTATCGATGAATCGACTTGGACGATCACGTCCTATCTCGTCTCCAACGCAATCGTTATCCCCATGACCGGATGGCTCAGCAGGGTCTTCGGCAGAAAACGCTATCTCTTATTCTCCATCATGCTGTTCACCCTGAGCTCGTTGCTCTGCGGTTCTGCATGGAATCTCCAGAGCCTCATCGTTTTCAGGGTCCTGCAGGGCATCGGAGGCGGAGCGCTCCAGCCCATATCCCAATCGATACTGCTCGAGACGTTTCCGCCCCGTCAGCACGGCATCGCGATGGCCCTCTTCGGCGTCGGAATCATGTTCGGGCCGATTATCGGCCCCCTCCTCGGTGGCTGGATAACCGACAACTGGTCATGGCACTGGATATTCTTCATCAATATCCCTATCGGCATCGTCTCTGTCCTGATGACGATGTTCGTTATCAGCGACCCGCCCTACATGAGGCGTATGAAGATGAAGATCGACTACTGGGGGCTTGTATTCCTTTCCTCGGGGCTCGGGTGTCTGCAGATCGTGCTGGACAAGGGACAGCGGGAAGATTGGTTTTCTTCGAGCCTTATCACCTGGCTGACAGCGATTTCCGCCACATCCCTCGCCCTCTTCCTCATTATAGAGTTCTTTGCAGAACATCCGATCATGAACCTCAAGACGTTCAAAAACGTTTCCTTCACCACGGGCAGCCTCGTTATGTTCTTTGCCTTCTTCAATCTCTTCGGCAGCATCGTTTTGCTCCCGATATACCTTCAGTCACTGATGGGGTATACGTCCACCCTTGCGGGGATGGTGCTCGGGCCGGGAGGTGTCGCCACGCTCATTGCGATGCCGATTGCGGGGAGACTCGTGACGAAGGTGAATCCGAAGGCTCTTCTTGCCTTCGGTATCATTGTGGCAGCATATTCGATACACCTCATGTCGCAGTTTAACCTGCTCGCTGATTTCGACACCGTCATCTGGCCGCGGATTGTGCTCGGTGTCGGTATGGGCTTTCTTTTTATTCCCCTGACGACGCTTACCATGGGGAGCATACGGAAAGAGGATATGGGGAATGCCGCCGCCATATACAATCTCTTGAGAAATCTGGGTGGCAGTTTCGGCGTCGCCTTTGTGACAACGGTGCTCGCGAGGCGGGCGCAGTACCACCAGAACTATCTCGCTGAGCACCTCACACCTCTTGATAGGAATTATCAATTCGCAGCAAATCAGACTGCGAGGGTCCTGCAGTATAACGGCCTCACCCCGTCGGTCACTGATCAGGGCAGTCTGGGCGTGATCTACAGCAATCTGATAAGACAGGCGACGATGATTTCCTTCAATGATGCATTTTATCTCTTGAGCATTCTGATGATCGCCGTTGTCCCCCTCGTTCTGCTCATGCGAAGGACAAAGGAAGGAGCTTCCCCGGCAGGTTTGCATTAAGAGAGGGGCGGCGTCCGGGGTTTGGAATAGGGCGGACTGGGAAGACAAAAGAGATCATGCTGCACGATGTATCCGCGTCTGCCTTTTCTAAGGATCCCTCAGGGTCACGGTGCGGCTCTCGAAATGGGGCTATCGGCGCGGTTTCTCTGCTGCCGGGTGAGCCTTTTTTCTGAAACCGTACAGAAAGTGGAACAATGCCAAGAGGGGATGTCGTGGGATCATGCGGGGACCAGCGTATCGCATCACCTCCCGGATCTTCTCCCTCTTAACCGGATTATAACAATGGATCTTGCAATTGGCGCAGGTTGTCTTACCTTCCTGAAAGGGGCACTGGTCAAGACGCTTCTGAGCATAATCCCAGAGCTCTTTGCATTCAGGGCAGACCGCGTCTTCGGTTCCGCCGTGATGACGGCAATAGATGCCTATCATAGCGTCAATGGTACGACGTTCCCTTATCATCCTGGAGCGTTTCCGGGGCATAAGAATCATGTCTTGTCTCCGCGTTTCCTGTGTCTCCAAGGCCGTGAAGTGAATCTGAAAAGCCATGACAGGAGCCTTCTTTTAATTATATCATTGGGGAGCGTTTGGTCTGAAGCCGGCCGAAAGGGAGAGTCTTCATCCGTCTGATAAACGGCGTCTCATATCGTTCATGACCTGCGAGACGGGTGAGAGTGTCTTCGAAATTCCGGCTGTAACCAGGAGATATTTTTTGCCGCCACTTATACCTTCTCTTTGCCGAAAATGACTCAAAATAGCCCTCTTTCTTGTTCCCATATCCCTCAATGGTAGTAGACGTCTGCCAAAAGTACAAGAGGCAATAAAAGTTTGCCGAAAGTACACTGAGGACGCCCGTGAGCGGCAAGGGAAAAGAGAGCGGACTTATCAAAAAAGCGAATCGCTGGCTTTTGTGTTAGTGACGAGAACTGGTACCGCCGATTAAGATCGGACCCACCTTACCGCTGTAATTGGACCCACCGTGAAGTTGCGTGTTGTTGACCTCCTGGAGTGATACGCACCGGTTT
>JBEKCV010000034.1:0-44099 GCA_050014695.1 Thermodesulfovibrionales bacterium
AAATAAAAGAACCGAGGCTCAACTATTGGGGTGGGTCCGAATTCCGGTGCCGCTTCAATCAGTCAACAACGACAAATGGGTCCATATTCCGTCGGTGGGTGGGTCCGTCCTTAGCCGGTCGTACCACAGAATCGAAAAAGACCTGCGGGAATACCTTATCCGGGGCGGTTTCCCCGAGGCGGTGGATATAACTCCCAGGGACAGGTTCGAACTGCTTCGCGGCTATGTGGATACCGCTCTCCTGCGCGATGTAATTGAACGACATGCCGTGTCGCATCCTGTAGCGTTACGCTGGATGGTGAGGCACCTGCTCGGGAACGCTGCCGGTCCGTTCAGCGTAAATAAATTCCATGGGGACTTGCAGTCTCAAGGAATCCCTGTGGCCAAGGATACACTGCATGCATATCTTGGTTTCTTGGAGGATGCGTTTTTGATCCGCACCGTGGCCATTTCATCGGCTTCTGCCAGGCGACGGATGGTGAACCCTCGCAAGGTTTATCCAATCGACCCGGCATTGATCCCTGTCTTTGACCGGACGGGGCGGGCTAATCTGGGGCATGCCCTCGAAACTTGCGTGTTGCTGGAGCTTGAACGACAAGGCTCGGAGATCGCTTACGTCCGCACGGAGGCCGGATATGAGATCGATTTTCTGGCCCGGTATCATGACCATGAGGAACTCATACAGGTCTGTGCAGACCTAAGTGACCCTGCTACTCGCCAGCGCGAAAGCAGGGCCCTACAGGAAGCTGTAAGAGAACACCCGAGGGCCGATCTTCACCTCATCAGCCTTGAGCCTGACATCCCGGCTGACATACCAGCCGGAATCACTGTTCATTCAGCGACTGCATGGCTACTGAGGAAACGCGAAGAATAAAACTTTTCTTTCCCAAGTATTTATCCGTTGCGAATAGCTGAAGTTCCCAAAGCTACCTCCAGAGTGTTGTTATTTATCAACCTTGCCGGACCGAAACCCAGCAGGTCGTTGTGGCCTATAGAGGAAAGGAGCGGATGGCGAGAATAGGCATACTGACGTGCTCAAAATGCGACACAGGATCTCGGTTATTCATCTGTAAGCTGCCTTGCTGACTTTCGGAAACGAAGAGGGACCTTCGCAGATTACCCTCAAGATGAAAAACTCACTTTGACGGGAATAATAAACTGTCCCGGCTGTCTTATGTGGCTTCCCTTTTTTCTTACTTCGATAAAGCCATGTCGAGCGAGAATCTGGCACACTTCTCTTCCAGAAAGTACACGTAGCTTACCCAAGAGCAACCTCAACCTGTGTCACATATATGTCTCCATGAAGCCGCTGTTTTATCTCTTCGGGAGAAGCAGTTTCAAAAAATAATTCCAATGCCTCTTTGAGGTTATCACGGGCCTGCTCGATGGTATCGCCCTGGCTTGCTATATCAAGCTCTGGACATAGAGAAACGTACCCGTCATTTTCTTTTTCTATGATCGCCGTCAGTTTTTGTGTCATGTTACCTCCTTTCGCCTTTATTATACCCTTAAGTCTGGAGATCATGTGTTTCTTCTTCTGCTGGAAAAGCGTGTTGGATAGGTAAGAAGGCATGCCTTCATGGAATGGAAACAAGTATAGGACTGATTGCCCGTAGTAAAAACGTAGTAATAAGGAATCAAAAACGGTTGAATTGCTTAATAATTGATTAAATATTAAGTACCGTAAAATGACTCTGGATAAGGCTTTGTTTAGTGTTTACGGTCTCTTGCAAATCCCCAAGGCAGAAATGGCATTCAAGAGGTCGACGGTTCGATCCCGTTCAGCTCCACCATTAAAATCAAGAGGTTACGCATTCAGGCGTAACCTCTTTTTTTGCCAGCGTGACAAAATCGTGACAATTTCCTTTTAAGGTTTTGTCCAGGATGTCCATCGCCTTGATCTTATGACTCGGTGCGAGATGCGCGTACCGGAGGGTCATCTTGATGTCCTTATGCCCCAACTATGTCTCACGTAGGATTTTTGCGTGGATTCTTGGCTTTTATTGATATTTGAAGATTTCCAAATCAAAGTCGCGTTTCAAGGGCAAGTCAAATGGCGAGCACTTCAAACAAAACGGAAATTTTTTTGCACAGCAAGGATTTAAGAACGGGCGGGCGAAGGGAAACGGAAAGGTAAACATTATTGGCCCCATAGGGCAGGGCCATCGGGTTTCGTTGTAGCAGCCTTAGGACTTGGCCTGGCCTTCAAGCGCAAGAATAGATTTAACGCCATCTTAACACCATGGTCATCATGAAAGGCAGAGCGTCAGCTTAATAAAAGGCGGGCCTGCCCCAAAAAGGGATCCCCTGATAAAGTAACTCTATCGAGCATAATTCAGTCAGAGCGTTTTCGTTTTGCGGCTGCCTTTATCCTCTCCTGTGTCGGGCTGTATGCACTCATCCAAGTACTGCCGGATTCATTTAGGCTGCCCTTTAACGAGCACACTGCCACGACCCTTGGACTGGCTCTCAATTTCTTCGGCATTCCTGTATTAACCATTCACGACACTGTCTCTGATGGCAACCTGGCATTCAAGATCATCCCTGAATGCACGCCGATTTTCGCAGCAGGTCTCTTCCTTTGTTTCATAATCTTCTATCCTGCTACGGTCCGGCAAAAGGCAGCGGGTCTCGCCATGGGAATCCCCGCATTGTATCTGGGCAATTTAGTCCGCCTGGTGGCGATTTTCATGGTCAGCCGACATGACCGAAGTCTCTTTGAGGTGGTCCATGCCTATTTGGGGCAGGTCTTTACCATATTCATGGTTGTCCTAACTTGCATCCTATGGATGAAATGGGTCGATAAGGACGAGTCGAAACGGGGCACTATTATGAAGCCGGCAGGTTTTCTTGCCCGCTTTGCGTTGATCTCGCTATGTCTGTTCTTTCTGTGGATGAAGGTACATTATTGGTATATCCGGTTCCTCGATTGGTTCATTGTCTTCAGTTTTTCCCTGTTTAATTACCATATCAATCTCGCGCGTCAAACTGTCGTTTACTACGAAACTTTCAGCATCGTCGTATTTGCATCGCTCGTCCTCGCAACGAGGTCAATATCGCCATGACCGAAGATCAGGGGGCTGGCAGCTGGTCTCGGTTTCCTGTTCTTAATCCATCTTTTTCACAGAATCGACAATGCTTTGATGGTTTATTTCAATTTTACTGCAGCAATACCTGTGGATTTCACTCTGCTGGTCGTTGGGCAATACCTGCTCCCGGTGCTGTTTTTGATTTACCTTGTTCGCCGTCAAAACATGGAAAGTCGGGATGCCTGATCTTTCCTGATCGTAATTAAAAGTTTAGCGGCATTCTGCTTCGGACCCGCCAGTCTATGGTTCACACGGTTTGACAGGAAGGCGTCCAAGCTTGTTTCTACAGGCTCCATCAATTCAACATTTACAGTCGTATTCCACATCAAGCGGGTATTTTTTTTTTTGCGACTCTGATGAAAAAATTGATTAAGCTTTTGAACACCTATGCGGTTCGATGTCAGTGGCTATAACTGTAACCTGTAGGTTTTTCTAAAGGCGTTTGTCTCCGCGAAAATGGGGAAGGCCGCTACAAGAAAGTATCGCATGTCGGTATGGGGGCGGTCCTTCCCGTGCCACGCCTGCAGATTTCCATCGGAATGGGTGGCAGGTTTGGAACGGAATGACTGGCAGGATTCGCCGGAATAAGCATAAGTCTCACAGAAAAGAAATCAGTAGTGTCTCAAAAGAAGGAAGATTACTATTTACCCATCACTTCATGAGACAAAAGAAAAGGGAATGACTGTTTCAACATATCAAATGGGTCTTCCATCATAACCTTCCTGTCATTTTGAAATAAGCCCACACAACAATCCAATATGAAGCCCAAAATAAAAGATTCGCGAAGAAGCTGATGAACCAGATGGGCCACGCAAATACACAGTTTATCACCATCATTCTTTTGAAGTCTGGTTTGGTCAAAACAAAATAAAGAGCGAGACAGAACCCGATCGCAAAATATCCAACGGCATACAGCATAAATGTGTGAACTACGTTATATTCCATCATTCATACCTCTCTTTCAACAGGGCATAGGCGGTGGAGTTACCCCATATTTTTCATGCAGAGGCGATTTTGAGATAGGTTCTTGCTACGTCCATTGACAAAGAAATGATCAACCCTCCTTGAGAAGATCTAATATCAAACTATCTATTTTATCGTTCAATTATCACAAAACTTTAGTTTTATGGTTCGTTGTCTCTCCCGCTCAATTGCCCTAACAGCGCCATCCCTTTTTCTTTTCAAATGGTTTCATAAATTTTCCTCTCCCCATTGTGTCCTCTCTGGGGGATTGATTCCGTTCTAACTCTCCTTTTTTAGCCATTCACTTTCTCTTTCTTCTTTGTGTATACTCTCCGCATCAAATACTTCTAAGAGGAATGCATGACAAAGGCAGACTTAATCGAGAAGGTTGCAAAGGACGCATCTCTCACAAAAGCAGATGCAGGAAGGGCACTGGAATCAGGGATGGACGTAGTGGTGAAAACACTGAAAAAGGGCGAGAAGGTAACACTTGTTGGCTTCGGCACTTTCTCAGTTCCAAGAGGAAAGCCAGGACAGGAAGGAATCCAATGACAGGGGCAACCTTAAAGATACCCGCCCATAAGGCTCCAAAATTTACTGCGGGGAAAGCATTGAAGGATCCTGTAAAGTAATATCCCCAAAGACTAGCCTTAACAAAAAAAACTTGACATAACAAAAAAAAGTTCTTGACAACCCCTCAGAACTGGGCTATAAGTAAGGTAAGAGTAACCTACCAAGTGGTGGTCTTGCTCTTCTTGTCTCCGCAGAAAGGTTTAGGACGTAGGACGTAAAGCCGAGACGTAAAAGTCTCAAGCAGTATGTCTCAAGATGTTCAAACCGCTGAGAATGAGGAGAGCAAACACCACTTTTTTATTGCTCACTTGATCTATTGACTCACCCGTCCGAGACATGAAAACTTGACAACCATGTCAAATGGTGCTACGTTGAAATCAGAAGAAGTCAATGCCTTGGGATGGGTTAAGGCTTAGAACCTATTAAATGGGTTTTAGGGAGCAGGACTCAGATGTGGTGAGCAAGCCTCCTGCAGCGAGGAGGAAGCCTAAAGCATCTGACGAAGCATCCACTTAGAAACAATCTAATGCATACCCAGAACCCAAGGTATTGCACTTCTTATTTTTTTGTTATGCTGATCCATCTTCATCACATTACGATTTTGTGAAATTTATCATTAGAGGGATGTCCAAGCGCACACTCAAGAAGTTAAAACACATACAAAAGAGGCATTGACTGAAACTCGCAGCCCGCTCTGAATTGCTATAACCACGAGTGTTTTATTCCGATGGCCCGTCCATGTATTCTGATCAGGCATCGCTAGTAAAGCCTCCATTTCGGGTCTGGTCAAAAAGTCGAAAGGAAGCGGAATGCGTTTTGATCATTCTTCACAATTTAACAAACTCTTCATCTCCCTGTCATCAAGCGGTAAGCGTGATCGCTATAAACTATTTATACACGTACTTACTCATCACATAACATAATGGGGCCATATATGGAACAGGTACGACGAGAGACGGTAATAAGAATGCTTTTTGAAAGAAAAATGGAGGCGCTCAGAATCTCGAAGAATGCCATGAAACAGCTCTTTTCAGGAGAAGAGAGGGAGACTTTTGGCGCGGGCCTGGAAAGCGGCGACCTTTCGGTAGCCTTCCAGAACGGGAGTATGCAGAGCATGCGGCTTAATTCCCAATGGAATCTAATAAGAGAAATCGACCGTGCACTAAAGCTCCTCGAGGACGGCACCTACGGCATCTGCGAAGAGTGCAATGACGAGATCAGCGAAGACCGGCTGAGCATCGTCCCCTTTGCGCTCTATTGTCAGGTTTGCCAGGAAACAATAGAGCTGGAGAGGAAAAAGAGAGAAGTGGGGTCACGTCTTGCCAGGCTGTTGCAAAACTCTTTGAGAGGTTGCAGGGTAATGTGATGATTTCCATTTCAACTCCACATCATTAGATCATGTCCCGAAGTGGATGGATCGAGAGTTTTACAGGATTAACACCTTATATCCTGGTTCATCATCCCGATGTGAAGGACCAAGGCGGCAAAGGGGATTTGAGATGATACGGGAAAGAGGAAAGATAATGGTCAGAGAAGGCACAAAGAAGAATAACGACGCCGGGGAGATAGGGTTACCAGCAGATCCAGAGTTAGTGCGATGCTAGGAGATGATGGTGAACCGCGGGCATTTGATCGACCATACCACAATCTACCGGTGGTGCAGCCCCTGAGATAAATCATGCAGATCCATCTTCATCGCATCCCTTCAACCGAACTTTACAATGTAATCCTACGTCGCCTCGATCACTGTTTTTTGAATGTCCCGTTAAATCTTTGTGAACGCGTCCGATTACAGCTTGTACAACTCTCGTCGAGCGAAGGATGCACTTGTGACCCCTATAAAGATGGCACAACGCTTTATTGTCATTTATTCGGTTGACAACCAAACCTTCGTGTTGCTTATCCTTCTTTCCGTTTAATGAATCGCAGTGACTCACCTTTTTCACCTTTCTTAAATACATAGAGATTCTCCATCTTATATTACCCCCAATTACTTTTTGATGAAAAACCTATTACGATTTTATGAAATTTATCATTGGAAGGATGTTCAAGCGCACACTCAAGAAGTTTAGCCCACATAAGGAAGCATCCGGTAACTCGCTCAGGTGTTTCGTCGTCGCCTCGTATCTTGCCGACTCCTACTCTTTTACCATCTCGCTGATCTTTCTGGCGTTTGGCAGGGCGACCCGGAGGAGCCTTTTTCACTTCATCGTTCTCGATCACCACAAATCTCCACGGTTGGCTGTTCATTGCCGACGGGGTTTCATTGCCTGCATCTATGATCGTATTGACAATATCCATAGGGACTGGCTTAGACTGATAGGATCTGACCGACCTTCTTTTCTCAATCGCTTCAATAACGGCGTTCATAGGTTCTTCCTTGGTAAGTAGACAGCTCTTTTTCTGTCGGGGAAACAGTTGCTTCATTTATATTATAGCAAACATCTCGAGGTCCAGAACAAGTCCTCACTTAGGTCCAAAAGAATAAGTCAATTTGTCGATTGTCAGAGAACAATTCAGAAAATGATTGCATCCAAGATAAAACGAGTGGACCCGTCAGTGAAACCCTGCGGTCTCTGCCTCAGGGTTCTTCACTAAAGGGCCAGCTTTTTCAATAACGGGGTACTTGTAAGTTCTTTACGCTAATTGACTATCTCTTCTGATATGTGATACATTTATGTATTACAGTATAACAGCAAGGAGGATTTATGCCAGTTAGCGTGAGATTGGACGCTGAGACAGAGGAACTTCTAAAGAAGGCGACCCGGGCTATGAGGACGTCGAAAAGCTCGGTAGTTAAGCAATCGATCAAACAGTTCTGCGCTCCTCTTGCAAAGGGCAATAAAACGGATTTTTCTGAAACGATTAAAGCTCTTATAAAGGACCATCCCGGAAGCGGGAAAGGCGACCTTGCAATACGGTCCAAGGAGATACTGCACGCACGCTTCGGGAAAAAACGTTGCTTCTGATCGATACCGGGCCTCTGGTTGCCCTTTTTGACAAGAGTGACAACTATCATACTGCCTGCCACAGGGCGATTAAGACTGTCGCCCCGCCACTTATTACTACAACGCCTGTTTTGACAGAGGCCATGTATCTTCTGAGCTTCTCATGGAATGTTCAGGACGACCTATGGGAATTTATCACCAGCAGCGGACTTCACGTGTATGATCTTAACGCTGGGATGCTTAAAGCATGCCGTGAGTTGATGAGGAAATACCATGACTTGCCCATGGACCTGGCTGATGCCTCTCTCGTTGTGCTGGCCGATGCCGAAGATGCTGCAACGATCTTCACCCTCGACCATAAAGACTTCAGAATTTATCGAACAAAGAAGAACAAGTTCTTCAAGCTCCTTCCACATAAACTGTAAAAAACCCCACGCGGCGCTAAAAAAAAACGACTTCCGAGGAGGACGCGGGGCGGCAGATTGACCGGATCAGGTGGTAGGATTCGTCGGTCTCCAATTTTCTTCAGCAACTCCTCTTTTGCTGTAGCACGATATCAGCACTCTTGTCCTCATCTGAACTTGACGAAAGTGTGAAATCCATTTTTTTCTCAGAGAGTCTACATCGGGGCGTTGTATTGCAACCTGTCTCTTTTCGATGTATACCGTAGCGTGACAAAATCGTGTCCAGTGGACTCCGTCGAGCTGGCCTTACTTCCGTCCACCATTTGTATAGGGCTCTCATTTCCCTCCATGCGTGCTTGTGGATTTCATCAGAACTCCAGTCGATGACTCTGTCAGGGCGCTCCTTCTCAATAAAATCTACCAGCACTTGGAAAGTCGTATGTAAAAGGATCTCGTCCCTGTCATGCCACCTCTTGTCTAATGACTGTATCTTCAGCATTCTCATTGTTTTATCGCCAGTTCTCTTAAGGTCGGCATTTGTCAGTGCCGATGGTTCATTCTAATATAGAAATCCGAAGAGCCAAAGCGGTATGTTGTTGCCTGCTCCTATTTCGATGCCGTCCAAGGCAAGAAACGACTGCTTCACATCCTTGATCTCCCGGCCTAATGTTCTCGTGGGTCTCCGATGGTTCTGTAGGAAGAAACGGCACTTTCAAGAAAAAGCGGGGAAACTCGTAATTTTCCCAGTTGTATTCTTGCCAAGAGTATGGTGAAATTAAGCATAGGGATCACTCCCCTTTTTTATATACTGATCGAATAATTTGAGTTTCGCTCTATTTATGATATATATGTATATATAACACGTTACACGCTGGAGGTCGGTTTACCCTTCATGGAAACTGTTGCCTGTCCTGATTGCGATTTGCTGCAGAACATTCCTCATTTGCCGCCACGCGGAAAAGCCCGCTGCTCCCGTTGCGGGCAGATCCTCGCCACGGCGCCAACCGATCCCATCGACCGTCCGCTAGCCCTCACGCTTACAGCCGCCATCGTATTCATAGTCGCCAATACGGCGCCGCTGATGGGGCTCACGGCTGTCGGGCGCCACGCGAGTACGACCATCGTCGGTGGCGCGTACGAGATGTGGGTAACGGGCCAAGCGTTGACTGCAGTGATTGTCGCGTTCTGTGCAGTGATCGCCCCCGCAGGGTACATCGTGTTCATGCTAACGGTGCTGCTTGCGGCGAGGAGGCCGCCCGTGCCACAGTGGGCTGGCGAAATGCTCCGCTGGGCGGGCCACATGCAACCATGGTCTATGAATGAGGTGATGATGCTCGGCATTCTGGTGGCGCTGATCAAGATCGCGGAACTGGCATCAGTGGATCCCGGCATCGGGATGTTTGCGGTGGGAGCGCTTGTGTTCCTCTTTGCCGCGATCATGGTCACTTTCGACCCACGCGAGGTCTGGAAGCGGGTCGAGTGGGCTGATGGCCAGTTGCCGTCTCGGACGGGAACTCCCGAGGCGACCAGAATGGAGGAAGGGCGATGACGGCAACCGCGCTCACTGCCGCAGAGGCTGGACTCGTTTCCTGCGAAACGTGCGCCTTGCTTTCGCGGCCCGCCGATGTTGCCGAGCCGGGATACTGCCCGCGGTGCGGCGCGGAGCTTGTGTGGCGTCGCCACCATTCCATCCAGTACACATGGGTACTCGTCATCGCTGCGGCTATCTGCTACATTCCCGCGAACCTTCTGCCAGTGATGACCACGACCACGTTTGGATCCGCCGATTCCGATACCATCATTGGTGGTGTGGCATACCTTTACACCTCCGGATCATGGCCGCTTGCTCTTATTGTACTGATCGCGAGCGTGATGGTCCCGCTCGGGAAGCTGGTAGCACTCTCCTATCTGCTTATTACGGTGCAGCGCGGCTCGCTCGGAAGCAGCCGCGATCGGACGCGGCTGTATCGAATGGTCAAGATCATCGGGCGCTGGTCGATGTTGGATGTGTTCGTTGATACGTTTACCGTCGCCCTCGTGCAGCTCCAGCCGCTGATGTCGGTCGAGCCAGCTCCGGGGGTCTTGTTTTTCGCAGCAGTGGTCGTGCTGACGATGGTCGCGGCTGAGTCTTTCGACCCCCGCTTGATCTGGGATTCAGGCTCAAACAAGGAGGATTATCATGGCTGATAGCACTGATCGCAACAACATTCCACAGGCCACTGTCGTGCCGAAGAAGGGCATGCGGATCTCAGTCGTCTGGATCATTCCGCTCCTCGCTGCAATCGTGGCAATCGGTATCGCAGTCCAGCGAATCCGAAGCGAGGGCCCCACTATCACCATCATCTTCAAGGCCGCTGAGGGCGTCGAGGCAGGCAAGACCTTCGTCAAGTACAAGGACGTGAACATCGGCCTGGTGAAGACGGTGCAACTGGCCTCTGACAACTCCAGGGTCGAGGTGACGGTGAAGATGGCCAAGAATGCGGCCGGCCTGATGGTCGAAGACGCAAAGTTCTGGGTCGTCAAGCCTCTCGTCAGTATGAGCGGGGTCTCCGGCCTGGGCACCCTGCTGTCGGGCAACTATATCGGGTTCGAGGTCGGCAAGTCCGTCAAGCAGCAACGCAAGTTCACCGGACTCGAGACGCCTCCGATCATCACCAGCGGTCAGCCGGGGCGGCAGTTTGTGCTCAAGGCAGCAGACCTCGGCTCGCTCGGGATTGGCTCGCCGGTTTACTACCGCCGCCTAAATGCCGGGCAGGTCATCGCATACGACCTGGCGGCCGATGGCAAGTCGGTCGAGGTCAAGGTCTTTGTCAACGACCCGTACGACCAGTACGTCAACCCCGGGACACGCTTCTGGAACGCGAGCGGAGTAGACGTGTCGGTCGGCGCGGCCGGACTGGACGTGCGCACTCAGTCTCTCGTCTCGCTGCTTGCCGGCGGCCTTGCGTTCGACACGCCGCCCTTCGCCGCCAAGGCCGAGCCCGTTGCTGCGGATACGGTCTTTACCCTCTACAGTGACCAGGCCACCGCGATGAAGCAGCCGGATTCTATCGCAGCGCACTATGTCCTGTATTTCACTGATTCGCTGCGTGGACTGTCCGCGGGCGCACCGGTCACCTTCCTTGGGCTGCCGTTAGGCGAAGTGACCGACGTTGGACTCGACATCGACCCGAAGACGCTGAATATCCGGGGGCGCGTCGAGATCGTGTCCTACCCCGAGCGTCTCTTGCCGCGTCTGCAACGGGGACAGCAGGCAGCCATGGGCAAAACCCTGCTGCAGAGCGAGCAACAGCGTCGCGCACTCATGCAGAAGCTGGTCGAGAAGCGGGGGATGCGCGCCCAGCTCCGGAGCGGGAGCCTGCTCACAGGACAGCTGTATGTAGCGTTAGACTACTTCCCGAACGCGCCCAAGGTCAAGATCGACTGGAGCTCGGACCATGTGGAGCTGCCCGTGATGCCGAGCACCGCCCAGGACATCGAGGCGAAGCTCACCAGCATCATCGAGAAGATCGATAAGCTGCCATTCGAAGCGATCGGCGCCGATCTCGCGAAGTCCCTTGCCTCGCTCGACCTGGCGCTCAAGGAAGCGGACAAGACGCTCAATGGTATTAACTCTGAACTCACTCCCGCGTTGAAGACGACCCTCGATCAACTGCACAGCACGATTTCCGCCGCCGAGCGGGTTCTCAACAGCACAGACACAACCCTCGTCGGCAAAGACGCTCCTCTCCACAAGGAAGTGCGCGACGTCCTGCAAGAGATAGCCGGCGCCGCGCGGTCGCTGCGCATACTGACCGACTTTCTCGAACGCTACCCCGAAGCGCTGATCCGGGGCAAGACCGGGGAGAAGCCATGATGCGCCGGCTCGCCATCCTCGCGATCTGCTATGCCCTTGTTATCCTCGCACCCGGATGCGCGTCTACTCCGGCGTCGCGCTTCTATACGCTCAGCGCTACGACAGTGCCCGCCGCGACGTCATCTGTCCTGTCAGTGGTCGTGAGTCCGGTGTCAGTGCCTTCACTGGTCGATTGCCCTCAGATCGTTGTCAGCACTGGTCCGAACCAGGTGCGGTTGGATGAGTTCAACCGCTGGGCTTCGCCGTTGCAAGACAATATCGCGCACGTGGTCGCCGAAAATCTCATCGCGATGCTGGGCACTTCTCGCGTGATCTTGTTTCCGCAGACGCTGAGCGCAGACGCCGACTATCGCGTGGCCATTGAGGTGCAGGGCTTTGAATCAGCACCTGGAAAGGTAGCCGTGCTGGATGCGATCTGGACTGTTTTCCGGACAAAGGACGGGAGAACGGAGAGGGGGCGCACCACCGTTCGCGAGGAGCTGCAGGAGAATGGGTACGACGCGCTTGTCGCTGCCCATAGCCGCGCAGTCGCCCGTCTGAGCCGGGACATCGCAACGGCCGTGCAGGCGCTCGATCGTTCAGGGCAGTAGGCACTCGGTGGCGGCAGTTCACCGGTACTGGTCTACAACTGGACTTCACGACAGGTCCGAATAACCGTGGGCGCGATAAAGAACAGGGATTCCATCGGAATCGCTATGAATCGGAAGTAGCTCGATTTGATCAATAGCAGTGCTACGTTTGATGGCCGCATTGATCAGTGGTACAATCGCTATTGCGCGCCCTCATTCCCGTGTTTGCGCAGGGTGGCAGCACGACAAGAGAATAAAGCTAAGCGCGAGATGCGTGATGTATGCTCTTCCGTTCTCACGATGCAGAACCTTTTTTTTGTATATGCTGCGCCATGTTTGGGGACGATGCAGCCCTGGCGCAGCTATTGTGGAGGAAACCGAAGATGAACACGAACAAGATTCCTGTCCCCCGTGACGTTACCCGTTCAACCCTGGCAGTGCTTTTCATCGGCATGCTTATCGCCTCCAGCTTTTGGATACTTTCCCCCTTTCTCATCGCGATTATCTGGGCGACCACGATAGTTGTGGCCACGTGGCCGATCCTGTTAGGGATACAGGCGCGGCTCTGGGGCAAGCGCGGATTTGCCGTAGCAGTGATGACGGTAATGCTTGTGCTGATTATAGTCGCTCCGTTCTCGCTGGCCGTTGCTACCATCGCCGACAGGGCAGACAAGATCGCCACACTGGTAAAGTCGCTTGCCACATTTTCCCTGCCACCGCCCCCGGAGTGGCCGGGCGGCATTCCTGTGGTCGACCCCGAAGCTTGCCGATCGCTGGCAGCAATTTGCAACTCTTGGTCCGGATGAACTTTCCACTCGTATAGCACCTTATGCCCGGCATGCCGTAGGCTGGTTTCTGGCCAAAGTCGGCAGTTTAGGGATGATGATTGTCCAGTTCTTACTGACCGTAATTATTGCCGCTATCCTCTACTCCAACGGCGAAACAGCAGCCGCAGGAGTCCGCAGTTTTGCTCGCCGCCTGGCAGGACAACGAGGGGAGGAGGCTGCAGTTCTTGCGGCAAGAGCGATCCGTGGAGTGGCGCTGGGTGTTGTTGTCACGGCGATTATGCAGGCGACCCTCAGTGGCATCGGTCTGGCAGTCACCGGTGTGCCAGCTGCGGCATTGTTGACGGGCATGACGTTCATGCTTTGCCTGGCGCAGATAGGTCCGATCCCGGTTTTGATACCCGCGGTGATTTGGCTATTTTGGAAAGACGGAGCGCTATGGGGAAGTATTCTGCTTGTCTTTGCGGTCTTAGCGGTCGCCCTCGATAGCTTTGTCCGTCCTGTCCTCATCAGGAAAGGCGCAGATTTGCCGCTGATTTTGATCTTTGCGGGAGTGATCGGCGGCCTTATTGCCTTTGGCATCATCGGCCTTTTCATCGGCCCGGCAGTGCTGGCGGTCACGTTCACTCTTCTGAAGGCATGGATTTCGGATGGTGAGCGGCAAGAGTCAGTTGCCTCTGACGGAAAACGAAGTGAAGAGTGATATGATCGACGAGAACGAGAAATAATGAATAGAGGGAAGTTACCATGCTTCGATCTCTTAGATTCCTGCTTTGAAATCTGCGCAGTTTGCCCTGTAGCCTATAAACTGTTCAGCTTTCACCTCTGGAGCGTTTATTTGCGGAAAGCTAAACGTAACAAACTTGATTGATTCTTAGGGCTGCCAAGGGTCATTATCAAGCCTGCTTTTTCAAAGATAAAGAGGAGGCGCAATGACCAGGACACATTCCATTCTCAGAGTACTCATCATTTTTCACACTCCAAACAATAGTTCTTTTCCGCCGATGAGCAACCCTTCTGGGTTCATCTCTTTCGGACAAGCTATGAAGAAACGAAAAAAGATAATTCCGGGTTTTCCTCCGAATGCCTTCTGCTTATAAATGATTTTCCCCATATCATGCAATATATTTAACTCTCTTGGCTTTATATGCTTACTTTTTTCGATGAGGTATACGTAATCATAAACAGATTTTGTGCTCTCTTCAGGAAGACAACTATTGATTGCCGTTAACTGTATAGAATAGAATTCGTTTTCTGATAGTTCCTTGTGAGTGATTCCGGCTAAACCAGGCACGTCTTTCAAGAGATCCACGGAAAGCCTTGTTACCTCAACCTTACAGTTAACACCTAAGAGGGACATTGTCTTATCTAACCGCTTGCCGTCTTTCAGGGGAGATTGTGATTCAGCCGTTTTATCAGAGCTGTTGATTTTTTTGCCGTCAGTCCTTGCTAAATAAAAAAAGGTTCCTACGAGAACGACTATCAAGATGATTAGGAAAAACCCTGAAAAGAGGGATATTATCGATATGTTTAGAAAAGCACGATGTCCTTCGCTCTGGATGTTCTCTGTTTTAAGTTTCCTCCCTTCGTTCTTCCCTCATCTTTGTTGCTTTTTCAAGAGCTTTTTCTATTCTGCTCATGCTTTCCACTCCTCTGCTGTCACAGTGAAAAATTCGCAATTTCCGAAAAGGCAGTTGAAAAAAGCCGCTATGCTTGCCGCCCCTCCCTCATGGAGGGTTTCGCCTTATCGGGATGTATTGTGATGCTTCGAGCAAAGCTTAAGCAATTTATGTGCTCACAAGGCATGTTGATTTTATTAGATTTCTTATAATGAAGACATGCTTAATGTTTCCAAGAGATACATGTTTCAATGTTTCCTTGTTAGTTTATGCTGTGTTAGCGGCTGACACCCCGCGGTCTTTCCGTAGGTGAGGAGTCATCCTCCCTTCCTTTTCTTTCCTTTATCCGAAGTCCTCTTCGCGGGACATGTTTTTTTCTTTATCCCAAAGAGCCGAGGATTCCGACACGAAACAATCGGTTGATTTTTCTGTGCCCGCATCTCTTTGTGATATAATAACGAATTACTTTGAGAATTTTTTCAGTCAACAACTCTTCGCCAAAAACGCAGGACGTGCACGGATTCAACTCGACCCACGCCCTGGTTGACAAGAGGGGTTAACGGTTAATGCCGAACAGAAGTTGTTTGGATCATGATACCTTTGCGCGCCCTATTCACCTGTTGCCGATGGCTGAGAGAGCCCTGAGGAAAAAGAGCGGTGCTGCCGGCTCAACACGCCCTTGCGACAACCGCGGTAAGGCCCTAACGGGTTGATCGGTGATTTCCCGAATAGATATTTCGGCGATCTATCGGAGGGAAAATTCCCGGAACAAAAAAGAAGGGAGAACGTCCTCTGCTCTGTGGCGAGACCACGGGATGCCAGCGCTTAGAAGATCATGAAAATTCTTGTTATTCTCGCACTCTTGATCGCAATTTCTCTTATCCTCTTTGCATTGCAGAACTCGGCCATTGTCACTCTCAGTTTCCTTTCGTTTCATTATAATGGCTCTCTCGCCTTGATTCTGGTCGTTGTGTTTGCCTTAGGTTTGGTTTCAGGAATACTTGTTTCCATACCATCGCTCGTGAGAAAAAGTTCTGTTTTGCGAGAACACAAAAGGAGGATACGGGAGCTTGAGGAGAGCATGACCATACGTGCCGACACTCACCCGGGACCGCAGGAAAAATCAGGCAAACAGTGAGGGGAGACGCAAGACTATTCGTCGACACATTGCTGTCCTCTCAGCTGTTAAAACGGAGCAATAGGGCATAATTCAGATGGAAGTTGTTCCGATTAAGATTGTCCAGGGAGAGGAAAAGGCATGGAAGACCCTCTCCCAACTTGCGTGCGAGGATGTCTGTAGACGCGCATCGGCGACGCATGACCATGAAACCGGGATCTATCGGATAAAGTCTTTCGGCGTCGATTTTTCTCTTTCCCCTCAAGATAAAAAGCTCTTTACTGATGCACCTGAAGGCGATCTTTTTTTAGGCAGGCTGAAGGACTTTTTCAGACTCTCCCTGTTCTGGTATCTCGCGAGCTCAAAAGAGATCCCTTTTACAGGGAGGCTTATCAAACCAATCGACGTCAAAGGAGGTCAGCGCTTTTTCACAGGGACTCATGTGCTTCCCCTCAGCCAGATAGCTGAAAAATACGCCCATGACAAGGAGGGCTTCCTGAAAAAAGGACGGGGGTTCGGTGCTGAGGTGCTTCATTACGGAGATGCATCCTTGAGGATATTCCCGCTCCCGCGCGTGCCCGTCACCTTTATCTTATGGCTGGAGGACGAGGAATTTCCGCCGAGGGCGGATCTCCTCTTTGATTCCTCGTGCGAATTGCAGATATCATTATCGGACATACCATGGTCGATTGCGATGATGGCCTCTCTTGTGATGCTTGACGGATAACCACAAATGATGATTTTTCGAGTATAATTCTCATCTATGCTCAACGTTGGATTTATCTACGATGATATTTTCTTACGGCATGCTCCACCCCCCTGGCATCCGGAAAGGAAAGAGCGTTTAGTCTGCGTTCTGAATGGCTTAGAGACATCGGGACTATTTGACAGGCTCGTCTTGATAAAGCCGCGGATGGCCACGTTTGACGATATTGCGCTGGTGCACACCCCTCACTACATCGAGATGATCAAGAACTTTACAGGAGAATGCCTGGATCTGGATACCTTTGTATCGGAGCATAGCCTTGAATCCGCCCTGTACGCTGCGGGCGCTCTCATTGAGGCCGTTGACCGATGTAAGGCAGGCGAGATAAAGCGCGCGTTCTGCGCCGTCCGACCTCCTGGACACCATGCTGAAGCTGATATGGGAATGGGTTTCTGCATTTTCAACAATATCGCCATTGGCGCGCGATATGCCCTGAAGAAGGGATTCCGAAGGGTATTTATCGTCGATTTTGACGCACACCACGGAAACGGAACCCAACACATATTTGAAGAGAGTGATAGCGTCTATTTTTTCAGCACGCACCAATATCCCTATTATCCGGAGAGCGGCAAAGACTTGGAACGGGGGAAGGGCAAGGGAGCGGGATATACATACAATGTCCCCATACGGAAAGGCTCGGGGAACAGGGATTATCTTTATGTATACCAAGATATCCTTCCTGACCTCATCAGGAGATTCGCGCCGGATATTATCCTCGTCTCAGCTGGTTATGATATTCATGTTTCCGATCCCCATGCGGACATCAGGGTTACCGACGAAGGCATCAGGGGCATGGTACGGAGTATAGTCACCGTTTTCCCCTGCCCCGTCGTCTTCACCCTTGAAGGCGGATATGACTTGCACGCACTTGAAGATTCTGTCAAAATTACGATTGAAGAGATGCTTAGGAATGGCTGACGGAGCTACCAACCCTTGCCGATATCTTCAAGAAACACGTTGCCGGAGCAACGCAACTACGGATGGGAAGGAAAAGAGGGCCCCGACGAAACGTCGCCATGTACTATTTCTTGAATTTGTGGGAGAGCATTCCTATGTACTTGTTCAGGATATGCGAGCGCTCGAAAAAAGGGATCGCAGGTCGCCTTCGTGCGCCGAGTGTTCGTAACATCTTGCGGAGTTCACTATTCTCAGTGTCCAGTTCAAGCCCCTTCTGAAAAGCATCTACTGCTTGTCTCTTTCTACCTGCTGCAAGATATGCCTTCCCCAGGTTGAGATACAGGACGGGGTAAAAGAACTCTTCTCCGAAAGGCACTTTCTGTTTCAGCGTCTCGAGAGCCTTAGTACACGCAAGTATTCCCTCTTTATAGCTTTTCTTCACAACCGCTTTGAGGTAGCCATAATAGGAAAGGAGAAAGGGGTTATCTGTGTAGTGCTCTAACGCCTCGCTGAGCACTCTGAGGGCATTTTCTTCCTCATTTCTTCCCAGAAGAGCTTTCACCTCTTCAAGAAAGCCAGATACCGTCGTTTCTGCCATCGTCTTTTCCGCCTTGAGGATGCCTATAGCCAATTCGTGCTGCTTCTGCATAAGCTCCCGGACCGTCTTGTCCGGTGGGAGGGCATCCATGTTATGCCCGTAGTCGATCTCCTTTGAATAGATGATCTGTCCCTTCAGGTACACTCGTGTTGTTATGCGAGGATTCTTGCTACTCCCTTCTTCTGTTTGGATGAAATACTTCTCTCCCTGAATATCGACTTCTGAATTAAAATCAGCGCCGAGGGAGGACTTTATCTTAATCGCTTTTTTCTCCATACCCTCTATTATAATAAAAATGGATCTAAAACTGCCTGCGTTTGTCGTTTTCTTGCCTTCTTGCTTGCTTCCGTCATCGCTGGCACGAACGCCAGCTCTGACGGCCGGCGAGGGAGACGATTACGCAAGGCATGGCGAGGACATAGATTTTCCCGTTCTCTTTCTGAGTTTTTTTCCCACAAGGAGCTCTACGTGCAGTCCCATATCACCTGTAGTTGTCCCGTTTCGCTTGACATGCTCTGCCGTATTCCCGTGCATTTCTAAAATTTTCTTCCTCTCTCCCAGGCGACAGCTTTTTCATACTGTTCGTATACTTTCTCCCGCCTCCTGAACTCCTTTGAGTGCACCAGCCGTCTTGCATTCTTTTTCGGCGTATCCATATCGGCATGAAGCATCTCATGGTAAACAACAAACTCTATGAAATACCGCGGGATCGTCCTCTTATCGAGGAGGGGGGTTACCCGTATGGTATTTGTTTGGCTACTATAGCTTCCCACTGTCCTCCTCTTCACCGCATATCGGGGGCTCCTCACTCCCCACGTGATACAACAGGATATCCTGCCTCCGAAGTAGTCATGATTGAGAGAATCATATATTGCCTGGAGATCAAAGTGCTTTCCCTCGGTATTGAGCCGCGTCTTCCTCGGCGTTCTCATCGGCAGACAGTTGCTATTTTGTCTCACAAACTTCCTGAGGAGGGGTGTTTTCCCTTTCCGTCTTTTCATAAATTCTGCTATCTCATTGAGAATATCCCCTCCCGCTTCGAGAAACATGCGATGAAGCCTGAGAGACAGCAGATTCCCTTTCCTCGTAACGGAAAGCATACTCACGGAGTTATCGGTAATTGCCATCGAAATGTTTTCCCCTGTGGCCCTCTGGAAATAATCCTTGAGATAATCCTTGTCATGTCTCAGCGGTAAGGATAATTGCTCAAATTCGCTTTGTCTCAGCACCCCAAGCTCACCTATCCATTTTCCCGCTGATCAAGAAGATCCATAACCCTTTTCAGCAACGACTCCTTGTCATAGATGGGCGCGATCTGCCCTGATACCCTCCGGGGAGCCTCCCTTATTACTTTTCCTTCACTTCCTCTCAGATCTAGCTTCGAAAGGACGTTCGGGACATCAAGGAACCGCGATATCCTGTTAAACTGTGTTATGCCTCCTCTTGCCCCTTCGTGGTGAAGCGAAAGGACCAACCTGTTTTTTGCCCTTGTAACCGCCACGTAAAAGAGACGGCATTCTTCCTCGATCTCGTCCTCGTCATCTAAGGAAAAGCTGACCGGTAAGACACCGTCAGCGAGACCGACAATGAATACCGAATCCCACTCCAGGCCCTTGGCCGAATGGATCGTCGATAAGACAACGAGTTCCTCGTCTTCGGGCGTCTCCGGCTCCACCCTCCACACCCCTCTCTCAGGCGGTTCAATCGCAAAGTTCTCTAAAAGCTCGTCCAGTGAATCGTACCTCATGGATATCTGCCGCAGCGCCTCTAAATCGTTTAGTCTCAGATGCCAGTCATCAAATTTATCTTTTAGGATCGGCTGATAATATCCGAGGATGATCCCGAATCGCTCCCCAACGGGTATGGTTTCATCGCTGGCAGCTTTCGCAGCTGTCCCAAGTCTTGACAGTCCTTTTGAATATCCATATCGTTTCGCGTATTTTGGGAATACCGCATCAAAGACTTCCCGGAGAGAAGCAACGGAGAAGATCTCATCAGCAATACGCTCGGCTGTCTTGGGACCTATCCCGTCAACGAGCATCAACGCCCTGTTCCACGCCAGTTCATCCTTTGGATTTGCGATCACCTTGAGATGGGCCATAACGTCCTTTACGTGAGCGGTCTCGTAGAACTTAATGCCGCCGTACGTATCATAGGGTATGTCCCTCCTGCTCAGTTCCGATTGGAGAGGGATAGAGAGGTAAAGGGAGCGGAATAATACACACTGATGGCTGAAGGGGATCCCCTCATCACGCTGTTCTTTTATCCTCTCTGCTACCCACTCGGCTTCTTCATACGCATCCCTAAAAAAAAGGAGCTGCGGCTTCAGCCCACTCTGTTTTTTTGCGGAGACGAGGCATTTTGAGTATTTGTTTTTCATGTTTTCGAGGACCGCGTTGGCAACATCGAGGATGGGCTGTACAGAGCGGTAGTTTTCCTCCAGCTTGATTATGCTGCATTCGGGAAATCTCTTCGGAAAGTCCATAATATTTTCGTGAGATGCGCCTCTGAAGCCATAGACGCTCTGTGCATCATCTCCGACAACCATGATATTCCTGTGTTGCTTTGCCAACAGATAAGCAATCTCTCCTTGAAGCCTGTTTGTATCCTGATACTCATCCACCATAATGAACTGATACTTCTTTGAAAGCCTGTCCCTGACCTCATCCTCCTCGAGGAGAAGCCTCACGAAAACGAGCAGATCGTCATAATCCAAATAATTCTTCTGAATCTTATATGCAGCGTAGTCCTTCCCCAGCGTCTCTATATCCGACGCGGATTCGAGAAAATGGGGATATCCCTTTTTGATAATCTCTCCTATGGACGTATTCTTGTTGACGGACATGCTGATAATACTGCGCAAGGTATCTTTCTTTGGGAATCGCTTCTCCCGTTCGTAGTATTTCCTTCTCGCGGCGCACCGGTGAATCGCCTCTTCAGCGTCACCTTCGTCCAGGAGACTGAATGAATCAGGGAAACCGATGATTTTTGCATATCGTTTCAGCAGCTTGTAAGCAAAGGAGTGGAACGTTCCGCCCTCGACATTCTTGCATCTCGGCTCATGCCTTGATGCACGGGAGAGCATCTCCTGTGCTGCTTTCCTGGTGAAGGTTAAGAGCAACACAGCATTGGGATTGATTTTATTCTGGACGAGGTGCAGAACCCTATATTCGATGACCCTCGTCTTGCCGGACCCGGCACCAGCAATAACAAGGAGGGGTCCTTGCGTAGTGGTAACCGCTGCATACTGTGACGGATTCAGTTTTGTTTTCAGGTCAATCATGCACTAGAGAAATACTCAGGCATACCCGGGGGATGGAGAGTTGATGAGACCTCAGGACTCCTGCATCATCTCCCGCATATGCCGGAAATCAAGGTTATCCAAATCGCTGAAGGATGTCATCCCAAAGAGTACCTTGGCGTGGCTTCCTGCAAAAACCGGCCACTTCAGCGTTCTCGCCGCTTCCACAGACACTGGAGGTCTCTCCGGATTCGAGTAGGGAAGAATGGGTTGAGAAATCTTCCGGGAAGAGGCATCCTTTTTTTGTATTCAGAGGCATGGAGGTTCCTGCACTCGGCCAGAAAATTTTTATCGCCGTGGCTTCCCTAAAAGATGAGCAGCTGTGCCCTCTTCCGCTCATGATGTCCAAGACCAATACACCCTGCCACCATCACAAAACCTTTTCCAGAAAAGCATTGTCACGGCAGAGTGCTCCGGAATTTTAACTGGTTGAAGTCCTTGAGTTGTGCAATGACTTCTTCTTCCGTTATCGCCCCAATGAGGACCAGGGCCTCTCCAAAAAGCAGATAGGTATCATCCTGCATCTTTAAGAGGGCTGACACCTGTTCTCGAGAAAGTAACTGTTCCCGCACCGCAATCTGGCCGAACTTCTCGAACGTATCCTCCTGAATAATCAGCACCTTTTGTATTTCATCTTCAGTCAGCATCCCCTTGGCTTTCGCGATTTCTCCGATCCTGAGATTGTTCTTCTTCTGGGCAATCCTCGCTTTGAGGACGTCCGTCTCGTTGATGAGTCCCCTGTCCATAAGAAACCTGCCGAACTTCAGATACTTCTCCATAGAATATTACTATACATCGCTTCCCCTACTTTTAACAACATGCACCCGGGGAATGACACTATCCTCTGAACCCTTTGCTCATTATCCGTGCATTTCGATGGTGTATAATAAAAAAGATTGTGAAGCCCCGGACCAGACCCCGTACGGAGGGGTAACAGAGGGAAGAGATATGGAAGCAAAGCTGACATCAGGCAAAACCCTTTTCGTCTCGGAAGGAGAAAGTCTTTACGCCGCCTTGAAGCGGCAGGGTGAGTATCTTATATCCTCTTGTGGAGGAAAGGGGACTTGCGGCAAATGCAAGCTCAGAATCATTAAAGGCAACGCTGCAGTACTTTCCTCTGGAACGATTTCCTCGATCGACCGGGACGCTAGCATTGTCCTCGCATGCCAGACTTTCCCGTCACAGGATATGCTCATCGAGATCCCTCAGGAATCAAGGCTTGTTGTCGGTGATAAGATTGCGCTGTCGAAATCGCGCGATTTCTTTGAGCTCCTCCAGTCTTTTCGCGTTGAGCTTTCCCCGATCGTGAAAAGACTGCTCCTCGATATCCCTCCGCCAACCATTCACGACAATATCAGCGACCTCGAACGACTAAAAATGTCGCTGGAAAAAAAAGACATACGAGCAATGCGCTTTTCCCACGGATTCGTCACCTCCATGGGAAAGGCTTTCAGGGATGCGGGATGGAAGATCGCACTGGGGTACACGGATGGTCTAGAGGCCATTTTGATATCTGATGTCAAAAACAAAGAGAAATACGGGCTCGCTATCGATATCGGCACGACGACGGTAGTCGTATACTTCGTGGATCTCGTTGACGGCCGCGTCATTGACGTGGGTTCCACGTATAATTCACAGATGCGATATGGCGACGATGTGATCACACGGATAATCCATGCCACCGAGGGGAGAGGGCTTGATGATCTCAGGGATGCCATCGTATCCGATATCAACGACCTCCTCGCCCCCCTCATCGAGAGACATCAGGTATGCAAGGAAGATATCGAATCAATTGTTATCGCTGGCAATACAACGATGTCCCATCTGTTCTGGGGGTTGGATCCCGCTTCCATCAGAGAGGAACCGTATATCCCGACCATAAGTTTTTTTCCCACATGGAAGGCCGGGATCGCCAGAATCAGGATTAATTCTCAGGCTCCGGTTTTCACGGTTCCCTGTGTCGCGAGTTACGTCGGCGGTGATATCGTCGCCGGGGTACTCGCATCGCAAATGCACAGAAACCGCGAGACTGCCCTCCTTATGGATATCGGCACGAACGGTGAGATCGCGATAGGAAACGATGAGTGGCTCATGACCGCGGCATGTTCTGCTGGCCCGTGCTTCGAGGGCAGCGGGATCAAGCATGGGATGCGCGCAACAGAAGGCGCCATCGAATCTGTCAGAATAAACCCTGACACTTGTGAGCCGGTCGTGGGCGTTATCGGGAATGCAACACCGATCGGAATATGCGGCTCCGGGATGATCGATGCAATATCCGAGATGTTTCTCTTCGGGGTCATCGACCAAAAGGGCAAAATGGTTCAGGGAAAAAGGACGGACAGAATACGGAAAGGCGATGAAGGAATTGAGTTTGTGCTTTACAGAGGTACTGATAGAGATGTGGTGCTCTCGGAGACGGATATAGAGAATGTCCTGAGGGCGAAGGCGGCGATATACGCCGGTGTCTCTCTGTTGCTAAAGGAGGTCGGTTTTGGCATGGATGCGATCGAAAAGGTCTATATCGCAGGAGGGTTCGGCAACTATCTCAATGTCGATAAAGCTATCATCCTCGGGATGTTACCTGATCTTCCGATGGATAAATTCTCTTTCCTCGGAAATACTTCGATCACCGGGGCTTATCTTTGCCTCCTTTCAGAGGAACTCCGGAAGGAGGCCGAAGACATCGCTTCAAAGATGACGTACACGGAACTTTCTGTATCCAGGGGTTTCATGGACGAATATATGTCCGCCCTGTTCCTGCCTCACACGGATATGGGGCGATTCCCCACTGTGGAAGCATTACTCAAGAGAAAACATTCATAAATCCCCGAGCATACGAATGTCCGGAAGGTAGCGGGGACAAGGATTTCTACTCCATCGCAGTGCTCAGAGCACAGTCCGCTGTCGGGGATTGCCCGCTTGCTATCAGTGCACGGGGCCGGCAGAGAGGAGCTTCTCTACCTCTTCCTTTATAATCGTCCTTGGTATCCCCCCGTGAATCTTGGGAATGCCGTTTATGAGGATAATCGGTGTATTTATCGCTCCCTGGTTGAGCAGATCCCTGATCTCGGGGAAATACAGATCATCATTCAGGAAGAGGTCGATATACTCAACAGATACGACATTCGGATAGCAGTAGTTCATCTCCTTGCGAAGCTCATCTGCAAGAATCTTGTTCTTTATCGGTTCTTCAAACTCCTCCGCATCAAGGATGACATCTTCTAAGGGGTTATCCAGTATCTGAATATGGACTCTCTGTAACATATCTCTATCTATCCTCCCGATTACTTGCCAGGATCAACAAGAATATTGTCAATCAGTCTGGTATTTCCCACCTTCAAGGCAACGGCAAGCAACGCTTCGCGGTCTATTCGTTGCATCTCATCCAGTGTCTCAGGATCGTACACAGAACAATACTGTATTTCGGAGACACAGGGCTCAGACTTGAGCGTGTCGAGCATTATTTCTTTTATACTCGTAGCATTTATTATACCAGATTTCACTGCTTCAGACGCCTTTTTGAGGCTTTTGAAAATGACGGAAGCTGCATCCCTCTCTCCCTTTGCGAGATACCGGTTTCGTGAACTGAGTGCGAGGCCGTCTTCTTGCCTCGCGGTTGGGCAGACCACGACTTCCCCTGTCATATCGAGGTCTTTGACAAGTTTTTTTATGATCAGCGCCTGCTGGTAATCCTTCTGGCCAAAATATGACCTGGTCGGGCTGACAATATTGAAGAGTTTTGTAACCACGGTGGCCACACCCCTGAAGTGGCCCGGCCGGAAAGCTCCACAGAGCTTTTCCGAAAGACCACTCACGTCCACATGGGTGCAAAAACCGCGGGGATACATATGGGCATCATCGGGGAGAAAGAGTATATCGACACCCTCCTTCCTCAGACTGCCCGTATCACCTTCAAGGTCCCTCGGATATCGTGACAAATCCTCTGAGGGACCGAATTGAGCGGGATTCACATAGATGCTCACAACTGTGATATCATTCTCCTCCCTAGCCATCCTGACAAGACCGAGATGCCCCTCGTGCAAAGAGCCCATGGTCGGGACGAACCCGACTGACCTGCTATGGAGGATGTGACCTTTTGATGTGTCCTTCATTATTCTCGGCATACGAATAATTTCCACACTCACACCTCGTCGGATATCAAAGCTGCTCAGGATATGCTCATATAAGCCCGTTGTGCGTATAACGTATCCAAAGAGGGATACTTTTGTCAAACGGTCGATGATACTAATCATGCTCTTTTTCGCGGACCGTGTTATTTTCATCAAAAGAACATGTCGACCAAGTGCGCTATTGACCCATCCACGATATTCATTCGACAAGAAACACGCAATAGTTATTGAAAAGTGTGCTTAAAAGGATTACTATGTTTTTATGATGGAGATATGCAGGCCACATGAATTTGTGGAGTTGATTGGCAAATCGGTGCAGACGCTGCAGAGGTGGTGCAGGGAGCGTGGCTGAGCTCACAAGAAATCTGATCGCCGGAAAGTGGGAGGGTGCCTCCGGGGGGGAAAGCCTGGAGATTAGGAACCCTGCTGATAACGCTGAATCAGTGGGGGTTGTCACGATGTCGGGAAAGGCAGACGTGGATAAGGCTGTTAAGGCAGCACGCGAGGCATACAAAGAATGGAGGCTTGTCCCCGCGCCAAAAAGAGGTGAGATACTTTTTCGGGCGGGAGAGCTCCTTGCTAGGAGGAAACAAGAGCTGGGAGAACTCGAGACAAGAGAGATGGGCAAGGTGCTCCCAGAGACGCTCGGAGATGTGCAGCAGACGATCGATTTGGCCTATTACATGGCCGGGGAGGGAAGAAGGATCTCGGGAGAGACGCTTCCTTCGGAGCTGCCCCTTAAGGACTGCAAATCCATTCGCGTCCCAATCGGTGTATGCGCGCTCATAACCCCCTGGAATTTTCCAATGGCCCTTCCTGCTTTGAAGATAATGCCTGCCTTGGTTACGGGAAATACGGTAGTCTTTAAGCCGAGCAGTTACACCTCCTTATCCGCTACGAGGCTCGTTGAGATCCTGCAGGAGGCCGGCCTTCCGGGAGGTGTCTTGAACCTTGTCCATGGCAGAGGCGAGGAGATCGGTGAGTATCTTGCAACCCATCCGGAGATAGACGGTATTTCCTTCACCGGTTCCACTTCCGTGGGGGAGAGGCTTGCTGCGATATGTGTTGGGCTGGGCAAGAAGGTGTCCTGTGAGATGGGCGGCAAGAACGCCATAATTGTGATGGATGACGCAAGGCTCGAACTTGCCGTTGAAGGAGCGATTTGGGGCGGATTCGGCACATCAGGGCAGAGATGCACAGCGGCAAGTCGGATAATCGTTCAGGAGGGTGTCTATAGTACATTTCTAGAGATGTTCACCGAAAGTGCCGCGAGGCTCAGGCTCGGTAATGGCCTCGATAACAAGACAGATGTGGGTCCGGTGATCAGCGGCGCCCAGATGGAAAAGGTTCTCCATTATATGGAGATAGGCAGAAAGGAGGGCGCAAGACTCCTTACCGGCGGAAAGGCATGCAGGGAAAATGCGTGTGTCAATGGCTACTTCATAGAGCCCACCATATTTTCTGATGTAGAGCCGCAGATGCGGATTGCCCAGGAAGAGATCTTCGGTCCCGTGGTCTCCGTCTTGAAAGCGAAGGACTTGGAGGATGCTATAAGAATTGCGAATAGCACAAAGTATGGTCTGGCCTCATCCATTTACACCCAGGATGTTAACAAATCTGCCATCGCCGAAAGGGATCTCGATGCCGGGATTATTTACATAAATGCTTCGACCATCGGAGCCGAAATTCACTTGCCTTTCGGTGGGATGAAAAGGAGCGGAATAGGCCAGAGAGAGGCCGGTGGAAGGGGTGGCGCTTTAGATATGTTCACGACGTGGAAGGTTATCTTCAGAGACTTTAGCGGGAGGTCCAGACGGCACTGATTGGATAGAGGGAACACAAAATGGCGAGGAAGCTTCCCCCGGCCGGTCCATGCGTTCATGGGGATCATTCCTAGATTTTTGAGCGAACAGGTGCGGCATAATAACTTGAAAGGAGTGAGGAAAGATGGCAGAAAAAGAGAGCAAAAAACTGAAACAGACTGCGAATGAACGTGCCTTCCCCTTTCTTTCCCTCAATAACCGCGAAGGCAAACCGCGAAGACGCGGAGTGACGGAAATACGGGGACCCTACTACACCCCTATGGGAAAACGGTACCTCGAGGATATCCTCGAGACCGTGGGTGCTTATGTCGACATCCTCAAATTTGCCGGCGGTTCCTTCATCCTCATGCCGCGAAAGACGGTCAAAGAGCTCATCGACCTCTGTCACCGTTTTGATGTAAAGGTCGATACCGGCGGCTTTATCGAGCATGTGCTTACCCTAGGGTCCGGAGCCGTCGATCAATATATCGAGGAGTGCAGGCGTCTCGAATTTGATATCATCGAGATATCGAGCGGCTTTCTCAGCGTGCCTGCGGACGACCTCGTTCGACTGACAGAGAAAGTGCAGAAGGCAGGCCTGAAGGTTAAGGCTGAAGTTGGCATCCAGTTCGGTGCCGGCGGCGCAAGCACTGTGGAAGAGCTGGAAGCTGAAGGTACTAGCGATCCTGACTGGGCAATTATGAGGGCGAAGAAGCATATCGATGCGGGTGCATACATGATCATGATGGAGTCAGAAGGGATCACCGAAAGCGTCAGAACCTGGCGTACGGATGTGATCAGTAAGTTTATTCGCGAACTGGGATTGGAGAAGACGATGTTCGAGGCGTCAGATCCTGAGGTATTCGGATGGTACATCAAAAACTACGGCCCTGAGGCAAACCTCTTTGTGGACCACAGTCAAATCGTCCAGCTGGAATGTCTCCGTTCCGGTATCTGGGGAACGAAGGACCTTTGGGGTCGTATTCTCACGTACAGGGGATAATCTCAAAACTCCACTGCTCGACAGAGAAAAGCTTATGGTAGATATACGGAGCCCTTATGGTTTTGGTGATCGGCAAAAAAGGAAAGCAGCTTATGCCCTGCCATCCGGCGCAGGCAAGGGAACCACTGGGGAAAAGACGAGCCGTGGTGCGCGCAAAGTTGATCAGGGCTCGAAGGAAAACGGTGGCGGTCAGGACATCTGGTTATTCCAACGTTCACCCTCCACCGGGCGTTGTCCAGGGAGGCTCCTGCTGGCACCGCAGGATCGTCCGGAAGGCCGACGGGTGCGGTTATCATATTTCACAAATGGAGCTCCTCCCCGCTCTCATGGATGGGATGTCCGCGCAGGGAGGTCATGATGAAAAAGAACGATGAACGGTCCGGGATAATTATTAAGCCGATAACTCTTCTCCTTATTATTACGGCCACGATATTCGCGTCGGCGACTCTCGTTGATCTCATTTTGTCGATCTTCCCCCTCTTATCCCTCGATAAGTTCACTCTTTTAGATGCGGGATTGCTGACGTTCTTACTGTTCCCAGTGATTTATTATTTTGTGTTTGAGCCATTGACGTCATACATCGATGAAGTCGAGCAGGCAAAAGAAGCACTGGAAGTGAGCGAGGCAAAGTATCGTTCATTGGTGGAGACCACCGATGATTCAATATATCTCGTTAATATGAACTGTGAGTACTTATTTATGAACGCCAAGCATCGATCCCGAATGGGTTTTTTCAGCGAGGAATATGTTGGCAGAGCATATGGCGAGCTTCATTCCCCGGAAGAAACAAAAATCTTTACGGAAGAAGTGAAGAAGGTATTTACGACAGGAGAATCCTTGCAACATGAACATAGAAGTCAAAGGGACGATACATACTTCCTTCGTACTTTGAGCCCGATCAAGGGATCGGATGGCGAAATATTTGCCGTAAGTGTAGTTTCAAAAAATGTGACAAAAGTGAAACAAGTGGACATATGGTAAAATGTTCAATCGTTCATCCGGTGCGAACTTCTTCGTAGTCAACACCTTCTTTTATTCTCCTGATTGCAGCGTCGCCGCTTCGCGCAGGGAATCTTCGCAGAAAGGAAAAGTTGTGAATCACCTCTTCTCATCTGCACTTTTCCAGGGACAAAACTCGGAACAATTGTATTGATTAAGACGCGGTTTTCAGCTGTGCTACAGAAAATCATACAAGATCATAGCTGTGGTAAATGATCTTGTGAGAAATTACCTGATAGCTCATTTTGCCATGGCTCCGCGAATAAACGCGTCATCGACCTTGCTCGAAAAAACAACAGAGTTCTTGAATTGCTTGATCTCAGCGTGTATCATAGGTTTCACAATACCGTTCAATGAAAAAGATTGGGGTTATGACGAGACGAGAACCCTGCGGGTAAGTTGAAGAAAGGACTGGCGGGCGATGAAATATTTTATCGTGGAACTCACGAACGGACAAACCTATTTTGACGGGGAAAGCAATAAGATGCGTCTGAATATGAATGAGTATTCGGACTTCATGGCTCAGGCAAAGGAGTTAGGCATTCTTGATGTTCTGCTGAAGAAGATCAGCTACGGGTGCGCGAAGTGCAAGGCATTTGCTATTCCGATCGCCCCCTTTTACGAAGCTGTTGCCGATAAAATATATCTGCATGGCATTAACGAGATCATAAACGGGCTGGTTGAACGCGTATATCTTACTGAAGCGGAATGGATAAGGTTCACCACGTACGGTCAAAAAAGCGTGGATTCTATAAAGGACGCGAATATCTTCGAAGCAAATGGTGAAATGTTCCGTTACGTCGCCGATGAAGTCTTTTTTAAATTTGACGACAATTGCGAGTGTAATGAAACTGTCGATCAGTCTCTTGAAAAATAGGTTCTAGGCATGCGGGGATGAAGGAAAAAGGAGGAACCGGAAGGCCGTGTCGAAGATTCCTGGTAGCGGCTGTCGCTCCAATCGTTTCGTTGAGGGCAGTATCAGTAGCATTGCTGAGGCAGTAAGGCCCTTTTAGGGCGACATTTTATAGAGAGGGAGGTAGTATATGACAAAGACGGAGCTTGTTGACAAGATTGCATCGGGGGTCGGGCTGACCAAAGCGGGCGCGTCAGAGGCGCTGAGCACGATGATCGATACGATCACAAAGGCACTTAAGAAAGGCGACAAAGTTACACTGGTCGGATTCGGGACATTCTCGGTCGGGAAAAGAAAGGCCAGGAAAGGCAGAAATCCAAGGACCGGGGCGACGATAAAAATCGCTGCGCACAAGACGCCCAAGTTTTCTGCTGGTAAAGCCCTGAAGGACGCAGTAAGATAAGCGCATCTTTTTAGTTTATCGAAGATCGCCCTTTACTGTCTGGCGAGGGGCGATCTTCTTTCCTGACGGCAACTGGCTCTAAATGGAACCAGCGTGACAGTCGATGACATTAGGCATTATGACAAGGCTCTTCCCGTTTTTTTCATGATCCTCCGGAACACTCGGTCGAGGGAAGACTTTCGGCGAAGAGAGACGTATTGTCCGTTCCTTGATCGATCGTCCGTTTCAGAGGACCGGCTGCTTCCTCTTTTCTACTCACGTTGATCTATTGTATAGTAGACACCACATCCGCAGGTTTATGGATCCTCTTATCTTGGGGGATATGCATTTAACGGACATGAACCTGACAGCCTCCAGAGGGCACGATGATCTCCCCCGGAGCGTCACTGAGTTCGGGGACTTGAGGGAAGGACCATTATGAAGTGGAAGAACATATGTATTTCGGTTTTGACATTGGGCATCGTCGCTGCTGTTTTAATGCTGTCTGCCGAGGCCTCTGATAACGGCTATGAGATCGCTGGCGGGGCCGGAACGAGCTTAAACGATCTTGGATCGTCCGAAAACGAGGGCATACTTCTCGGAGCGTGGATAACGAGGCTTTCCACCATCCTGGACCTCAGGATTGAGCCAAATGTGGAAGTCATTGTGCCCAGAGCTGGCAAATCACTGTTCCTGGGCGGCGTAAACCCTGTTCTCAGGGTTAGCAGTCACGGTCAGAACCTAAATCCCTTTTTGGATGCTGGCGTAGGGGTAAGCATCGGCTCAAGGGAAACGCTTCTTAATAGAAATTTTGGAAGCAACTTTTTCTTCAGCCCAACGGCTGGTGCAGGCGTCAAGTTTGGAAGGTCAGACCGAGGAGCAAGCCTTTTTATGCGGTGGCTGCATCACTCGAACGCCGGCATTTTTAAGCCCAATGAAGGGATAGACTCCCTGTATGTGCTCTTGGGCTACAGGTTTTAGGAGAGTCGCTGGAAATCTTCGGTATTTGAATGCCCGGGATGAGAAGCGATTATCTTACCTTGTTTTTTTCTCGACATCACGTTCTCTCTTTTTTTAAGATAACACCAGGAACAATGCTTTTTCATATCACAGGTAGGGGGTTTTATACGGGAAAGAGCCTGCGGTATGTGTAAGACCTTGTCAGCTATACAAAGGGCAGCAGTGCACCAATGCACACTGTATGCCTCGTGGCACGGTCTGTCTGCACTTGCGTGCGACAGTATTGTTGGCACTACTGACAAACACAACTAGCAAAAATCTTCCATCCTGAACTACCAGGATGCTCAGGGGCTCTTGACTACGAGAGGATGTCACGATGAATGTTATGCAATTACCTCGTAACAAAAATAATACTCGGAGTCTGACTGACCAGGAATAAATGCATACCATACTCAATGCTTGATTGGACGAGCTACATAAAAATATTTACCGCTCTTCTTGCGATAGTAAATCCGCTTGGAGCGGTTCCCGTCTTCATCAGTCTTACCGATGGTCTGAGCGCACAGAAACGTAGCCGTATCGTGCGGACGACAAGCGTCGCCGTTGCCGTGGTATTGGTTGTGGCCACCCTGATCGGTAAGTTGCTATTGAACTTTTTCGGTATCAGCATTGCCTCGTTCAAAGTTGGCGGTGGTATCCTCTTAATGTTAATGGCGATCACGATGATGCAGGGCAGGCAGAGCCAGACCAACCAGACCCCTGAAGAGGCTGAAGAAGCCGAGGACAAGGAGAGCATTGCTGTGGTGCCGATTGCAGTACCGCTGCTGGCGGGACCGGGAGCAATATCTACGGTAATTATTTACGCGCATGCTTCCTTTCAGCCTGTGCATATCGCTTTGATCATCTTCATCAGTATGCTAGTGGCGCTGGCGACATGGGGTGCGTTGCATGTCGCCACCCCTATAAGCAGGATGCTGGGTAAAACAGGTATTAATATCGCGACGCGCCTGATGGGACTGCTGCTAGCCGCGATAGCTGTCGAATTCATTGTCGGTGGACTTGCTCAACTTCTCCCTGTTCTGGCAAAATAGTTACCAGGTTCATAGAGTGACTTGGGATTGCCTCTGCTATAGGAAGAGGTAACATCCGCTCGGTCAGAGACGCCGAAACGGTCTGCTGGCGGTTGACGTTGAATCCGCCCCCCAACTCCGAAAAATGGCCACCCCGGTTATGACGGCAAAAGCGGAAGCATAATGGCAAGAGATGCCATTATGCCGGATAGATTTTTCACAGGCATATTTGTCCTTGGTCCACAAAGAATGAGCCTGCCCTCCGCAGTTTGAGCCTAATAACTGCGGTTAGGAGGTTTTGAAGAAGCTGGGCATGGACGCAGTCATAGTGCACAAACATGGATAGGTTCTCGTCACTGGAGGAATAAAAGATAAGGTAGAATTGATGAATAAGAAAGATCAGGTTTTGAGATTATCACACGAATCGAGATACGCCGACCTCAAGCCACCGAGGTCGCCTAGATGAGGTCGCGCGCTCATGCCTTCACAGACGCTCACCAGGAGCCTTTTAAGTGCCCGCCGGCTCTCATTTGCTTTTCACTTCAAAACTGTGCGTAATCTTCGTTACACCGCGAATTGTAGCCGCGACAGAACAATACTTGTTCTGTGAAAGCTCGATCGCCTTTCCCACTTTTTGGGCAGAGATGTTCTGTCCGGTAATCACGTAATGCAGATGGATGTCGGTGAATTGGTATGGCGGATCAGAGGCCTGTTTGGCATCCGCAGTGATGTCTAGGCCGATCAGGTTCTGGCGCTGTTTCTTGAGGATTTCCACTACGTCATAGGCCGAGCACGAGCACAGGCTAATGACCAGCAAGTCAGAGGGCTTGAGGCCCTTCCACTCCTGCGATTGTTCGCCAGCTTCCTTTGGCCATAATCCGGCCACGACCGTGCGCCCGAAGCTATCTCGCCCGATGAACATCCTGCTGTCTTCCCCGACCCATCGCAAAGCGATTTGTCCCATATAATCACCTCGCCTTCCATTTTCCATAGCATAACACGGCTCGCCGGATCCTTTGCAGCTTCATATGTAAAGATGATGATTTTGATGCGTTAGCATGGAAGCAGTTTTACGCCGACTCGCTGGGCGAAGTCATGCACACTTTTCTGAGTCACTGTTTTGCAGATTATCCAGTTGAATCTCCACCCATAGGCACTGCAAAAAGCTCTGGCTCATCAAAGGATTCCGCATGAGGTCTTTCTTGAGCAACACTCACTCGCCCACCTCGCTCATGAGCGCATCGAGCAGCTCGTCCTCTTCCACTCTTTTTACGACCTTCCCTTTTTTGAAGAGGAGCCCAAATCCTTTGCCTCCTGCAATGCCGATATCCGCCTCTCGTGCCTCACCCGGACCATTGACAACACAGCCCATGACCGCAACAGTGATCGGTTTGCGGACATCCTTCAGGCGGTTCTCAACACGAGAGGCAAGCCCTTTGATATCGATCTCACACCTGCCGCAGGTGGGACACGAAATGATATTGGCTCCCCTCTCCCTGAGGCCCAACGATTTGAGGATCTCATACGCGACCCTGATCTCTTCGATCGGATCTGTGGACAACGAGACCCTCACCGTATCACCTAAGCCTTCGGACAGGAGTATCCCTAAGCCGACCGAACTCTTGATGGTGCCGGCAAATGCGGGCCCCGCCTCTGATATCCCGATGTGAAGGGGATAGCTGAATCTGCGGGCAAAGAGTTTGTAAGCCTCCACAGTCGTCGGGACATTGGATGCTTTCAGAGATACTTTTATCTCCCTGAATCGCAACCCTTCCAGGATAGCGATATGTTCTGTTGCACTCTGCACAAGGGCTTCAGGAGTTGGATGACCGTATTTTTCGAGGAGCTTTTTGGACAGGGAACCTGCATTTACTCCGATTCGTATGGGAACAGCACAGCCTGCGGCCGCGGAAACAACCTCCGCAACCTTCCACCGCGCGCCAATATTTCCGGGATTGATCCTCAATCCGTTCACGCCTTGTTGAATCGCCTCGATGGCCAGTCTCCAGTCAAAGTGTATGTCCGCTATCACCGGTATCGCAACCGACGCCCTGATCTTGCCAAGGGCTCTTGCCGCTTCCATGTCAGGCACTGCTATTCGTATGAGCTCACAACCCGCCTTTTCAAGCAGCCGTATCTGCTTGACGGTTAATGGTATGTTCCTCGTATCTGTTTTCGTCATTGACTGAACAGAAATAGGATTCCCGCCTCCGATGGGCGTATTCCCCACGTGTATGACCCTTGTTTTTCGCCTTTTCCTCAGCATTTTTCCCTTATCCCTTGGCCTTCTTTTTGTCCCTGTAGGCCTTGACCGCCTCAGCATGCTCGCTCATGGTAACTGAAAACGTGTGAGTTCCGTCATTGTTCGACACGAAGAACAGATAAGGGACATGCGCTGGATTGAGAGCCGCAATGATGGACTTAAGGCCAGGGGATGCGATTGGACCCGGCGGAAGTCCCCTGATGAAATACGTGTTATAGAGAGTTTTTCTCGCGAGGTCACCTCTTGTTATCCTCTCGTAAGCACCTTTTACCCCGTATGTCGCAGTCGGGTCTGCCTGGAGGGGCATGTTCCGTCTGAGCCTGTTGTAATAAACTGCCGCTATGATGGGCCTTTCCTCATCCGCTATCGCTTCTTTTTCTATTATAGAAGCCATCGTGAGCATATCCCGCTCAGAAATATTCAGTTCCAGCATCCCGGACATCATAGCCTCGTCATAGGATTCTCTTAATCTGTTAATCATGAGGGGTAATATTTCATTGACTTCAAGCCCTTTGGGAAATCGATAGGTATCAGGGAAAAGATAACCCTCCAGTGAAGGGGCATCCACCTCATTCTCCTCGAGGAATCCCCTGTTGGTGCACAATGCGAAAAATCCTTCGCGATCTACTATTCCCAAGGAGGAGAACTTCTCCGCAATCTCCCTCAGAGAATCACCAGGCACGACGGTTATTTCATACTCAATAATCTTTCCGAGCCTTATGGCATTGAATATCTGCACGGGATTCATGGTACCCCAGAGACGATAGTAACCTGCCTTTATCCTGCGGTCTATTCCGGTTATCCTTCCCAACAGAAAAAAAACCCACTTGTCTCTCACCATGCCCTTCTGAGACAAGTCTTCGACGACGTGTCTGAACGTTGCCCCTCGCTTAATCTCAAACTCTATTGCCTTATTACCGAAAGGTAAAGGCATAAACAGTTCCGCCACAGAGTAAGCAAAAAAAATGAAGACGAGGGATACAACAATGACGACAAGATTTTTTTTCATCTAAGATTAGAATGCCAAAAGGACGCCTGAATTGTAAAGATATCAACCAGAAAGCTTAGCGTTATAAAGAAGGACAGCGGTCAAGGAAAATATCCTCAGCCGCTGTCCTCACTTGTGGTTTTCGAGCGCTTACTTTAATACATGTCTCCCATGCCGCCAGCGCCAGGCATCGGAGGCATCTTCTTTTCCTCTTCCGGCAGTTCGGATATCATTACCGATGTCGTTAACATAAGGGATGCAACTGATGCGGCGTTCTGGAGGGCGGTCCTCGTGACCTTTGTGGGATCAATAATCCCCGCCTTTATCATATCTACATACTCTTCGTTCTGAGCATCAAAGCCCTGATTCGCATCCTTCGCCGCCTTTACCCTTTCCACAACAACGGAGCCCTCGACCCCGGCGTTGTTGACAATCTGGCGTATGGGCTCTTCAAGGGCCTTCATGACAATCGAAACACCGATTTTCTGGTCATGGTTATCAAGTTTCAGATTCTTTAATGTGGGGATGCACCTGAGCAATGCAATGCCGCCCCCGGGGACTATTCCTTCTTCCACGGCAGCCCTCGTGGCATGAAGTGCATCTTCAACCCTAGCCTTCTTCTCCTTCATCTCTGTTTCCGTGGCTGCGCCCACATTGATCACCGCAACTCCACCCACTATCTTTGCAAGACGCTCCTGGAGCTTTTCGCGGTCATAATCAGATGTCGTCTCCTCTATCTGAGCCTTTATCTGCTTCACCCTGCCCTGAATCTTTGCGTGGTCTCCCGCGCCCTCGACGAGCGTCGTGTTTTCCTTGTCAACCGTGATCTTCTTCGCCCTTCCCAGGTCGGAGATCTTAATGCTCTCCAGCTTGATACCAAGATCCTCTGATATCAGCGTGCCGCCCGTGAGTATCGCGATGTCTTCGAGCATCGCTTTTCTTCTGTCCCCAAATCCGGGCGCTTTAACAGCGCAGACCTGAAGTGTGCCACGGAGCTTATTCACAACGAGGGTTGCAAGGGCCTCCCCTTCCACGTCTTCAGAGAGAATGAGAAGCGGCTTACCCATCTTCGCGGTCTGTTCAAGAATCGGAAGGAGGTCCTTCATGCTCGATACCTTTTTCTCGTTGATAAGAATAAAGGCGTCTTCCAGTGTGCATTCCATCCTTTCGGGGTCTGTTATAAAGTAAGGGGATATGTAGCCGCGGTCAAACTGCATTCCCTCAACGACCTCGAGTGTGGTAGCCATGCTCTTCGCTTCTTCGACCGTAATGACCCCATCTTTCCCAACTTTATCCATTGCCTCTGCGATCAGTTCCCCAATGGATGAATCATTGTTTGCAGAGATCGTCCCGACCTGCGCAATCTCCTTTTTGTCTACGACCGGCTTGCTGAGTTTCTTAAGCTCCTCCAAAACAGCACTGACAGCCTTCTCGATCCCCCTTTTCAGGTCCATAGGGTTTGCACCGGCCACAACGTTCTTTATGCCTTCCCGATAAAGGGCGTGAGCAAGGACTGTAGCCGTCGTCGTTCCATCACCAGCCACATCAGAAGTCTTCGATGCCACTTCTCTCACAAGCTGAGCACCCATGTTCTCCCACGGGTCTTTCAACTCTATTTCCTTGGCAACCGTAACGCCGTCCTTTGTAATGGTGGGTGCTCCGTATTTCTTATCTAATATCGCATTCCTGCCCTTTGGCCCAAGGGTTGCCTTCACCGCCTTTGTCAAAAGAGTGATTCCATTCAATATAGATCTCTGTGCTTCTTCATCGAATAACAGTTGCTTAGCCATTCATAACCTCCTTTATTTTTCGAGAATTCCTAAAATGTCTTCTTCCCTGATGATCAGGTACTCTACGTCATCCATAGTAACCTTTGAGCCCGAATACTTATCAAAAAGCACGAGATCCCCGACTTTGACGGACATAGCCTGAAGTTTTCCATCTTCGGTAATCTTTCCCGGACCCGCATATACGACCTCTCCTTTTTGCGGCTTCTCTTTTGCTGTGTCAGGGATATACAATCCCCCAGCAGTTTTCTCTGCCTCTTCAGTGTATTTCACCAATACCCTGTCCCTTAACGGTTTAAACTTCATACCTTTTCTCCTCTCTGAATATATTTTTGTTAGCACTCATGGCCAGTGAGTGCTAATATAAACCTTTATCGATGCGTAT
Source organism: Thermodesulfovibrionales bacterium (assembly GCA_050014695.1). Classification (GTDB taxonomy): domain Bacteria; phylum Nitrospirota; class Thermodesulfovibrionia; order Thermodesulfovibrionales; family UBA9159; genus UBA9159. The sequence continues at coordinate 38,168 of JBEKCV010000034.1, forward strand.
GGCAAGTTCACATAATGGCGGAAATGTAGGGATAAGGAGGGATTTAATCGATTTATTTCGTCTTAGCTCTTTTTATCTAAGCCTTAAACGCTAACTCTCTTTTTTTCTTGTCAAGAAAGTTGTTTACAGCCTCATTGAAGAAATCCCCTAATTTTCTAATCTCAGCGGGTATTCTGTTTTCATAGAGCTTTACCCCCTCCTTGAGCTCCGATGCAAAGGTTGTATGGAAGGTATTGTTCCTTATCGCTTCATCAACCTTTGCCCGACTGTAAAGATAGATATCAGATATTATCGTCCTTGAAAGTCGTTTTGCCTTTTCTATCATATCATGTTGCTGGACTGAGATGGTCTCTTCCGTGAACCGCTGAGGCGTTTCAGATCCAACCGTTGTCTCTTCCGCCTTTGTTTGCTGAACCGTTTGAGTCCCTTCAGTTGCCTTTTCCTCTTTTGGGGTGGCCTCTTCAGTGTCCTTTGGCGCTAAGCCCCTCAAGGCATCTATCTTCCCCAACAGATATTCTTCTAATTGATGTTCCTCTATATATGCATCAGCATCATAATACGATGCAGGTTCCCTGCGGTATCTGTTTTTATCATAGAGGGACGCTATGAGGATTATCTTTATATCCTTCGTTTCAGGCCGCTTTTTCAATCTCCCGGAAACCTCAAACCCAAAAATCTTGGGAAGGGAAACACTGAGAAGAGCAAGAAATGGGAGTTCCTTTGTGGCGCTCACCATAGCGCCTACCCCGTCCGCCACGGTTATGACTTTATAGCCGCCGGCTGTCAGGATCGACTTTGCCTTCGCCAGAACCGAAGGGTCCTCATGGGCCACAAGTATTTTATTCTCGTCAAGGAGCCTTGCATGCACCACGGGTCTCCGCACCAAGAGGACCGTGCTGCACTTCGGGCACTTGAAGCGTGTGCCCTGAGCAGCGATTTTCTCCTCAGCTACCTTAAGCCTCACCTTGCATTTAGGGCATATTACAACCATTGCCTCGATCTCCTTCCGGGCAACCAAAGTCTTATGGTGATCACTCCGAAGACAAAACCACCGAGATGGCAACGCGCCCGGACTCGGCAGCCCTTCCTATAATAGTCTTAACGAACTGTATAATAGCCGAAACCCCGATAACAATCAAGGAGGGCATTCTCATACCGCGAAAAGAACCGGGAAAAGAGCGCCGCACGAACACGGGCGAACAGCCCGACCGGCAAAGCGAGGCATGCGCATGGGCAGCGATGACCCTGCGATAGGGCAAAATCTAAGGGCCTGAAATGTCCTTTCCCGGCCCCAATGGTGTTGCCGAATATCCAAAAATAAAGCATGTTATCTCCGAGATGAAGAAAACCGCCATAAAGAAACATCGAAATCTTCCCCGGAAACTCAAGGGTCACTTCGCGTAACACCGATTCACTATTCTGCAGAATGTGTGGATGACAGCCGTTGCTCTAACATCAAGTCCTCATGTGCCGTCTTGACTCCGCGGCATCATTAGGTAGGCTGTTTTTCATGCCGGTATCACGGCTTCAACACTTTACTGCCGGAACAATCAACCTTCACTGAGCTGCCTCTATCCTGACGCGAACGAGAGGAACTTCTCCGTTTACCGAGGGATAGGTCAGGGAGTTGACCTTTGCGTGAGCAAAGTGTATGGGAGCGAATACGGTCTTTTCGGGGACTTCCTCGGATACCATCGCTTTTAAGTAAATTTCTCCTCTCCTCGATGTGACTCTTACAAAGCTTTCATCCTCAATCCCGTATCTTCTGGCATCCTTTGTATTTATCTGTAAATATGCATCCCGCACGACGGAGTCGAGATTTTTCGAGAGCACAGAAAGGGCACCGGAATGCTGCATGACATTTGCCGTTACCAGAGAGAGCGGATATTCAGCACTCGGGGTTTCGCCGGTCAGGTACGGTGCCGGGTTAAAGGAGAGCTGCATTTCACCGGTACTTCCTGCTTCAGCTGTCTTCTTAACCTCCGAGCGTATTTCATTCAGATCACTCACCCCGAGGTCACTCCCCATAAGCCTTGCGAGGTTCCTGAATATCATCCAGTCAGGGATGGACTCTCCCGTCTCTGCTACGAGCTTGGGTATCCTCTGGACAGCCCCGGTTGCAGACATGAACGTCCCTTCCTTTTCCGCCCAGCTGCTTGCAGGGAGCACCACGTCCGCGAGTCGTGCGGTCTCTGTAAGAAATATATCCTGTACAATGAGCAATTCCAGACTCTTAAGGGTATTCTCGACCGATGAGACATCAGGAAAACTGACAGCGGGGTTTTCGCCCATGATATACATCGCCTTGATGCTTCCCGGCTGATAGAACATCTCATAAGCTCCCTTTCCCCCATGGAGAGGCCTCACTCCAACAGTCCACATGCCGAGGGTATTCGAGAACTCGGCAGGTACCTGAAGTGTCTCCGGCGCATCACCCATGAGAAGGACGAGATTCGCCGCCGCAAGGAAGGTGTTTAAACTTTTTGTATTTTCCGCCGCTCCTGATGTCAGGGCAATAAGCCTCTTCCGGGAACCGGCATATGACCGCGCAATTTCCCTTATTTCATCTTCGGATAACCCTGTCACTTTTGACACGTCTGATAAGGCAAGACCTTTCACCATGTTCTCGACGGAAGAGAAGTTATCGACGGTGGAAGCAATTTTTCTGTCATAAAGCTCCTCATCGAGGATCACTTTCATGACACCATTGATGAGTGATACGCCCGAACCCGGAGTCAACCGCACCCATCGGCTGCTGTTTCTCGCCAGCTTTGTCTCTTTTGAATCCGCGACCACAAGCTGCGCACCGGATTTTTTTGCGATGATAAAATTCAGCCCCCACACCGGAAGTGCAGAGGTTATATCCGATTCGACAACGAGAATAAAATCAGCCTTGAGCGGAGAATCCCAAGATATAGGCACGAACCTTCCAAAGGCCATTTCCATGGCCTTCCGAGCTTTGGAATACCCGAATCGCGCCGCAGAGTCAATGTTGTCAGTTCCGGCAGCTTCCCGCATGAACCGCTGGAACATGTAGCTGTCTTCGAGGGTGCACCTCTGTGAGCCTATGGCGCCAAGAGCGGAAGGTCCGTATTTCCTGCGCACCTCATCAAGTCTCCGCGAAATAAACGTAAATGCCTCTTCCCAGGACACGGCCACGAGATTCCCGTCTTTCTTCAGCATGGGGGTTCTCAACCTGTTGTCCCCGTAAATATAATCAAAGCCGAACCTGCCCCTGCTGCAGAGATTGCCCTCGTTTATTCCGGTACCTTCTTTCCCTCTGGCCCGTATTATTTTCCCTTCTCTGAGGCTGAGATTTGTCGTACATCCGCATCCGCAATAGGGGCAGATCATCTCATACTCATCCATGAACCAGACCCGGGAGCGGTACCGATAGGGTTTGCTGCCCAGTGCTCCCACGGGACAAGCATCGATGCACTGCCCGCAGAATTCACAGTCGAGTGTCTCTTCAAAGGCAGGGCTTATCTTTGTCTCGAATCCCCTCCCGATAAAATTGATAGCACCTACCCCCTGATGGTCCTGGCAGACCCTGACACAGATACCACAGAGAATACACCGGTTCGGATTTCTCTCGACAATCGGTGCATCGATCCTCTCTTCGGCATGCTTCCTCGCAGCCGAGAATTTGCTTTGAGAGGGACCGTACTTAAATGCATAATCCTGAAGCTTGCATTCTCCTGCCTTATCGCATATACCGCAATCGAGGGGATGGTGCAGCAGCAGGAATTCGAGGACAGCTTTCCTGGAGTTTGTGACTTTAGGGGTCGCTGTACGAACAACCATGCCGTCTCTTGCCTGCGTCGCACAGGAGGCGGAGAGTCCCTTCTGCCCTTCAATTTCAACAACACAGAGCCTGCAGCCTCCGTAAGGCTTAAGCCTCCTGTCAAAGCAGAGGGTCGGAATAAAAATATTATGCGCCCTGGCTGCCTCAAGAATTGTTGAACCCCGGGGTGTCTGTATCTTCTTATCGTTTATCGAAAATTCTATCATGATCTCTTAAACCTCCTTTTCAACTGCTGCACTCCCTTGGATCTCTCCGCTCCCCTTTTCGGGCATTTCGTCCCTCATACTGCGCGGCCCGATCTTTACGCTTTCGAACTTGCATTTCTCATAGCATGATCTGCATTGTATACAGAGAGACTGGTCGACACGGTAGGGTTTCTTCTTTTCTCCGGAGATCGCCTTTCGGGGACAGACCCGCGCGCAGGCCCCGCAACCTGTGCAGGTATTTGCGTCGATATAGAACGTGCAGAGTTCTTTGCAGACTCCCGTCTTGCACCATTTGTCGTTTATGTGGGATTCATATTCATCCCTGAAGTACCGTATCGTGGTCAAAACGGGGTTCGGGGCCGACTGGCCAAGCCCGCACAGGGAAGACTCGATAATATCCCTTGCTGCCTGTCCAATCAGTTCTATGTCGCCGGCCTTCCCCTTTCCCTCCGTGATGTTCGTCAGCAGATCGCGCAAGACATGTGTTCCGATCCTGCAGGGAGGGCATTTCCCGCAGGACTCTTCCGTCGTGAACTCGAGAAAATACTTCGCGACACTAACCATGCAGTTAAGGTCGTTCATGACGACCATTCCCCCCGATCCGATGATGGCACCGGTCTTCAAAATGTCTTCAAAGGTAACCGGCGTATCGAGCAGACTTTCTGGGATACAGCCGCCCGAAGGGCCACCGAGCTGGACTGCCTTGAACTTCCTGTTGTTCGGAACTCCGCCTCCGATGTCGAAGATGATCCTCCGCAGGGGGATACCCATCGGGATTTCTATCAGTCCGATGTTTTTAATCGCCCCGCTCAGAGCAAATACCTTCGTCCCTGTCGATTTTTCCGTCCCGAGGCTTCTGTACCAGTCAGCTCCGTTCAGGATAATCTGCGGAATATTTGCAAATGTCTCAACATTGTTGAGGACAGTCGGCTTGTCCCATAGTCCTTTGACGGCCGACCTCCAGAGCTTCGGCCTCGGCATGCCGCGTTTCCCCTCAATCGAATGCATGAGGGCTGACGCCTCCCCGCAGACAAATGCGCCGGCACCCTGGTAGATCTCGATATCAAAATGAAAGCCGGTCTCAAAAATATTTTCACCAAGAAGCCCGTAATCCCTCGCCTGGTTAATTGCCGTCTGAAGTCTCTGAACGGCAAGCGGATATTCCGCCCTGACATAGATATAGCCTTTACTCGCCCCGATAGACCGAGCCCCGATGAGCATGCCTTCAAGGACAACGTGAGGGTCTCCCTCCATGATGCTCCTGTCCATGAATGCCCCGGGGTCTCCTTCGTCACCGTTACAGATGATATATTTCTGGTCTCCCTTGACTTTTGCGCTCAATTCCCATTTCAAACCCGTAAGGAACCCTGCTCCTCCCCTGCCGCGAAGTCCTGATTTCTTTACCTCATCGATAATCTCTTCGGGTGTCATCTCGGTCAGCGCCTTCGCAGCGGCCTGATAGCCGTCACGGGCGATATATTCTTCAATCTTCTCTGCGTCTATGAGCCCCTTGTTCCTCAAGGCCCTGAGCACCTGGTGTTTGTAGAAAGGTATCTCCTTCATGAGCGGTATCGCCTTTTTCCTCGGGGATTCCTTGTACATGAGGCGCTCAACCGGCCTTCCCTTGATGAAATGTTCCTCAACAATTTCAGGGATATCTTTTACCGTAAGTTTCTGATAAAAAAATTCTCCGGGATAGACGGCCATGATCGGCCCCTGGGAACAGAAACTATTGCAGGAGGTCAATACAAGATTGACGTCCTTCGTCAGATCTCTCTTGCTGATCTCTTCCTCGAGGGCCTGCTTGACCTTTAGGCTGCCCGCGGCTGTGCAACCCGTGCCCCCACACAACATAATACTCACCCGATAACTTTCCATCTGACCTCCTTCAAAACTCCTGGGCATGTGCTCATTCCTGTTC
>JBEKCV010000035.1:0-42139 GCA_050014695.1 Thermodesulfovibrionales bacterium
TGTCCTTTCCTCTCTTTTTTCTGGTCATCACCATCTCCTTTCTTTAATCGCTAGCATAAGAAGTTTTGTTAGAGCTCTTGCTGTTACTATTAATCGTTTCATGATATTTATATCATTTCATGATGTCCTTGTCAAGTCTTTTTATGAGATGTTTAGTTCTTTGCTGATCATTATGATCTTTTGGTGATATGTAGATAGCATTATAGGAAAGAGAGAAGACATGGAACGCTCTGAGATGCAGCATTTTGAGTTAGCATTATGAGAACTTAATATCACTGTAAAGCATTATTATTATCATCATAAGCTTATTATAACTTTTAGTGATAAGACTGCTTAATCTTTTTGTGATGTCTTTTCTTTTTTATTGCGCGTTGGTATCTTTTAGTGATAAGATTTGGGCATTAAGCGACTGTGGGAAGGAGATCCAAGTGCTAATCGTGAATTTAAAGGCGTTGCTTGAACGGAAGAGTGCTATAGAGAAACGGCGGATCACTTTTAAAGTAGTCGAGCAGGAGACCGGCATCAAAGCCCTGACATTGTCCAGGATGGCGACGAACCACAGCTACAATTTCAGCAGGAAGGACTTGGAAAAGCTTCTTATCTATTTCAACTGCCAGCCGAATGACCTATTGACGCTGATTAAAGATGATTAACGATTATGATCCAGGGTCATCTGAATGAATGAAGATCATCCCTTTAAAGAAGGCCAGCTACTCATTGGCTCACTTTTCAACGAGCCCATGCGTGTCGAGACCATACGGGCAAATGGGCTGAACACGTGGGTTGTCGGCCTCGTGGGAACCCAAACGGAACGATTCCGAAAGGTCACGCTTACTTCACAGGACATTGATTCCATCACCATTATCGACTCAAGGTTCACATACAAAGGGGATGGGACTCTTCTTCGCTTAGGCATTCAGGCTTACTCTCTCGGAATCGCCTACGAGTTCGACCCCTATTTTGGCCTGTCAATATCCCGTGTCGATCCGCTCCCTCATCAGCTTGAGGCAGTTTATGATTACCTCCTCAAGCTTGCCCGGGTCCGCTTTCTTCTCGCGGACGATGCAGGAGCCGGGAAGACGATCATGGCAGGGCTTCTTATCCGGGAGCTCAAGCTCAGGGGCCTTGCAGAGAGAATCCTCATCGTCTGTCCTGCGAACCTTGCTTTCCAGTGGCAGCGGGAGTTGAAAGAAAAATTCGACGAGAAGTTCCTTGTTCTCAAGGGGCAAGACATACGCGAGCAGTTTGGCGTAAATCAATGGATAGAACAGAAGACTGTCATTACCTCCCTTGATCTTGCAAAGCGCACAGAAATACTGCCTGGACTGCGACAGGTTCAGTGGGATTTGGTTATTGTGGATGAAGCACACCGCATGTCCTGGACGCCGCCTGCCCGCAAGACGGCCCGCTACGCACTTGGGGAATTGTTAAGAGATACATCTGACCACCAGCTCCTATTGACCGCTACCCCTCATAAGGGAGACCCCGTAAATTTCAGCCTCTTCCTTCAGCTCATCGATGCTGACGCCTATGCGGATGTGAGATCAATCCGCGAGGCGATGGATAACCGCCGTGCTCCGTTTTATCTGCGTCGTACAAAAGAAGCGATGGTCTATTTCCCTGAGCGGCGTCCTGATGGGACATGGGTTGCGGAGAAAATCTTCACAAAGAGAATTCCCCATACTGTTGATTTCCAGATAGATGGGCCTGAATTCGACCTCTATCGGGAGATCACCAGATTTGTAAAGCAGCAGAGCGCACGGGCTGCGGCCCAGGGCGAAGATCCAAGGGCTCGCGCGATAGGCTTCCTGATGTCTCTCTATCAACGCCGGCTTGCATCAAGCACCTATGCGATGAGGCATTCCCTTCAGAATCGCGCAAGACGCCTTGCCGAAGGGCTGAAGCGGGCTGAAGAACTGTGCCGGCTTGCGCCTCCCGATCTTCCGTCACCTGAAGAGCTTGAGGAAATGGAGGAGACTGAACGCGAGCGTCTGGAAGAGATGCTTGAGGCGATCACTCTTGCTGGTAATGCAGGACAGGTCCGCGAGGAAATAGAGGACCTCAAACGCCTTGCGCTCCAGGCGCAGGCTGTCGAGGAAGTTGGTGCGGAGGCTAAGCTCTCCCGCTTGAAAGACCTGATGCACCGTGAAGGCTTTTTCGATCATCCCGAAAAGAGACTCCTGATTTTCACGGAGTTCAAAGACACCCTTGATTACCTCCTTAACTGCCTTAAGGCATGGGGGTTCCGAGTCGGCTGTATACATGGAAGCATGAAACCGGGATCCCGCGGAGAGCCGGGAACGCGCCTTCATGCTGAGCAGCAGTTCAAGGAAGGGAATATCCAGATCCTTGTGGCTACCGAGGCAGCAGGCGAAGGTATCAACCTTCAATACTGTAATATTCTGTTCAACTACGATATCCCGTGGAACCCAAACCGCCTTGAACAGCGCATGGGAAGGATTCATCGTTACGGCCAAAGAAAGGATTGTCTCATCTTTAACTTTGTGGCGACGAACACTATCGAGGGTCGTGTCCTCCAACGGCTGCTTGAGAAACTCCAGGAGATCAGGGATGCTCTCGACGACGATGCGGTCTTTAATGTGGTCGGTGAGGTCCTTCCCTCAGCGCATGTGGAGAGGGTTCTCCGTGATTATTATTCAGGGAAACTCGGAGATCAGGACCTTGAAGAGCGGCTTCTTAAGAATGTTGATGAGACTCAGTTCCGGGCAATCTGCCAGAACGCGCTCGAAGGCCTTGCATCCAAGAAACTAAACCTTGAGATGTTGATAGAACGCAGGGCAAAGGCGCAGGAGCGGCGCGTTGTTCCCGAGACCATCGCTCGGTTCATCAGGGACGCTTCGGAATACGTACCCTTGACCCTGAAGTTCGTTGCGGGCCTGTCGCATACATTCGAACCAGGGAAGACACCTCCAGCCCTCAAACGTTATGAATCTCAGCCGGACTGGAAACTTCCCTCGCTTGCCAATAGATACCCTCGTTGTTCAACAGATCGTGATACAGCGGAAAAGAACAACCTTGAATGGGTAACTCCTGGGCACCCGCTCTTTGAGGTGGTAAGAAGGGACATCTCTTCACGCTCCCAGGCCGCTTTCAGCAAAGGCGCCTGCTTTTACTCCCTTCATCATGCCACATCATCGCGCCTCGATTTCTACCGCGCTAGGGTTGTGGATGGTCTCGGCCAAACGATTCATGAACGGCTATTTGTTGTAGAGATCACGGAGAAGGGAGCGCCACAGCTTGTTGATCAAAGCCTGCTCGGTAATCTTACCCCTGCCGAAACTGAGGAAAGAATTTCGCCCGTTTCAGCTTTACCTGAAGTAGGGGAATGGCTTAATGAACAGGCTTTGAAGCCCTTTCTTGAGGCAACGCGGGCCGAGCGGCTTGCTGAAGTTGAGCGCGTTGCCTCTCATGTAGAATTATCACTGACTGAACTACTCCAAAGAGCGGATGAAGAGATAGGCAGGGCAGCAGCAGAAGTTGAACAGAAAGTCGTCGGCGCTGAAGGACGTCTTGCACAGGCAGAGATCCGCCATGCAGAGCTTCTGAGCCGTCGTGACAAACGCAGACAGGACCTTGATCGCCAGCGGTCCCTTTCCCTTCAGGCAGTGGAGCGCCTTACGAGCGTACTTATACTGTCGCACCCGGAACGAGAAACGCCTTCCATGCGTAGGCTACAGCCTAACTTTGAGACCGAGGCCATAGCCATGAAGGTTGTTATGGAGCATGAACAGAAGCAGGGCCGACAGGTCTATGACGTGCATGAGAAGAATCTTGGATATGACATCACCAGTCTTGACCTGAGTTCCGGTGAACTGCGCCTCATTGAAGTCAAAGGGCTCGGCGATGCTACAGGGACTATTCTCCTTACACCAAATGAACGGCGCGTTGCAGAGGACCGGAGGGAATGCTACTGGCTCTATGTAGTTTCCAATTGCAGCACAGAACCTCAACTGCAGAAACCGATTAAGGACCCTGTGAGATTTGCGTGGAATGAAGTTACCAAAGTCGCGCATTACTATCTCTCGGTAGATGCCATGACTCAGCCGATGCAGGTGAAAGAGGATCATACGCCATATTGCGAGCAGCAATCATGATGACATTGAGGCAATTCTCGAACAAGCCTGAAACCGTCCCGGCCATAACGTCCTGGTATCTGTCAGACCTCGGCGAAGCACGGGGCAGGCAGGAACTATTTACAAAACAATCTCCTCAGAAGCTCAAAGTACTCAAGGAACATGCACTAATTGAAAGCGCTGTTTCATCAAACCGTATCGAAGGGGTAAATGTAGATCAGTCCCGCGTTGCCACCATAGTGTTCGGCAAGTCACATTTGCGGGACCGTGATGAAGAAGAAGTCCGTGGGTATCGCAACGCGCTGAAACTAATACATGAGCAGGGGGCAAAGCTTCCGGTATCGAAGGATACAATCCTGAGACTGCATAAACTGGCAAAGGGCGACATGTGGGATGCCGGTAAATACAAAGAGAAAGAAAGCGATATCATCGAGAAGTACCCAGACGGGACTTCGCGCGTGCGTTTCAGAACTGTTTCACCCGCCAAGACACCGGCATTTATGGCTGAACTGATTGACCTATGGAATCAGTGCCTGCGCGAACGGTGGGTTCATCCCTTGGTTGCTATCGCCGCTTTCAATCTCGACTTTCTCTCCATTCATCCCTTCCGGGACGGCAACGGCAGAGTTTCGAGACTGCTTCTGCTGCTTCAGTGTTATCATCTGGGCTATGAGGCAGGCCGTTACATCAGCATCGAACGGATCATTGAACAAAGCAAAGACCGGTATTATGAGACCCTTGAGCAGAGTTCGCAGGGTTGGCATGAAGGGAAACATGACCCATGGCCTTATATGAATTATGTCCTATATACGCTCAAGATCGCTTACAAAGAATTTGAGGAGAGGGTCGGGCAGTTGCGCTCACCAAAGGGCGCCAAGACGGATCTGATAACAAGTGCCATAGATTCCTTTTCGGGCGAGTTTACGTTATCTGATCTTGAGCGGGCCTGTCCCGGTGTCAGCAGAGATATGATTCGCAGGGTGCTTAGGGAACGCCAAGGGCTCAAAGAAGTTGAATGCCTCGGACGGGGTCCGGGGGCGCTCTGGAGGAAAAGAGGTTAGTACCTCTAAAAGAGGGTAATAAAAAGGGTAAGATTGTGAAAAGCAGGCCAGTTGATGTGATGAACAGTTACAAAAAAGAATATCTCGGTGATGAAGCCCGGCGAGTAGGTGCATGAGAATCAGAAGCCATATGGGGAGAAGCGGGAATAGGAGTATTTTCTGATGCGTGTCTGCCAGCTTGAGTTTCGGAATTTTAGAGGCATCCGTGAAGGGCGTGTTATTTTACCCGGACATGCTGTTCTTTTGGGTGCGAACAACGCTGGAAAGACTACCGTTGTCGAAGCATTGGCTCTCCTCTTCGGACGTGAGAGGATGGTTAGTCCGATCACCGACTGGGACTTTTTTGAGGGCTCCCCGAAACCTGATAGTCGCTTCTACATTATTGCTACGATTACCGATTTCGGTTGCGATGATCCGACAGCCGTGCCGGATTGGTTTATCGGGCATGACGTAGCTCAACCCGTATGGTGGCATGAGGATAACTGGTCACTGTCTACTGAGGCCGACCCATCTCCAGGAGCAATACTTGCTGCTCAGATTGCCATGGCTGGTCGTTTTGATGATGAGGCCTGCGAGTTTGAAACGGTAAGATATTTCTACCATGGGGAGTGCGATCCGTTTACCGACGGGTGTTCTATTGTTCCATGGCGTCTACTTCGACAAGTTGGCGTATTTCTTTTGTCCAGCAACCGTGACTGGGACAAGCTCCTTTCCTTTCGGTCATCGTCACTTCTCAAAGTCATTCGAGAGTGCGATGCATTGCCTGGCAAAACCGTTGACGAGTTAAAGAAGCAACTGCGGACGGACGTGGCCAAGATCGAGGATTCCGCACCGCTTTCGGAGATTCTGGAGGCAGCCACTAAGGAGCTACAATCTTTTCTTCTCATTGGACAATCAAGTAGAATGGTCTACCGCCCGACAAATCTGGACGCTATCGCCGTGATGCAAAGCCTGGTTGCGCATGTTGCCCAGTCCGATGATGTCCTGATCCCTGTAGCGAGGCACGGCGCAGGAATGGTCTCGCTTCAGGCGTTTCTTCTGCTTCTTGCATTTGCTGAACATAGACGGAAAACAGGCCAAAACTTTATCTTAGCGGCGGAGGAACCAGAACTCCATCTGCACCCTTCGTTGCATCAACGTCTCGTTCACCGCATACGCTCTGCGAGCGTGCAGTCAATAGTCACCACGCAATCCCCGAATGTGGCTGCTGGTTATCAGCCTCGTGAAGTCGTATTTGTGATGAACAATAAAGGACATCTGTCAGCAGAGAGATTGCGAACCGAACCGGTAAAAGAGATCACCACTAATAGCGTTCGGAAACTCTATCTCACACATCGCGCTGCTTTCTACGAAGCGCTTATGGGATGTGTAATTATGGTTCCGGAGGGCCAATACGACTACGAATGGTTGTCACTCTGGCAGCGGCTCGCGCAGTCATATCGGGATGCAACTAAGCATTTCGATCTGCGACCCATGACGATGTTGCCGACCAGTGATGCGGCTGTCGCTGAGAGTTTTAGGGAAATCGCCCGGTTTCGACCGGATGCTGTTCCGGTACTTGACGGTGACGAATCCGGTGAGACATACCTTACCAATCTGGTAGCCGGTTCTCCGGCACCCTCCAAGATTATCCGCTTCGGGGAAGGGGCCGCCATCGAATGCCTGTCGGCGTGGATTTTGGAACCGGCTTTGGCTTCACAGGGGGATATAATGAAGTCTCTGCTCGGCAATTCCAACCCAACGTTACGCAGCCTTCAGGATGCGCTTATCGCCAAGAAGAAAGATCGTGAACTGCATGAGAATATTGTGTGGGAGTCTATTGCATCAGACGAGTGTTGCAAACGCGCATGTGAGTTTTTGCACGACCTTGCGGCAATTGCTTCCAACAATACACCTATCAATATTGGCTGGACAAGCCATGGCGCGGCTAATGAAGCTATGGTCTATATTGCGTCGCACGTGAAAAGAGCCTGAGATGGGAGAGATCGTTGCTGTTGTCGGTCACGCTGGAACGGGCAAAACAACATGGCTCATGCAACGTGCAGCCGACCTTGCGCACCGTTTTCTAACAGCTAATCACCATCGATTACTTGCTATCACGCGCATGCATGGTTCCAGACGACGTCTTCAGTTGAACCTAATCCAGAACTGCCCAAAGATTCCCTGCACTATAACCACTATTGACGCATTCGCTTTGTCATTGCTCAATCGTTGGCGTAGATCGCTGGGGCACATAAGGCCGATTCAACCAGTGGATGATGAAACATTCTTTAAAGAAACGGTTTTCGGTACCGAGGCGGGATTTTCCCACATTTTGGCTGCCGGTACCGAGCTTCTCAATAGAAAAACGGTTAAGTCGGTTATACGGGAATCATATCCTCTCGTAATGATTGATGAGTTTCAAGATTGCCACGGCCTCCTTCTGGACTTTGTCAAGGCGCTCTCTACCAATTCGGCGCTGATCGTAGCTGCAGATGATTTCCAACTCCTTGATAGTAGCGTAGATGGGTGTCCGGCCGTTGAATGGTTGCAAAGCACAGGAGACGGGGCCTGCGCCCAATTCACACAGCTGACAACGTACCATCGGACATCCGTCAAAAAAATCATAGACGCTTCTCGTTGCCTCCGTGATAACATTCGGGCGAATGGAGAGACAATCCCTGTCTTCTGCTGTCCAAATCACGGGCCAGCGGCCTTCAAGATCGTCGAGGCACTAGTTTACAACTCCAGCGACTGGCAGGGCTCTACGGCTCTTATTTGTCCGAGTCACGATGACTTTCTGCAAAAGGTTCTGGCTTCGTGTGAGAGTCAGATCCAAAAGAGAAACCTTCGCCCCATTTCATGGTTCCATGAGTGCGCAGCCCATGAAGAACGGAAACGACTTCATGACTGTCTTGGTATTGGGAGTAAAGACCCCTGTACAAATGACTGGACTGCTCCAATTGGGGATATAGAACCAGCAACAGCCGAGGTTGTTGCTCGGACGCAGAGATTCTCTCGCCTCAGGGGCATTCACAATATCCCGCATGACGTTGTAGCCCGCCACGTTGACACAGTGGTGCATGAACGACGTGCATATTGTGGGCACAGCCCGAAGCGCATCGTAACCACCGTTCATGGTGCAAAGAACCGCGAATTCGATAATGTGATCATTTTATGGACTTTCAAACTACCTCCCGATCGGGAGCAACAGAGACGGTTGCTCTATAATGCGGTTACTCGCGCAAAACAGAACTGTATGCTCTTGGTGTTGGGGGATGTAAACAGAGCCCGGACCGATCCTGTGCTAACCCTGTTGGGTACACCACAGCCGGCTTTCCCGCAAAGGTTAAGACCAAGGAAAAGAAGGCAAGAAGATAAATGATATCTAAAGAATGCAAACCATTGCTGAAGTGTGCGCTTGGTGGTGCCGATGCTAGCCGAAGGGGAGAGAGCACGTTATGAAGCTTAAAGTGAAGCCAAAACTTGCGCTTATACTCGGCTCGGGATTTTCAGGAGATGCGGGACTGCCAACCACATCTGATATTCCCGACAAGTTTCTGTCAACCCCATCTAATACTGTACTGACAGATGAGGTAGAAAAAGAAATAAGCAAAATACTGCAGGGATTTTGGGAAAAAGTATTTGGATATAAAGACGGGGGACCGCCACCTTCATTGGAAGACCATTTTACCATGTTGGATTTGGCTGCCAATTCAGGGCATCACCTTGGTAAGTATTATAGTCCAAAGAAACTGCGCGCTATTCGCAGAATGAGCATTCACAGAGTTTTTTCTCTCGTGACATTTGGCAAGAAGTCAAAACAACATATTCGTAAAATGCTTTTCTTGCTAAATAAGAAGTTTGAACTATCCTTAGTCACCTTAAACTGGGATATCGTAGTAGAAAGGCATTTAGAAAAATATGCTGGTTTCACAAAAATACCTTTCTATTATCCGATCGAGGCTTTTGCCCTTTCAGGAAGTCTTGCAAATCGGCCCTGGCCGCATAACGGTGTACCTCTAATGAAAATGCATGGTTCAACCAATTGGGTATACTGTGATTCTTGCAGAAGAATCTATGCTGGTAGAATCTCAAGTACTGCACTAAACAGGAAAACATTTCTTGAGCCTGACGATTTCACATTATTCAATGTCAAAGACGAAATTGCTGATCAACTCGAAGATCTATCCGATGATAGGGATTGCCTCCATTGTGGAAATAAACTTGCCGGACGTGTGGCTACATTCAGCTATCGTAAAGCATTTTCTATAGCACAATTTCAGACAATGTGGGAACGGGCGCACGCTCATTTAAGGGAAGCCGATACATGGCTGGTCATCGGCTATTCCTTGCCTGAGGCAGATTTTGAGTTTCTTCATCTATTGAAGTCATCACAATTAGCCAGAAAGAAGCCCGGTCAATTGCCTATCGAAGTTGTAATCGGAGGGCGGGAAGAGACAATAAAGAGATATAAGAGGTTCTTCGGAATGAGCGAGCAACAAATTAAGAGTGGCGGCATAGAACAATGGACTAAGAGACGCCTAAATGAGTTTGTAAGGGTGCATGCGAAATAATGGCGATCCCTAAAGCCTGCAAACGCCTGGCAGAGGTGGATTTTCCGATTGCTGTGGTGTCGAAGCACTCTGCGAGGGAAAAGTCTATCCGTCACGGGCATCCTGCAACGCTTCACCTCTGGTGGGCACGGCGGCCGCTTGCGGCTTGCCGGTCAATGCTCTTAGGATTGTTGCTGCCGGACCCTTGTGATTCTCTTTGTCCTGAGGACTTCAAGGGAAGAGCACGCTCGCTGCTGCCACAAGTCCAGGGCACAGTCGGACCGAAGGATGAAGACCTCAGGCGTTCACTTCTCAGATTCATCGGCGACTTTGCCAATTGGGATTTATCATCTGACCGGACATATCTCGAAGTCAGTCGTGGCTTAGTCAAGGCTGCTCATCCTGAAGAAACTCCCTTGGTCGTTGATCCCTTTTCGGGCGGAGGTTCTATCCCTCTCGAGGCCCTGCGGCTCGGCTGTGAAACTTTTGCTAGCGATTTGAATCCTGTTGCCTGCCTACTACTCAAAGTGATGCTGGAAGATATTCCGCGTCATGGCCCTGAACTGGCTGATGAGCTACGGCGTGCAGGTGCTGAGATAAAAGCATCGGCAGAAAGAGAGCTTGCGGAATTCTATCCCCCTGATCCCGATGGTGCAAAGCCGATTGCATACCTTTGGGCGAGGACAGTGCGATGTGAAGCGCCGAATTGTGGGGCAGAGATTCCGCTAGTGCGGTCGTTCTGGCTTTCAAAGAAGGCAGGGAAAAAACGAGCGCTGAGATACAAAGTCATTAGACCTGTAAGAAGAGCTCCGTATGTCGAATTCGAAATATTTGATGCCAAAAGAGACAATGAAGTTTCGGATGGTACGGTGACAAGAGCGAAAGCGACGTGTCTATGCTGTGATACAGTACTTGCACCGGAACGCGTTCGTGCACAGCTGGTCGAGCAGCGTGGCGGTGCAGACGTTATTTTTGATGATGAAGGGAATCGCTCCGGTGGAGCTCTACTGCTCTCAGTCGTACTTTTACGTCCTGAAGAGAAAGGGCGTCATTACAGATTGGCAACCGATAGAGACTATAAATCAGTCCTTCTGTCAATGAGGGCCGTCCGCGAAATGACAAAGTCTGAACTTCGGAGTGGAGTTCCAACGATACCGCACGAAACAATTTCCCTGAATGAAATCAGAAGAATTTCAATGCCAATTTATGGAGCTACGACCTGGGGCGATATTTTTACGGCGAGGCAGAAAGCAAGCTTAGCATTGTATACTGACAAAATTTCAAAAAGTAGCGCGCCTGATGCCATTGTGAGGCTGCTCGCTTTAGCCTTCAATAGGTTATTGATATTATCGAGTGCACATTGCCGGTGGAAGCCGACTGGAGAGTCTCTAATAGATATGTTTGGTCGTCACGCCATTGGCATGGTCTGGGATTTTGCTGAAGCACCACCGGGGAGTGAGGCTAATAGCATCTTCTGGAACTGGTTGCAACAATTTACAGCTTTTATAGAATTCACCTCACAGAGCCGACTTGGTGTTGGACACGTTCAGCTTGCCGACGCTACTAATAGCCCATTACCAGATGACTCATGTAGCGTGTGGTTTACCGATCCACCCTATTATGACTCGATACCTTATGCACATCTTGCCGACTGTTTTTATGTATGGCTTAAACGCTCATTACTGCTCAAAGAGTGGGATATGTTTTCCTCAGAATTGATTCTTAAAGACGGGGAATGTGTTGTAGATCGGCCTCATAGCCGGAGTCTTTCCACCAAAGATGAAGTCTTTTACGAGAACAAAATTAAAGAGGCAGCAGCTGAGGGACGACGAATTCTTACAGAAACTGGTTGTGGCTGCATTGTCTTTGCACACAAAACAACTGAAGGGTGGGAGGCTCTGCTAAGCGGCATTATCTCTTCAAACTGGATGATTACGGCTTCTTGGCCTATTGCAACCGAGCTTACATCTCGCCTCAACGCGAGAGATACGGCCTCTCTTGCTACCAGTGTTCACCTTATTTGCCGGCCGCGGCATGAGGATGCACCTGTTGGAGACTGGGGAGATGTTCTGCGAGAGCTTCCTAACCGCGTCGGCGACTGGATGGAGCGCCTACAAAAGGAGCATATACGCGGTGCTGATCTTGTGTTCGCTTGTATAGGCCCTGCATTGGAAATCTTCAGTAGGTACTCAAAAGTTGAAACTGCCGATGGCCGAGAGGTCAAGCTCGCTGAGTATCTTGAGAAGGTTTGGGAAGTAGTCGGTCGGTTGGCTCTTGAGCAAATTCTCGGTACCGCAGAGGCAAAAGCAAGAAATGGTGCATCTGGCGCGCTTGAAGAGGATTCACGGCTGACAGCACTATTCCTGTGGACACTACAAAGCACGAACGGAGATAATGGCAACCCCTCACCCCAGCCCTCTCCCCCAAGGGACGAGGGAGAAACAGCAGGGGATGATGACAGTGACAATGATGAAGATGAATCCCCGAAGGGAAAGCAGAAAGGTTTCAGTCTTGTCTTCGATGTTGTCCGCCGTTTTGCACAGCCGCTTGGTATCCATCTTGAGGCCTGGGAAGGAAGGATCATCGAGACGAAGAAAGGCGTTGTTCGCCTCTTTTCAATCAATGAACGTGCAAAGCAGCTTTTTGGAGAGGACGGAGCCCAGGCTATTGCAGACAGAATAGAAAGCAGTCCTGAAGGATCTGTCCAGCTGGCTCTTTTTGCAGGACGCGAGGAGGGCGCTGTGCCTGAGATTAGGGGTAAAAGCCGCCAGAGGAAAGGCGTGCTGCTTTCGGACGAAACAATGAAGCCGCATAGGGAAGCGACTACGCTCGACAGAGTGCATGCATCAATGCTTCTGCAGGCAAGTGGCAGGGCAAGTGCCCTCCGGGCGCTCCTAAAGGCAGAGCAGGATCGCAGCCCCGACTTTTTGCGATTGGCAAACGCCCTTACAGCATTGTATCCGAAAGATAGCGAAGAAAAAAGACTGCTTGACGCTATGCTTTTGGCCGTGCCAAGGTGACCAACACATGGATGGAATGACGAGCGACGTACCAGGAATTGAAATAGTCAAAGCTGTGATCGAGAAGATCGACAGTGGCATCGAGATAAAGAGCGTCAAATATGACTTTGACAAGGTGGAGCATAAATTTCTTCTCTCAAAAGACAACAAAACGTGTGAAGTGACTTTATCGCGTGACTTTCTCGATGATTTGAACGATTACACGGGTTCAAGAGAATCGAAGTATTGGATAGGATTGGAAGGCGCTCTGAAAAGACGGTTATCTATACCTATGCAAATCGACGGGCTAATTCCTTTTTCAGTGAGTATTTTCTTTGAGGAGCTAGACGACTGGGAACAGGACAATGGTCAAAGCATCGACGCATATTATTCCGCAGACGATTACGAAATATTTCAGGATGGCCTGGAAGAGCTCCATCATTATCTCCAAGACCAAAAGAGCGCTCTGTCTCACCTAAAACTGAAAAGCTTTCCCTATGGTGAGGACCAGCAATGCATTCAGGACATGCTTTTATATAGGAATAAACAAATCAGCGAGAACAGTTCTTCTCCCTTCAGAGACAGCATATCAGTGACTTGGCGTAAACATTTGAAGGCAGCAGCCCTGATGCGGGTGCAATTTTATGAGAATGAACTTGCACGGGGACACCACACAGCGACAGTAAAAAAGGAGATTGCTGCAAAGATAGTCAGGATTCTATCGCTCCTTTCTTCGCCTATCTTCGAGAAGATCGAAGTCGCGGAATATCTGCATGGCATGAATAAAGACGGAAAATCCGATCAGCCTAAAGTGGAAATGCAGCACAACTCACAGAAGCGACAATACGATGTTGTCATATCGTTTGCCGGGGAAGATAGGGCATACGCAAAACGACTGGCTGATTTGTTGCAAAAAGACGGATTCCGCTCTTTTTATGATGCCTATGAAGAAGATGAACTTTGGGGCAAAGATCTGTATGAGCATTTGTCTCATATCTACAGCCAGGCCGGTAGGTATTGTGTCATGTTTCTCTCTGAACATTATGCAGCGAAACAGTGGACGAAACATGAGCGGCGCTCAGCACAGGAGAGAGCATTCAGGGAAAACAGAGAATACATTTTGCCGATACGCATTGATGACACAAATATCCCCGGCATACTGGATACCGTTGGATATCAAGACCTGAGACAGAAGAGCATTGAGGAGATATACGAAATCTTGAAGAGAAAGCTGTTGCCGAGCAAAGAGCCATCACATGTAGATGATGCAGAAGCTGATTCTATAGGTCGGCTGGGCCTGAGTGAGGATGCAATGAACCTGTTGAAGCTTCTGGGCGACAAATCAGAAGGTGCGTTATCCAACGATCCGATATTAGATGCTCAAGAAGTTTTGCATGCTCTTAAACTTTCTGAGGAGGCATTAACCCTTGCAGCCGATGAGCTTGAAGAAAAAGGCTTTGTGAAGCTGCACAAAGAGCTTGGCATGGGGAAAGTAGGCTTCCATTACATCGGAACAACAGAGTTCTTGTTTTCAGTAACTGACAAATATCTGCGCGACTGGAATCCTGAAGACGATGCGCTTACCCTTGCTCAAACATTAATCGATATAGCTCAGGAAGGGCACGCAGTATCGATTCCGAGTGCTGATGAAAACTTGAAGTGGGGTCCTCGCCGACTAAATCCGGCATTGTTCTTGCTCATCGCAAGCGATATGGTAAACCCGTCAAAGGCTATCACCCGGGACTATATTACAATACATGTCATTCTAAAACCGAAAATATATAGGTATGTCAAACAGACTGAGAAATAAAGGAGCTATATATGGAACCCTGGTATAAAATCGCAACGCCTCGAAAGGAAGTCCGGGAAGGGCGGTCTTTCAATCCGGATGAATTCGCTATCGCTCTTGAGCAGGTGGTATCAGGCACTGCGCCCGAAGATTACCGGAAGCCTGAACAGTTCTTTTCTCGTACTTACTTCACCAAGGCCCTGCGTGACCATGCGGGAATGGTGCTCCGCCGGCTAGGCGGAAAGACCGACAACACAGCCCCGGTTCTTACCCTTATCACTCAATTCGGCGGCGGTAAGACGCACACACTGGCTACCCTCTATCATCTAGTGCGCCATGCTGAAAAAGCGCGGACCTTTCAAGGAGTGGAAGAGTTCCTGAACGAGGCCGGCCTTGCTGATGTGCCTCAAGGTAAAGTTGGTGTTTTTGTTGGAAATGCGTGGGACCCTCAAGAGGGAAGAGAAACGCCGTGGTTGGACCTTGCCTGGCAGCTCGCCGGAGATCGTGGCATCTCACTTCTTGGTTCCTCCGCAAAGACCATTCCCCCCGGAACAGAAGCTCTTGGAAAACTCTTTGATGCAGCCGGCGGAGCAGTACTTATCCTCTTTGATGAGGTTCTTAATTTTATCAATCGCCATCGTGGAATGGCCGATCAGTTTCATGCCTTTATCCAGAACCTTACCGTTTCCATGACTGGCACGACTAAAAGCGCTGCAGTGATCAGTCTTCCGAGAAGTCAGGTGGAAATGACAGACTATGATATTCAATGGCAGGACAGGATTACGAAGGTGGTCCGTCGTGTGGCAAAGGATCTGATTGCTCTTGATGAGACCGAGATCAGTGAGGTCGTAAGAAGGAGATTGTTCGAGGGCCTCGGAACCGAAAAGACGAGGAAGACTATCGCAAAACTCTATGCAGACTGGTGCTTTGAGCGGCGTGCTCAGTTACCACCGGAATGGACGGCCGTAGACACGGCTTCGACAGAGACGAAAGCACGGGAGTATCTACGCTCCAGGTTTGAAGCATGCTATCCCTTTCATCCTGCGACCCTTTCGGTATTTCAGCGTAAGTGGGCGATCTTGCCACAGTTTCAGCAGACCCGAGGGGCGCTCGCAATGTTTGCACAATGGATATCTCTTTCATACAGGAAAGGTTATGAGGGAGCACGGAAAGAGCCCCTTATAACCTTGGGATCGGCGCCTATAGACGTGGCGGAATTCCGCAGCATCGTGCTCGGGCAACTTGGCGAAGCGAGATTAATGTACGCGATTGATGCCGATATTTCAGGTATGCATTCTCATGCGAGGGCTCTGGATGCCGATACAAAAGGCTCGCTAAAGGATATTCATCGACGAGTTGCAACGGCGATTCTTTTTGAATCCTCAGGAGGACAGAAAGATAAGATAGCGCATCTCCCTGAGCTCCGCTTTGCCCTCGGCGAGCCTGAGATCGATACAACGTCTGTAGACAACGCCGCTCTCAGCCTGGAGTCCAAGGCTTTCTATATCCGCAAGATCGGTAGCGACGGGTTTCAAATAAGGCATCAACCAACTCTGAGAAAAGTTGTTAGCGACAGACGCGCATCTCTGGACGAGGATACGGAGATCAAGCCAGCCATACGGACTCTTGTTCAGAAAGAATTTGAGAAGGGGGCGAGCATTCCTCTCGTTACTTTCCCTCCCGATAGTACGGCTATTCAGGACTCTCCTCGATTGACTCTTCTAATTGTTGACCCGGAATCACAGTGGAACGGGGGAGACACACTGCGGCAGCAGATATCAGAATGGACGAAGCAGAGGGGAAAATCTCCGAGGCTGTACCCTGGATCTCTTGTATGGTGCATCAAGAAACCCGGGAGGGATCTGAGAGACAAAGTTGAGCTCTGGCTTGCATGGAAGCGTGTTATGAGAGAAGTGGCTGAGGGGACATTGGGCAGCGATTTTGACCGCGCCGATCGGGCCGAGATTCAGTCAAAGGTTGCAGATGCTGAGGAAGCGGCAAAGGATGAGGTGTGGGGCGGGTATCGTTTTGTTGTAATCTCAGACGGCAGGGAAAGCGATGGCCTAAGAACTATCGACTTGGGTGCTGGCCATTCCAGTAGTGGCGAAACGTTGTGCGGGCGGGTTGTAATGGCTCTGAAGTCCCAGGCGCTCTTAAATGAGTCTGTGGGTTCTGGTTATATCGATCGTAATTGGCCCCCGGCTTTGAAGAAAGGTGGTGCATGGCCGCTCACAAGTTTGCGACAGAGCTTCTTGAACGGGTCTCTAACTCGTCTCATTGATCCCGATCTCACCCTGAGGAACAAGATAGTCGAGTTTATCGACAGGGGTGACTTCGGTTTGGCTTCAGGACAGAAGGCAGATACCTACGATCGTATATGGTTTAAGGAATTCATTGCCCCAGAAGAGGTGGCATTCGAGTCAGGGGTTTTTCTACTAACCAAAGAGAAAGCAAAGACATTGAAGGAGAGTGAAACTGGGGGCAAAAAGCCGGCTGCCGTCGAGATACCGCCCACTCCTGCGCGACAGGAGAGAGAGCAAGAATCTGAGACACCTGCTACCCCAGAAACGAAGACCCTGCGAATAGCAGGCTCAATTCCGCCCGAACTTTGGAACCGACTTGGTACGAAGATTCTTCCTAAACTGAGGGCTGGCGCTGAACTGAGTATTGGAGTGGATTTCAAGGTCTCGTTAAAGACCGATGCAGCTAAGAGCGTGAAAGCTGAACTAAATCAGGCGCTCGACGACCTGGGCTTATCCGGTAGGATTACCATCGAGGAAAGCTGATAATTGGTTCTGGTTTTTGGGGGTAAATCGAATATTGCCAAAACTTTTATCCCTTGCAAGGCGCTGGACATAGGACTGCATCGAGTATGATTCTCCGCTTTCCCTTTACTGCTCGCAGGAGTTGGCATCGTCGACCGACTTTTCAAAAAAAAGGCTTGACAAAATGTCTAGAACCATATATAGTTGGTTATAGACATGGATTATAAGACGAAGTTAATAGAATGGGCGAGAGAATTGAAAGGTCTAAGCAGAAGCGAATTGGATCGTATTTGCGGCTTCTCTCCAGGAACGATTTCAAAGCTTGGAAAACGATACTACGTGCTTAGTGAGGAGAATCTAGATCGCGTAATAGGAGCACTCGGGCTTCATGAGGTTGAAGGCGGAGGGTATCGCTTTAACGATGGAACTTTCATAAAAACAAAGATCAAAGACCGTTTGCTTGTGTGGCCTGATTATGAGCCAATTTTCACACTTATGGAGATGTATCGTGGTATTCAATCGGCCATATATATAGTGAATGCAATGGACATAAATCCAGTAGATAGATGGGCTCAAAGGTACTTTCAGGGTACTCCGGCATTCTCCTATTTCGTCATCAATGTGCCAACAGTAGATCTCATTGTTTACGCGAGACGAAAAAACGGCTTCCTAATAAATAGGCGGGTGCTGGAAGATGAAATGGCCCAGCTTGGGGCTAGAGTGGTAGGAGTAGAGGACAGGGACATTAGCTTTAGTGGTGCGACAATAGGGAGGATAAGAGACTTTATTCAGAGGCACTGATAGTAAATTTTTTTATCTGTAAAAGTCTATGTCTATTGCATTATGGTGATGGCTATGCACATGAATTTAAATAAATCTGATGTAGCTACATATTTAATCGAACGATACGGCCCCACGATGTCACCCGGCGATGTATGCAAAGTTTGCGTAATCAAACGGGACACTTTGAGACATTGGAATAGAAAAAGGATAGCTATCATAAAACTGGGGCATCGGACCGTGGCTTATAGGACTTCTGATGTGGCTGATTTGCTTCGATCTCGCTACCGTCCGATAACCCAGGATCAATCACGGTCGCTCAAACACGGCAGAGTGGCTCCAAGAAGGGATCGAAAGAGTAAATATCGATACCCGGAAGTGAAGCGAATGCTTCAGAATGCCAAACGCGAACTTGGATTATTGCAGGCGTAAGGACTTTGGGAATCTGAATCGCGTATTAATCGATGAGATGGGATGGATAGGCGATAAGAAATGTTCGCATGATAAAAAGTTCATTGCGGTATGGTATTCTACATGCGGGTATTTCAAAGTCTGTGAGTCCACTCCCATGGGAAGGTGAGAAAGGAGACTCGATGGGAATTTACAGACGAAAAGACCGAGAAGGCAATTGGCTGCCTAATTGGTATTTAAGTTTTCAGGATGCAAATGGCAGACAGGTACAAATTTGCAGCGAAACGGACAACAAGGAAGATGCAGAGGCATTGCTACGGCATTTGAAAAATCAGGTCTGGATGGGAAGATACTTTCCAGGAAATATGAAAAAAACCTATCCTTACTTTCGAGAATTGTGGGATGCCTACAGCAAAGCGGGCTATGCAACCGAACGGGACCATTACAGCATCAAACATTTACTGCCTGTGTTCGGCAATTTGAGAGTCACCGTGATCACTGACAAAATGGTGAGTGATTATGTTAGCGAGAGGCTGGAAGAAGATGAAGCTGCTCATTCAACAGTAGAGAAGGAATTCGGATTGGGCCGTAAGATGTATAATCATGTTCTCGGCAAGAAGGAGTGGCGGATAGAATTCGGGATTGACTCTAACCCATGGACCGAAGCGGGATTCCCTGGATATGATAATCAGCGCTGCCGCGTGCTGACAGTTGATGAAGAGAAACTGCTGATTGAAGCGGCATCTCCAACCTATTTGTCAGATGTTGTTGTATTCGCTCTGCATACCGCTTGTCGAAGGAAAGAAATCTTGTGGCTTCAATGGTGCAATGTGGACTTTGAGCGCAGGATAATTCGAGTGAAGATATCCAAAAGAAAACGTAAGCAGAAACCTCGCTACAAGACTATTCCAATGAGCCGTCGATGTTTTGAAATGTTATCTAAGAGGCGTGAGGCATTGAGCGATCTCGCCGACTTGAATGTTCCAGTGTTTCCGATAGCCGTCGAGGCGCTCAAAGATGCTTTTGAGCGAGCTGTAGAAAAAGCCGAGTTGCAGAATTTCGTGTTTCATGATTTGAGACACACCTGTATAAGTCGATGGGCCATGATGGGCGTACCGGAGGCCAAAATAGTCTCAATGGCAGGGTGGACGACATCTGAGATGTTTCAGCGGTATGCTCACTTTGCTCCACACAGTCTGCACGAAGCTGCTGCAGCATCCGACAAGTTTTACGAAATGTCATATGACACAGATATGACACAGGAGATTATTTGAGTGTTGAGAGTATCGGCAAAAGATGTTAAACTTCTAACTGTTTCAAACACTTGGGAGTGCATAGGGTTCTGGTGTCCCTCCTGGACTTCAAATCCAGTGTTGCCTGCCAAAAGCGGGCAGGGTGGGTTCGATTCCCACACGCTCCCGCCAGTTCTTTATTGTAATATCAGTGGGTTAGCAGTGATTTGGGCCCCGGAAAAACCGTCAACGGATCGTCAACAGAAGTTATGTTGACGGTATAACTAAAATTATTACGGGACTAGTCATTTCGGGGGAACGTGACCAGCTATTTCGGACCATCGCGTCCACTTGTTTCGGTCTGATCGCGACCATTTTTACGGGATCTCCGAAAGAGGTGGTCGCGATAGCGAAACGAGCAGTCAAACCTGCCTTGGACCGTTTCCATGATCGGCACGACCAAGAGCGAGAATCAACACCGGCTATTAAACGTCAAGTTCGGAAATAAGTCAGCCTTAAAATACGTGGCTGTCGCTGACATCCTACCCATTGTCTATTCTCATCCTGACTGGAATGAAAATACCCCGAACTTCTGGTATCATCACTCGAGTACGCTGGGAGAGTACGATGACTTGGCAAAGAAATATCAAAATATTCGGGCGAAAATGAGAGAAGGGATTTCGTTAGATGCCCTCGAACGGGATAAGGACCTAAGACTCGCTTTAGACCGTTGGTGGAACAAGAGGGATCCCGTGAGGTTGGTAAGATTCAGTGGCAGCTATTTCGTGGTGAGCGGCCTGCATCGCGTTGCTCTGGCAATGAAACATGCCTTGGGTGAAATTCCGGCTGTTTTTTCTGAAGCAAGATTGAAAAGAAAGTCTATTGCCGGTAAATGCAGTTAGCGGAATTAGAAAAGATGGAACAATTTTCTGAAAGTGCGCCTCTGCTTGATCTGATAAATCAAGAAGCAAACCTGCTAAAAAGTCTTTATTTTTATTCCGTTACCCTTCCGCTATGAGAGGATGCCTGCCAATGCTTCGAGAAATGCCGCATGGCTGATTTTTTCCTGTTCGAGCCTGTTTCTGCTGCGCCTCGCTGCGAGGAACTGATACACTTGCATTTCATCTTGAGTGAGGTTCTGAGGGAACATAGGCCCTGGCGAAGGACCATCCACTGCCAAGACCTCAAAGTTCGAAAATGTCTTCATGTCCATGAGTATAGAAATTGTGTGAGGGAAGTAGCCTCTCAGCTGAGACAGGATCTGCAGCCCGTGCACATCCAGATCCCCCCAATAGAAGATCTCTTTTTCTCCAAGCCAATGCACATTTTTTAAAAGCGACAGAGTAAAGCCCTTGCCGAAGATAGCAATGGCGCGAGGCATATCCGGCACGGCCAGAAACGTCATTTTGTTTTCGAGAATGAATACAAGGTCAAAAAGGGCCTCCAGTTGCCGGAATTGCGATTCCGGAATACTTATGTCACTCATGCCCCCGAAGCCTTGAATAAGAATCGGGTCTAAGACTCTGAACCTTATCAATGGCTCATCATGTTGGAGATGGAACCTTTTTTCAAAGGAAGCTTCTCCTTTGTTAATGAAATCCTTTATCAGCACGTCGAGCAGTTGCCTGATAATGCCTTCGTTCTCTTCTATAAACTTTGTATGGACCTCAATCGGAAGCTGTCTTATGTAAAGGTTTGGTTTTGGCGAAGCAACAAAATAGCGACACACCTTTAATAAGCTGTCCCATACGTGGAAATTCTCAATAACGCTCACCGGTGTCAGCAGCATCCAGTCTCTAAGTTGTGGAAACTCCGAAAGGATTTTGTCGCTCACCTCCTGAAACTTCACAAATTCTTTTTCTTTGTCCAGGTACTTAAGGTAATCTTCTCTGCTTTGAAAAGTGATAGCAGCCGGCAACTCCTGTTTGCCGAGCATTCTGGTATTCGTCTCTCTGAATTCGATAACGTAACCGTGTCCTTTTGCCTGCTTAGAATCAGCTCTGAGCAGTTTTATGGCCTCGTGAAGGTCGGTTGGAGCGGCGGCAAGCTTTGGTCCATTCAACTTGCCGAAGCGGATCTCCCTGGGGAAGAAGTTTTCCCGCGTGATTTGACTTCGCAAAACATCAGGATAAAGCCTCTGCGCTTGTTTGCGGATGTCTTCCGGGATAATCAGGAGATGCTCTCCCTCTTTGCAAGGCTCGCCCTTTTTTCCTCCCGGTATTGCTCAATCGTGAGGTTCCTCAGCACTGAGTTCGTGCCTTCGCCCCTGAAGACATAATGGACGCTTTTCACATAATTTTCGATGATGTGCAGTTTTTGAAGAGGTGTTATTACGAGCAGCTGGAGATTAAGCTTGTCGAAAAGTTCAAGCGCATACCGCGTGCTTTCGTTGCTTCCCCGGCCAAAGGCTTCATCAATTACGACAAAGCGGAATGATCTGGATTTGGCGCTGCTTCGCCCGAGACCGAACTGATAGGCAAGGGCAGAGGCAAGAATCGTATAGGCAAGCTTTTCCTTTTCTCCTCCGGATTTACCTGAGGCATCGCTATAGTATTCCTTCTCGGAGCCGTCCTCGATGTATTTTTCGGATGCAAAGAACTCGAACCAGTTTCGCACGTCAGTCACCTTGGAAACCCAGGTCATATCTATCGGGTCGCCGCTGTTTAACCTGTCCAAAAGGACTTTAATGCGAGTGAACTTTTCTTCGGTGAACATCTCACTCTGTCCTATCGTTCCTTCGATGCTCTCTTTCAGCTGCGACCTGAAGTCCCTGATATCTTGATGTTGAGCATCAGCAAGGCCCAATTCAATATATGTTGCCGGGTTATATGTTATGGTTCTGAGCGAATCGTTGATTGAGGCGACCCTGTCCTTGATCTCCTCGGCCTCTTTATCCAAGGTCTGCTTGAACATGATCATGTCCTTGATAACGCCTTCGTTGAGCATATTCTTGAACCGCTCTTCGTGACGAGGCAGATCCTCGTACTGCACCTTTTTCAGCAGCTGGCGGAATTCCGGTATGGATTCGACCGAGGCGTCGACGTGTAGCGTGTCGGCCGGGAATGCATGTTTGTATGAAGTCATATTGCCCATGAGGATGCCCACAGACTTATCCTTCCTGGTCTCCTCCTCCTTCTTGAGCTTCATCATTTCAGTGTTGATAGACTCTCTGATTCTGGCCGCATTCTGAAGCGTTATCTCTCTATTGTCCCGAAAAGTGTCGACCTTAGGGTAGAAGCGGTCTTTCTCTTCGCTCTTTACCATAGTTGAGATGTCCAAAGCTTCTGTCAAATGCTGTCGGTACTGTTCTACCTGGTTGTCAACAGCACCTTTTTCCATATTGCGTTGTGAAAGAACTGAATCAAGCTTCTCTATCTTGCCTTTAATGTCCTTTATTTCGTTCAGAAGAGCAATTCGTTTGTCTGAAGATTTTTCGAGTTCCTCACGGTATTTCTCCCAGACCTCTATATCAACAGTTTGCTTGCGCCAGTCTATATCCTCAAAAGATTCAAACTTCAGAATGTCATGCAATGCCAGAGTCGAACTCATGAGGGCTTCTTCCCTAACCCGGCAGGCCTCTATCTTGTTATCAACTGAGGCCTTTTTCTGCAGCGCATTCTTAAGCGTCATCTGAAGAGCAAGGACCTTTTCGGTGTTGCTCCAACCAAGAATATACCTTGTCCTATCAGAAATATCAGTCCGGTCGTCCTTCTCGTGCCTGCTTTGGCTGCTCTTAACCTGACCGCTTTTCGTAACTGCCTTGACCTCTTTTTGAAACTGATCGACAGTATCGCAGCATACAAACTCATATCCCCTGCATAGTTCGTTATGAAGCCATGTATGAAAAGTGTTGCCTGCCTTTATATCGATCTTCCCGGGCAGTTCTTTTGGGTCAATTTTCAGCGGAATACGGTCGCCCTTGTCCTGGATACGGAAATATACGATTCGTCCCCTTAGATTATGCTCGTCGATGAACCTGCTCACTTTCCCGTAATACGAATTGTCAACAAGAAGGCTGAGGCCGAAGTTGTGCAGAACCCTCTCGATCGCACCTTCCCAGACGGATTCAGCGGGCTTGACTCTCAGAAGTTCTCCGACAAATGGGATGTCATTTTCATCAACTCCTATACCAGCGCATAGCAGTTGCCTGAGTCCTATGTTCCTTTCGGGAATTTGGGATTTTCGATTCTTCAGGGATAAGAGTTCTGCCTCAGTCCCCTTGATCCCCTTGGTAATATCCCCTTCCTCTTTATGGAGCTCTCTCTTCTGTCCTTCGAGTTCCTGACGTTCCTTTTCCAGAGACAGTGACATTTCTCCGCAACGCTCTAGTGCGGCGTAAAAGTCCTTGTCGCTCAGTACCTTGGGAAGGCGGATCTTACTCATAAGGCTGTCTAATTCCTGACGTTTCTGTTGTTTTTTCCCCCGGATCTGCTTGAGTTCATTGATCTCTTTATCAAGCTGATCCAGTGTCTTCGCCTCAGCACTGGCGGCGAGATCACTCTGAACAATTTCAAGTCTGTCTTTCTGGCTGGTTATATCTGCCTCAATAGACCTGATTCTACGTGAAACTTCTTCGGATTTCTTCGTGTAGACCTTTATCTCATGCTCAAGCAACCCGATCCTGAGATCTTCAATGTAGGCCGGTAGAGCTGTGAGGCAATCGGAGAGATCCTGAATGTTTTGAATGTGTGTTTCCACCT
Source organism: Thermodesulfovibrionales bacterium (assembly GCA_050014695.1). Taxonomy (GTDB): domain Bacteria; phylum Nitrospirota; class Thermodesulfovibrionia; order Thermodesulfovibrionales; family UBA9159; genus UBA9159. Next base: position 24,367 of record JBEKCV010000035.1, read on the forward strand.
CGTCTGATATCCGGCTTATCTCTGATAACTTTACCACCTGCTCTTTGGCCTGCTGTACAGCCCTGTATGCCCTGTCGAGGTTCTCGTAGTTCCTTTTCAGTTCATCAATCTTCTCTTTGACGTCGGCCGGTTGCAGCATATGCTGCCGAACAAATGTATTCAGATCTCCCACAGACTTCATCGATACCGTCTGTTGGAACAGATCCAATGCCTTTTCTGACCGTATCCCGAACGCCTGACGGAATTTCGAACTGTAATCAACAAAACTGTCAAACACTACAGTTGTCTCTAAGGCCCTCAGCTGCTTCTTGAGTTCGGGAACTCCACCTCTGGCAAGGGAGAAGTGCGTCCCGATATTCAGATTCTGCTTCGAAAAAACATATAACTTCTCAGGTTTGCTGTCTTTCATCCAGAGGAACTGTGCGAGCGTCACCCCTTCCTTGTAATCACGGTTGTAGAAGTAAGCAAGGAGCACAGAATAGGTATCCGTATCTCTAAGATAGACAGGCTTGGCATCGCTGCTGAGTTCGTCTTTCTGCTTCTTATAGGCGCCTCTGATATAGGACGTGGAAGTCCGTTCACGGCCTTCAGCACCTGCAGCCCTGTTGTAGATGATTTTCTGCGGAGGCACCAGGAGCGTAAGCAGAGCATCAACGATGGTTGATTTACCTGCTCCGATATTGCCGGTCAGAAGTGCGTTTTCTCCTGAGGGAGCCAAGTTCCAGATGGCATGGTGAAAAGTTCCCCAGTTCAGCAACTCCAAGCGGTGCAAGCGAGCGCCGTCCTGCTGCTCGCCATATTCCACATCAAGCGTCCGCAATCTTATGCTCCTTCAGCTTTTCCTTTATCTCCTGCAGTGCTTCTGCCGGGATCTTTGCCTTCAGAACTTGCCTCACCTCAAACTCTTCCTCAGATCCTGAAAGTCTCTTTATCAATCCTGCGGTAACGAGTTTGTTTATATGCGTGTCGATGCTGTCTATCAGCTTGGCAGCATTTGGTTTGTCAGGCAGATAATCTGCCATGATGACCTTAATATCGTCTGTTGTCAGGATCAGCCTGCCGGTGTCTCCGCCCTCTGCCTCGTGCCGGTAGAGGCGCTCCAGAAGAAGCACACAAAGGAGCGTCACAGGGTATGATAGATGTCTTTTTTCGATAAGCCTTGGGATTTTTGGCAAGCTATCTTCCGGCAATGTCTGATGCCGAAGAAATGCGTACCCGTCAGCCTCCGAATGAACGACATCAAGGCCTATTCCATCAAAGAACCGTCTCACATCAGACTCGTAGGAAATGAGAAGAGCCCATGCCTCTTTATCGTCACTATGCAGGACTCCCTGAAGTAGCCGGATAATTGCTGGCGCATATGGCAGCAGTCTAATTTGAAGGCTCATTTCTTGTATGTCACCTTTGGAGATGTTACATTCAGCAAGGATTGCGTTTCCTTATTAAAAGAACGAAGTTTTTCAGCTTCAGAGTCCTCAACGTTGTTTTTAGGGTCCTCTTGTGCGACCTGCAGGTAAGAGAGGATCTCCAGCACTCCATGTTCAATAGGGTGTTCTGCTATAACCTCTCCAAGTCCGATCTCTTGTCTATCCTCCAGAAGTTCATCTATCCTGAGACGGAGATCCTCGGCATCGATCTCGGGAGTCTGGTAAAGAGCATCCAGTGAATCACCTTTCAGTGTATCCTGATCACCTGTCTCAAATTGGGTGCTGTCCAAGGCAGACTTACCCTGCTGCAGCCACAGGGATCTATCCAGTGTCATGTCTATAAGGGCATGCCCATCAAGATGAAAGAATTCTTTATCTTGCATAGGCGAGTCAGCACATTCCAGTGCCAGGCCTTTGATGTCCGATATGAGGTCGGCAATCCTTTTGCGCTCGACAGTGAGTTTGTCGTCAAGGAAGCGGCGTAGCTGCTCTATAAGCCTATGGTTGACTCTGTTTACGTTGTCCGCAGCCTCAACAAGATTAATGTGAAGCCTTCGGAGTGTCATATCGTTTTCGGTCAGGGCCCTTATATCCGGAATCCGGGCCACTGCGACAATAAGGCTGCTTAATTCTTCTTGCCTACCCGGAGTCATCAAGTGCTCCCAAAACGCCTTGAAGCTCCTGCCCTGGTCAGTTTCCCAGATCATGTTCTGTTGCAGACCGAACACCTCGTCCAGGAACTTGCCCTTAGGCATAGTCTCATCCTTCTGCTTCAGGCGAACCTGTCTGTCGATGGTCCTGAAGTTCTCTTCAATCTGTTTAAAGTCTGATAGAAGTTTCCGTGCCGTGTCCGAAATGTTGTAATAGCTCTCCTTAGCCTGAGTGCTGCTCAATCTCTCAGTAAGCCCCTTCTTCAGCTTTTCAATCTGTTCATCCAGTTCGGCCCGTTTCCTCTGCAAATAAGTAAGTCTCTCTTCAGTATCCTCGGAGGCCAATGCAACGATTTCATAGAGCATCTCGAATATCCTGCGCAGGCGAGACTCGGTTCCGATAAACTCCCTGTGCTGCATTTCCTGAAACCACTCCAGTACCCTCTCTGTCGAGGATGTGAGTTCGAAGACAGGTTCGTCGCTGTCCTCCCGGTACCGTTTGCGCAGAAACCCTTTGGTTGCCCAGGAGTCAAGATAGTTCTGGGGTGAGTCGGCAGTCAGTCCCTCTTCTCCAGCCTCGCGCACATTGAAAAGAAAGTCCGACAGGCTGCTCACCAGTTCATCGTTTGGTATGTAAGGGCGATTCTTTTTCTTGAATTGCTCCGCAAGAAATCCTATGATCAGAACGACGTTACTTGATTGGAGCAGTTTGAACGAAGGATCCTGAAGGGCGTGCTTTACAAAAGCGAGTTTCATAGCATTATTCTAAGATAATCCAGCGTTGCTTTCATATTTTCAGCAGTTGGTAGTGTCTTTCATTTGTTTTTGAAGTGACGGCTTGCCTGTGTTGAGCGCCGGAGCCGGTTTTTCTGAGGACCCATCCCTCTTGGCAATTATTTAGGAAAATAGCTGATAAAGTCAATTATCAGTGTGGGACTGCCGAATGCGTAGGGACCTGTTAAAGACGGCCGAGGGTATCACGTCTGACAGTCTGTAAACTCCATATTACGCTTTTGGGTGGTGAAATTCCCGTATTTACCAATACCTTCTGTGCATATGGAATCCTCGCTTGGGGTTTGTAAACTTTGGCTGAAATCTGTTAAATTTACCAAACAGAAACATGAAGAAAATCAAGATATTCATAAGCTCAGCCTTAAAGGAACTCATGAATGAACGCCTCGCTGTTAAGGAGGCGATTACAGATAATGAGTTTTTGAACCGTTATTTCGATGTCGAGATGTGGGAAGGGTTTCCTCCTATGGCAGTGCCTTCAAGAAGAGCATACCTGGAAAAACTAAAGGAGTGCGATATTTACATCGGCCTTTTCGGAAATGAATACGGGACACCCGAAGAGGACGGTCTTTCACCGACTGAAAGGGAATATAGACAGGCAAAGGCCGATGACAAATATATCCTTGTGTTCCTCAAAGGCAAAACAGACACTGGAAGAGACGAGAAGTTGAAAGACCTGTTGAAAGAATTCAAGGGGCACCGGGGATACAGCTATAAGAGATTTGAAAATTACATCGAGTTGAAAGATTGGACTCGTAAAGGCCTGAGTCATTATATCAAGAAGAAGCATGACATTGAGATCCCGACAGGAAAAAGCGCCGTAGAGCCTGATAAGACTTCCTCTAATTACGACAGGAAACCAATAATAAACGCGCCGAAGAATGAAATCTCGCTGAAAGATGCCGAAGCGTTTTTCAAGGCGGCAGGGCTTAAGCTTAAGGGCAAGGCTGAGATGATAGACCACCTCAGAAAGAGGAGCATGCTCCATTTCTTGCCGCATAGAAATCTATTGGTCCCGACCGTGGCCGGGTTGCTTCTGTTTGGTAAGCATCCTCAATCATATCTCCCTCAAAGCAAGATTAAAGCAGATGCCTTTCAAGGTACTGAACCCGGAAACACTATCGATCAGAAAGAGATTATGGGCGCCCTCTTTGATCTGATCAAGGGCGCTGAGGCATTCTTCCTCAAAAACATGAAGACCGCCGCTCGAATTGAGGGGTTTTCAAGGGTCCAGATTTCAGAATACCCTATCGAAGCTTTAAGAGAGGCGGTAATAAATGCCATCGCCCATAGGGATTACGGCATATCAGGCGCGGCTATAATGATCCAGATTTTTACTGATAGGATAGTCATAGCAAGCCCCGGTCTTTTGCCGGAGCCGTTGACCCTTGAAATGGTAAGAGCTTTTAAATATCGGCCCAAATCCAGAAATTCGATTATAGCCAGCGCTCTTTTTGACTCGAAGTTTATGGAAGAGCGGGGCGGCGGATTTAAGAGGATGCACGACATGATGGTGAATTACGGCCTTAAGCCCCCTTCAGTCGATTATGAATCCGGTTATTTCACGGTCACATTCTACGGGCCTGAGGATATCCTTAAGCTCAATCCGAGCAAGCTGAATGTTGTCTTTGAAATCCCTTCAGACAGGCTTAGCCAGTTGACGAAGAGACAAAAAGACATTCTCAAATTTATTCTCGATTATGCGCGAGTCTCCAGCGAAGAATGCACAAGGGAATTCGGAATAACCAGAGACACGGCAAATCGGGATTTCAAGAGGCTTATGGAGTTAGCGCTTATTGAGCAGAGAGGGGCCGGGAGGTCAACCCACTATGTCATCAAGGAATAGCCTTTCGTCAGATTTGCGTCAGATCGATACGGCTTTTCGTCAGATTCTATTTATAACATGGCTGCTTTGGGAATAGCATATATCGAGGACCACGAGTATGAAAAACGGGCAGTCCTGGGAGAAATAAGTGCCATGAGTATGAGAAAAGCGAAGCAGTCTCACGGTTCGCGTTCATTGTTGATTATAGGTCCTCATCATGCTGGAGAATCACTATCCCTGGACTATCCTTGGAAGACTTTCCCCTGTGCTCATACTTCTATCGTTTGTCAAAAGTGCAATAGTAGGATTTATTCAATCGGCTGATACCCTCGGTGCCTTTTTAATCTATGGGTCTAATTCCCCGAAGCTTGCTTCGGCTTTGTAGTATGGCTAAACTTTATGGATGAGCGTATATGTTCACAAGAAGCACAACGTATCGGTATTGCTCTATCATTTGGTGTGCCCCGCAAAATATCGGAGGGTGGTGTTCACTGAGGATGTAGGCAGAAGATACGAAATGAGTTATATAGAGATAGGGACGGATGAGGATCATGTGCATTTCTTGATTCAGACGGTACCGATGTACAGTCCAAGCCGTCTGAGTCAGATAGTGAAAAGCATAACCGCAAGAGAGGTTTTCAGAAGAGTACCAGAAGTGAAGAAGAACTTATGGGGAGGAGAGTTTTGGAGAAAAGGATATTTTATAAATACAGTTGGCAAGCATGGTAATGAAGATGCGATACGGAATTATGTCCGAGCGCAAGGCCAAGAGGCCGAATATAAACAATTGCATTGGCAACAACTGGATCTTTTTGAATCCTGATACCTCGCAGCTTGCTGCGGGGTAGTTCATGTTGCGGGAAGCTGCTAAGGGTAACTGCACCGCACAAAAGCCGGATGATTCCCCAGGAATAGGAGAACATTTCCCGCTAAAGGTAACACGTGCATTGCCATCGTACACAACGTTGATTGGTGGCAAATAGCCGAAGTATCCTATGACTTTTTCATTATTACCTGGCATCGATTGTTAGTCGTTATATTATTTGGCGCCTTTGTTAGGATTGGGTTTTCGATTCTAATTCATATCATATTTAAAATCTCGGATATTGAACTCCGTGTTTCGGATTTTTTGCTCCTCGTCCTTTGCGAATCTCAAAGATCCAGTTGTCTCCAAAATCAAATAGATAATACAGTTTCTTCCGGCCAGTCGGCCTGTGCTCCTCATTATTATTAAGGTGAATGAGGTCAAGATTTCTCCCTGGATTAAACGCTCTTCAATCGTTCCTGGCACCCCCAACTCAAGACATCGAAAGAGGCCTTCTTTTTTACCAATTTGCTCTTAACCTTGTCACTATCCCCACCACTGTGGAGGTCTCAGAGCAGGGAGTAAATTTGGGATAAAATGAATGTAGGCGATTACTGGTTTTCTGATCATGCTGTGAAACAGATGATCAAACGGTCTATTGATCGATTTCTTCATATTCCTCCCTCCTATTAAGGTTTACAAGATGAGCCTAAAAAGAAGATCTTTTTTAAGAAAGAGCGACTTTACCGGAAGAAAAAACGGGATTTGGTCAGAAAGCGAGCGTTTTCGGAAAGTTTAACAGTTGCATAGCTATGCAACACAGTGTATCGTATACTCAAGATAGAGTATGTGATTGAATTGTAAGTCTGCATTTAGTTGGGAGAGGGGGTACAGACAATGAACAGCGAAAAAACCATAAGTGGTAGTGGTAAAAGGTCGGTTAAAACGGCTGATCTTATGGTAGCGGTTTTCGTGACGGTAGTTGCGGTGTCATTCATCGTAGCTTTCGCTTACGCAGCCGTGGCCCCGGAAAACACGCATACCCTTAAAGGAGAGGTTGTAGCGGTTGACAAGATAGCACATACGTTTACCGTAAAGTCAAGCGATCCCTTATCCAGGGAGAGCGATCGTGAATTTACATTCGCCACGGACGAAGGGACAAATGTGAATATGTGCACCATGAATAAGTCTTTTCGGGACATTGGGATCGGTGAAAAGGTGACACTGACATATCACAAAGAACAGGGCGAACTTATTGCCGATGCTATTAACATCGACGTCCCAACGCTTGCGTTCGCTTGCTACGATCAATAAAAAAAAACAGTGGTGGGTGACCGTTTTAGCGTGAAAAGAGCGCGCCGGGTTTCGGCGCCTTTTTTTTGACCAGGGGACCTTATCTTAGTTCTATAACCTGCAGATGGCGGCAAGCCGCGCCAAGGTAACACAAGATCAGAATTTATTGTATTGTTAGGATAGCTTGAAATTTTTTGTTTAAATGTTTTCCTTTGGACAGACATGTAAGTACCAGAAAATGCCGCTTCCACAGAAAGTGAGCAACCCCAAAAGTATGAGCATCTTTCCTGAAGGGATTCAGAAAGGTGATAGAGGACCTGATGGATAATTCAGTGGCCTCTATCTCTTCAATTTCCGCTATGATTGGCTGAAGCATCAGATATGTTCACATCGAGTATCTCTCACCCGCGGGAATCATAGGATCTCGATCAAAGATCTCACTGCCAGCGAGAGATTTTTGGATGCTCGATAAGAGTTCCTGCCAAGTCTTATGATCGACGGTATAAGTTCAGGTTTGCGGCCAATGAGTCGGAAAGCGCAGAGAAGACTGTAATGCCCTGACTCATCGCATACGGCGAGAAGTTCCTGCGGGACCTCTTCATGGGCACGGTCAGTGATCGAACGGATCGAAAAAAAAGGTAGCCCTCGTTGAATGGAGAATTTTGCGAGGGGGAACGTCTCCATATCGCAAACCGTCGGAGAGACGCCCACCGGGAGAATCTTCTTAATCTCCGATTTTGTCATCCACCTGTCAAGAGTTAAAACGCATTTCTCATGCAAGGAAATTTTACCGGTAAGCCTTCCCGCTGTCGTTCCTGCATCAGGTATTTCGAGGGTCTCCATGCCGCTCTCCTTGAGGGAGAGAACCCGGGGAGCCCACGTGAGTTCACCGATCACCGCGCCTTCGTAAAGAGCACCGCCAAATCCCACCGACACCACATAGTTCGGACTGAATTCTTTGACGATGTAGTTTATCGCCGATTCAGCGTTCCGGGGTCCAATGCCGATTTGTACCAGAAGAATTTCATGGCAAGCGAATCGGGCAGAAAAAATGGTGAAAGAGCACTTCCTCGAAGGCTGCGTTGCTCCGAAGTTTTTGGCAATCAGCCTGAGTTCCTGTGGAAATGCTGAAAATACAGCTATTCTCATGGTATCCTACCGTAAGAAGACACTGGATATATTATATCAGCTCTTTCTGAGAAGGCACATCAAAGCGGATTGTGAATGTGTATATGGGGTTGCTGACCGTAGTTTCATGCGCACGCTGAAGATCCGTTAGACACACATGCTGATGACGTTCGGTGAATGCATAACGATAATAGTGACGCTGCTTATTCTATCAGGGGCTCTGTACAGCCTCGTTTCTCTTCTGTGTAGCGTCGAATTCTTCAGACAGAAGAGGCAGGGGGGGCAAGAAACGCCAACTCTCCCGGTCTCAATAATAAAACCCCTCAAGGGCGCTGATCCCGGACTTCGCGAGAATCTTCAGAGCTTTTGCAGCCAGGACTACCCGGACTACGAGATTCTCCTTGGATTTGTGGATCCAAACGATGATGCGATCACTTTGGCAAAGGAAGTTGCCGCTTCGAGGCGAGATTGTGATATCCGCACGGTAATAAACCAGAGCGATCAGGGAGCTAATCCGAAGGTGTCAAACCTCAAGGGGCTTATCCGGGCCGCGAGGTATCCCATGGTAGCGATAAGCGACGGCGACATGAGAGTGACTCCCTCCTATCTCAAATCCATCGTAAGAGAATATCAAAGCGGCGAGAAAGTCGGCCTTGTTACGTCTCTTTACACGATTCCGAATCCGGCATCTCTCGGAGCTGCTCTTGAGTCCCTCAGCATAGCGCTCGATTTCATTCCTTCCGTGCTTGTGGCGAAACGGTTGGAGGGCGTCACCTTCGGACTTGGCGCCTCCATGCTGCTTTCAAAAGAAGCACTTGAGGAGATCGGTGGTCTCTCATCAGTAGCCGATTATCTTGCGGACGATTACCAGATCGGCAACAAATTGTGGAAAAAGGGTTACACGATTGTCCTTTCTGACTATGTAATGGAAGATGTCGTTGGAAGGATGAGCCTGACTGATTATCTTACTCATCAAATCAGGTGGGCGAGAACGTATAGGGCATGCAGGCCGAAGGGTTTTCTTGGTTACGGCATTACGCACATGCTCCCGTATTCTGTCTTCCTTCTCATGCTGCAAAGCCCGACGTTATTTTCTCTCTCAATCCTATGCGGAGTTCTTGCTTTGAGGCTCTGCATAGCCATCGTTTTGTACAGAAAGGCCATACGCACGAAGAAATGGCTGAGATGGCTGGTGCTTATTCCCGTTAAAGATCTCTTGAGTTTTGGGATTTGGTTGTGGAGTTTTTCCGGTCGAAAGGTCTTTTGGAGAGGAAGATGCTTCGAGATCACGAAGGGGGGTAGAATCAAAGAGCAATAACGTATCTACTCATGTCCTGAGAAAGAAGATTTGTCCGGGGAATAGGGCTTTTTCCGTGCTAGATCGGATAGTTATGTTAATTCCAGAAGCTCTATTTTAGTGATCCCTAGTCGCCCACCATCCCCACCCGGGTCCTTCAGGAGCAGTAGCATTTCCTTTTCAGCCCAGGGCAATCGAGAACATGGGGATGCCCGTCCACTGAGTTGCCTCGGCTTTTATGATCTGATCTACACTCTCATTCTGCCGGCGGCTCTGCCTGAACTTTCGAAGGGGGGTGAGAGGTATGCGATCAGCCTGAATCGGTTTTTTCGGGGCTAAGGGTGACCGGAATTTGTTTCGCGATGACTGGCGATAAGCATTCCCGCGGAGTGACACTTGCCTCTACGGCGTGATTTCAGACTTTCATGCGATGCCTCTTCCTGTTGCAAAACGAAAGGTGCGTAATATAACATAGTACCAAGGAGGGGATGAGCATCGAGCTTCTTTATTCCTTCGAACTGAATCAGTCTTGTCTCACTAAGAAAAAAAGCTTTTTACGAAGAGGAAAATGCATACACTATTTCTAAACCCTCCTTCTTATGAAGGATTTGACGGTGGAGCCGGTGCGCGGTATCAGGCTCGACGGGAAATCCGTTCCTTCTGGTATCCCACGTGGTTAGCTTATCCGGCCGGGCTGGTACCGGACAGTCGCCTCCTCGATGCCCCACCTGGTGATATGGATGTCAGCGCGGTGATACGAGAGGCCCGTGATTATGACCTCATCGTCATAAGTACGAGCACCCCGACTGTCGCTCACGATGCGAGACTGGCGGAATTGCTGAAAGACCACTACCCGGCGGTCAGAATCGGATTTGTCGGACCGCATACTATGGTTCAACCAGAGCAGACGCTTGCATGCTCCACGGCCATAGATTTCGTAACAACTGGGGAATTTGATTATGCAGTGGCGGAAATCGCGCGAGGCGTTCCGCTTGTCAATGTGGATGGAGTCGTTTTCCGCTCAAAAGGAAAGATGCATCGCACTTCCGACAGACCACCGATAGAGAATCTTGACGCGCTTCCCTTCGCCACCAGGATATATGCGCGGGATCTGAAGATCGAAAATTATTATAACGGTTATCTCAAACATCCCTACGTATCCTTTTACACGGGTCGGGGGTGCCGTGCGAGGTGTATTTTTTGTCTCTGGCCTCAGACAATCTCAGGGCATGTCTACCGGGTGAGGAGCGTCGACAATGTCGTCGAGGAAATGAGTCTGGCGAAGAGCCTTTTCCCTCAAGTAAAGGAGTTTTTTTTCGACGATGACACCTTTACCGACAATCCGAATCGTGCCGAGGAGATCGCCCGGAGGATCAAGCACCTGGGAATCACCTGGTCCTGCAACGCTAGGGCGACTGTCCCGAAAGAGACCCTCAAGATTCTGAAAGAATGTGGATTGCGTTTGCTTACCGTGGGGTTTGAATCGGGCAATCAGAAAATCCTCAATAACATCAAAAAGGGCATTCGCCTCGAGCAGGCGCGAGAGTTTGTCAGAGCTACCAAAGAGTTAGGCATACTCGTCCACGGAGCATTCATCCTCGGTCTGCCCGGAGAGACGGCAGAGACGATGGAAGAGACCATGCGTTACGCGCTCGACTTGGACCCTTACAGTATACAGGTATCCCTCGTGGCTCCTTACCCCGGTACCGAGATGTATGCTCGGGGAATTGCAGAGGGCTGGATCGTCCAAGAAGGTGACAAGTTGGTGAGGGAAGGAATACAGAATGCCGCAATCTCTTATGATGGGCTTTCGCCAGAAGAGATTTTTGCAGCAGTGGAGAACTTTTACCGGCGCTTCTACCTGAGGCCGCGACCCATTTTGAGAATCCTGAAGGAAATGCTTCAGGACAGAGACGAATTCAGGCGCCGCATCAGAGAGGGAAAAGAGTTTTTCTCTTTCATGGCGAAACGAAAAGAGGCGGTTGCTGAGCGATGAGACAGGGCATCTTTCATCCGAACGGACGGCTTCTGGTCACTGTTGCTGATGATTTTGGCTGTTCTTCTTCCGTCAATGGGGCAATTGCCGAGGCGTATGACAAGGGGATCGTCACCGCAGCAAGCCTTATGGCGGGAGGGACCGCTTTTCACGAGGCTGTCCAGATGACCCGGGAGCGAAGGCAGCTCTCTGTGGGACTTCATGTTACCCTCTGTGATGGCCGGGCTGTCCTACCGTCTACTCAAATCCTCGATCTCACTGACGCTGATGGTTTCTTCAAAAAAAGCCCGATAAAGGCGTGGCTGTGTGTAAACTACAATCTTCTCCAGCAGATTGAACTGGAGATAGATGCGCAGTTTAATCGCCTTGAGGAGTCAGGAATTCGACCTACCCACGTAGATGGGCATCATCACCTCCATATGCATCCGCTCATCTTCGAGGTGCTCTGCAGGCAGGCTTCGCGGAGGGGAGTCGAATGGATTCGCATACCGAAGGAACCTGTATCAGTTGTCTTCAAGTTTCATTCCCCCTCGCGCAGGGCGATGGCTTTTGTCGAGTGGGCGGTTTTTGGCATGCTCAGGAAGCGCCATGAGAGGGTAGCCCGCAAATACGGACTGAGCGTTGCACGTCATGTCTACGGGCTATCTCGAACAGGAGAGATCGACGAGGAGTACCTTCTTAATCTCTTTGACCATGCCGGGATCTCGCTCGATGAAATTTTCACCCATCCGGACATGTCGACACAGGCCGGCATGAGGGAGCTGAAAGCCTTGACTTCACCCAGGGTGCGCGATCAGCTGGCTTTCCTCGGGATCACGTTGGCGGGCTACGGGGAACTTTCTGAAATGGCCTCAGCGCCCCGTTCTGCTTGGGAGAGAGTGTGAAAACATTTATTGTCGTTTTTTTTGCGGCGGTGAGCGCTGCGGTTGGCGAGGCATTATTAAGTTACGCCATGAAGAGGAGCGGACAATTGGATATGTCGGTCCCGTCTCAGTGGGTTGATCTGATTTTCTCCGTTGTTCGCAACCCGTTCATATTGATGGGTGTAGTTCTTCTTGGCATTTATTTTTTTCTTTATCTCGCTGCACTTTCTTGGGCAGATCTCAGTTTCGTCCTTCCTCTTACCGCGGTGTCATATCTTTTTGCGGCGCTGCTGGCCAAATTTATTCTGAAAGAGGATGTTTCATGGGTTCGCTGGGTTGGCACAATCGTTATTATGGTCGGGATTACGGTTGTAGCTCTTGACGGCGGGCAGCGAACCTCTAACGATTCCCGAAGTGAGCGGCAGGCGAGCGAACAGGGTTCTCGCAAATAAGGCAATGATGGGAGACACAATGGTTGGTGCGGAAGGAATCGCTTCCCTGTTCCGTCGGTCCATGGCGGACAGCCGTCACCTTGACAAGAGAGGTGGGAGTTGGTAATTGTTTTATAACAATGAAAATGCTTTTACGAAACGGACATAACAGACTGTTAAGACGACATTCCGACGCTGAGCCTGGTGTTTTGCCGATGGAACCGAGAGGTAAGGTCGTATCTATTTCGAGGCCTGGGACCTCCTTAACCGATCGGATATCCAAGGCGATGCGAAAAACGCAGGCATACTACCTGGAGCAACAGCATGAGGATGGTTACTGGTGGTATGAACTAGAATCCAATGTAACGATTACCGCTGAATACATAATGCTCCTCCATTACTTAGGGATAAAGGATGTTGAAAGGGACAGAAAGCTTACCGCCCATATCCTGAAGAACCAGCGGGATGATGGAACATGGGCATTGTATTTTGGAGGGAAAGGGGATCTCAGTACCACGGTTGAAGCGTATTTTGCCCTTAAGCTCGCGGGGGTTGGCCCCGATGAGCGGCCTTTGCGAAAGGCCAGAGAGTTTATCCTTGAAAAGGGAGGCGTAGAAGCCGCAAGGGTCTTTACTAAGATATACCTTGCTCTTTTCGGAGAATTTGAGTGGAAGGCTCTCCCCTCTATGCCTATCGAGCTCAACCTACTTCCTTCCTGGTTCCCTATAAACATATACAGTTTTTCAAGCTGGGCGAGGGCAACAATCGTACCGCTTTCGATAATCCTTGATCTCAAGCGCGTCAGGTTGTTGCCGGAAGGGCTGCGGATTACGGAGTTATATAAAGATCCTTACAAAGTACCACCCCTGACAACTACAAAGCTATCTCCACGTTCGTGGAAACGGTTGTTCATTGTCTTGGACAGACTGCTGAAGACAATGGAAGCTGCTCCAGCAAGGCCGCTGAGGTGGAAGGCGCTGAAGTGTACGGAGAACTGGATATTGGAGCATCAAGAGCCGAGCGGCGACTGGGGAGGCATACAGCCCGCAATGGTTAACTCAATCCTTGCCCTTGCGGCGATGGGCAAGGATCTTGCGGACGAGCCGATAAAAAGGGGGCTAGAGGCCCTTGAAAGATTCACCATCGAAAAAGGTGGAGAAGTGGTTCTCCAATCGTGTATCTCTCCCGTCTGGGATACGGCCCTGACAGCCTTGGCGCTGGAATACTCCGGGCTGGAAAGAGATCATAATTCTCTTGCAAAGGCGTGCAGGTGGCTGACCCAAAAACAGATTTTCCAGAAGGGTGATTGGTGTATCAAGAAGCCGGGCCTTAAGCCCGGTGGATGGGCCTTTGAGTTTGAAAATAACTGGTATCCGGATGTGGATGATACAGCCGTGGTTTTGATGCTCCTTTATCGGTTTGCGGACAAAGGGTATATTAACCGTGAGAATCTTGAAAGCGGGCTTGGTTGGATCCTCGGGATGCAGGGGAAGGATGGCGGATGGGGGGCCTTTGACGTAGACAATAATATGAAGATACTGAACCAGCTCCCCTTCGGAGACCTTGAAGCAATGATTGACCCGAGCACGGCGGATCTCACTGGAAGGGTTCTTGAACTTCTCGGCTTGATCGGTCACACCGTGTCGCATGACGTGGTCAAGAGAGCCATCAAGTTTCTTAAGAGGAACCAGGAAAGAGATGGCTCCTGGTGGGGAAGATGGGGTGTGAATTATATCTATGGGACGAGTTCTGTGCTTGTTGGACTGGGTTCGATAGGGGAAGATATGTCCCGGCCATACGTAAGAAAGGCGGTGGGGTGGCTGAAGAGCATTCATAATCCTGACGGAGGATGGGGAGAATGCTGTGCATCGTATGAAGCCCCAGCGCTAAAATGCGCCGGAGAAAGCACCCCTTCGCAGACGGCATGGTCAGTCCTCGCTTTACTGGCTGCTGGGGAGTGGGCCTCCGAGGAGGTAATAAGCGGGGTCGATTATTTGCTGAAAAGCCAGCGGGCCGATGGCACATGGGATGAGAAATATTTTACTGGCACGGGGTTCCCGAAGTTTTTCTTGATAAACTACCATAATTACCGAAATTGTTTTCCCTTAATGGCACTCGGGAAATTCTTTTCCAAAACTGCTGGAAAAAGTTGAGACATGAAAGCACTTGTAACGGGTGCTACGGGCTTCATAGGATTTCACGTGGCGAAACTCCTACGCAAGCAAGGTCTTCAGGTAGTTGCACTGGTGAGGGAAGCGACGGATACCTCTGCACTGAAGGGGCTCGGTCTGGAACTCGCGAAAGGAGATGTGCGCGATTTTCGCTCCGTCGTTAAGGCGTCCGAGGGGTGCCAGCACCTGTATCATCTCGCAGCAGACTACCGCCTCTGGGTTCCTGACCCGAAGACTATGTACGAGATCAATGTTCAGGGAACAAGGAATGTCATGCGGGCTGCCCTGGAGGCGGGCGTAGAGAAAGTCGTATATACCAGTACCGTAGGTGCGCTGGCTGCGAGTTCCTATGGGAAGCCGTCGAATGAGGAGAGTTTGGTCAAGGGTTGCGAGATGATAGGCCATTACAAAAGATCCAAGTTTCTTGCTGAGCGAGAAGTAAACGATTTTGTTCGACAGGGGGTACCGGCTGTTGTCGTAAGTCCTTCCACCCCTATCGGCCCCATGGATCGAAAGCCCACACCAACGGGAAAGATAATTGTCGATTTTCTTAACAACAGGATACCGGCGTACCTGGATACAGGGCTCAATTTCGTTAGCGTCGAGGATGTTGCCACCGGACATTGGCTTGCATCTCTGCACGGACGAATTGGTCAGAGGTATATCTTGGGAAATAAGAATATGACCCTCCGGGAGTTTTTTGAGTGTCTGGCCATCAGGACAGGGCGGAAAGCTCCAAGGGTGAGGCTTCCCTATCTGCCGGTGCTGTGTGCTGCCTATATTGATGAGGTATTCTCAACATGGGTGACAGGAAGGCATCCCCGCATCCCCTTGACGGGAGTCAAGATGGCGCGAAAATATATGTATTTTGACTGCTCAAAGGCCGTGAGGGAATTGAAAATGCCGCAGAATGCGATTGAAGATGCGGTCGAGAGGGCAGTCGACTGGTTCAAAAGAAACGGATACGTAAGAAACTAATCAGTGAAAAGAACGCTGGCGTCTCACATAGTGATTTCGAACAGGTTCTTAAATGATTGTGGAGGGAAAAACAGAAAGCTTCAATCAACGGAGCTTTTAAGGATATAGAGGTATGCGCTTCCCCGTCAGTCTATATGCATCGTTAGCGATGTTTTTTTTGAGGAACTCCCTCAGGGGACAGAAGAGATCCCCACTGGTTTTGATGTTGGAGCCCACGCACCGCTGCAATCTCAATTGTGCCGGCTGCGATAGAATACGGCTCCATGCCAAAGAGCAGTCCGTCGATCTCTCCTTTGATCAGTGTATCGAAGCGGTGCTCGAAACCGGTGCCCCTGTCGTGACGATCACCGGCGGCGAGCCACTCCTTTATCAGGAATTAAAACCGCTTCTCGCAACACTGCTACGCTTAAAAAAACACGTGTACCTCTGCACGAACGGACTTCTTGCAGAGTCTTTCATTGACGAATGTGAACCGCATCCGAGGCTTACCCTGAACTTCCATCTGGACGGGATGGAAGAAACCCATGATAATATCGCGGGTAAGGAGGGAACATTCCAAAAGGCCATTGGAGCTCTTCATAAGGCTAAGGGACGGGGCTTCAGGGTGAGCACGAATAGCTCTGTATACAAAAACTCCGATGTGAGGGAATTGGAGAAACTCTTTGAGCTTCTGAAGAAGAGTAAGGTTGACGGAATCCTCATTTCCCCTGCCTTCAGTTATGAAAGTGTCGCTGACAGTATCTTTCTCAGCAGGGAAGGTATACGGGAAAAGTTCAAAGAGATGGAGGGCTTTCTAAGAAGGTTCCCTTTGATCAGCTCGCCCATCTACTTGGATTTCCTGCTCGGGAAGAGGGAGATGCACTGCACGCCCTGGGGAAACCCGACGCGCAATCCCCTCGGATGGAAGTCACCCTGTTATCTAATAACGGACACTTATTACTCATCCTTCCGCGAGATGATGGAAAAAACGCCGTGGGAGAGTTACGAAACAGGAAATGATCCCCGGTGCCGGAATTGCATGGTGCACAGCGGGTATGAAGCCACAGCGATGAGGAACGCCTTTTCCAATATCAGTGACCTCCTTAGACTCGTCATTTGGAATATGAAGAAAAGCTGATGGAATCCGCTTTTTCGCTGCTTTTCCATACGATCATTTTACGGCCCTATGTCTTTATTTTTTTTCTGATCTATCTTTTCGGCTGTTCATTGCAGTTTGGGGTGAAGAGGGCCATCCTCTTCGGGGCAACGGGGTATCTGATTACCTGGCTCTCTGAATACTCCTCTATCCACAATGGTATTCCCTATGGCCATTACTATTATATTGAACATACGCGGGGGAAGGAGCTGTGGGTTTTCGGTGTGCCCTTCATGGACTCGATAAGCTATGTATTCCTTGCATACGCAAGTTATTCAGTGGCATTGATCGTCATTTCACCGCTTCGGCGTTTGAAGGGAATGATTCATCTTCTCGAGACAAAAGAGATCAGGCATT
Source organism: Thermodesulfovibrionales bacterium (assembly GCA_050014695.1). Classification (GTDB taxonomy): domain Bacteria; phylum Nitrospirota; class Thermodesulfovibrionia; order Thermodesulfovibrionales; family UBA9159; genus UBA9159. Next base: position 41,515 of record JBEKCV010000035.1, read on the forward strand.
CACCTTCTGCGAGGATGCTCGGCGCGGTCTTTATGGTCTATCTCGACATAATCATAGACCCAGTTGCCTTAAGAGGTGACAGATGGTTTCTAGGGCAAATTTATGGATACCCCGAGAGGGGCATCTATTTTGGTGTCCCCATTTCGAATTTTATCGGCTGGTTTGCGGTCGGACTTATATTGATATATGCCTTGCAGAAGATCGATAAACTGCTCGACAGTAAAAAGGCAAGAGATTATTTCGGCAGTGACTGTCCCTGGCGATACCTCATTGGCCCTGCCTTATACTGTGCCGTATTGGTCTTTAATCTATCCATAACCTTTTCAATTCATGAATATACCCTGGGGTGGATCGGGGTCTTTATCGTCCTGCTCCCCTCGGTTCTCCTAATGTCCAACCTGAGATTAAAACTTTCTTCCGACAACCTCGACAACGAAGCATGTGAAGCTCATCGCAAGGATTTTCCTGCGGTAGTGATTCATCAGCGTGAGAAACCTCATTTACCGTGACTAGCCCATCTTCCGCAGTTGGAAAACTGAAAACCAATGAAGTCAGGCAGTTATAGCGTCGGACAGGCGATTTTCTGCACTACATTTTCGATGATCTTTGGTCTGGTGGGCAAGAC
>JBEKCV010000036.1:0-39230 GCA_050014695.1 Thermodesulfovibrionales bacterium
CAGAGAGACCGTCCTCCGTATTCTGACAGAACGTTTTCTCTCACATGCGGAGCGAATTCCACGCCTCTATAGTAAGGCTCAGAGCTTACTACCGGCCAATCCTTATTTCAGGGGATACCCGGCACAGTTCAAAGGGTTTTCATAGGCGCTTTCTCTGTTTTTCTATGAAAATTCGTACTATGAGGACTAATATCTGCTTCCCTCACGCCTGATGCTGCTCATTGATTTGCCGGGCTGTCCGCCGAAATGAGCGGGTTGCCCCTCGGGAAGATGCACTTCAGTATCTCGGGAATCTTGTTCCAATCCGTGAACTTGTCAAGCATGATGTCCGGCTTTATCTTCACTTCCCGGGGGTACCTGCCGAAAATGTGTGTCGCAACCACGATGGTTGCGGGAAGAGGCATCATTTCACCGATATTCTGCAGCAGGTCCACTCCAAACCATTTCTGGAGGCGCATATCCAGTATCACCACGTCGGGTTTCAGTGTTTTAATCTGGGTTATGGCGGTGAGGGGGTTTCGGGCACTCCCGACGATATCAATTCCCGGAACACTAGAAATCAGGCTGGTTATCCTCGTCTGGACAAAATCCGAAGCACCGACAAGAAAGACTTTGATCGCGCTTCGTTCTTCCGGCTCCTGACTCAAAAGTGCTCCATAAAAATCCTTAGATCGCAACTCTGTGTGGGCTGTTGCAACTTCTTGAGGGCCAAAACCTCGATCTGCCGAATCCTTTCCCTCGTGAGATTGAAATCCTTGCCGAGTTCCTCAAGGGTGCGGGGTTCATCCTTGCCGATGCCGAACCTTTTCCTGAGAATCACCGCCTCCTTCGGATTCAGTGTAAGGAGAGCCTTATGGATTTGTGCCGTCATGTCATTGCCGATGAGCTCATCAAGGGGCGAGGGTGTCATCTTGTCGACAAGGAGATCGCCCAGATGTCCATTTTCGTCACCGGAAGGGGTCTCGAGTGATATTGGTTCTTTCGATAGCTTCAGGATTGTCCGTACGCTGTCCTCGCTCATCTTCGCCCTCTGAGCGATATCGGCAGTAGACGGCTCGCATCCCCTCGTCTGTAAGAGCTCCCTCGACGCCTTTGTAATACGGCTGATTGCTTCCACTATATGCACCGGCATCCGTATCGTCCTCGAACGGTCGGCCAGTGCCCGGGTAATCGCTTGTCTTATCCACCAGGTCGCGTAAGTGCTGAACTTGTATCCCCTCCGGTATTCGAACTTCTCGACAGCCCTCATCAACCCGATGTTCCCTTCTTGAATGAGATCGGGGAAGCTCAGCCCCTTCCCGTTGAACCGCTTTGCGATGCTGAAGACCAGTTTCAGGTTGGCCTCGATCATGGCGTTTCTGGCGTCGATGATATCATTCCTCGCTTCATGAATGACGCGTATTGCATGTTTTATTTTGGCTATGCCGATGCCAATGGCGCCCTCGAATTTCTTCTTCTCAGCCACCAGCCTCGCCTTACGCTTGTTTCCCGTCGATCCAGGGTCTCCGTTCGGCGCCTCGATTTGCTCCGCAGTTTTTTCGAGTTTTTCGCAGAGGGAATAGATGAGATCCTCTTTCAGGCTTAAGGCGCTGATTTTCTTGAGCATTCTTTCCCAATCATGTACGATAGTCCTTTCCCGTTTGCCGGAAACTTTCTCATTTCGTGTCTTTACCGTTTCGCACGAATCGATATTGCCTGTGCGGTATATGCTCTCTATCCGCCTGACGGCAGCAAGGAATCTCCTCCGGTGACGTTTCTGAGCGTCGGGTTCCTTGCAGCACCTGCCGTCCTGGAGGATTTCAGCGAGTTCCGTCTGCCCTTTCCTTATCCGTTTGCCAACGGCTATCAGCTCTTCCACGGCAAAAGGGAATGAGAAAATCGTCCGCTTAATTGTTTCCCTTCCCTTTTCGATTCGTTTTGCCAAATCGCCTTCGCTTTTCCTGTTCAAAAGTGGGAACACACCCATCTCCTTCATATAGATCGGGAATGGTTCAAGCTCTTTTTCGCGGTGATAGATCTCGTGCTGTTTCTCCGGGAGTTCCTCTTCTGCCTCTTTCGCGTCGGCCCAGGGAGATGGCGGAGCATCGCCAAATCCCCCCATCACCCTTCCAAAATATTCTTTTCCGACCAACTCTTCGGAATACTCAAAATCTTCAGTCATCATTCCCCCTGATAATGCAGAGATTTGTTGATTCCTTCTGCCGTGACGTATGTCTCTTTTTTTTTTGCGGGACGAAACTACTATTTTTTAAAATAATACATGATAAAAAAAAGGAAAAATATCGGTAGGAGGCTGATATTTCGGTAAGCCTTTTCCGAACAGGAATGTAGGGTTTTGTCCTACATGCGGGAAAAAGTTCAGGCTATTTTAATCTGCGAGGTGGTTTTCTATTGCGTAATGGGTGAGCTCTGCGTTGTTTTTCTTTCCCATTTTCTCGAGGATACGAGTTCGGTAGGTACTGATGGTCTTGACGCTCAACGACAATTTCGCGGCAATCTCGCTAACGGTTTTTCCTGAAGCGATCAAGCACATAACCTGATACTCCCGGTCGGACAGGGCTTCATGGAGCGGTTTATCGGTATCGGCGACGAGTGAAGAGGCAAGCCTATCAGCGAGAGAAGGGCTGATATATTTCTTGCCCTGGGCAACTTTCCAGATTGCTCCCACCAACTCGTCCGGGGCGCTCTCCTTCGTCATATACCCCGCGGCTCCGGCACGGAGAACCCGCACCGCATACTGCTCTTCCGGATACATGCTAAGGATGAGGACCGGAAGCTTAGGGTATTGGCTCTTGAGCTCCTTCAGGACATCCAGACCGCTCCTGCCCGGCATCCCAATGTCTAAAACGACGACATCGTAATGGTTCCGCGTTATTTTATCCAGCACTTCCTGGGCATCAGCCGCTTCGCCTGACACAACCATGTCGGGGGTTTCTGCAAGAATCTGTTTGAGTCCTTCACGAACGATAGAATGATCGTCAGCGATGAGTATCCGTATCATTTTTGTCCCCTATCAGGAGAACCTCTCCTGTCGCCGACTATTATAACAGATAATGGTGGTTGCAGCGCGACAAAACGGAAGGCCCGTTGCCTCACGAAGAAATCGATACGAAATGGTCGGTTTGACAAGAAAGAAATTTCCCTTTATCCTACTATCATGAGAGGGCCGAAAGCAAACTACGTGGTCGGGGAAAGGCTCGTAAGGGAACTCGGGTCCTGGGGACTCTCGACCCTGAGGAGCATGGGACACATGTTTCTTTTTTTGGGCCACTCCTTCGTCTTCGCTTTCGTCCCCCCGTTCAAGTTTAAACAGCTCTTACGAGAGATCCGGTTTATCGGCACAAAATCGATGACCGTTATTTTCCTGATGGGGTCTTTTACGGGGATGGTCCTTTCCCTTCAGATATACCATACCCTGAGGAAATTCGGCTCTGAGGCAATGTTGGGGCCTGCCGTTGCCCTCAGCCTCATCAGGGAATTGGGGCCTGTGCTTTGTGCGTTGACGATAACCGGCAGGGCGGGCTCTGCCCTTACGGCGGAGATTGGGATTATGAGGATCAGCGAGCAAATCGATGCACTCATCGCGATGGCACTAAACCCTCACCGCTATCTCATCATTCCAAAGATCATAGCAGCAATCATTGTCTTCCCCCTGCTCACCGCCATCTTTGATGTCATCGGCATATACGGCGGATATCTCGTAGGGGTGAAACTGCTCGGCGTAAGCCCCGGCACCTATTTTTCCCAGATGGAACATTTTGTCGGCATGGAGGATATCAGGGTCGGTTTTTACAAATCTCTCATGTTCGGGATATTGGTATTATGGGTATGCTGTTATAAGGGATTTTATACAGGATACGGCGCGGAGGGGGTAAGCAAATCGACAACAGAGGCAGTGGTTATGTCATCCGTATTGATCTTGATATCGGATTATATCCTTGGCTCTCTGTTTATTGCATAGGAGGATGAAGGGTGATTCAAATAATCAACCTGCATAAGTCCTTTGGCGAACAGAAGGTCTTGAAAGGCGTAAACTTAAGCATCTCTGATAAGGAGCTGATAGCCATAATCGGGGAAAGCGGCGGGGGGAAGAGTGTGCTTTTAAGGCATTTGATCGGCCTCCTGAAGCCTGACAAAGGGAAAATCCTGGTAGACGATGAGGATATAACGCGCGTCAACAGAAGGGAACTGGACAGACTAAGGGAAAAATTCGGTGTTGTTTTTCAGGGGGGGGCCCTTTTCGATTCCTTCACGGTCTTCGAAAATATCGCCTTCCCCCTAAGAGAGAAAACCGGGCTCCCTGAAGATGAGATACGTACAAAGGTCGAGGAATCGTTGGAGGACGTCGGACTGGAGGGCGTGGAACAGAAGTATCCCGCTGAGCTCAGCGGCGGTATGAGAAAAAGGGTCGCCCTTGCTCGGGCGCTTATCACGGAACCGCAAATTGTGCTTTTTGATGAGCCGACAACAGGGCTTGACCCTATTAAGTTGCATGCAATACACAGACTTATCGTGGATACCCACAATAAACATGGTTTCACGGGCGTGATGGTCAGTCACGACATCCCTGAGATTTATGAGGTCGTTGATCGGATCGCATTCCTTTACGAAGGCGCGATAGAGGTGATCGGGACACCGGAACAGATAGTACATTCTCATGACCGGATCGTGAGACAGTTTGTAACAGGAAGCTTGAGTGGTCCGATTCAAGCGACTCACTATACATCGGGAGGATAGTGTATGAAGAAATTTGATCTTGAATTGGCTGTAGGGTTTTTTCTGGTGATCGGCATTGTCTGCCTCGGGATTATCTCAATAAAACTGGGTAGGCTTCAATTCGTCGGCGGCGAACACTATACAGTCTATGCTGATTTTGACAAGGCCAGTGGGATCAAACCGGGCGCAAGTGTTGAGATCGCGGGAGTGGAAGTAGGGAGGGTAAAAAGTATTCGGCTTGACAACTATCAGGCACGGGTGGGAATGTCCATAGACAAGGCCGTGAAGCTGCAGGAGGACGCGATAGCATCTATCAGAACAGAAGGACTCATCGGCGAGACCTTTATCCAGATAACACCCGGAGCATCTGATAAGATCATCGCCAGTGGCGGTATAATAAGAGATACTGAATCTGCTATTGATGTGGAAGAACTCCTTGCAAAATATGCCTTCGGAAAGGTCTAAGTCATGCTTTCCTGTGCGAAGCTCCTCTTGGAACGGCACTGATGTGCTGGAAATCCAACGCAAGAGTTGAGTGATTGATATTGATATTGATAAGGGAGAGAAAAGCTGTGTGTGGTTTTGAACGGGCAAAATACAAAACCGGACATTACTAAATTTCGTGTAACAGTGGATTGACTTTTTCTCTCAAAATAGGGTTTAATAGTTGTCCGGAGGTGATTGAGAAATGTATGCGATTATAGAGTCTGGAGGAAAGCAGTATAAGGTTGCTATAGGTGACAGCGTAAGGGTCGATAAGCTTTCATCAGAACTCGGTGCTTCTATAGTGATAGAAAAGGTTCTCGCGATCGTGGACGGGACGGAAACGGTTTTCGGAACGCCGTATGTCAAGGGTGCTCAGGTCAAAGCTGAGGTGGTGGGTACAGGGAAGGCCCGAAAGGTTCTTATATACAAGAAAAGGCCGAGGAGAGTTTACGAGAAGTTAAGAGGACACAGGCAGCCGTTCACATCGGTAAAGATTACGGACGTGAGTTTGGGAGGATAACCATGGCACATAAGAAGGGTGTTGGAAGCTCCAGAAATGGTCGCGATAGTCAATCGCAAAGGCTTGGCATAAAGAAATTCGGCGGTCAGTTCGTCCGTGCGGGAAATATAATTCTGAGGCAAAGGGGTACGCAATGGCATCCGGGGCACAATGTGGGCACCGGAAGGGATTACACGATCTTCGCCCTGATCGATGGCGTTGTGAAATTTGAACGGAAGGACAGGGATCGCCTCAAGGTGAGCGTGTACCCTCTTGCGGAGCCATCGTTAGCGAGTTAGTGGTTGTCTTGCGCTGCGCAGTGAAAGGCGGTTTGTGCCGCCTTTTTTTATTTTTGTCGCTTCCCCTGCGCTCAGTGTTTCACATCCACATTCACCCTTTGCTGAGGTTGGGAGGGTTTCCGTCTCCTTCTGATTGGTAACATACCGTATGCAGTTTGTCGATTTTGCAAAGATCCGTGTTAAGGCCGGTCACGGAGGAAGAGGCTGCGTGAGCTTCAGAAGGGAAAAGTATATCCCGAAAGGCGGACCCAACGGCGGGGATGGAGGCAGAGGCGGCCACATTATTATACGGGCTACGGAGCAGTTGAATACCCTCCTGGATTTGAGATATCAGCATCAGTATGTCGCTAAAGGCGGTCAGCACGGCATGGGAAAAAATATGCACGGAAGAGACGCTGCTGATCTTGTCGTTCCGGTTCCCGTGGGAACCGTGATAAAGGATGAAGGAACTGGGGAAATTCTTGCGGACCTTGACAGAGCCGAAAAAGAGGTGATCGTCGCGACAGGGGGGAGGGGAGGACTCGGCAATCAACATTTTGCCACACCGACCCGGCAGGCACCACGGTTTGCCCAGAGCGGCGAGGCGGGGGAGGAAAGATCCCTCGTCATAGAGCTCAAGCTCCTTGCTGACATTGGACTCATCGGACTTCCCAATGCGGGTAAGTCAACCCTCATCTCAGTCGTATCGGCTGCAAGGCCGAAGATTGCGGATTACCCTTTCACCACCCTCGTGCCAAATCTCGGGGTCGTCAAAGTTGAAAACTTCAGGAGTTTTGTCGTTGCGGATATCCCCGGTCTAATTGAAGGCGCACATAAAGGCCTTGGACTCGGCTTTCAGTTCCTCAGGCATGTGGAGCGCACAACACTTCTGCTGCACCTTGTGGATGTATCGGTGATGTCGCCCGGAGACCCGGTGGAGGATCTTTTAAAAATAGATCGGGAGCTGCGACTCTATAATGAGGATCTTACGAAAAAGCCCCAGATTGCCGTTGGCACAAAACTCGATGTGGCAGACAGGGAAAAGCTTGACAGGTTTCGCCGATACTGTAATGACAAGACTATTCCTTTTTTTGCAATATCCGCAGTGACCGGCAAAGGAGTGAGGGAGCTCATAACCTATGTTTCCCAGAAAGTGTCCATCGTCGAGAATAAACCGCCGCTGTCTGTGCAGGACGTTTGGTAATCGACAAGAGAATTATCGGCCGTGCGATATGCCGGAAGCGTAGAGATCCTTTTTCCATCGGCGTTCTTTGTCGTGGTTCCGAGGAGGGGTAGGGATGAAGAGGCTTGTCATAAAGATAGGGTCCAATATTCTGACTGCAGAAAATAACGGACTCGATACAGACCGGATACAGCGCATTGCAGAGGACATCTCCGCTGTTCAGGATGCCGGCTATGAGGTTGTTGTCGTGTCTTCCGGTGCTGTCGCCGCAGGCATGAAGAAACTTGGGCTAAAGGAAAAACCGAAGGATATCATACTGAAGCAGGCTGCAGCGGCAGTCGGTCAGAGCAGCCTCATGTGGGCATATGAGAAATGCTTCAGTACCCACGCCAAGAAGGTTGCCCAGATACTCTTGACCCGCAATGATTTCTCAGACAGGAAGCGCTATATCAATTCGAGGAATACTCTTATTGCACTCCTTTCGTATGGCATCGTGCCGATCGTGAATGAGAATGATACCGTAGCGACGGATGAGATACGTTTTGGCGACAATGACCACCTCGCTTCTCTGGTGTCAGGTCTTATTGAAGCAGAACGGTTTATCATCCTTTCCGACGTGGACGGTCTCTTCAGCGCAGACCCGAGGAAAGATCCCATGGCAAAGTTGATTGAGCTCGTTGAAGATATCACCCCCGAACTTGAGGAAAAAGCGGGCGGCTCCGTGACAAAGATCGGTACCGGAGGGATGTACTCAAAGATCCTTGCCGCCAAAAGGGCAGTGAAGAACGGGACTACCGTGAATATCATCAATGGGAGGAATACGGGCTGTGTTCTTTCGCTGCTTCAGGGCGTCCGCTGCGGCACCGAATTCAAAACGAATAAGACCAGGATGTCTTCTAAGAAAGGGTGGATCGCTTATGGCAGCAAAGCGAAGGGGAGTCTGGCGATCGACGAGGGTGCAGTGAGGGCATTGATGGAAGGGGGGAAAAGTCTCCTTCCGACGGGGATCATCTCTCTGGCAGGGCATTTTGAAGTCGGTGACGCGGTCTATTGTGTCGATACTCGCGGCACACGCATTGCAAAAGGGCTGACGAATTACTCATCATCAGAGATAGACAAATTAAAAGGGAAAAAGACGAACGAGATAGAGGACATCCTTGGCTACCGGTATTCCGATGAAGTCATACACAGGGATAACCTCGTATTGCTGTAGGAAGCGTGTCGCCAAAAAGATATTCGTCACTAAGACACTCCAAAAGGTTACTCGCTGCGAGTGAGCTGCGCGATATAATAATATTAGCTGGACACCTGCTCTCGTGGCAGGAGCTTTCATATCACAAAAGAGACGCCACACTCTGAGAATCCTCGAACATGTGAAGAGCAGCTCAGTCTTGCGGTCTTTCCTCGCGCTTCTCGAGCTATTGTTTCGATTCTTCCACTTTATTCTGTCGGTACTGAGTGAAGGCATCTCGCATCGAGATGTAGGGATCGATGGCCGACTCCTTGAAGGACTCATAGTCTCCGATCTTGAACGACGTATCGTTCACCTTTTCGTGCACAAAAAATCCTGCGGCTTCCCAGAAGGTCAGATTGCCATAGAGGCTCCAATAGGTGATAGGATACATAAACTCGTCGCCCACAAGACCGATCCCGTCACGGAGAGAGGATGGGCCCAAAATGGGCAATACGAGATAAAAGCCCTGTCCCACACCATAATGGCCCAGCGTCTGACCGAAATCGGCCTCCTGTTTCTTAATGCCGAGGGCAGGCGTGGCGACCTCGCCGATACCGCCGATACCAGCGAAGGAATTGAAGATAAACCGTATGAGTTCATTGCCTGCCGCCTTGAACCTGAGCTGGAGCAGGTTGTTTATGATTCTGGACGGTGCCCAGAGATTGTCGTAAAAGTTGCTAACGAGAATTCTGACAGGTTCCGGAACGATGTGCGAATATACCTGAGTTGTCGGCTTGAGCACCCAAAAGTACAACTTATCATTGAACTGGAACATCGCCTTGTTCAGCGGAGCGAGGGGGTCGGGAATCTGTGGGGTCTCTTTTTCGCCCTCCTCGGCAATAGTCTCATTTTCGACGGGTGCCGCTGCTGGTGCCTCTTCCCCTTCAGCCTGTGTCAATACCGTCATTGCCTCGTCATTCTGTGGATATGCGTCTGGCAGCTGTGAAGACTGGCGAAGCGGTATCGGGAAAACCTCTGCAGGAGTAAAACCCAACGGTGTTTGCAGTGCGCCGCCCGTATCGGAATTCGCACCGGAAATGCTTTGCGGTGTCGCGAGTGACTCCGGCCCGTGAGATAGCGCTACATCCGCGGCTGGTGAAGACGTGCCAGCCCAGAGAAAGGCCGGACAGAGCAAAAAAACAAAGGTCAACATAAAACTATGCTTCAGTATCATGGTTTGCCTCCTTTTTGTATTTCGCCAACGCACTTTTTCTTCTTCTTGGACTTCTGTTTCCGTAGCTTCTCACCCCCGATATCATCGCTGGTCAGACGACCGGAATATTCCTCGATTCTTTCCAGGAGCTCCCGCCGTGCGAGAAACCCCTTGACGGACTGACTCCTGCCTTTCATGCATTTTACCTCCACCCCGGTGGGAATATGCTTGCGATATGCACAGGCCGATGTCTTGTTGTCTTCTGGTCATCTTTCCCCCCGAGGACTGCACAAATATCTCCTGGATGTCTTTTCCTTGGATGTCAAGGGCCTCCATTTTCTCTTTCAGCCACCGATTCTTCGCCTCACTCGCCGCGGAGGCGGTCATAAAATCTGATCTCTTTCTTTCCGACACGGCTTCGATCAGCTCTTTGCCGTTACGCAAGGGAAGAGCGGCAAACATCGTCAGCCTCGACGATCCTTTTGCGTAACATGCAGTTATCCATGCTTCCTTATCCCCCTCGAAAAAATGCAAGACCTTGGGAAACGGTCTGAAGCCAGGGCGACTAGCCTTGTCTAACAGTATACTCTGTTTTGAGCTCAATGGCTAATTCTCAGTGCTCCCCGTTTGCTGCAAGCGAAAGCCGTCTTTTTATCTCCAAAGGTGGCCGTGGTTTGCCGTTTTCATCCGGCCCTCCATTGGTGCAATACGCGAATGATGAAGATCCGACATAATTTGTTATGAGATGCGGTAAGAATCTTCAGCTGTGAACTCTGGAGGATTCAGCGATTCAGCAGGCGCGTCAGTTTTTTGGCAGGAGGAGATCAAAGAGAACTGCAGGGCTCTGAGAAAAAACCGGCCATGCCTAAGCCACCCTGGCATCATCCTCGGATGGACAATGCGTCGCCTCTGATCGCTCAGGGTTCAAGCGGCGGTGCCATATGCCTTATTATCTTTCCCTCTACAAGATAGATTACCATCTCGGCGATATTCGTGGCGTGGTCTGCAATACGCTCGAGGTATTGAGCGATAAAGCTTATTTTCATCGCCCGTGAAACCGTGGTCGGGTCCTGAACCATAAAAAAAAGCAGTTCATTCAGAACCTGGTGTTTGAGATCATCCACCTGATCGTCCCTCATGATCACGTCCATAGCCAGCTTCTTGTCCCCTTTCACAAAAGCATCCAGGGCATCCCGTGTCATGCCTTGGCCAATCTGGCTCATTCGGGGGATATCAATGTAAGGCTTGAGGATGGCTTCTTCATTCAATTCAAGCGATCTCTCAGCGATGTTCACTGCCATGTCTCCCATGCGTTCAAGGTCTGTTGTTATCTTCATAGCCGTCGTTATGAACCGCAGATCGTGGGCCTTTGGCTGTCGCAATGCTATGAGGCGGATGGAGTCCTCGTCGATCTGCACATCGAGGGCGTTCACCTGGTGGTCTTTCTCAATCACTTTTCTCGCCAGTTCACTGTCTCTTTCCACCAGAGAGCGGATGGAATCCTTTACCGCATTTTCGACCATGGCTCCCATTTTGAGAACGAGCTCTTTGAGGTGCATCAACTCGTCGTCGAAGATCGTCATTATCCAAACCTCCCGGTCACGTAATCCTCTGTAAGTTTTTCAGAGGGGGCAGTAAATATTTTATCAGTTCTATCGAATTCTATCAATTCACCGAGCATGGTAAATCCCGTCCAGTCAGACATCCTCGCTGCCTGCTACATATTATGGGTAACTATGATAATAGTTACCTCTTCTTTTAACGTTATAGCAAGTTCTTCTATCTTCGCTGTTGAGATAGGATCTAGTGCCGATGTCGGCTCGTCGAAGAGTAAAACTTCCGGTTTGACTGCCAAGGCCCTTGCAATAACGAGTCTCTGTTGCTGACCCCCCGAGAGTTCATAGGCGCTGACATCCATTTTATCCTTAACCTCATCCCACAGGGCTGAATGCCTGAGAGCCCGTTCGACACTTTCAGACAGTTCCGACTTTTTCGTCATCCCCGTGAGTTTGAGCCCATAGGCAATATTGTCGAAAATAGACATGGGAAAGGGAGTCGGTTTTTGAAAAACCATACCGATGCGGCTCCTAAGGCCGATAAGATCTATGTCGTTTGAGAGGATATTGCCGCCGTCCAAATGTATTTCACCCTCATATCGATTCTTGGGGTAAAGGTCATGCATTCTGTTGAAACACCGGAGAAGCGTTGTTTTTCCACAGCCGGAAGGTCCGATCAAGGCCGTGACGGTGTTTTGATAGATCGGAAAGCTGATATTCTTTAACGCATGAATACCCCCCGCATAATAGAAATTGAGGTTCTTCACTTCAATCTTTACAGTTTCCACTATTTGTACCTCCATCGAATGATGAGTCTTCCCGCAATCGTAAGAAGCAATATGACCATGGTAACCACAAACGAAGCAGCCCATGCTTGGGCGTGCCAGTCATCATAGGGCCCCATCGCATACTGAAAAATGGTCACCGTGAGAGACGCGACGGGCTCGTTCATATTTGCCGAGAAAAAGGAATTGTTAAAAGAAGTAAAAAGCAGTGGTGCGGTCTCCCCAGCGACGCGGGCTATGGAGAGCAGGATTCCGGTCAGTATCCCCGTGGCAGCTCCACGGTATACCACCTGAATAATAACCTTGTGATATGGCGCGCCTAGCGCAAAAGCCGCTTCTCTCAAAGTCCAGGGGACAAGGGTGAGCATATCCTCCGTAGTTCTTAAGACAACGGGCACCATGATAATCGAGAGGGCTACAGCCCCGGCCCATCCGTTGAAATGACCCACCGGCTTAACAAGAACAGCATAGATAAACGTCCCTATGACGATAGAAGGGACACTCACCATGATATCGGAAAGTACGCTTATCAAATGAGCGATCTTTGTGCCCCGTGCGTACTCAGCGAGGAATGTTCCCCCGAGAACACCAATGGGGACTCCGATCAGCGTTGCCGTAATCGTTATTAACAATTGCCCGATAAAGGCGCTCCTTAGTCCGCCGCCCACGATCCCGGGGGGCGTCGGATCGTTCATGAAGAGGCCAAGGTTCAGTGCCTTTATGCCGTGAACTAGAACGTCTCCAAGGATAAAGACAAGCCAGAAGAGGCCGAGCAGAGCTGCAAGGGTACTCAGCAGAAGCGCCACGAATCCCTCGATTTTTCTTATCGTCTCCCGCGTCATCTCGAAAATCTCCTTTCAGCCCTCAGGAGAAAGAACTTCGCGATAGCGAGAGTGATAAAACTCATCACGAACAGCACGAGAGCCAGATAAAAGAGAGAGGAGAGGTATACGTCCTTGTCAGCTTCCGTGAACTCATTGGCAAGGGTTACGGTTATCGTCGCTGCTGCATCGAGAAGGGAAGAGGTTATGCGGTGGTTGTTACCCAGCACAAAGGCTACGGCCATGGTTTCTCCGAGCGCCCTTCCCAGGGAAAGGACTATACCGCCAAACACACCCAGCTTTGAATAGGGGATCACGATGTTTTTAACAACCTCCCATCGTGTTGCGCCGAGCGCATAGGCTGATTCCTTGACAATAGACGGGGTAAGGTTGAAAGCATCCCTTGAGATACTTGCCGTAAAGGGTATTATCATGATGCTCAATATGGTGCTGGCCGTCAAAATGTCTATCCCCATCGGCGTTCCCCTGAAGAGAACCTCCAGCAGCGGAAGATTCGCGGTGACCTTCTTCAGGAGGGGTTCAATATAGTCCCCCATAATCGGCGAAAGGGTAAAGAGCCCCCACATACCATAGATGATGCTCGGTATTGCCGCCAGGAGCTCGATGGCAATTCCTATGGGACCCTTCAGGAAGTTCGGTGCGATCTCGGTAACAAAAATTGCGATTCCTATGGCGACAGGTATTGCAAACAGGAGGGATAAGACTGTTGTGAGAAATGTTCCGTATATATTCGTGGCCGCGCCAAATACTTCCTTGACAGGGTCCCAGTCTGTTGATACGAGAAAATGCAGGACGCCGAACTTTTTGATCGCAAGGGAAGACTCTGAGACAAGAACATACACAACGCCGATGAGAACGACGATCACGGAACAGGACGCGACGGCGGTTAAAGAAGAAAAAAGTAAATCACCAGGATTTCTTCTCGCAGTTCTCCTCAACGCCGGATCTCCTTTAGAAAGTTCATGAAGAAAACATTTATAAAATATTGTTCAAGGGAAAAAAGACCTTAAGAAAGTACAATAAATGGGTCAGATATATCATAAATACCTGACCCATTTATTTCAATCAGAAGATTCGGAGCGGCTAATAAATTCCGTTCGCTTTCCAGTATGCCCTGATCTTCTCTTTTAAAGACATGGGAAGGGGGACATAGATGAGCTCTTTCGCCTTACTGTCTCCGTTTTTGAATGCCCAGTCGTAGAATTTCACCACTTTCATGTTCGAATCTTTCTTCTCCTTTGCCAGGAGTATGAACGTTGCCCCTGCAATGGGCCAAGCATCCTTGCCGGGGGCATCGATGAGCCAGAGATCAAAATGGTTCTTGGCGTCAAAATTCGCGGTGGCTGCAGCGTCATTAAAACTGGTAAATCTCGGTTCTACAAAATTGCCTGCGTGGTTTTTCAACAGCACATAGGGAAGTTTGTTCTGCTCTGCATAGGCAAACTCGACATAGCCGATAGAGTGAGGAGTCCTTTTCGCATAGTTTGCCACCCCCTCATTCCCTTTTCCGCCGATACCGACAGGCCATTTCACGGAGGTTCCGGCACCTACCTTATCTTTCCATTCAGGGCAGACACCACTGAGATATGAGGTAAATATGGCAGTTGTTCCTGAGCCATCTGACCGATGGACCACAGTAATTTCCTCATGTGGGAGATTCACCCGAGGGTTTAAAGACTTTATTTGCTTGTCATCCCAATATTTTATATCGCCAAGGTATATCTTGCACACAGCTGCTGAATCAAACCTCAGCTCCCCTGCTTTGACCCCGGGTATATTCACAACCGGGACCACTCCTCCAATGACTGCAGGGAATTGTAAGAGCTTGTCCTTGTTCAGCTCTTCCGGCGTAAGAGGCGCATCAGAGGCACCAAAATCGACGGTCCTCTCTGTAATCTGTCTGATACCGCCGCCGGAACCGATTGACTGATAGTTGAGTTTTGTACCGGAAACCTTGCTGTAGTCAAATGCCCATGAAGAGTAGACAGGATATGGAAATGTTGCTCCCGCACCATTCAACATTTCCTCCGCTCCCACAGCGCCAAAAGAGATAAGAACAGCGAACACCAAGACTAAACTCATAAGACTTTTCATATTTTCTCCTCCTTATTCTCCATATCTTACGTAGAATACCTTTTCATTGTTACAATTATGTTACACTTCTGTTAAATTTCGATTACACGTTGCATTCAAGGCCATTTCAGCTAAAGGCCAATAAGCCCGAGCGTCAAATGAGCTCTCCTTGCATAGGACCGGTGCTCCCTGGCAACGGAGGGCTTCACATATTTCATCGATTGTCCTGCAATGATTTGAAATCCGAGGTGACGCTAATTCTCACGAAGGAAGTGGGGAACCTCGTCGAGAGGATCATCGACGTCTGAGGATGAGGTTCTCTGGGCTACGATGACGAGTTCCATGCCATGAATCCTCTCTTGATCGTCAAGTGATACGACCGAACAATCTTTGACAGTTCCGAACCTATCTCCGCTAATGTCTGAAAAGGCTGTGATCAAGAGACCCGACCGGCTCCTGCAAAGAATGACGATATTCAGCAGGAGAGGGGGGCATTTCATGCATATTCCAGTAAACGGGTCCGATCATCGACCTGTTTCTTCTGACTGAAACTCTTCGCAAAGAAAGGGCATCTTTTGTGCCCTTTTGTCTTGCAATACTCATGGAGTTGGAATGCGCTGGGCACATATGCTTTCTCATTGATTTTGCATGTTGCCACCAGCCACAACTTTAAATGAGGGCATTTCATGATTTCCTCCATATATAACTGCATGATTTCGGCCATAAAATATCTATGTTCTTCGGTCGTGACTTCTCCCGGACGACGAAGGGAGATCTCTCGTATTGCCCTGCGCAGAAGAAGCTGCTGAACCCGGGGGTGACGGGGATGCCCCTCAAACATCTGAAATCTTCAGACACATAATCAAGGCATGTCATCGCTATCGCCCTCTCAAAACCTTTGCCAGGAATATCGGACAATCATCGAAGTCGTCGTTATTACAAAAAGACGTCTGGATGCGCTTCGATGGGGATATCGAAGAAAGAGATGCACTACAGACATCGAACAGGTCAAAATACGGACAGGATGATTCAGGCTTTTTATGCACTCGAGTCAAAAATAGGCTCGTATCAATGCCGTTCATGAAGACCTCCTTCATGGAGTATGCATGTCATTTCTTCGTGAGATGCCATATCCTTAAGGTATGTAACAATATTTATTAGCCCGGGGTCATAGTGTATCAACAGGCTTCCCGTTAAAGGATTGGGGCGGATGTTCTTTATACCTTGCGGAAAAGAAATATTTGATAATCTTTCGAGAGTCCTTATGGGGAGCTCCCTGATTGCCGGCACCTCAATCCTTATGCGTCCTGGAACATGGTGTAGTATTCTAAACTCGATCATAAAGAAACGTCCTCTTTCTTTCTGTTTTTAAAATATTAAAGCACATCATTGTTACACCTGTATGAATGAACCATTACATTTCAATGAAATCCCCTTCTTTATAGGCATGTAATGAAAGAACTCATGGACACGGGAAGATGAACGTGATATTTTTTATATAGAAGAAGCTGGTCGATTGAGACCTTGACACCGTGTCAGAATCTGATAAACTAAGTCTGTGGTTCGAGATATCATCCCTCATAAAAAAGAAAGGAGTTTCAGATGGGACTTTTTGACCTGAAAGGTAATGTCCTCACCGGTCTTGCAATAGGCATAGGGGCTGCCGTCCTTGCGCCTGCTGTGCTCCCGGTCATCGCAAGCGTGGCTAAACCGGCAGCAAAGGCTGCCATCAAAGGGGGCATTCTCCTCTTCGAAAAAGGCAGGGAAGCTATTGCAGAAGCGGGAGAAGTGGTTGAGGATCTGGTAGCCGAGGTGAAGTCCGAGTTGTCAGAGGCGCAGGAAAGCGCACCTGCAACGGCTGCCTCTGAAGGTGAACCGGGCGCTTAATGATCCCTGAAGCATTCGTTAGCCATCAGACGACTGGAAGGCTGAGGATTAGGATACCTTCAAGAAGGAGAGATCAGGAATACCTGATGGGACTAAAGGAACGGTTCTCTCGCTTCGAAGGCATCAAAGCCGTTGAATTTAACCCTCTAACAGGCAGTGTATTGATCATCCATCAGGTGGACGGGGAAAAGATCGCCGAGTACGCTCGAGCCAATAATCTTTTCAATCTTAGAGGGTTGCATCCCTCCCCAGCCGGCCTGCAACAGAGGATATCAGGAACCTTCAAAGTCATGGATGCTGAACTGAAGGCGTTTACCGGCGGCGAGATAGATATCGGGGGGTTAGCATTTCTCATACTCCTTGGGGCAGGCATATACCAACTGAGCCTGGGGAATGTTACTGCACTGCCTTGGTATGGCGCCTTTTGGTACGCATTAAACATTTTTTTGAAGTCTAGCAAGGCGCCAGCATAATTTGTTTAACGCAATTGTCACTTTCGTTTAAACACCCTGTAACCTGTGGATGTTAAGTTATAGCGCAGTTTCACAAGCTTACCGTCGGGGAAAAATGTGGACGGTGTACGTCTTGAGTAAATCAGAGGAATCTAGGAAAATTGTTTATTGTGACAAAACAGGAGGTGTATCATGCCGAAGGCAAAGGTTATGAGCAACAGAAGTGCCGGAAAGGGTATTGGGAAGGCCGGGACAACAGTCAAGGAGGGGGTCGTCAGCAGCCTGAAAGGTATCAACGAGATCGAAGCAGAGATCGTTAGCCTCGTAAGAAATACCGTTTCCAATACCCTCAGAGCAACGGGTTCAGTGGCCTCTGAGGCGGTCACCATTACGAAAGATGTTGTAATTGGGGCGATCCAGGCGACGGAAGAGGTCGGCACAGGTCTCATCTTAAGCACAAAGAGTGTTGCAAAAGGCGTTGTCATGGGAGTAAGCGATGTCGGCGGCGATGTTGTTACCATTGCCGGTCACACGGTAAAAGGCGCTGTCAAAGGTGCTGCCGAGGTCGGAGCGGACGTGGCCATGGTCGCACGACGAACGGTTGACGGTGTTATCGAAGCGACAAAAGAGATAGGCGGAAATGTTGAAGAAGTGGCTAAAGTGGCTGTGGGCGGAGCGATGGAAGCAGCAGGCACCATCGGAAACACTGCCGTCAACGCTGTAAGGGAGATGCTCGTGGGCGTTGTTGAGGGTGTCAAGGAGATAGCAAGTGTCACTTTGCCCAAGCCGAAACCGGTCGCCGCATCCGCTCCGAAGGAAAAACATGCATCTGAAGCTAAGGCACCTACGCCAACTCCGAGGCCAAGGGGAAAGTAAGGGAGTGTGGTTCAGCCGGTACATACTGCGGTAAAAGGAAGGGCACGGTTTAAGGTAAGCGGTCTCTATCGCTCTCAGGCACTCAAGAGAGAGATTGAATCAAGACTCTCTTCTTGCGAGGGGATTCAGGGTTTTTCAGTCAATGTCCTTACCGGGAAAGTCCTGGTATTTTTTAATTCTGATGACACACTTCAGACGATTGCGTCGCTTATTACAGGGGTTGCCGATGAGTTAGAGAAAACGAAAACCAGACAACCCTCGACAGCGTTGCATCGGACCGCAGCCCATGACCAGAGCGAGGTGGCGCCGGAAAGCAACACGGCAGTCGGATATCCACTACCCGCCGCTGATAGCGTCCAGCCTATAAAAAGCAGACGCAAATTAAGAAAAAGTGTTATCCATTCTGAAGCGCAGGCGGCAGAAAACTGGCACCTCATCGATGCTACGGATGTCCTCGGAACTTTTGGCACGTCAAGGAGTGCCGGCTTAGCTGCCGATCTTGTCAGAGCAAACCTTCAGAGGTATGGACCCAATGTCCTGCCCGAATCTGTTCCCCGGTCGGGCCTGAGTATGTTCTTCAGCCAGTTCACATCCCTTCCTGTAGCCCTCCTCGGTGTTGCAGCGGGTATCTCAGTCGTTACCGGCGGCATTGCAGATGCCGTAGTTATTATGGGCGTCGTTTTCATAAACGCCGCGATAGGTTACACAACAGAGAGCCAGACCGAAAAGACCATTCATGCCTTAAAAAGTCTCGTCAGGCCCTCTGCTGCAGTCCTCCGTGATGGAAGTTTGAACGAGATAAGTGCGGAGGGGGCAGTGCCAGGGGATCTTCTCCTGCTGAGACCGGGCAGCTATGTTGCTGCAGATGCACGGCTTATCGAGACAAATCATCTGAGCGTTGATGAGTCAGCGCTGACCGGCGAGAGCATGCCGGTGCGCAAAACCGTGTCTGCTATTATGCAAAGGGACATCCCCCTCGCCGACAGGACGAATATGGTCTATATGGGTACCCTCGTAACCGGCGGACAGGGAATTGCGGTCGTTGTGGCAACAGGGAGGTTTACCGAGATAGGCAAGATCCAGACGCTTGTCGGTGAGGCAAGGCCCCCTGAAACCCCCATGGAGCGCCAGCTGGACAAGATGGGCAGCCAACTGGTATGGATCTGTGGTATTGTCTGTGGCATGGTCTTCGTAACCGGATTGCTTCGGGGATACGGTTTTTTGCAGATGCTCAAGATTTCTATATCCCTTGCAGTCGCTGCCGTACCCGAAGGTCTTCCCACCGTAGCGACCACGACCCTAGCGCTCGGCATCAGAAATATGCGGAGGCATAACGTCCTCATCAGACATCTGAATGCGGTCGAGACTCTCGGCTCGGTACAGACCATATGCCTCGATAAAACAGGTACCATCACCCTGAACAGGATGTCTGTAGTCGCGGCATATGCCGGCATGAGAGGCTTTACCGTCTCGCAGGGACAGTTTTTCCTGTCCGGCGAGCCTTTGAGTGTATATTTCTATGATGAACTCTTGAGGCTTGTTCACATAGCCGTCCTGTGCAATGAAAGTGAAGTTATGAAAGAGGATGGCAAGTATATCGTCGACGGCTCACCCACGGAGAACGCCCTGATACATATTGCATTAAGTGCAGGGGTTGACGTTGTGATGCTCAGGGAGAAATTCCCTGTTCTAAAGGTCTATCACCGTTCAGAAAACCGCAATTACATGTGCACCCTCCATGGAACACAGAACAATTCTGCAGTCATTGCCGTAAAAGGAAGCCCGGACGAGGTCTTAACGATATGCAGTTGGCATATGAAGGACGGCCAGAAGATCCCCCTTACCGACGACGATCGCCTCGCCTTAGAGATGGAAAATGAGCGCATGGCGGGTGAGGCCCTTCGTGTACTTGGGGTGGCTTATGCGTTTACCGATAACGAGTCACTTCCGCTCAATGGAGATATTGATCTGATAGACAATCTGACATGGCTCGGGTTTGTGGGTATGGCGGACCCGGTCAGGAATGGGGTGAAGGGATTAATCGCTGAATTTCACAGGGCTGGAATAGATACGGTCATGATAACCGGCGACCAGAGCCCGACGGCCTATGCCATAGGAAAGGAATTAAACCTCGGCAACGGTGAGCAACTCGAAATCCTTGATTCCACCAATCTGATCGATATCGATCCTGAAGTCATGAAGGCGCTCTGTAAAAGGGTACACGTCTTTGCCCGCGTCAGCCCTGCCCATAAACTCCGGATAGTCCAGGTGCTGCAGGGCGCAGGACAGGTTGTCGCCATGACAGGCGACGGCATTAACGACGGCCCGGCCCTGAAAGCTGCGGACATAGGCATAGCGATGGGACATACAGGCACTGATGTTGCCCGTGAAGTCGCGGACGTTGTTATCGAAGATGATAACCTTGAGACGATGATCATAGCGATAAGCCAGGGCAGGACTATCTATAACAACATCAGAAAATCCGTCCATTTCCTCTTAGCGACGAATCTTAGCGAGATCATGGTCATGTTCACTGCCATTGCAGCTGGTCTGGGCCAACCGCTGAGTGCGATACAGCTGCTCTGGATCAACCTTATGTCGGATATAGCGCCGGGATTGGCACTTGCCCTCGAGCCTCCTGAGCCTGACGTCTTGAGTCAGCCGCCGCGCGACCCTGGCGAGCCCATTGTAAGAACATCAGATTTTCAGAGGATAGCCTTTGAGTCAGCAGCGATCTCTGCCGGGGCCTTAGGGGCGTACGGGTACGGAATTGCGAGGTACGGCATGGGCCAAAGAGCAGGTAGCCTTGCATTCTTGAGCCTTACCACAGGACAGCTTCTCCATGCCTTAAGCTGCCGTTCGGAGACACACAGCATCTTCAGCAAGGAGAAGTTGCCATCGAACAAATACCTGACTGTAGCCCTCGGAGGATCCTTTGCCATCCAGCTTTTGGCTATGCTGATCCCGGGGCTGAGAAATCTTTTGGGGATCGCACCGATCAGTGTCCTTGACGGTGTCGTGATTGGGGGCAGCGCCGTTCTCCCCTTATTGGTGAATGAAGGAACAAAGAAAGCCGCAAAGAGGTGACCCTATGAAAAAAGACTTCATTTTCATTTCAGAATCGGTAACGGAAGGCCATCCCGATAAACTTTGTGACCAGATAAGCGATGCCATCGTTGATCATTTCCTTCAACAGGATCCCTATTCGAGGGTCATTGCGGAATGCGCTGTATCGACTGCTATTATGTTTATCGCGGCAAGGTTCGAATCCAATGCGCATGTAGATTTTCCGAATATAGCGAGGCAGGTCGTAAATCAGATCGGTTATGATCAGCATGCCTTTAATGCAAAGACGTGCAGTGTCGTGACGAGCTTAAAGGAATTGCCTCATGATGAGGATTATTACTTCGATGAAAGAGAACTGTCAGATGCAGAGATCGATGCAATTCCAGCGCGGAACCAGGTTACCGTCTTTGGTTTTGCCTGCAATCAGACGTCTGCGCTTCTCCCCTTGCCTATCTGGCTGGCCCATAGGTTGGCGAGGCGACTGACTTCCGCCAGGCTCCAGAAAATACTCTCCTATCTTGCTCCTGATGGAAAGACTCAGGTGGGGATCGAATACAGAAACGGAAAGCCGTCCAGGATTCACAGCATAACGGTCATTGCCAGTCAGGATAGGCCGACAGAATCAGGGGGACCTGATATGAAAAGACTTCAGGACGATATCAGGCAGGCTGTCATAGATTCTGCATTTCTGGACGAGGATATAAAGCCCGACAGAAACACAGAGATATTTATAAATCCTGACGGCTCATTTATCGTGGGAGGGCCTTCAGTGCATTCCGGGCTAACGGGGAGAAAAAATGCGATCGATACGTACGGAGAATACTCTCGACAAAGCGGAGCAGCCCTGAGCGGCAAGGATCCTGTGCGTATAGACAGGATAGGTGCCTATGCAGCCCGCTATGCGGCAAAAAATATCGTTGCCGCAGGACTTGCCGACGAGTGCGAAATACAGCTCAGCTACTCCATCGGGCTTTCCAGGCCTGTAAGCATTCAGGTCGAGACCTTCGGAACAGGCATAATCGCAGATGAAGAGATAGCGGAACTTGTTGAGAGACATTTTGATTTCCGTCTTGCAGGAATAATGAAGCAATTCAACCTGAGACACCTGCCGTCAATTTTGAAGGGTGGATTTTACAGAAAGCTCGCAGCATACGGCCATGTCGGAAGAATGGACATAGGACTGCCGTGGGAATTGACTGACAAAGTCCAGGAATTACGAGGGTAAGGCCCTGATGAAAACACTGCCTGAAGAGCGCAAGCAACTCCTCTATGATGATGAAACAGAGAGAAGGCTCCATCTCGGTTCCATAAAGATGCTCTCTGCCCGTGCCGGCCTCTCAGTTGATACGGTTGAACGGCTTTATGAAATCGTTCTGAGTAAATTAAAAAGTGAAGCAAAGATCAGGGATTTTTTACCGATCCTTGTGAGTAGAAGGGTTCGTTACCTGCTGGACAAAAGGGAACTGACAAGGAATGAGTCACCAACGAGGTACCAAGGGAAGAGTGTGTAGCCGAACTATCCGATTAACGATCCCAACATGCGAATAACTCATCGGTCTTCGTTAAGAGAAATGATGTCCAACGAACAGTTGTTTTTTTGATCGGCGCTTATTTCCTTACCCAACTCTTTGGAGGTTCATACTGTTGCAGCCCAACAACTATTGCGTACTTCTTCTTATTCATCCAGGGATTGGGGAATGTGCTTCCAACTTGCGGCACTGACGGCCTGCTCCAGACTCAGTAATCCTACCACCTTTTCCATCAGCGTATCTTGCCGTCCAGTGGCCAAGATGAACGCTTTGACTTCAACCTTGTCAGTCCCTTGGATGTCTTCACTCTCCATAGCTTGGAGCAAAAGTGACTCGTTGACGATCTCCTGGACGAAAAGTGTTCTGATGTGCTGTTCGGCGCTGCTTCGACAGACGGCGCGCAAGATATAGAGGCGCTCTTCGCTTACATCCTCGATTGTCTGGCGATTGATGCTTCTTGCAACCGGCCTCAGGACAAGGTGCGTTATAATAACCAAGCCAGCACCGATGGATGCATGCGGCAAGAAGCCAGAACCGGCCAGCGTCCCGATAGCACCAGCACCCCAAAGAGTGGCTGCAGTATTTAATCCACGAACGTTGATTCCCTCTCTCAGCATGAGGCCGGCGCCAATGAAACCTATGCCGGTGATGACCTGAGCAGCCATTCTGGTATGATCATTCGTCTGAGTCACCAACGAGGAGAGCGAAACGAACAGCGACGCCCCCAAAGCGACCAGGGAGTTGGTGCGTAGGCCTGCAGTGCGCTGTCTCCATTGACGTTCAAAACCGATGAACGCTCCTAACAGTAAGGCTGCCAAGTTATTAATGACGAATTGGTAAAGTGTCATACGTCCCCTCCTCAAACGATCTATGGATTACCAACAATACAAGTCAGTCCATTTAAGATACAGTGAGCAGTGATTTTTTGGGTGACTCAGTCGCTTCTTTTTTATACTGTAACAGGTCTTCTCCTAAATTCAATGGGAGGCATTCAAAAGGAGGTGATGGGATTGGACATCTGCAGAAGTAGTTATCAGGAGTGACGGCAAAAGCTGATAGGGCGAATATCGGCAGATTCGTTGCTCACCTCTATCTTGAATCTATCGTGACACCGCCTCTGCCCTGACACGCTTTCGCCAATCGCTTCTGCATAGGCGTTCCTCCATTTTTGCTTGTTTGTTTCTTGTCTTGATCAGCAAGACATAGAAGATGCGTGTCATTTTTTGTATCCCCAATATGCCCGGAAGAGCGAGCATCATCGGTGGGTCTGTCAAGAAAAGTCAGCAGGCTGCGGACAAAACGCGGAAGGGGCGAGCTCGCTTGCAGGCCTTTGCACGGTGCACACCAATCTGATTATGGATAGCATCTACCCCCCTACAGCTTGATACCACGTCGCCCAGATCACTCTTCGATGAAGGTCCCATTGAATTGTTGTGAACACGTCCGATAACAACTTATGCAACTCTCATCGTGCGAAGGGATGCACTTGTGGCCCCTATAAAGATGGCATAACGCTTTTTTGTCATTTATTCGGTTGAAAGCCCAGATTTCGTACTGCTTATTTTTCTTTCCTCTTGATAAATCGCAGCGGTTCATTTTTTTCACCTCCCTTGAATAAATAGATTGTCTCCATCTTAAACCATTCCTAATTACTTTATAATGAAAAATCTATTACGATTTTGTGAAATTTATCGTGGGGAGGATGTGCGAGAAATAAAAAGTCGTCGGAAGGACTCACCCTGATCAGAACAATTATCTGTGGTTGGGATGAGATGGATGAAGGCGAAGCTCATACTGGTCTCCCTTCAGTGAGCAGATGTTAGGCGCATGGTATTGTATTCAGCATGGCGCTCAAAAGAGGGCAAAGAGTAACGAACAATAGCTTCTTCACAAAGAGTTCATCTTGTTGTCATGAATGTGTAATATCTACACGCCAAGATTACAGTTTCATTGCTCCATGAGACTACCGTGTGAGGAGACAACTCGGCAATGGGACATAGGGATTTTGTCATCCGATTCGAGAGATTCAATTTGTGCGAAATAACCAGAGAGCATGCGGATAAAGATGACTTATAAAGTATTGAAGTATTAGTGATCGATAGGATTGACGAGATCGCGGTGAAAAGCGGGAGTTCTCAATTCGTGAAGGACCTTGCAGCTGACGTAAATCTCTATTATCTCTGGGCGCCAGCCAAGGTGAACGCGAACAGTCTCCCTTTATGGACACTGATCGAAGAGGGTGAACCTTAGTCGTCACTCAAGACGTTTGTCCGAGTTTGAAATATGTTGTTCGCATAGCTTGAAGCAGAGAATCCACACGAGTTTCCGAATATCCGTTTTTTTGAAGTCGAAGGAGCAACCGTAGCAGGAAGTGAAGTGCAAGAAACACGTATATCATATGTCGGTGCCGAGCAGATCGAAGGGCAGTCTATTCTTCTATCCCCCCCAGAGAATCGGTTATCACTTGCTCTGCAACTTCAAGAACCTTCTCTGTTGTTTTCTCTATAACTTCATTGCAGGTCTCGGCATTGCAAAGATAGAAATATCCGCGTTTCTCAAGAATCCCAATAACCTGTTCGCAATTAATTTGTTTTTCATCAAAGTGTATTATCGCGCTTCCCGTAACAATGTGGGTCTCCACCGCCATAATTCCAGCGATTCCCTTCATAAACCATTCAAATTCTTGAGCTTTTCCTGAATTTTCATGAATTGTCTGCGTCTGAATTCTAATTCTGCCAGGTACGTAATGAATGTAATATTCCATGCCACATTCTCTCCACGTCAGGGTTCTCTCTCGAAAATAAGATCTATTCTTATTCTAACATCTTTGTGGTATTGCGGTGATGGCGACCAGTTGATCCGGAGATCACCCCAAAACGGCCGCGATCAGGGCGTTCCAGAAGTTCTTTGCTGAAATCAAGAAGAAAGTGCATATAGGCTATCCCCGGTTCAAGAGGTTGGACCAGTTCAGGTCTTTCACGTTTCCCGGGGGCTGGATGACGGTCAAAGACAAGAAGAGTGGTGTCACGAAGCAGCTTAAGATGGTAAAGTTGAGGCAAGTTCCATCGGAAGCCCTATGTTATGCGGAGACGTGTGAGCTTTCACGATATTCTTATAGCAATGCCTATTGTGGCGCCGTTGATTTTTGTGTCTGCTTTTGGCTGAGGGAGTACCAAGAATGATAATTAGAGTAAAAAGGGGGGAAACCCATCTGAGACGCTGGGTAGAAGTGAGGCTGATAACTAGCTGAATTATATCAATAAAGTTATCAGTGAGAGTGCTGACCCTTCAAGGGCTTTTTCGACAAAAGTGCCGAATATCACTTTGCCTACGATAGTGCCTGCTTGAGAAGCAGCCCTATGGATATACTGATCAGTGTTGAGTGCCCTTGATGTGTCAAAAAAACCTGTCCTCTGGAGTGTGTTAATAATATCGTTGTGGTGTATGGTTTTGGGGTTATAGTTAATGAGAATGCTACCAGTCGTCAAATTAATGTCAACGGTGGCAATGCCGATCATCGTGCTTAAGGTCTTTCTGATTTCATCCGCGGCATCATCGTTCCTTTTGACCACGGGACTCTTTACTCTCAATCTTCCCGGGACATTATGGATGTAGTAACTCATCTCATTCCTCCTTCATTCTGTATTTCTTAAATGTTCTACAATCCGGATAGCCTGAGCATCGAAAGCGGACTATATCACCGTCTATCTTATAAAGGCTCATCGGCCTTGCGCATTCCGGACAAACCGGTTTGCCTCTTACCGTTGCCCTTTTAGAACTAATGGTAAACTGCTTCCCGCATATGATACAGAGATACCTCTGCTTGCCTGTCCAGGCCTTTCCATATTTATAGAGAGCATCACCATCGCACGAAGGACATTTGATCTCGTCTACCGGTTTCTCGGCCACTGTTCGCACTTTGTTTCTTTCATGAAATATTGTATCCATTGGGGTCACAGCGTGCCCAGTGCGATATCAGGGTTTACCGCCTCACGCAATGTCCTCCGCAAAGAGAAGACATAGTACGAACATGCCTCATGGTGCCTGTTCATGCAGAAGCGGATGTCAGCATCGTCCAGAGATCTTACCAACTTGTCAACAACACCGCACAGAGCTCCGTCAACGCTACCCTTCAGGTACTGACAGATAGATTCTCTCGCTTGATGCATCCCGTCCTCCTTTCTTTCCTTAAAGCTACCATTTTTTTGTTACAAGATTATTACAATCAGGTTAAATCTTTGTCATCAAGTATGATAAGCCACGCACCTATGCAACTTTGGCATAGGCAATGCCGGTTGAGATGAAATAGTGAGCTATGACGACCTTGCATTTCTCCCATTCTCCCGACAAACATGAATCTTTGTCAGCACACTGCAATCTTTCCGGTTCGATGCCCGCCAACTCGCAAATTCCCGTCTTGAAACTCGGACACATTCCAACCACCTCCTTTTATTGATAATAAAATCACACTGAGCTCTTGGCGCAGGTTTGTATCCGGCGACCTGCGGGGTAAACGCCCTTCGGTGTCGGAGTGAGCGTCCGCCGAGGCGCAGAGCGAGGGTAGGTCACTTCTCAGTTCAGAGACTGCGGCCTCGATGATTAAAAAAATCACTTGATGGTATGCTTTTTTCTCGCCAAGAAAGACGGACACTCGTATGTGCAATGATTGTTTCACCGCCAGTCAAAGCGATAAACAGAATGCCCGCTGTCAAAGCAATCGATATGATTATGGTCTCATTCATATCTCGTGCTGATCGATGGCGATCATAACTTCAACTTATTGAGGTTAACAGAAGAATGTTACGGAAATATGAAGCAATGGTTAAATCTCCATATCATCAGCCCTCAACGGCAACAGCAGGTTTGAAAAGACGTCGATTTGCGCATGGTGCGAGAAGCGATTGATCCTAGCCCAACGGCAAATAGAAGATTGACAAGATGTTCTCCCTTGTATATATTGATAATATACTGACATGAAAGATGGGATCGACATAGTATCTCTCGCTGAAGGTTTCGAATGGGATGAAGGGAATATCGGGAAAAACCGGGAGAAACATCGAGTCTCTTATGTCGAGTGCGAAGAGATGTTTTTTAACAATCCGGTTATCTCTAAGAGGGATGAGACGCACTCAATAAGGGAGGATCGATATTTCCTATTGGGTAAAACGGATACTGAGAGATTGCTTTTCGTTGTGTTCACCTTGAGAGGCACGAAGATAAGAATAGTTTCAGCACGTGACATGAACCGGAAGGAGAAAAGAGTATATGAGCAGACTCAAGAAGATGCCTACATTTAAGTGCGAAGCAGAGGAATCTGAGTTTTGGGCAACGCATGATTCCTCTGAGTATATTGACTACTCGATGGCAAAACGGGTTGTTTTCCAGAACTTAAAGCCATCTACTAAGACGATCTCCATTCGTCTGCCCGAATCTCTTATCAAACATCTTAAGTTGCTAGCGAACAAAAGGGATGTTCCTTATCAGTCGCTGTTGAAGATGTTCCTGTCTGAGAAGGTGCAGGAAGAATTGCACAGCGCGGCCAAGTAAGGGGGCCGATTCCGAAAGCGGGGGGAAAAGGGTGTTAAGCTGCGACCGTCTCGGATGACGCCTGCAGGGGGGAATCTGCCCCGTTCTTTTTTTTGACCATGGCACCTTAAGTTTACTAGATGACCTGCTCTTCAGCCGCGTGTGGCCGGCTATGTCTGATGAAGACAGGGTTATATAATGGGGATGGAGGAGCTTTTAACTCTTCATGACGAAAGAATCAGTCCATAAGTGGAAAAGGTTTCTTTCCAGGAGCATGGGAAGCATAGGGGTCATCCTTATCGTCCTATTGGCCCTATACTTCCTTTTCCCTAAGCTCATCGGTTTAGAGTCGATACGGGCGAAGATCAAGGCCCGCATCTCCCAAGAAATTGCGGGCACCATGGATTTTCAAAAAATGGATGTCTCTCTGTTCCCCCAACCGCGAATAGTGATCGACCATGCGAAGTTCGCGTTCCCGGGAACCGCAGAGGGAACCATCGACTCACTCATAATTTACCCACGCTTATTTCCCCTTCTCGCAGGGAAGGTTACAATCGCACGGATTCAGCTTGAGGCCCCTCATGTATCACTCACCGTCCCTGCGAGAGGGATACACAGCAAGATACCTTTTTCTGCTTCGGACATCGAAGAGAAGCTATCTCTCGTTTTGAACACCCTGGCATCCAACGCACCCGACATCGCGATTGCTATAGAGAAAGGGAGCATCAAAATAACCGATCCGAACCGCCTCCTTTTCTCATTCCAGGACCTTGATGGACAGATCGTCCTCCCTCCCGGGCGAGTCAGCATAACCCTCATCTGCAGCTCCAACATCTCAAAGAGCATTTCCCTCGGGATACGATTAGACCCAAAGGATTTCACATGCATTGGTACTCTCAAGCTGACAGGCTTAAAGCCACAGCTCATCATCCCTTATTTTTTCCCCGATGCTCTCGGGCATCTTGGAGATTCTGAAGGAAATCTCATGCTCTCTTTCAGGATGCTTGGGTTCAAAGACCTGCAGGCAGCAGTGCAAGGCTCCTTCAAAGACCTGACCTTCCTGAATAAGAACGAAAGGATTCTCCTGAAGGGAGTCGGAATAAACGGAGCCCTTGCCCTGACCAATGACAAGAATGAGATAACATTAAACGAACTGAAACTTGAGTACCCACGACTCACCCTAAGCGGTGCACTCATGTTTGATAAAGCTCTGCAGGACTTCGGGTTAGAGCTGACCGGCAGCCAAGTGGATGTCTCGTCCTTGCGGAATGTGGCTCTCTCACTGGCGGGGAAGGTTCCTATCGTCCAGGATATTTTTGGGTATGTGAGGGGAGGAAATGCGTCCTTCATCACGCTACGCAGTCACGGAGCTTCACTGAAAGACCTGGGGAAAACAGAGAGCATACTGGTCAAAGGCCTCATGAAGGGAGGGGAGATTTTTGTCCCGGGTCCGCATCTGGATTTCAAGGAGGTGAATGGAGATTGCATCATTTCTAAGGGCATCCTGGAGGGGAAGCATGTTGAAGGAAATCTGGGGAATTCGCAGGTGAGGGATGGGAAACTCAGAGTAGGACTGACGGGGAGGGACGCCCCCCTCCACATAGATGCGGCAGTGAGGGCGGATCTGGCAGAGGCCAGGAATATCCTAAGACGCTTGATAAAGGATGAGCCTTTCCTGAAAGAAATCGATCGCATTCATGCCATACACGGCGAAGCCCGGGGAAGGATTATCCTTGGCGATAGCACAACCTCCGTTAAGCCACGACTGGACTTATCTGAAGTCTCTTTTACCGCTGAGTATCAGCGACTCCCTTTTCCCCTGGTGATCAAAGAAGGCCAATTCATTTATGACGAAAGGCAAATCAGCGTAAAAAAACTCGGCGGCACGCTGGGCATGTCTTCCTTTGCAGAGCTTACCGGTGAATTACGCTTAGGAGATACCCCTTACATCGTAATCCCCTCTGGAAAAGTGAGGATAGATCAGGATGAAGTTTATCCGTGGTTGAAGTCTTTTGACGCAATGAAAGGGTCCCTGGAGGACATCCGCTCAGTGCGCGGGGTCATCACTCTTGATACCCTTCATTTAGAAGGCCCCCTTCAGAAGCCAAAGGAATGGCATTTCATGCTGTCAGGCAAAGTGGAGGACATTGTCCTTGATGGGGCTTTTCTTCCTGCTGCGGCATTTCTGAAAAAGGGAACTGTCGCCGCAAGTGAGGAAAGGATATCTCTCACTGATGCCCATGCAGACATTCTTGATGCGTCGGTGGTCCTGTCAGGCGCCTATCAAGGTTACTTGAGAGGCAGCCGAAAAACTGATATGACCTTCCAGGGAAAGATGGGGCCCCGCTCCCTCCAATGGACTGCGAAGCTTGCAGATCTGCCTCCTCAGATTTCTCTCCAGCATCCCATCACGGTTGAACATGCTCATATCGCACTGGAGGAGGGCGCGGTACGTTTCCAAGGTAAATTGAGAGTCCAGAGGGGCCTGGAGATCGGTGCCGACCTGTTGAAGCATTCAAAAGGACTTGTGATCAATAAGCTCACTATCCATGACGCCTCTTCTGATGCGGTTCTTTCCATTGATCTTCAGGACAAGACATTGAAACTTGCCTTTGCCGGAAACCTGAACTCCGAAACAGTGAACAGGATCATCACCGAGAAAGAATTCCCCGAGGGAAGTATAGCAGGAGATTTCCGGACAGAAATCCAGAGGGAGAAGCCCTTTCGGTTCACCGCGCAGGGGAAGCTCAGAGGGGAAAATATCTCCCTTTCACTGAAACAGGGTGTCTTGCTGACAATAAAAAACCTGTCTATGGACGGTGATGGAAACCGTCTTGCCGTAGACTCCGCATCCCTCGCGGTGGACAACAACCCCTTTTCCCTTCAGGGCAGTCTCAAGTCCACCCCGGAGGACCTGGTGGTTGACATGGATCTTTCCACAGACCGGATCGAATGGGGCAAAATAGCAAAGACGCTAGAAGCAATGGGAAAAACAGAGAACAGCAACACCTGGGACCTTCCCGTGAACGGAACCCTGAGGCTGAAAGCCAATGCTTTCACCTACGACAAATATAGCTGGATGCCTTTGCGTGCGGACATAGCCGTTCATCGTAATGATGTTGCCATTGTGGTGACGAGGGCGACTCTCTGCGGCATTTCCTCACCGGGAACGCTGTCGGTGACACCAGGCGGCCTCTCCCTGGATTTTCAGCTCACTGCTGACAACCAGGAACTGGAATCTACCCTTGAGTGTCTTGTTGCAGACCGTGAAATAATAACAGGAATGTTTGACCTAAAGGGAACAGTGAAGGCACAAGGGGCCAAAGAAACCCTGCTTAATTCCCTCCAGGGAACCGTAGAATTTGTTGCCAAGGACGGACGTATTTACCGTGACCTATCGCTCCTGAAGGTTTTCGACTTCCTCGAAATTAATCAAATCCTCAGAGGGTTCTCCCAAATGAGGCAAAAAGGTCTTGAATATCAATCCATAAAGGCAAAAGGAGAACTCAAGGCGGGTCTGCTGAAGGTGAAAGAAGGGATTATGGACAGCTCTGTCATGAAGATTGCCGCCGAGGGTTCTGCGGATCTGAAAAATGAAAAGGTGGACTTTACTGTTCTCATCTGCCCTCTGAGAAAAACTGATTACATGATCAAGATGATTCCTATCGTTGGGAGGATTCTCGGCGGCACGCTCATCTCAATTCCCCTTGACATCAGTGGTGACCTCAAGGATCCAAAGGTCAGCTATCAGCCCGTTTCGGCAGTGGGGTCTGGATTATTGGGCATCATCAAAAGAACCATCGAAACCCCGGTGAAGCTTTTTGACCCCTTTTTGCCGGGCGAAAAGAAGTAGGCTTTCCTTGACAGTTCTTAGCCGCTCGAATTAGTCCGCTGTCGGCCGGGAGGATTTAGGCGCCGCCGAAAAGAAAAAAATCCGGCGACTTCTGCAACTGCCGATGCAACGAGGGTCGCGATTTTTTGAATGAATGCGAAGTTGATAAACTTCGATGGTTGAGCCGTCTCAGAACCATAGGTCGCTTCTTTTCCCGATGTGTCAATTGCCGGATACCTATGAAATGCAAAAATTTCATATTACCGTAATATCCGTGTAATACTTCTTTGGTAATCTGAATGCGGTACGAAGTAATTCGCAGGATTGTTTTGAAAAGCGAGAGGCATCAGCTCTCTTGAGCTGCTTGAGAAAAATCGGGGAGGTATCTATGGCATGTCGCTATTTACGATTATGGCTCGTGGCAGTCTGCAGGATAGCAGAAGTTCCTCTTATTCCCAATGGATCTCTGCTTGAGGTGTGCTGCAAGAGTAAAGACCACAGAAATTGCCCTTTCTATGCAAAAGCAGATGCTGGCACTCAATCGGTGACGTAGCTTCCTCAAACGGCCTGTTGTTCTTCTCCGTCAGGCAATCCTTTCCCGTATTGCATCAACAAGCCGGTATCCCCACGCCCAGAAGCCGTTTTCAGGACAGGGCAGCAATGCCGAATTTTTTCCGATGATAAACCTATTGCCTCTCCATGAAACCGTATTACTCACAAGAGGGATAAACCAGATAACTCCGATGATGATGTCTTTAACCGGTGCCAGGAAAAACAAGAAGGGGTTCAGATCTGAGGCAGCACGCCTCCCGATAGAAAAATCGCCGGCGGCTTTCAGAAGGCTGACAAGAAGCGCAAAGGACACGGTAATCCTTGATGGCTCCCACAGGACTATCGGAAGTGAAGACATAAACACGGCATTTCCGAGTAATTCAGAGAGGTATTTCAGACCCCCGATTTTCCACCTGAGTTTGCCCCATCTGGTATGTCTGTTTATAAATTTTCCCATCCCCCAATAGTGATTCACGTTCTCTATCACATAGGGGGACAATACCACCTTTTTTCCGTGTTCGTTCATCATCTTTCCTATCATATAATCTTCTGCCAATACATCCTTGAAGGCTTTCAAGCCTCCGATGGCTTCGAGATCGCCCTTACGCATAAGCATCGATTTGCCCACAACACAGGACATTTTAAGGAATTTGTCGAGGAAACAGACGCTTCCCATAATAAAAGAATTCATGTGCAAGTTTTCAAGGACAGCGCCGATAGACCTTCCTCCGACTCCCTTTATGGGATTGCTGACAAGGCCTACTTGCGGGCTGTTCATTGGTTTAATTATTTCATTGAGGTAGGCCTTATCAACCAGAACATTGCTGTCACTGATAAGGATATGTTCGTAACGTGAAATCTTATAAGCCGGGATCAAGTTATTTACCTTTGGGTTGAGCCCGTCATCGCATCTTTCAACGATCAATGAGATATTCCTATCAGGATATTTTTCTTTTACCTTCCGGGCAACCTTGAAGGCGGGGTCGTTGTACTCCTGAAGTGAGAAGATAATCTCATATTCAGGGTAGTCCTGATTACAGAAGCTTTCGAGATTGTCAAACAAATTGTCATCCAGCCCTTTCAGGGGCTTCAGAATCGAAATGGGAGGAGAAAAATGGGGAAGGGTATCCCCTTCCCCTGAGTGGTGGTGGGCGCGAGAAATAGAGGAACGGACCGCCACTATCTGAAGTCCGCATCCTACAAGTCCGAGAATTGCTATCCCTGCAAAAATCCAGAATATCGCCATACATTCCCTCCTAATTTCTGAATAACGTTATCGCAACCCCGTTGTTATGCCGTATACAGCGCTTGATTGAATCAATATTCTTCTCGCAGTTGAGCAGCGTTTTCCACGAATACAGATGTCTTGTCTTGTGAAAATCGCTGTTTGCTATGTAGGGATATTTTTTTAGGCTTATCACATTGAAGACGTCATCCCTGTTCGCAATTTCCCAGGCATCGATGTGTCGTGAGTACTTTTCTCTATTGTTCCAGAGGAATAAAGTGTTCTTGCTCATGTCGGACATGTGGTGAGGGTGACACGCCACGGTCAATGCATTCTGTTGTTTTGCAGCAAGGAGTATCTTCTCGTAGCTCCAGCAGGCTGGGACAAACTCCATGATATCGATGAGCAATATATGTGCGGATTTGTCGGAAGATAGATAGTTCTTGCTTATCTCGACGCCGGGCACAACAAGCATGCCATATTTGACCAAAGCCCTTCCGGCTTCCTGTCTTATAGCGGACATATATTCGTCGAAATTCTCTGCCCTGACTGATAATCTAAATCTATGAGCTAGCTTTCCGATGGGGCTGTCGCCGTTCACAACGTGGTCTGTTATAGCAATGACGTCAAATCCAGCCTGCCCAAAGAGGTCAATGGTTCTTCTTAACTCCACAGAACCGTCAGAGTATTTGGTGTGAATATGGAAATCACACAACAACATTAACTACTACAATAATATTTCTTCGTTACAGGAGTATTAAGGGTGGATTAAGTTTTTGTTAAGAACTTGTTAAAAACCTGTTAAAAACTAAGACCTGTTTCTGATGAGATAGGAATAATATGCAGCCGCGTTGGTGGGATATCGTCTCAGGGTAGCAAAATCCACCTTGTAGAGGCCGAATCCTGCATCAAGCCCCTGAAGCCATTCGTAGTTGTCGATGAGGGACCAATAGAAATATCCTCTGACGTCGATGCCACTCTCGAGGCACTTTTCAATGACGTCTATATGCCTCTTTATGAATTTTATCTTTTTCTGGGCGTCCCGCGTTGCGATGCCATTCTCCGTTATGATCAATGGGACATTGAGTTTTAACGCATATCTCAACACCTTCTCGAGCCCGTGTGGATGTATTTCCCATCCCATATCTGTCAGTCCGTATCCACCGATATCCCTGTGTCTCAGCTCGACACCCATCTTCTTAAACGGGTTAAATCTCACATGCACCCGAGTATAATAATTGACACCGAAGAAATCGAGCTTGGCCTTAATAGGGACGGGAATCTCTATAGCATTCTTGAACGGGAACTTGATAGTAAGCCTGCCTGTCAAAAAAGCGTCAAGAAGTGAATGGTTATAGAAGTATTTGGCAACTTTTGAGAGTATCCTGTCCAGCGGGTTCCATCTCCTCCACGGCGCAAGCGCAGCCATGTTGTGAGCCACGCTCACCATTGCTTGAGGGTTTTTCGCGTGAATCATGTCATATGCCCTTGCGTGACAGATAAGCATATTTCTTAGCGCCTTTATCCCCAAGGAGGCGTCTCGTATCCCAGGGGGCATGCAGCCCTCGAGATAGCCACCGAGTAACAGGACATAGGGCTCATTGAAAGTAATCCAGTAGCGGACACCAGTTAATTTCGACAGTACTTTTTCTACGTATCGCGAAAAGATATCGATGGAGGAATCCTCATGCCATGGATATTGTTTTATGAACCAGAGGGGATGAGTGAAATGGTGGAGGGTAACCATGGGCTCAATGTTGTTACCGATAAGTATGTTGACGATCTCTTGGTAATGGGATATTGCCTTGTCATCCCAGACGTTCTCCCTCGGCTGTATCCTGCTCCACTCCAGGGAGAACCGGTAGGCATTCACACCGAGATCTTTGAGTAAGGCGAGGTCTTCCTTATAGAGGCTATAGTGCTTTGTTAGATCCGGTTTTTCGCTTAGACGAGAATCCCACGATGCCCAATCGGCATACGGTGAGCCCTCGAGCTGAAAAGCAGAAGTTGCAACACCCCACAAGAACTTATCCGTAAATACATGCTCTTTTGTCATTGTATCGGAATGCGGAGCGTTCATCACGAATTATGGATTGCAGACTGCTTCACGCAAGAAGTATCTTCACCTTTGTCCCCCTGCCTGGCGTACTTTCTATCTGCATATCCCAGCCATGGGCCTTTACAAGGTGTTTCACGATTGCGAGGCCGAGCCCGGTGCCTCCGAGTTTCCTTGACCTGGCCGGATCGACCCTATAGAATCTCTCGCCCAGTCTTGTCAGGTGTTCCTTCGGAATTCCCATCCCGGAATCTTCAACAAAGAGGAAAGTTCCCTCATCTTCTCCATCGATGCCAAACGTTACCCCGCCTGTTTCGGTAAACTTTATTGCGTTATCGACAAGGTTGGTCAATATCTGTGTCAATCTGTTCTTATCGGCAAAAATTATCTTGTGGGCGGGATGGATATGGGTTCTTAAAAAGAGGTGCTTTTGAGCGGTCTTATCCCTCAGCATGGTTACGACGTTTCCGGTAACATCTTCTACGTCAACCTCATTTTTTTCGACCTTTATTACTCCCAGTTCTATTTTCGAGATAGTCATAAGGTCATCCACAAGGCTGTTGATCCGCTCGCTGTTGGACTTAATGGTCTGAAGGAATCGAACAGCGTTCTCTTTATCATACAGTGCACCCTCGAGAAGCGTATCGGCAAACCCCTTGATCGCCGTAATGGGAGTTTTAATTTCATGAGAGACGTTGGCAACGAAGTCCTTTCTTATCTGTTCGAGTTTTCTCAGTTGCGTAATATCATGAAAAACGGCTACGAACCCGGAAAGCTCCTCTTCTTTGTAAAAAAGCGGGGATACCCGCACGATCAGGTATCGCTCCTCAGGATGATCAAGCCTCAATTCTGTTATTCCAGACAACCGATTTGTTCTTACGCCATCGACCAAATCGGAAAATTCATCGTGCCTCACGACCTCGATGAAATGCCTACCGATCAGTGGAACATCGCCGAAAAATTCTGTTGAGGCAGAACTCGAAAGCAAGATTATCCCTTTGGCGTCAATGATCAGGAGGGCATCCGGGATACTCTTGAGGATTTCATTGAGGCGATTCTTCTCCTCTTCGCTTTCGGCTATTATCTGTTGCAGCTCTAAAGACATCGTATTGAGGTTATCGGCGATTTCATCGAAATCGCCGGCACCTCTCAAGAAGAGTCTCTTATTAATCTCGCCACGAGCCAGTGACTGAGAGAAATCCATTATCTGTCTCAGCAATCTCTGCAGATGATTCGTCCGTGACAGAGAAAAGATCCATGTTGTCAAGAGGATCATGCTCACAGCCACGATAAGCTTTATCCTCAGTTGATTGACGGCCTCGTCTATCTCTTTCAGAGGCACCGCCAGTCTGATAAAGCCTTCCACCCTGTTGCCTTTCATTATTTTTTTTGCGATGTAGAGAAAGTCGTATTTCAGGGTATTGCTGTATCGGATGGAGCCGCCCGTTTCAAAAAGCAACGACTGTTGAATCTCGGTTCTGTCGGCATGATTCTCCATATGAGTTGACGCAATGTCGGAATCTCCAATGACCTTGCCCGCATGGGTAATGATCGTGACTCTCGCCCCGGTCTTCTCTTTTAACTGCCGACAAAGGGCGTCAAGATTGGTTTGATCAAACGGTATGCTGTCTGAGATGAGATTTATCTGAACAGAAAGACCTTTCCTGAGGTTCTCTCGATAACCGCTCCTAACCGCTTCGGTGATATAGAGTTCGATGACCGCAACAGAGAAAAGCATCACGAAAGCATACAGCCAGAAGATTCTCCCGAACGGGCTTTTTTTCATATGCTTGCATCGATGTAATACCCGATACCCCGTTTCGTTTTTATATAGAGAGGACTTGAGGGGTCGTCTTCTATCTGGGTGCGCAGCCTTCTGACGTGGACATCAACGGTCCTCGGCTCAACAAAGCCTTCGTCTTTCCATACGGCATCGAGAAGCTGCTCGCGGCTGAAGACCTTGCCTCTCCGCTCAACAAGGTATAACAGGAGTTTGAACTCGGTCGCACTGAGGTTCAAGGGCATCCCCCGTTTTAAAACGACGTAGGTCTCGAGGTTGATAACGAGGTCTTTCACGCGGATAACTTTCTCTCCCGCAGGTTTTTCGCTGACCCTTCTCAACACAGCTCTTATACGTGCTGCGAGTTCTCGAGGACTGAATGGTTTTGTCATGTAATCGTCAGCGCCGATTTCCAGACCGAGGATCCTGTCGATCTCTTCTCCCTTTGCTGTAAGCATGATGACTGGCAGATTTTGCGTTCGCGGATCGTTTCTCAGAATTCTGCAGATCTCCATGCCCTGTATCCCCGGCAGCATAAGGTCAAGGATAACGAGGTCAAAAGTGCCAGTCCGGATCTTCTTGAGAGCCTCCTCGCCGTCAGAGGCGGATGAAACGTCGAAACCTTCTTTGGTGAGGTTATAGGAAGCAAGTTCGACAATGTCGGGTTCGTCATCGACTACTAGTATCTTTTTCACATCCATTGAATACATATAACATTTGATGTCATGAGGATGCAAGGGTTTAATAATGATTTAACAGAAAGGTAACATTGTTTTA
The DNA here is from genome assembly GCA_050014695.1 of Thermodesulfovibrionales bacterium. Classification (GTDB taxonomy): domain Bacteria; phylum Nitrospirota; class Thermodesulfovibrionia; order Thermodesulfovibrionales; family UBA9159; genus UBA9159. Next base: position 38,364 of record JBEKCV010000036.1, read on the forward strand.
ACAGAAATGTAATAATTGATGTCATCATGAGCTTCTTCACGCGTTCGAAAGGGGCCGGTGAAAACCGGTACCACTGTCGCGGCGTAAGGGTTTCAAGACGGAGAACGCAGGAAGGAATCTCATGACCGAATTTGAGCAAAAGGACTGAATGTGTGCTTTGGCTATGGCCGGGAGGACCTAGAAAGATATATCTGAAACGCTATCTCTTCTCTTTTCAATCCGAATCAATCTTACGGCTTAATTTTCTCTCGTGATATGGACTTGTTGAATAGAGTGTGAAAAAAACGAGTGTGTGCCGAGGCTTGAAGAAACAGGATGAGTTGACAGCGGCCCCAAAAAATGCTCAAATCTATATAGAAGGGCTTGAAGCGGAAGCCCACAACCTGTTGTAAGGAAGGGGAGCAAAAGTGAGAAGACTGGCGATGACGTTCTTAATAATAGGTTTTTTTATTGTACTTTCCAGCTGTGCCTATTATCGGCCATACGATTACTACTACAATTATCCGTATGGAGATTATTACTTTGATTACCCCTATAGTTCATTCTATTTCTCTAGCAACTATCACCCGTATAACTATTATTCCCCTTATAATGAATATCCACCTTATTCATATTCTTTCCAGCCAGAGGGCGTCCCTCTAAAGAAGGATCAACCCGAGGGAAATCAGTAACAGTTCTACAGGGTGAGTATTCTTAAGCTTCAATAAATATATTGTAATATATAGAGTACTATGATAGACTATTTGCATGAAGTTATCGGAGTACGCAAAGAAGATAGGCGTGTCATACAGGACTGCATGGAACTATTTCAGAGCAGGGAAGCTCAACGCCTATCAGACGCACACCGGTACGGTCATCGTCAGAGAA
>JBEKCV010000037.1:0-37968 GCA_050014695.1 Thermodesulfovibrionales bacterium
GAATGAAGATCGTCTTGCCCACCAGACCAAAGATCATCGAAAATGTAGTGCAGAAAATCGCCTGTCCGACGCTATAACTGCCTGACTTCATTGGTTTTCAGTTTTCCAACTGCGGAAGATGGGCTAAGAGGCTATCAGCCGTTCAATGGGGAATCGGCGGCAATATCGTGTTTGCATGGATCATCACGCTACCGGCATGCGCCTTGCTCGCACGGGTAATATGCAGAGGGTTGAAATTGCTTGTTTAAAAGGGCGAGGGCGGGCAACCGGTGCCCGTTCATGATCGCCTCATCCTTGCATCCTCTGTCAAAAGGACTGCTCCGCGGAGCCCGATTACTCGGCTATACGAATTGATGACCAGGAAGAGAAAGACCGATCCGCCAATCCAATAAAGAAACACTATTCTGTTTTGTCGAACCGTCAGGAAATGAGTTTATCGAAGGAATACCGCTTCAGAAAGGAGAGAAACTCATCCACGGTATGGGAAGCTATGGCATTTTTGTGGAATATCAGGGAAAAATCCCTGAACAGTTTCTCCTCCTTGATGCTCAGCAGTTTGAGGCTCGCGTACTTACTCTCTTTTCTTGCAGCCCACCGGGAAACGATCGATATGCCGATGCCGCTCTCCACTGCCTCTTTTATCGCCTCGGTGCTTCCAAGCACCAACGACACCTTCATGTCGTTGGTGCTTATCCCGTGCTTATTCAGATACTTTTCTATGATTTGTCTGGTCCCGGATCCATCTTCCCGTAAAATGAATGGCTCCTTCGCCAGGTCGAAGATAGAGACTTCCTTGTGCTTCGCCCAGGGATGCAGAGGGGAGACGATCACGACCAGTTCATCCCGGATGAGTTTCGCCGCTATGAGTTTCTGTTTTGTCACATCGCCTTCGACGAGACCGATATCCACGTTGCCGGAGTTCAAAAGCTCTACGATCCTCTTCGTATTGCCGACGAGCATGTGCACTTTTATCTTCGGATGGTTTTTTTTGAAGTCAGCGATGACGAGGGGCAGCAGATAATTCCCTATCGTGGTGCTTGAACCGACACTGATACTTCCCTTAACGAGGCCGGTGAGTTCCCCGATATTCTTCGAAGCGGCAACGTAGAGAGAAAGGATCTCCTTTGCGTATTTATAGAGGATCTCCCCGGCGGGGGTGAGAATGACCGTGTTTGAGGACCTGTCGAAAAGCTTCGTTTCGTAGAGTTCCTCGAGGGCCTGTATCTGAAGACTGACAGCAGGCTGGGTGAGATGAATAATCTCTGATGCCTTTGAGAAGCTCCTCGTCTCCGCAACTGTGCAGAAGACTTTCAGTTTGTGGTCTTCCATGTCATTAATATTTCTTATAAGATTATAAATCGCTCCTCTGAGGGAAGTCAAGGAACCGAACCATTTCGAATCGAATTTCTTCGGGAGGCAATTGAGGATGCCTCTCGGGAGGCTCCGGAGCCTATGCGAGCATCCAGGATGTTATGCCGAGGTCTCGGCCACTACCGATCTTCACGGAGCAACGGAGCAGGAGCACGAGATAGATTGCCACCCCAGCCAGCCGCCGGGGCACTTAGGATTCCGCCGCGTCCCCGTCTCCCCTCCAGCAAAGTATCCTGCCGCACTGAGGGCACTGGATGATCTTCTCGTTTTTCTTCAATTCCACGAAAAGCTGAGGGGGAATATTCATATTGCAGCCCCGGCATATCTCGTCCCTCGCTTCCACCACCGCCAGTCCCCCTTTTGATTCGAGCACCGCACCATATAACTCATATACATCGTTATCGATATGCCGCACCCCCTCGGCCCGCCTCAGCCTTAATTCAGCCAGTTCCTTTTCCGCCACCGCAATCTCTTCATTGAGTCTCTTCTTATATTCCTCTACCCTCTCCTTTTCGGCGTCAACCTTGGTCTGTACCCTCTTCAAATCCCTCAAGGTGGCATCCGTGGATTCCATCAAAATCAGGATCTCGTCTTCGATCGCGGATTGCTCTTTCTCTACGGACGCTATTTCCTTTAGGTGGGCCTGATACTCCTTATTGTTTTTTATTTCAGAGGTGCGGACCTTCAATTTCCTTACCCTTTCGGCTATGTCATCGAGAGACCGCTCTTTGTCTTTTTTCTTTTTTTCGAGTATTTCATACTGCTGTTTCTGCCTATCATACAGTCCTTGGGCATCCTTTAATGCGTGTTCAATAGATGAGATCTTCTTGGGGATTGTTTCGATGAGCTCGATCTTCTTCACCATGGCAGAATCTATTTCCTGAAGTGCATTGAGAAGTCTCAGTTGTTCCTTCACATGACCTCCGCTCCTTGCTGGTGGGCCCACCAGGACTCGAACCTGGGACCAACCGGTTATGAGCCGGTAGCTCTACCAGCTGAGCTATGGGCCCGAAATGGGTTCTCACAGTGAGAATGCTACCAGCACTTTTTTCGGTCTGTTATTCTAAATGGTTATCTCTCCGCCGGTCAAGAGCTTTCAATAAATGTCCTCAACCACCTGCTGCGTGACGGATGTTTCAGTTTTCTGATAGCCTTGACCTCTATCTGCCGTATTCTCTCCCGGGTAACATCGAATTCCTGACCCAGTTCTTCAAGGGTGTGCGGCGCATCCTCACCGATGCCGAACCTTCTCCTGATAATTTTGGCCTCTTTCGGATTGAGGGTACAGAGCACCTTATTGATCTGGGTCCGCAAATCGTCATTGATCGCTATATCAAGGGGAGAGAGGGTTGCCTTGTCCTCGATAAAATCTCTGAGATGGCTGTCATCTTCCTCGCCGACCGGAGTTTCGAGAGACACCGGCTCTTTCGATATCTTCTGTATGGCCCTGACTTTCTCAACAGGCATATCCACCCTCGCGGCTATATCTTCGGGAGAGGGCTCGTAGCCCACTTCCTGCACAAGCTCCCTCGTTGCCTTGATGATACGGCTGATCACCTCAACCATGTGCACGGGTATCCGTATCGTCCTCGACTGGTCGGCGAGCGCCCGCGTGATCGACTGTCTGATCCACCATGTGGCATAGGTGCTGAACTTGTACCCCCTCCGGTATTCGAACTTGTCGACCGCCCGCATCAAGCCGATATTTCCCTCCTGAATGAGGTCCGAGAAGCTCAACCCCTTCCCAATGTACCGCTTTGCGATACTGATCACCAGCCTGAGGTTCGCTTCGATCATAGCGCTCTTGGCATAAAAGATCTCATCGCCGGATTCAGAGATGACATGGATAATGTCTCTCCTGTCTCCTTTTTGGGTAATACCCAGAGAACGCTCATACTTATTTAATTCATCCCGATACGCGCAGTATCTCTTCGCCAGTGCCTCGTGAGCCCTGGTGAAATCCTTCTTCCCTATTGGCACACTTTCCACAACGTCTCTCGTTCCCAAACTTCTTACGGACGACCCCGAAGAGACCCGTTCATCCCCGTTAAAATCATAGCCGAGGGCCTTTAGCCTCTTGCCCGACGAATCCAATTTATCCTCCAAGTCCCCTATCTTTTGATCGATTTTTTTCACTTCCTCGCAAAGCGCATACATAACATCTTCCTTCAGTTTCAGCGACCTCACCTCGCCGAAAATCTCCTCCAGGTTAGCGTCCAGGGACTTCTTGTATTGAATGAGGCGCTTCCCCCGGCTTTCCTTCCCTTCTCTCTCCCCCCTTTTCCGCACTCCGTTCCCCGCCCAGAGCTCCCAGGAAGAATCGTTCAGGGGGATGAGGGCATAGAGATTATCCAGAGCCAGCTTTCTCCTATCGTATAATTTTTCTATCTTCTCGGTAGCGGCAACGAACTTTTCCGCCTCCTCCTTTGGTGCTTCTTCAGAGTCGCTTTCATTCTGGACGATCTCATTAAGAGGAGCCTCCCCTTTTTTCACCAAGCTGCCAAGGGTTATAAGCTTCTCCAAGGCAAACGGAAGAGAAAAAATAGCCCTTATGATCTTGTCACGTCCTTGTTCTATTTTTTTTGCCAGGTCGACCTCTCCTTCCTTCGTCAGCAGGGGAATGTTGCCCATCTCTTTGAGGTACATCCTGACCGGCTCATACTCTCCCTCCGCAAGAAAGGCCTTCTCCGCCTCCGCTAATGCCTCTTCTCCTATTTCCTCTTCCTTGAGAAGTTCCGGATCTTCAGGGCTCGCTTCACCGTCAAAATAGTGAAAATCTTCCCTCACTGCGCCTCCTTTATCAGTTTCTGCCTTTCCGGCAACAAGGCCTTGAGCACTTCCTGTTCCCCGGTAACCTCAGCCTGTTTGATCTGCTCGTGAACCTGTTTCAGCCGTTCATCAAATTTCCTCGCCTGGATCTTCCTGATGCAGTCCTCGATATTCTTGTCCACCGTTTCATTGTCGAATCCCGGATGGACGGTTAATCGTGTTATCAACATTCTTTCTTCGTCGGTGACAAATGAGAGAATCGAATCCACCCTGCTGCCTCTGCCCCGATCTCTGAGATTCTTGAAGATATTCCTTACCGAAAGGTTTCTTAATTCTTCGAGCGATATTCTTTCTAAAATGGCGTCCAGCATTTCAGGAAATGCAAGCACAGCACTTAACAACAATATCTCCTCATCATAACACAATGCACGCACCGATGGAGGTGGGGATGAAGGGGATCCGCCCCTCGTTTTTCCCGCGGGCTTGCTCCTCAGCCTTTTCATCTCCTCCCGTATGACCGACTCTCTCATGCCGGTCTTTTCCGAGAGTTCCCTGATAAGTTCTTCCTTCATAAGTGCATCCCCGGTCGCAGAGATAATCTCGATAACCTCGCGCACTGTCTCTGTCCTATCTTTCCTCGAAATACCCAGGATAAATTCAATGGCGGATCGCGACGTCGAGAGCAGTTTATCGAACCGGACAGATCCCTCCCTCCGCAGAAAGCTGTCCGGATCGTCTTTTTCCGGCAGAAGGAGCACTTTTCCGGCAAATCCCTGCTCAAGCAGGAGGGGGATCGATCGCTTCGCGGCAGACTTTCCGGCCTCGTCAGCGTCAAATACGAGCGCAACCTTCCTTGTAAACCTCTTTAATTTTTGCAGGTGGCTCGATGTGAGGGCCGTGCCAAGGGGTGCCACCGCATTGGTGAATCCGTACTGATTGCACATGATTACGTCAAAGTATCCCTCTGTGATGATGGCATATCCCTTTTCCCGTATCCCCTCTTTAGCCCGATTCAGGCCGTAGAGCGTGTCCCCTTTCTTAAACAGAGGGGTATCCGGAGAGTTCAGGTACTTCGGCTGCGAATCGTCCATCACCCTGCCGCCAAAGGCGATTACCTCTCCCTGAACATTGAATATCGAGAATATTATCCTGTCCCTAAAGGTATCGTAGATACCCTTGTCTCCTGATGAAACCGCTCCGGACTGGAGAACAAGGGCATCAACGAATCCCTTGCTCCTGAGAGATCTCGAAAGGAAATGCCACTCCTTACCCGCATAGCCGAGGGAGAACACCCTGACCGTCTCATCGGTAATACCTCTTTCCCTGAGATACGAGTATGCCGCATCCGTTTTTTTAAGATTCGCCGCAAAGACCTTTGATGCTTCCACTAATACCGCGATCAGTTTTTCCCTTGTATCTTCCTGATCGCCTCCAGAACGAAATTCCCTCAGATCTATGCCGGCCTTTTTTGCAAGGAGCCTCAAGGACTCGGCAAAAGAGAGGTTCTCATATTTCATGACAAAATTGACGCTGTCGCCCCCGGTGCCGCACCCGAAGCAGTGGAATAACTGCTTTTCGGAACTTACCATGAAGGAGGGAGTTTTTTCGGAATGGAATGGGCAAAGACCCTTGTAGTTCCGTCCTGAGCGCTTCAGTTCAATATAATCTGATATCACATCGATGATATCCAGACGCGCCCTTAATTCTTGAACAAGCCTCTCGGTATTCATGTAAGAGTATGGCACAGGGCACGAAGAATTCTCAATGATGACTATAGCTGATGAGACAATCTGCTGAAACGCCTGAATCCGGAACATTCGTGGATATCAAGGGGTGGATCGGTACCCCGAATCAACTCATCGAAGAGGAGATTCAGACCGAGGCTGTCGCTTGAGATGTGTCCTGCAATAACGACGTTGAGATGGTTTTTTTCTGCCTCTTTCCGATGTTCCTCGCTGACATGCATGGCGACAACGGTGTTGATACCGCTGGATGCCATGCTCGTAAATATCTCCTTCGAGCCCGCTGTGCCACCGGTCATATCCACGAACACCCGGCCTGCCTTCCTTTTTTGAGATCCAATAAACACCTTCGGTCCCGCACCGTTACGCGCTGATTCGCGGTACTCCGGAAAAGTCCTGAGGATGTCTATCACGTCAGAAACCGTATAGGGCTTTTTTTCGTCAAAGGTCCTCTGCAGGAATGTGGCAACCATGTTGTCAGCAGGCGTATGCAGGCAGATGAACGGTATGTCAAGCATCCTTGCGGCATCCACCGATCGTGTATGGTTGATGGGCATGAGCTTCCGCTCAACCTCCTTTATCCTGCCCTCCATAAGGTCTTCTGCGGTGCTGATAGAGATGCCGAACGTGTGGAGTATATCGGACTGCATGCGCATGACATCATAAAGCTTCGCGTACGCCCTTCCATCGGGATGATGCCCGACGATGAAATCGACATTCACGCCCCGTTCCTTCAGCCGATCGAAGAGGAGAATCTCCCCGACCTCTATGTCGATGCCGATGAGGGCACTGTTTATTTTTTCATCGCCGGTCCCGTTCAGAATTCTCGAATCCGTATAGGGGTGCAAAAGGGTTTCGGGATCAAAAAATTCCCTTTCGTCCGCTTTCAGGGAGTCATATTCCTTCTTTTTTTCTTCGAGCTCCTTTGCAACAGTCTCTCTCCCCCTCGGATCGTTTTCCAAACCGACGGCGATCGCTCTATCGAACAGTTCTCGAAGTCGCATCGGGGCAGCCTTTCATCCTGACTCTATTAATTCTCTCACCCGCAGATTGACGTACTTGCCGTCAGCAATACCCTTGATACGAGGCATGAGTATGCGCATTACCTTGCCGATGTCCTGGACATTCTGCACAGCTGATTCTCGGAGCGCATCGAGAATGATCCCGTCCAGTTCCTCGCGGCTCAGCTGTTGCGGAAGGTAGGTCTGGAGTATCGCGATCTCTTCTTCCTCTCTTACAGCGAGATCCATTCTCTTTGCCTTTGTAAATTGCTCAACAGATTCTCTTCTCTGCTTTACCATGGAGGAAAGGATAGCGACAACCTCATCTTCGGTCAGCTCTCCACCCTTCTCGATCTGCTTGTTCTTTGCGGCTGCCTTTGCCATCCGCAGAACAGAGACCTTGATCCCGTTCGACGCCTTCAAGGCCACCTTGAGGTCATCATCGAATCGTTGAATGAGAGACATCTATCTCACCATAATTTTGACTTTTTTGAGAGCCTTTTTTCGAGCCGCAAGCGCCTTCTTCTTTTTCTTAACGCTCGGTTTCTCGTAATGCTCTCTCTTCTTTACCTCCGAAAGTATCCCTTCCCTTTCGCATTGCTTCTTAAACTTTCTCAGTGCATTTTCAAAGGAATCGTTCTCTCGTACCCGTATTGAGGGCATCCATACACCCCTCCTCCCTGTCGTTGGATTCTCATCGCTGCCCGTGAAAAAGACAGGCAGGGTCGACATACTTTATCAGGGGGACCTCCGATATGTCAAGGAGAAGAAAGACTTTTTTCCTCTTTTCAATATGACTGAAATCTGATACAATTTTCTATGCAGCCGAGCATACAGGAGCTGAAGAAAACGGTGTTCACCGAAATGCTGAACATGGCTGGTCGCGTCTTTCTCGTCGTGAGGCATTCGGACAAGGTACGAATAGGAGACCGCGGGTTTACCCAGGATGAGGTGAAAAACGGTATCGTGCTGGTCTTGAATACCAAAATGAAATTTTCGTGGGATGACCAAGGGATTTCGGCAGCGTTGATTTTCGGCACCAAGGCCGAGCAATGTTACGTACCGTCTGACGATATCATGGTCATCTACTCTCCTGAGTTGAATGCACAGTTCATGACCGGATCTCATACTCCCGGAGCGGCCTTAGACACGAATACCAGCATGGAAAAGGAGAAACCTATCAAGAGCAGGAACGGATCTGATGATTCCAATGTTGTGAGGGTAGATTTCCAGAAGAAGAAAGGAAAGGCACCAAAACGGTAACATGGTTTTGATGATGTCCCATGAGCCCACTTAAACCGGAAACGATACTGACAGACTTTGACCTCCACCTCTTCGCTGAAGGGAACCACCTTAAGCAGTACGAAAAACTCGGCGCCCATGTGGTTGAGATAGACGGTGTGCAGGGAGTCCATTTTGCCGTGTGGGCTCCGAACGCAAAAAGGGTGAGCGTTGTCGGCGATTTCAATAACTGGGATGCCCAGATACACCCCATGCATAACCTCAGTTCCTCAGGGATATGGGGACTCTTCATCCCCGGGCTCGGCGGAGGGCAAACCTATAAGTATGAGGTACGATCGCGCTTTTCTAAGTATGTTGCCCAGAAATCAGACCCCTTCGGCTTTTATTTTGAAGTCCGACCGAAGAGCGCGTCCATTGTCTATGACATTCGAGGATATGCCTGGAATGATTCTTCGTGGATGGAGGCGAGAAGCCGGACAGACTGGCTCGGCTCGCCCCTTTCCATCTATGAAGTGCATATGGGCTCATGGATGAGGGTTGTCGAAGAGAACAACCGGTTTTTCAGCTATCGTGAGCTTGCGGAGCAGCTTATCCCCTATGCCAGAGAGATGGGATACACCCACTTGGAACTCCTCCCGATTAATGAACACCCCCTCGATGCATCATGGGGTTACCAAACCATTGGATATTTCGCGCCCACGAGCAGGCACGGGGAACCAAAGGATTTTATGTATTTTGTTGACCAGTGCCATCAGGCTGGCATCGGGGTGATTCTCGACTGGGTTCCGGCGCATTTTCCGGCTGACGGGCACGGTCTCGGCTATTTTGACGGCACCTGCCTGTATGAACATGCAGATCCGAGAAAGGGGTTCCACCCCGACTGGGGAACTAAGATCTTCAACTATGGAAGAAACGAGGTGAGAGGGTTCCTCCTGTCCAATGTCCTTTTCTGGTTAGAGAATTACCATATTGACGGCCTTCGCGTCGACGCCGTTGCATCCATGCTCTATCTCGACTATTCGAGGAAAGAGGGAGAATGGATTCCCAACATGTTCGGTGGAAGGGAAAACCTCGAAGCAATCGACTTCCTCAAAAAGTTCAACGAGGTCTCCCATCAATACCATCCGGGAATCCTCACCATTGCTGAAGAATCCACTGCCTGGCCCCGTGTTTCGAAACCGACCTACCTCAGCGGCCTTGGATTCAGCATGAAATGGAATATGGGCTGGATGAATGACACCCTCGAATATTTTTCGAAGGAATCTATCCATCGGAAATACCACCATAGCAACCTGACCTTCAGTCTTCTCTACGCCTTCAGCGAAAACTTTGTCCTTCCGCTTTCTCACGATGAAGTCGTACACGGGAAAGGGTCATTGTTGAACCGGATGCCGGGTGATATGTGGCAGAAGTTTGCGAATCTGAGATTGCTCTTCGGCTTTATGTTCGGTCACCCCGGCAAGAAACTCCTCTTCATGGGCGATGATTTCGGCCAGTGGGACGAATGGAACGTTGACAAGAGCCTCGACTGGCATCTCCTCGAACATAAACCTCATCAGGGTCTTCAGCGGTTGGTAAAAGACCTGAACCGTCTCTATAAGTCTGAGCCTTCCCTCTACGAAGTAGATTTTGATTATACAGGCTTTGAGTGGATAGATTTCCACGATGTGGAAGGAAGCGTCGTCGCTTTTTTGAGAAGGGCGATAGACCCCCATGCCTTTACAATTTTCGTCTGCAATTTCACTCCTGTGCCACGGCAGTCATATTGTCTCGGTGTGCCTGAACCGGGCTTCTATCGGGAGATTCTAAACAGCGACTCGGCCTTTTACTGGGGGAGCAATATGGGCAACGGGGGAGGCGTGCTTGCAGAAAAAATTCCTTTCCAGCTGAGGCCGTATTCCATAAGAATTACCCTGCCGCCACTATCGGTATCAATCTTCAAGCCGGGAAAATAAAGAGAAGACGGAGCAAAAGGGATTTCCAGGCCCATGCGGATACAGAGAGAGCTATATTTGCGGGAACCAGCGTTCGGCTGGACTCAGTTCCGGGATGCCCGGATTTTTTTCTGAAACGGCCGCAGGGCCTACTTACGATGTGGGCAGTCCCTGCCAGAAATGGAACTTCGTAAAATTAAGTCGCTCATTACAATTAAATTAAATGGAACTGGTCCATGTTGCTAACCATGTTCCCGCAGATGCGCCGTTGATGGTATATGTGCCGACGGTTATCGCATTAGAGGTAACTATTGTCCCGGTATAGGTATCCGTAAGTCCATTGCTATCGGTAAAGGAAAACGTAATAGTATCACCGCTGATCGTGCCTGTGATCGTTGTGTTCATTGGCGTTGGTTGCCCTGTCGATGTTGTCGGAAAATTTCCTATAACGGTACTGCCCGATTGGCTGAGAAATACAGTAAACGAGGTTCCGACCGTGCCGCCAATTGGTATTTCGGTCACACTCCAGTCACCTGTCGTAATGGACACTGATGAAGTCTCCAGTGTTCCAGTCCATGGTGCCGCTGCTCCGCTTCCGATAGTGTACGTACCGGATATGCTCGTACCGTCGGAAGATACCGTTCCGGTATACGTATCCGTATTACCACTGCTATCAGTAAAGGAAAACGAAATATTCAGACCGATAATCGTGCCCGTGATCTGCAGAGCTGAGGGCGTTTGTCCTGAAAGGGTTGTGCCGATTTGGGTAAACATCCAACTCCCTACTTGAGTGGACAGAGTCCAGGTACCCGTAATGTTGAATGTCGTCAGTGTTCCAGTCCATGGTGCCGCTGCTCCGCTTCCGATAGTGTACGTACCGGACATGCTCGTACCGTCGGGAGATACCACTCCGGTATACGAATGCGTTGCGCCAGTGCTATCGACCCAGGAAAATTGAATATTCAGACCGCTCATTGAGCCTGTGATCGTCTGGCCTAGCGGAGTTTCTCCTGAAATAGTATTGTTGATTTGGGTAAACGTGAAATTCCCTGTTGAAGTGGACAGAGTCCAGGTCCCTGTAATGTTCGCTAATGGCGTTGCAGTCCCACCCCCCCCACAGCCTCCAAGAAAGAGAGGTACAGTCGCAGTAAAGAGGATTAGAAAAAAATATACCGACTGAACAGTGATGAACTTTTTCATAGGTACCTTCCCGGTTGAGGTTCGAGGATATCTTACCTTATCTTTGCAGAAAGTAATGCGAAAGACAACAGACAAGCATGCTCCTAACTTAGCCACTGTTGCGGAAAAAGAGAAAAGAATCGCATCATCTGCGATATCCATACAAGATTCGTCGAATTTAGCAGAAAAGCAGCCTTTAGTCAAGATCATGAGATTCCTCCGATTATCAAGCAAAAAGTTGTTCTTTCTATGGTCGCCTTGAATTCAGCGAACATCTAGAACTCATCAACTTAAATGAGATCATTCAAGACGTTGGCAAAGGTTGCAGACAACCAAAACTGAGTTAACTAATTTGTGGAATATGCCTTTTCGAGGGTTGAGCAAACCAACCCTTTTTTGCAGATATCGGTTACCTTTAATTGCCTAAAACGCACTCTGTAGCCGACCATATCATTGCAGAACCCGTGAAAGTTAATAGCGAAGAGCCGTCCAATTGCTCATGAGAATACGTGAAGGTATTAGTCGAAAAGTCATTGCTCAGCTGAACACCCATAAACCCCCGATAGGGTGTCTGGGAGAGGTCGTAGCCCAGACCCTCAAGCGAAAGCCACCAGCCGTTCACATTCTGAGAAGCTGCGCCACTGACGCTATAAACGATTACGCTCATCGGTGAGGTATTTCTTGAGGAAAACGTCGCCTGACCGACCACAGCAACGAAACTTCCGTAAGGAACTGCAGACAAAGTCATAGCGACATAGCCCGGCAGGTTAGAGGAAAAGTTGGGGAGAGTCCCCAGAATGGCACAAATAGGGAAAGCCCCTACGTTATCCGCTTTTGCCGTACCGTCTACAATAAAAACAACCACGATGAAAATGAAAACGATCGAAAGACACCTAACTGTTTTCATACTTCCTCCTTGGGTTGAACTCCCTGGAATGCTTAGAATGCTATCCAAGAAATGATTTTTAATGAAATTAATGCTATTTTAACCCTAGAGTAAGCAATCCTTTTCCCCTTGTCAACAAAACAACCGTTAACCCGACCTTCATCAGTCAGACATGTTACAGAATCTATATTTTTTGAAGTAGATCTTGAAATCTGCACCGTTTACCCCGGCACTTATGAAATGGTCAGGGTTCGCCTCTGCAGCGTTTATTTGTGCTTGTAGCAAACACACGTCGGATCTTACCTGGTGTTTAGTTCCACTAGAATCCCTCGTTCGGCTCAAAATATTGGCGGTAAGGAGTACGAAGAAGCGTCATCCTGCTGCGAAGTTGCAGAATGACGCTTCTTCGAAATATTGTTGTATAAATTGTTGTAAAAGATGGAGGCGTTATAGTTTTTTACCTCGAAGTCTTGCGATAAAGCTATCATACTTTTCCTTAAAGCCCTCCTGGAGAGACCAACGCCGCACTTCATTCAAATCTACTTTTTGCGCCTCTGCCACCATCGCTGCCTGCTCCAGAGCCTGGGGGTCATTCCAATAGTAGTAAGAGACCAACCGGTCTTTCACAGTGTCCGTAGGAGTAAGCAGAACGATCTTGCCATACTTCGTATTGATTTCTTTTTTTGAATGTATTGGCTCGCTTCCCACGGCCGCCGGAGGGGAGACGAACTCTACAAAAAATGGACAATCATCTCTCATAAAATGACGGGAACTCTTTCTATGGAATCCAATCTCCTGCAGTGCTTCGGAAATCTCCTTGAGTGCCGCGTGTGAAACGAAATCAAGATCACCGGAGATATACTTATTGTCAGTGTAAATAGAAATGCAAGCACCGCCCACAAGCAGTATGTCAATATTTTTCTTTTTGAGTGTTTCTACCACTATCGCAGCGAGATCTTTAATATGAACATGCTTCCAGTCAATTTTCATTGCGGCTTGCCAGCTCTCCGAGGTCTTGTCCGCCGCATATAGAACTTCTCCTTCTCTGCGTCGGGAAGGAACTTGTAAGCGTTTTCGATTAATTGCCTGAGATCTGTCAGGAAGGGATATCGGGGATTGAACGTATACAATCTCACTCTTCCTATAAGTCGACTTGCAACAATGCCGCTGTCTTCCAGCCTCTTCAGCTGCTGCTGAATCCTGTTTACAGGAACACCAAAGGTTTTTGCCATGCCTAAAGGATAGCCTTCTCCATAGGTGATGAGAAAGAAGAGGATTTTTTCAATCATGATATTTCCCAAAAGACCCTCAAGCATGCCGACTCCTTACCATAAAGATTGGTAACAGTACCATAACTTATGGTAGCTCTATCAACTTACTTTGTCAAGCAGGAGATCAGCATTTCATTAAGGTGGGGGCGTTCCCATTTTGCTCTTGTCCGGGAAGTGCAAGTGTTCCTTTCATAAGTACTCCGTGGCATATTCAGGATCTCCTCTAGCGTGGATGACAGGAAGAAAGGTTGCGAAGCATGCCCGCTTCTCGTGAATGCGTATTCCGTCCCGTACTATGGTCCGAAAAGATACTTCGTTCGTTGCCAAGGAGTTCGCCCCGTACTTTGCATGATTACGACGCACCGGAGTTGACAACTCACATTGCGGGAATCTTGACGACTCGGTTCCACTCGCGTGAGATTCCGGAAGAAATCTTCATTGGAAAGAGCCTCAGAAGATGTGACTCAGCTTTATCAGAGGTCGCCGGTAAGTACACCGACTGATCCGCAAAAACCTAGTGCTCATGAGAATAAGGAATACCGAAGGAAACTGTTAAAATCAGATTCTCAGTTTCTACTTATACTAAACAACAGAAACATCTTGCTGAAAATATTGAGTTCCGTTACTTACAAACGGATTCGAGAATTTGTCGGGAGCGTTTAGTTGTCCCTCCTAAAACTCACATGAAATCAATCCATGGCCCTAACGAAAGAGATTGATCTTAGCCAGATCGATGATTTCGTCGCCATGCCCACTGAGGACCGCTTTGAGCATGAAGAGGCTGAAGCCGGTCATCTGCTCAAGACTGATCGTCGGGGGCATTGAGATTTCCTGCCGATTGACGAGGACTTCGACTAGCGCAGGTCCGTCATGCGTGAGTGCCTGCGCAATCATCGGTCGGACCTGATCAGGTGTTTCTGCAGTCAGACCCATTATACCAGAGGCCTCAGCCACCTTTGCAAAATCCGGATTCTGCAGGTCTGTGGCGAACTCCAGGATGCCGGCTGCTTTCATTTCCAGTTCGACGAAGGCTAGGGCGTTGTTCTTGAAAACTATCATCTTTACCGGCAACTGGATTTGCCGGAGCGAGAGAATATCGCCCATGAGCATCGCAATGCCGCCATCTCCTGACAGTGATACGACTTGACGACCGGGATGGCTGACTTGGGCGCCAATCGCCTGCGGAAGGGCGTTCGCCATGGACCCATGAGTGAACGATCCGAGTAACCGTCGTTTGCCATTCATCGTCAGGTAACGCGCCGCCCAGATCGTCGGCGTGCCCACATCGCAAGAGAAGATGGCGTCCTTGTCGGCAAGCTCGTCGAGCACTTTGACAACGTACTGCGGATGGATGTGCTTATCGCTCGGATGCTCAATTGCGAGATCGTCAAGGTTCTTCCGGGCCTTATGATAGTGTTCGACCGACGCTTTCAAATGCTCATCGTCCCTGTTGTCTAGCAGTTTCGGCAGGAGGGCGCGAAGTGTCGTCTTCGTATCCCCAACATAGCCGTAATCAACTTTTGTGCGCCGGCCGAGTTGTTCGCCACGGATGTCGATCTGCACGATCGTCGCTTCCTTGGGAAAGAACTGCTGATACGGAAAGTCCGTTCCGATCATCAGCAACAAATCGCAGTTCAACATCGCGTGATAGCCCGAGGAAAACCCCAACAGACCGGTCATGCCCACGTCAAACGGGTTGTCGTACTCGATGAACTCTTTGCCGCGCATCGCATGCACGATCGGTGCTTTCAGCCTGCCAGCGAGTTCGAGCAACTCCGTATGAGCTCCGGCACAGCCCGCTCCGCCAAATATTGTTATCTTCTTCGATGTATTGAGAATCTTTGCAAGAACGGTAATTTCGTTTTCAGAAGGACAAATATCCGGTTCCGGTTCCGGGAAGTGCAGACGCGGCTGTTTTGTGACGGCGTCGTGCAACCCGATGTCTCCAGGCAGGGAAATGACCGCAACACCACGCCGTGAGATCGCGGTTTGCATGGCAATCTCCAGAACACGAGGCATCTGATCGGCATTGGAAACCAGTTCACAGTAATGACTGCACTGGGCGAAGAGATGTTCCGGGTGGGTTTCCTGAAAATATCCACTGCCGATCTCATGGCTCGGAATCTGCGCCGCAATCGCCAGCACAGGGACACGACTGCGATGGCAGTCATAGAGTCCGTTGATTAGATGCAAGTTACCCGGCCCGCAACTTCCGGCACACACCGCTAGATTTCCAGTCAAATGAGCTTCCGCTCCCGCCGCAAACGCTGCAGTTTCTTCGTGTCTCACAGGAATCCATTGGATGTCATCTCGAGTGCGGATCGAATCGGTAATTCCGTTTAGGGAATCTCCGGCCAATCCGTAGACCCTCTTGACCCCAGCTGCCACCAGAGTGTCAACGAGCAGATTTGCAACCGTCTTCTTCGTCATAATCGTTTCCTCCTATTTGGTCTCAGTAACATCTACTTTCAATTATGCCGCTCTACATCTTCAAATCTAGGGAGTTGAGATCACATGGTAATCCCCCCCTTTTGCTATAAGTCTGTATGGCCATCCTCTGATGTGATAATGCTCCAGCTTATAAGAATAAGCTTATTATGATTTGTCGGATTGTCAATGGTTGCAATTATCCTTTCTTTGAATGTATTCATCCTACTAGAGATAAAATATCGTTTGTTTACAATTTCCGCGCCAACTGTTAATTACAATTTTTCGGATTGTCTAGGGGGTTAGCATTCTAGAGTTAGCGGGTGGATAATCATTTGTGAAATCAGTAAAATGTAGTCGAAACAATGCGGCAGACCGAGTTGTAGCTAATATTAGGACGTCATCCATATACTGTGAGTGATGATTTCGGTTAGGCTTCAATCTGAAGTTGCTACAGATGCGAAACCACCTTCCCTCCTCATGAATATTTCACGCGGAAAGGGAGACAATTTGCCCGCTTAATATTTTGAGGACTTCGTGGCTGAAGCAAACGTCCCGATCGTTTTCAGCGGGTGTTTTGTTCCGATTGAACTATGCATAGATTTGAGCTTTCTGGAAAGTATCAGGTACTTGGTGTACTCCAGATCACGAGAGTGCCTTATTCACATATCAATAATCTCGCGTACTTCGGGACAAAACTTTATTTTCAAGCAAGAGACCGTCTGTCCATTGAGTACCGATAGAAGAAACTAATACCGCTAATTGCTCGTTGTGAGATCGGGACGATGAATGGCATGGATTTTCTTTTGGATTGAGATGTGCGGAGTTCGGGACAAAGTTATATATGGATAGAGCATGAGGTTAAACTCCCCCATTTAACAGCATAACGGAAAAACTTTCTAGTCTATCCAAAAAGAAACCTCCTGCTTAGAATGAGTTTGTGGAGAACTAAATTCATCACAGGAGGTTTCTATGGAACAAGTAGATGATATCAGACTGCGGGAGTTTCGACAAGTCAAGAAAGAGATACGTGGCTCCGATCAGTATTTAATCGTTGGCATCGACGTGGCCAAGGAGAGGCACAATGCCTTTTTCGGCACGGCGAACGGCAAAACGCTGTACAAGGGAGTGATCTTTGACAACACGATTGAAGGATTCGAGAAGCTGCTGACGCTGACAGAAACGCTTAAGGTTCAACATGACCTTCCGAAGGTAGTCTTCGGTCTTGAGCCCACAGCCAATTACCATAAGCCTCTGGGAGAGCATCTTATTAAGTGTGGAAATATGGTTGTTTTGGTATCGGGGGCTGCAGTAAAAAACAACCGATCGCTTTTGGATGGCAGATGAACTTGACACTCTGGATAAGGGATGATGGGCGGTCCGCTCACTGCGGGACACGTCGGATAAACGTAACTATCAGAGATCAGGTTCCATCGGAGTGAGAGAGCGCGTCAAGAAAAAATACTATCGTCCAAGTGGACGTAAGGCAGACTATTGTTCTTGCAAGATCTCGAAGAACGATCATTGAAACTAAAGTAAATTTGCCAGCTCTTTTTTTTCTTGACAGAAGGCACCATAGGATGTCCTTGTCTGTTGCGGGTCCGAATACCAGTATCAGGTGTACTCGAACATTTTGCCAACCTATATATCGATATAATTTCCTCCACACTTTGAAATTTTGCTATAATTTTCTATAGCACAACTGCTAATGACTGATTTGGCAGGGAGCTCGGCAACTCAGAGGAGAATGCATGTCGCGGCAAAAAGAAAAGAGGTGGTTTTCGTCGGCGTGGATCAGCAACCGGCTGGTGCACTCGGCACGCACAGGCATCGGGACGGCAGCATCTTTGGCCGTCGCACGGTTATTGGGGATGCCGGAAGCTTACTGGGCGCCAATCACAACGCTTATTGTGATGCAGTCAACGATAGGAGCCTCATGGGGCGCATCGAAGCCACGCTTTATGGGCACCGCGCTGGGTGCTGCGTCAGGCGTGTTGCTGGCAAGCTATGTTGAGCCGGGGCTTATTGTGTTTAGTGCGGCGATCTTTGCGCTCGGGTTGATTTGCGAAATTCTGTGTCTCGACCAGAATGCCTCTCGATTCGCGGGCATCACGCTCACAATTGTCTTGCTCGTGGGGCGAGGAGAACCACCATGGCTCATCGGAGTTCACCGTTTCGTCGAGGTCTCATTGGGAATCACGGTCGCTCTTGCCCTTACCGCTCTCTGGCCGGAGCGTGAATTGGCAAGCGGCGAGAACTCGTAGGAAGGCTGCTCTGTTTCACGCTATGAGGCTTGAGGTTTGTTGGTATACCAAATAAAGGAATGGTGTGTATGTGGTGCAGGGAAAACCGTGGACCTCTACACCGTCCAGCTAATGCAGAATACGTAAAATAAACTAATGACAAGTTATGCTTCCTTTTAGGTTCTACGACATTTTATGCTTCCCACGGCTGGGGAACGATCAGGACAAACGGTACATTTTGGGATGTTTTTGCGACAAAATATGCTTCCATTTGATGACAGGATATGGGTAGATGGATAATATTCGTCTTGCGTCTGAACCACCCAAGGGGCTATATACCCGCGATCTGAGTTGAATGGAGACAACACAAACATTACGGGCGGACAACGCAAGTCGCTGACTCTCAAAGCTCTTGGTTCCTTTGCGTTCGAAGGCTAAAGAAATTCTGTTGTCGCTTTCCGAGCCACTAGGATTAATCCTTTATCATCTCTTCGATCGTTATGAGAACGGACCGTCCGAGTGCAGCTAAGTCGTATCCCCCTTCGAGGACAAAGACTGTCGGCAAAGAAAATGAGAGGATGCCTCTTACGATGCTCCTGATCCCTTCATCGGACACTCTGATGGCTGCGAGGGGATCATCCTTATGGATGTCGTACCCAGCAGAGACCATCATGATATCAGGTTGGAATTTCTTTACGAGACCCGGCAGGATGCCATGGTAGGCAGCATAATATTCCTTATCCCCGGAACCAGCATCCATAGGAATGTTATGGGTAAAGCCCACCCCTTTTCCTCTCCCTTTCTCCGAGGCACTCCCGGTGCCCGGATAATGAGGGTACTGGTGCGTGCTGAAATAAAAAACGGTGTCATCATCCTCAAACATGTGCTGAGTGCCATTGCCGTGATGCACGTCAAAATCGATGATACAGACCTTTTTATATCCGACCTTCTGAGCATAACAGGCGCCGATCGCCACATTATTGAAGATGCAGAACCCCATAGCCCTGTCAGTTTCGGCATGGTGTCCGGGCGGCCTGACGGCACAGAATGCCCTGTGAATCTCGCCGTCTTTACATCGATCAATTGCTTCCGCCGCCGCTCCGGCAGCATAGAGAGCCGCTTCAAGACTTCCCTTCGAAATATATGTGTCGGCGTCTGCATATCCCTGACCGAAACTCCTGATCTGCTCCACATACTGGTGGTGATGCACCATCTCGACATCGGGAAAATCGGCCTTTCTCGGCATCACATGGATGTATTTACCAAAGAGGGGTGAATCCTTGAGAATTTTGACTATCGAAAGCAACCGCGTGCCGCATTCAGGATGCCCCCTAGGCACTTCATGCCCGAGGAATATGTCGTCGTAAAGAAAACCGACTTCCATGAGATGATTGTATACGAAGACAGGCCTGTAGTCAAAAGTCTGTATTATGGCGGAGGATGACATCGATGCCGTTGCCGGAAGGCGCCGACTTCATAGGTCACCACGGACAAGCCCGTGACACTTATTCATTTTCACGAGAACCTCCCTGAATCATCAATTCGACTGAGTTCGGCCCCTCAGGGCGAATACGGGCATCCATATGCGGATAACTCCGCGGAACGCTGCAAAGCCATGAGCATACGACCCATACACTTTTTGCAGACCGTCTTCGAAACATGCGGCCTTGCACCTGAATAAGCAAATGTGATTTAATGATTAAATTTATTTATTTGACCATAAACTGATGTATATATTAGGCTGTATTAATTTCATTCCCAATCCAGAGAGTGCTCGGAAGAATAAAATAGAAAAAGGAGGATGTTATGCCAAAGAAGTATGAGACTCCGCTGCTGGATGAGCTAGAAAAAGGCCCGTTCCCAAGCTTTGTAACGGAAATCAAAAAAGCAGCAGTGAAAAGTGAGATGGCTACTGATGAGCTCGGGCAGCTCGAAAAGTCATACAGGGACAAACGCGGCTACTGGAAGCACGGAGGTATTGTCGGTGTCCGTGGCTACGGGTCAGGCGTTATCGGGAGATATTCATCCCTGCCTGAAGAGTTCCCTAATGTCGCAAACTTCCACACCGTAAGAATCAATTCAATCTCGGGATTCTTCTACACATCAAAGTTCTTGAAGGAGATGTGCGATATCTGGGACAAATATGGGAGCGGCCTGACGAACATGCACGGCTCCACAGGGGATTTGGTTCTCCTCGGAACGACTACCGAAAACCTTGAGCCGATCTTTGCGGAGTTCTCATCCCGCGGGTGGGATCTCGGTGGTTCCGGGTCCGCACTGAGGACACCGAGCTGCTGCGTCGGACCGGCACGGTGCGAGTGGTCAAACATCAATACCCTCGATATCAATTACAGCATAACACACGAATGGCAGGATGAAATGCACAGACCCGCCTTCCCTTATAAATTCAAATTCAAAACGGCCGGCTGCGCCGTCGACTGCATCGCATCCATCGCTCGTGCGGACTGTTCCATCATCGGAACCTGGAAGGGCAAGATCGCTATAGATCAGGCAGAAGTGGCCAACTACGCCAAGAAGGGCATGAATATCTCAGAGGAGATTGTGAATCGCTGCCCGAGCAGATGCATGAGCTATGATGGCAAGGAGTTGAAGATAACTGATGAAGACTGCGTCCGGTGCATGCACTGCATTGCAAAGATGACAAAGGCATTGAAGCCGACCGGCGAAAGGGGTGCAACCATCCTCATCGGCAGCAAAGCTCCGTTCGTCATCGGTGCAACCCTCTCCTGGGTAATTGTCCCGTTTATCAAGATGGAGCCTCCCTATACTGAATTCAAGGACCTCATCAAAAAGATGTGGGAGTTCTGGGACGAACATGGAAAGAACAGGGAGAGGATCGGTGAACTTATTATCCGGAAAGGGATGAGAGAGTTCCTCGAATTTATCGGGGTCGCTCCTGTTCCCCAGCAGGTGAAAGAGCCGAGAAGAGACCCCTTCTTCTTCTGGACCGAGGAAGATTTGCAGCATTAAAGAAACACGTCTTGAAAAAATAAAAGGAGGAATGCTATGTCAGCACCACAGAGAAGAACGGATATCGGACCACCCCATTATAAAGATTTCTTGCCACCCGTGATCCAGAAAAACTACGGCGACTGGAAATACCACGAGGTTTTGACTCCTGGTGTAATGGTTCATGTCAGCAATAAAGGTGACAAGATATGGACAGTAAGGGTTGCCTCACCAAGGCTTCTCAGCACGACTACGATCAGGGATTTCGCAGAAATGGCTGAGAAGTATTGCGGCGGCTACATCCGCTGGACAACGAGAAACAATGTTGAACTTCTTGTTTCGGAGGAAAAGAACCTTGAGCCTTTGCAGAAGGAACTCAAGGCCAAGAAATACATGACGGGCGGCATCGGCCCCAGGATAAGCAACATCGTCCACACACAGGGATGGATACACTGTCATTCAGCGTGTACGGACGCATCCGGACTCGTGAAGGCTCTCATGGATGAATTTGCCGATTATTTCACGACGAAAGAGACGCCGAATAAGGTGAGATTGGCAGTCGCCTGCTGCGTCAATATGTGCGGCGCTGTCCACTGCTCAGACATCGCAGTGGTTGCCGTCCACAGAAAGCCACCCGTCATTGACCATACGAGGGTGCCGAATGTCTGTGAAATTCCATCGACCATCGCTTCCTGCCCGACCGGGGCGATCAGTCCTGATCCGGGGAAAAAGAGCGTAAAGATTAACGCTGACAAGTGCATGTATTGCGGCAACTGCTTCACTGTGTGCCCTCCGATTGAGATTCACGACCCCAAAAATGACGGTGTGGCGATTGTCGTGGGTGGCAAGATAGGAAGCCTCAGGTCTAACCCGAAATTTTCAAAGCTCGCTGTGCCGTTCATTAAGAACAATCCCCCAAGATGGCCTGAAGTCACCAACACCGTAAAACTAATCCTTGATTCTTATATCGCAGGCGCACGAAAGCACGAGAGGGTCGGAGAGTGGGTCGACAGGATAGGCTGGGAGAAGTTCTTCACGATAACAAAATTGCCGTTCACCTACCAGCATATCGATGACTTTGTCATTGCGAGGGAAACATTCAGGACAACTCCAACATTCAAGTGGTAATATGTGATATAGTTTCGGAGGGGGCTTTGCCCCCTCCACGTATTAACCATGCGAGCACATGAGGTGGCAGAATGGAAAAAGAGGAAGTGAAAAAGAAAATTTACGAGTTGGTCGAGAAATCGGTTGGGAAGAAGAAGTTGAAATCTTCTGATATTCAGAAGACCATTTCTGCAGAGGCTGGCATTTCACGGGATGAGGTAAAAGATGCATTGAAGGACCTTGTTGACGCAGGGCAACTCATTTATACCTATTTCGGCGGCAGTTTTATAGAGATTCCACCTAAATAGCAGGTCGTTTTTTCGTTATAGATACGATGGGCAGGCCGCTCAAAGCAGTGGCCTGCCTTTTCCTTTTTTGTGGGACCCGACAGCGCATCCCCTTCCCGTTCTGCCCTCATGCAATGGCTGTCATACTGTCAATCGGTTTGTCAATCGTCACTGTAGCCCGAACCAAGACCAAGCGGCTGCGATCGCAATCTCGGGATAGATGTAGGTTATAATAGGAGAGTAATGAAAGATTATCCAAGACTGGTCATCGCGGGGCTTAGAGGCGGTTCGGGAAAAACGACGATTTCTCTCGGTTTAATCGCGGCCATGAGGTCGCTGAAGGGTCTCGCCGTCATACCTTTTAAAAAAGGCCCTGATTACATAGATGCCGGATGGCTGTCAGTAGCTGCAAGAAATCCGTGCTATAATCTTGACCCTTTTCTCATCTCTAAAGAAAAGATCATGGACTCCTTCAATTCCCATTGTACCGGCGATATAGGGGTTATCGAGGGCAATCGGGGCTTATACGACGGCATGGACGCAGAAGGCTCTTACAGCACGGCAGAACTGGCAAAGATTCTGAAATCTCCCGTCCTCTTGGTTGTTGACTGCACAAAAATGACACGGACGACAGCGGCCTTAGTGCTCGGGTGTCTGAATCTGGACAGGAACGTACGGATTCAGGGTGTCATTCTCAACCAGGTGTCAGGAAGCAGGCATGAATCCGTGATACGCGCTGCCATAGGTCAGTATTGTTCGTTACCTGTGGTCGGGGCGGTTCCGAGATTGCCCGAGGGAGAATTCCCCGAGCGTCACATGGGATTGACGCCCTATCAGGAACATCCGGATACTGAGCGCGCGATCGCATTTGCCGAGACCCTGGCAACCAATTACCTTGATATTGACGAGATCCTCCGTATTGCAAGGGACGTGGAGCCATTAGAAGCTCCGGCAGCCGCAAGCCCTTCAGTCATTATCCGTCACGCATCACTGAGAATCGGCGTAATCAGGGACTCAGCTTTCCAGTTCTATTATCCTGAGAACTTTGAGGAACTTAAGGCTCACGGTGCCTCCCTCATCGAAATAAGTGCCCTCACGGGAAAAGAGCTCCCTGACATCGATGCACTTTACATAGGCGGTGGCTTCCCGGAAACTCATGCGATAGCCCTCGCAGAAAATCTTCCATTTCGCGACTCCCTGCGGAATGCCGTCAGCGGGGGACTTCCGGTTTATGCCGAGTGCGGCGGCCTCATGTACTTAGGCCGAGGACTCCTGCTGGGCACCAGGGAATATCCTATGGCGGATATCTTTCCCCTCGTCTTTTCTCTCGAAAAAAAACCTCAGGCACATGGATACTCCATCGTAGAAGTTGTAAGCGAAAATCCCTTTTATCCTCAGGGGACGCTTCTGAAGGGGCATGAGTTCCACTATTCAAGACCGCTTAATACTGCGGAAGAGGATGATCGATTTTCTTATGCATTCAAAATGAAGAGAGGTCATGGTATACACGGAAAGAGGGATGGCATCTGTTTTAAAAATGTCCTCGCAACCTACACCCATGTTCATGCCCGCGGCACTGAAGAGTGGGCGAGAGGCTTGATAGGACAGGCACTGCGCTTCAGAGAAAAAAAAGCCTTCTTAAAGGCTTAATGTCGCGGCAGATTATTCTTGCGGGGGAGCGATGAAATTTAAGGTGTTGCTGCATGTCAATGAACCCGAGAGATGGGCAGTAGCAATAAGCAATATCATAAATTTTCTCAATGATGTGAGCGAGGAAAGTGCCGAGGTGGTCGTCGTGGCGAACGGTTCCGCAGTAAAGGGGTATGTTCGGGAGGGAGAGACACCGGGAGAGGTCCAGGGGACAGTATGCGCTGTCGGTGTGAGCGCCGGCAGTGCTGACATGGAGGAATTATCAAAACGAGGCGTCCTCTTTCTAGCATGCAGGAATGCGCTCCATACACAGCGGATTGCCGCTGAGAGTCTTCCCGACTTTGTGACAGTCGTTCCGGCAGGCATAACGGAGATCGTTAGACGCCAAGCAGACGGTTTTGCGTATATAAAGCCGTGATGCCTGATGCGCGATTTTGAGGCATTGAGCATCCGTACGATGAGACAAGAATGGCTTCCTTAAGAGAAGAAATAAAAGAAGCTCTGCATGCAGTGGATTTTGAGAGGGTTGCTCGATGTGCCCTGGAAAACAAAAAGGTCTTCAGCATCTTGATCTCGCTTACGTATGATAAGGAGGCGCTCTTATGCTGGAGGGCTATTGAAGCTATGGGAAGGGCTGCAGGGGTCGTTGCCAAAAAGAATCCCTCGGTAGTGAGGAATATTGTTCAGCGCCTGCTCTGGTCCGTGAGAGAGGAGTCAGGCGGGATCGGATGGAGCGCACCGGAGATGTTGGGCGAGATAGTCAGGAACAGTCCTGAAGCGTTTTCTGACGTCCCACCTCTTATCTTTTCATTTCACGAGGAGGAGATGTTCCTGAAAGGGGTACTCTGGGCGATGGGAAGGCTTGCTGAGGCGGGTATCAATCCCGTTGCCGGTGCTGCCGACCTCGCTGTGCAGTACCTCGACCATAAGGATCCGTTGGTCAGAAGTCTCGCGCTATTGGCTATCTCCCGAATGAATATTCCGGAGGTTAGGGATAAGGTTAAAGCTCTGACCGCTGATGAGGCAAGACTGAGGATGTATGAAGACTCAGAAATAATAGAGAAGACCGTTGGGAATATCGCGACGAGGACATTGCAAGAACTCCGTGAAGTTGTTTGACATTTCTCCCTGCTCCATTCTATGATATGCCTGCTGATAGGAACGTGATTTCAATTGAAACCGAGAGTAAGAGAAGACAAGAATGAAGTCGCGAAGTGCCCTTTCTGCAATGAATTCTTCAAAGAACCCGAGCGTATGGAGACGGAAATGGGAGATTGCGTCGGGGGGAAATGCAGCTGTGGAGCCGTCTATTGCTTTGACCCCACTGGACATAATGTGGGCGAAGCATACCTTGACGCGCTTGTTCTCGCGTATGGAGAAGACTGGAGTCGCGTTTCTGAAGATGCGTACTCGGAGGCCGTGTTTGCGTACGATGCGAGGACTCATAGGTTGACTCCTGTCAAAGAGACACGCCGGTTAGATTCTTCAGGGAAGGTAGTATTCATTAAGGCAAGAACTACTATCAAATAAGTGTCCTAAATTCATCAATAAGTTATTTTTATTTGACCACAGTGGTGGTCATGTATTATCGTGTATAACCCGACGCGATCTCATGTTGAACAGCGAAGTGCAGAAAAAGCTGAAAAGGGGAGTCATCCCTTCCGTTGAGGAAAAAACTTTCAGAAAGGAGAGGAACATATGCCGACAATGGAATTTCAGGGAAAGCAATACGAGGTTGATGAGGATGGTTATCTTGTTAACCTCGATGAATGGAGCAAGGAACTTGCGGGCCATTTAGCGACATTAGAGGAAGTCCAGATGACCGATGCCCACTGGGAGGTCGTTAATTTTCTGAGGGATTACTATCAGAAGTACCAGATCGCTCCTATGATAAAGATCCTCGTGAAGGAAATCGGTAAGGTCATGGGCCCAGAAAAGGGCAATACAAAGTACCTGTATGAGCTCTATCCGGGCGGGCCTGCAAAACAGGCTTGTAAAATAGCCGGCCTTCCTAAGCCGACTGGCTGCGTTTAGGCCAGAATGAAGACAAAAAAAAGGAAGTAGGCAGTTTTTACCGTCTCGAGGCAATTCTCGGAAAAAAATCTCAGAGGGGATTGCTGTTTGGTCCCCTTCTGGCGGCGGGTGTCGTGATGATTCTCCGAAAGGGTTGGTTTCCTGTCATTGCAGGCGAAGGTGGCCAATCATAAGTCTTTTTGCCCTCCGCCGAACATCGCTGTGCAGATAGTCTTAACTTCAGGGGGAGGTGAAGATGAAGCTGAAGGATCTCCTGTCAGAAAAAAAAGGCGCAATTCTGAAGAAGTGGTTCGATAAGGTACTAGAGTCATATCCTTCCGAGGCATCAAGCTTTTTAAGAAATCAAAAAAAACCGTTCACCAATCCCGTTGGATACACGATTTCCCAGGCGTTAGAAAAGATCTTTGAGGGCCTTCTCCAGGGGACGAATTCTGAGGAGATATCTCCATCCCTTGACAATATTATCAGGATCAGGGCAGTTCAGGGGTTGCCCCCCTCGCAGGACTTGGCCTTCATGTTTCATCTAAAAAACGTCATACGAGGCGAGATTGAAGCCGGTGAACCCGTTGCTGCTGAAGAACTCCTGAACCTTGAGTCCCGGATAGATGCCCTTGCTCTCATCTCCTTTGATATCTACATGACGTGCCGGGAGAAGATTTACGAGCTCAAGGCAAATGAAGTGAAAAATATGACGTTTAGACTGTTGCAAAGAGCGAAACTGGTACGTGAGGTCCAAGAGGAATAGTCGACCCATGGATACTCCTGGCGTTAACTGAGAACAAAAAGTGGAGGTAAGAAAATGGGATCCTTGTTCGCTTTTATTGCAGTGCTAACCCTTGTTCTGATAGCCTTCGCTGGGGTGTACGCAGCAAACCTGCATTTCCTTTTCGCAGTCGTTATCCCCTATGTGGCCCTCGCCACCTTCGTGGGAGGCTTTTTATGCCGCGTCCTGAAATGGGGGAGTTCGCCGGTGCCATTCTGCATTCCGACAACCTGCGGACAGGAAAAATCCCTGCCGTGGATCAAGCAAAACAAACTGGATAACCCGTCCAGCACACTCGGCGTCTTCGGGCGGATGGCCTTGGAAGTGCTCTTTTTTCGTTCTCTGTTCAGGAACCTGAAAACGCAAATGCATGAAGGGACGAACCTTGCGTACGGAGAGGCAAAATGGCTCTGGTTAGCGGGTCTGGCCTTTCACTGGTCATTCCTCATCATTGTAGTCAGACACCTCAGGTTTTTCACGCAGCAGCTGCCTTCCTCGATCGAATTGATTGCGGGTCTCGATAGCTTTTTCCAGGTGGGCGTCCCGCTGCTGTACCTCTCCGATGTGGTAATCCTCTTGGCGGTGACCTATCTCGTTCTGAGACGGTTTTTCAGTGGACAGGTGCGCTACATTTCGCTTCCGGCTGACTATTTTCCTCTTTTCCTGATCCTCGGCATTGCTGTTTCGGGCATCCTCATGCGATATTTTTTCAAGGTGAATGTCACAGGGGTCAAGCAACTGGCAATGGGATTGATCACCTTTACGCCTAAAGTGCCCGAGGGCATTGGCGTCATTTTTTACATCCATCTGTTCCTGGTTAGCACCCTTCTTGCCTATTTCCCCTTCAGCAAACTGATGCATATGGGGGGGGTGTTCCTCAGTCCGACCAGGAACCTGGCAAACAACAGCCGCATGAGGAGGCGTGTCAACCCGTGGAATTACCCGGTAAAGGTACACACCTATGAAGAGTATGAAAACGACTTCAGGGAGAAAATGAAAGCAGCTGGAATTCCGGTGGAAAAGGAGTAACGATGGCAAAATTTACTGCAAAGCCAGATGAACTGTCAAAAATAGATTTTAATCCCCCGAAAAAAGGATGGATGGATACCCCCGTTGAGATACGGGAGCACATGTTCTGTCACGCGGCAAAGCCGAAGGAACTCGAACCCGTCGGTTTCCCTCATGCGCGGGAATGGAGACCGAATGACGAGGATTGGAAACTGCCGGAAAACTGGGAAAAAATAATCCTGCAAGGGATGAAGGATCTGCTCGGAAAGTACCGGTCTTTTAAGGTCTTCATGGATATCTGCGTCAGATGTGGCGCCTGCGCCGACAAATGCCATTTCTTCATCGGAACCGGGGATCCCAAGAATATGCCGGTTCTCAGGGCTGAGCTTCTCAGGTCGGTGTACAGGGGAAACTTCACCCTGGCGGGAAAGATACTCCGGAAGATTGCCGGGGCAAGAGACCTTACGGCTAATGTGCTGAAGGAGTGGTGGTACTATTTCTACCAGTGTACCGAATGCCGCCGCTGTTCAATCTTCTGTCCTTACGGCATCGACCAAGCGGAGATCACGATGATGGGCAGGGAGCTTACGAACCTGTTGGGACTGAACATCGGGTGGATTGCAGGCCCCGTGGCTGCATGTTACATGAAGGGCAACCATCTCGGGCTCGAGCCACATACGATAAAATCAACCATGGAATTCTTCATCGATGACATAGAGACGATAACGGGCATCAAACTCAATCCCACCTTTAACCGGAAGGGCGCTGAGATACTCTTTGTCACTCCCTCCGGTGATCTCTTTGCAAATCCGGGCACATACACCGCTATGGGCTATCTGATGCTCTTTCACGAGCTCGGCCTTGACTATACCTGGAGCACGTACGCTTCAGAAGGAGGGAACTTCGGTTTCTTCACCACGAACGAGATGGCAAAAAGACTGAACTACAAGATTTATGCTGAAGCAAAGCGCTTAGGGGTGAAGTGGATCCTCGGGGGTGAATGCGGTCACATGTGGAGGGTAATCCACCAATACATGGACACGTGGAACGGCCCGGCAGATTTCCTCGAAGAGCCGGTCTCCCCGATAACCGGGACAAGATTCGAGAATGCAAAATCCACAAAAATGGTCCACATTGCCGAATTTACCGCCGACCTGATTAAGAACACCAAACTGAAACTCGACGCGACTCGGAACAATCACCTGAAGGTGACCTTCCATGACTCCTGCAACACTGCCAGGGGGATGGGAATCTTGGAGGAGCCCCGGTACATTATCAAGAACGTCTGTAACCATTTTTGCGAGATGCATGAGGACACGATCAAGGAAAAGACCTTCTGCTGCGGAAGTGGCACGGGATTGAATGCCTCCGAAAATATGGAATTGAGGCTGAGAGGGGGCTTCCCGAGAGCAAATGCCGTGAAGCATGTCCATGAACATTATGGCGTCAATATGCTTGCCAATATCTGCGCCATCGACAGGGCCACCCTTTCGACCTCCATGGATTATTGGGTCCCGGGTGTCGGCGTGGCAGGGGTGCACGAGCTCGTGGGAAATGCCTTGGTGATGAAAGGGGAGAAAGAAAGAACCATCGACATGCGATTGGAACCCCTTCCGGGAAAGGAGGGCATTGAGCAATGAGAATCTATGACGGAGGAAAGATCATTATCGGACTAGTCATCTTTGTCGGTTTGGTGACGTTCCCTTTCTTCTATAATATCGGGAAGCCCAATGTAAAACCGGAACCGAAACTGGATACCCCTGAAATCCAGAAGCTCACGGAAAAAAAGTGTGTAGAGTCAAAGGCGTTCATGCGAGCGGAGCATATGAAACTGCTGTATACCTGGAGAGACGCCGCAGTTCGTGCCGGCGAGAGGATTTATGTGAATTCAGAAGGGAAACAGTTTACGATCAGTCTGCAAAATACGTGTATGCACTGCCATTCCAACAAGAAAAAGTTCTGCGATGAATGCCATACCTATATGGCGGTGAAACCATACTGCTGGAACTGCCATATAGCGCCGAAGGAGAAGGAGACATGAAGATAAACAGAAGACAGTTCCTAAAGATAGCAGGGGCTTCGACCGTCTTGGGGCTTGGAGGCACTGCAGTCGTCAATATGATCGCCAATGACGGGCTGGAGGCTTCTCATGTTATGACTGATGAAAGGGCCTTGCTCGCGAAGCGATGGGCCATGGCCATTGATATGAGAAAGTTCACGACTGAGGAGGATTACCGAAGAGTCATCAACGCCTGCCATAGCATTCATAACGTCCCTGATATCGGAAATCCAAAAGATGAGGTTAAATGGATATGGTCCGATGGCTATGAGCATGTATTCCCGGGGCAGGAAAATGAATACATGGAGGAGAGCATAAAAGAGTTGCCTTTTATCGTGCTGTGCAATCACTGCGATAACCCGCCCTGCGTGAGAGTCTGTCCCACAAAGGCGACATTCAAGAGGAAAGACGGCATTGTCATGATGGACCAACACAGGTGCATCGGCTGCAGATTCTGCATGGCAGCCTGCCCATTCGGAGCGAGAAGCTTCAACTGGAAAGACCCAAGGCCCTTTATCAAGAAGGAGAATCTGGAATACCCGACAAGAACAAAAGGCGTGGTGGAAAAATGTACGTTCTGCTTTGAGCGAATTGCCAAGGGACTTATCCCGGCATGTGTCGAGGCATCCCAGGCGATTGCAAAAGAGAGGGGCGGGGAACCGGGTATGTTTTTCGGTGACCTGCAAGACCAAAACTCAGAGGTGAGAAAGATCCTCAGTTCGCACTTCAGTATCCGGCGCAAACCGGAACTCGGAACAGAGCCCAGTGTTTTCTACATCATAGGAGGTGAGAACAATGGTTGAAAAAGCGTTAACCGGAAGTCGAAGATACTGGGCATGGATGTCCTTTTTGCTCTTTCTTATAGGGGTAGGTTTCTTTTTCTACCTGAGACAGTTCGAGTACGGTCTGGGAATAACGGGCATGAGCAGGGATGTCTCCTGGGGATTGTACATAGGGCAGTTTACCTTCCTCGTGGGTGTGGCTGCTTCAGCGGTGATGCTCGTCATCCCGTTTTATTTACACGACTTTAAGAAATTCGGGAAAATTGTCATCCTCGGGGAATTCCTGGCTGTTTCTGCCGTTACCATGTGTCTTCTCTTCATTTTTACGGATATGGGTCAACCCACGCGGGTTCTCAATGTGATACTACACCCCACACCCAACTCGATCATGTTTTGGGATATGCTCGTGTTGAACGGGTATCTCGTGCTGAACATCATCATCGGCTGGATTACGTTGAGTGCCGATCGCAAAGGGGTGAAACCGCCGACATGGATAAAGCCCCTCATCTACCTCTCGATCCCTTGGGCATTCAGCATCCACACGGTTACGGCTTTCCTTTACGCGGGTCTTCCGGGGCGGCATTTCTGGTTGAGCGCTATTATGGCAGCGCGCTTCCTCGCCTCAGCTTTTGCAGGAGGACCGGCACTCCTTATCATCCTGGCATTGCTCGTCAGAAGGCTGAGCAAGTTCGATCCCGGCAAAGAGCCGATCCAGGCGCTAGGAAAGATTGTTACCTATGCAATGATCGCCAATGTTTTTTTCCTCTCTCTTGAATTCTTCACCGCCTTTTATAGCGGTGTGCCGGGGCACATGAAATCCTTTGTCTACCTTTACTCAGGCATAGCGAAATATGCGAAACTGGTTCCCCTGATGTGGACATCTGCTATACTCGCGTTGGCCTCGCTCGTCCTTCTTGTCATCCCGGCAACCCGAAGACATGAGACCCTCCTTGCCATTGCCTGTGTCTCCGTCTTTATTTCCCTGTGGATTGATAAGGGATTTGGCCTCGTGATAGGCGGATTCATCCCTAACCCCTTTGAAAGAGTAACTGAATACTGGCCTACCTCCCCTGAAATTTTAATATCTCTGGGAATTTGGGCGGTAGGGTTTTTGGTACTCACAGCCCTTTACAAAATAGCGATCGCCGTCAGGGAAGAGACGGAGGGGATAGAAATAGAACATTGACATCCTCCCGATGTCGGAGACGCCTCGCATCCTGGTACTGCGAGATGTTTTCCGGTTTTGGTCGGCACTATTTTTCCAGGACGCCGGCAATACCGGTGTGAACGGTCAGAGCCAGGCGGTGCATAACCACATACCATGCGCATGCAGTGGCGAGCAGGAAACCCGGACGGGACTTTATCGGCGGTTCTCTGCCTTCCTACCTTCCCGATAAATCGGGCTTATCCCCGTTGGATGCAAAAAATCAGTTCCACCCACCGCCCGCACTCACGCGTTTTGGCGGTATCACGGTTACCGGTGAAAACCCGTTTTCCTTTGCTGCATTCCGGGACGAGGGTTACATGTTGTCGAAATGTTCTATGCTCACAACCTTCTTATTGTGCGCTATAGTTAATACATTTCGAGGATGACATATGTGACCCCGGCTTTTGCATTAGTTATTTTCACTTCAATTGCTGAGAACAGAAATTCATGGTTTAATACGGTTGATATGTCTAAGAGATCAAGGAAAAAAGAATGAGGGTGCTCGGTAAACCGGTAAATCCTACGTTTGAATCCGCTAAAATCGATAGAACTTCCGTTATCGCTATAGTCGTAATATTACTACTGTCTGTCATCGTATATGCTAATACACTCGGGAACGGATTCGTTTACGATGATTCGAACCAAATACTCGAAAACCGCTGGATAAAGGACGTAAGATTCATTCCTGATATCTTCACGTCAAGTGTGTGGAGTTTTATATCAGAAAAAGCGGTTTCAAACTACTATAGGCCGGTAATGCACTTGATCTATATGCTCAATTATTATATCTTCGGCTCTAAACCATGGGGTTTCCATTTGACAAATATCTTCTTCCATACAGCTGTTTCTGTCCTGGTATTTCTTATTGCAAGAGAACTCCTTGCAAGGTTCCGGCCGACAGAGCTCCCGTCTGTATTGCCTGCTTTTGGAGCCTCATTATTATTTGTTACGCATCCGATACATACTGAGCCGGTCGCATGGATTGCAGGAGTGCCTGATCTTTCCTACACCTTCTTTTTCCTCCTTTCTCTTTACCTCTATGTGAGATCGCCAGAAGGTGCGCTCGGCCTGTATTCGTTGTCCGTCGCCTCCTTTTCCCTTGCCACCTTCTGTAAGGAGCCGGCGCTGATGCTTCCGATTATTCTCATGGCTTACGACTCTATCTTCGGGAAAAGAGCGAAAGGATATCTGCCCTTCATAAAGAGATACATCCCTTATCTCCTGGTTGCAGGGGTTTATCTGGGGTTGAGGTACCATGCCCTTGGGGGTTTCTCGCCAGCAAGACCGCATATAGTGTTAAGCACCTATGGGTATATCATCAACGTCTTTCCTCTTTTCCTTCAGTATCTAGAGAAACTTCTTCTGCCTCTAAACCTGAATGCCTTTCACGTCCTGCACCCGATCTCTTCCATTTTTGAGACGACAGGAATTCTGTCGTTAACTGTCACAGCAGCCTTTGTTGTGGTCACCTTTCTAGCTTTCAAGAAAAAAAGCAAAGTCTCATTCAGTCTCTTGCTGATATCGTTGCCTCTTTTGCCGTCACTTTACATACCGGCAGTCGGGGAAAACGTCTTTGCTGAAAGGTATCTGTATCTGCCCTCCTTCGGCTTTGTCCTGCTGATCGCCTTGGCACTTTCATGGGCAAAGGCCGTTAACCCCGGACTCGCTTCCGGCCTGGTTATCATTTCTCTTGCAGTGGCAGTCGTCTATTCCGCAGGGACAGTGAGCAGAAATGCTGTCTGGAGCGATGATTTAACCCTTTTTACCGACACAGTAAGGAAGTCGCCGGATGCGGCACTACCTCATTATAATCTTGGAACCGCCTATGAAAATCAGAACCGCATTGATGAGGCAGTAACTGAATTCATGGCCGCTTTGAAGCTTAAGCCTGACTATGCTGATGCCCATAACAATCTTGGAGCCGCATATCTAAAGCAGAACCGCTTTGATGAGGCAGTAACTGAATTCATGACTGCCTTGAAGCTCAAGCCTGACTTCGCTGATGCCCATAACAATCTTGGAGCCGCATATCTAAAGAGGAACCGCTTTGATGAAGGAGTGACTGAATTCATCACTGCCTTGAAGCTCAAGCCTGACTTCGCTTTAGCCCATTATAACCTTGGGGCTGCATATCTAAATCAGAACCGCCTCAATGAGGCAGTAACTGAATTCATCACTGCGTTAAAGCTCAAACCAGATGATGCAAACGCCCATTATAATCTTGGGGCTGCATATCTGAATCAGCACCGCCTCAATGAGGCAGTAACTGAATTCATCACTGCCTTGAAGCTCAAACCAAATGATGCAGACGCCCATAACAATCTTGGAACCGCATATCTAAATCAGAACCGCCTCGATGAGGCGGCACATGAATTCATCACTGCCTTGAAGCTCAAACCTGACTTTGATGAGGCGCGTAATAACCTTGAGATCTGTTACGGAATGATGAAAATAATGAAACGATAGATAGATGGAAGTGCTTTGACGCCTCTTTCGATTTATCGGACAGACTTCATAGTCCATTTTTTCCATAACGACTTTCACCCAGCTATCATCACATTCCTATGAAGTGCGATATCGTCAGGATCTCCAACGATTGGTGAAGCAGAAATCCCTTATGGATGATTATTTCGCACGGTAATATCGAGGTCATTTGCTTTATTAACATTGTTGAGGATTTGCGGCAATAGAAAATGTTTACACAGGGAAAAACCATGCGGTATACGGGCGGAAACTAATACTTGATCTAACATTGACTGATAGGTCGGGTTTTAACTTTTACAAATCAATACATTCTTTGACGCTTTTTTTTGTGCATAACTGAACCTCCTTTTCTTTAGAGACTGTTAAAATAAGACTTATTGACTAGAAGCAATCGAAAAATTTTATATACCTCATTTTTTAGCGGTTAAAAAATCATTTAGCTTATCTAGTTGCTGAGTAAAACCATGTTGCATACCTTGGACAGCCATCCCAGCCCGAGGTCCGGTTTTATATATAGCTGCTCTAATTGTTAGTTTAGTTTTGCCAAATTCTTCAGTTAAGGTTAGTTCTGTTATTTGGTCAATTGTGGTTTCCTCACTTTGTCCTTCAATCCAAGCCTTTGCGGCATACGAAAGCTTTGCATTTGACTCAACAACAGTAAATTTTCCCAGCATCGGCCATCTTGTACCTTTGTATGGACCCATTGCTTCTCCTGCTTCCATAACTATGTAAATTTTACCCCCAACCCGCAGGTCAACTTCGCATTCAGGAATTGTGACATTATTTGGTCCCCACCATTGCTTAATCATGTCCGGGTTAGTCCAAGCTTGCCAGATCGTTTCAGGTGAGGCGTGATATGTTCTTTCAAATACTACCTCTTTAATAGGTTCCATTATCTCTTTTTCCTTTCTTGTTTTTATTAATGCTATCAATCCCTAAAAGGGATTCTTTTGTGTGTTCGTTCTCGGCTTTGGTGTCCACTTTTTCTATCCTACCTCAGTTAGCGGACCTCCTGTCGAGTGGATGCGTCATCCGCGCCAAGCTGCTCGCGCGATCAGAAACAACGCTGCCCCGACAGCGGCGGCCCCGGTGGCTCGGGCGACGCGCTCACCGGACTGTGCGAGGCGTTCGACGTTGATGGCTGCCGCTACGACAGCCATCGCAGGAAGGTCCATCACCCCAATGACGAGGAGGATCGCGATAAGATTGACACAGCAGTGGATACAGCAGAGTCCGAGGTGCAGGCCGTATCGCCAGGCCGTGCCGGCGTCGTCCGGGAGCGTAAGGCCGCGCCCGGGTGCCTCCCGCCACCAGGCAAGGGGACGCGCCTTCCACGCGCTAAACTGAAGCGCTCCAGCGATGAGGACGACAACACCGACCACGATTGGAACGGCGCTCGCCAGCGCCGGCTGCTGCATCTCGATTGCCGCGAGCGCGACGCCTAGCGGAAAGGCGGTCATTCCGAACAAGGTCCACGTGAAGAAGTACCCCGCGCCCACAAGCGCCGTCAGCCGACCTAGGTGAGTCTTGCCTGTCCTGCCGACGGCCTGACGGTAGCGCCATAGCACTGGGACCAAGGATGGCAGCATCATCGCCACCATCATCAAGACCCACATGCCGAGGAACGACGCCGCGGCGCCGGGCCACGTCTGTCCGGGCATCCGCATCCACGCCATCGACATCGTCCAGCCGCTGGGCATCGGCATTTCGCCCATCGCCGCCATGGATGTGCACCAGACGATCGTTATCGCCGCACTGGCAGCGAAGAGCAGCGCCGAGATGCCAAAAAAGGCTAACTTGGAGACTCGCTCGGAATATGCGTCGTTGCTCAACTCTTGTCGTATTCGTCGTGTCGACGGACCCAGGCCATTGCCTCTGGCGCGTGACCCGTCTCGTTTCGCCCTCGCGGTGCCCGGTCGAGCCACTGGTACATGCCCCAGAGCCCGTCCAGCCCGCGCGCGTAGGTCGAGTAGGTGTGGTAGATGACGCCGTCCTCCAGCGCGAACGCGCTCATGCCGGGGGCTTCCCGACTGTATGTCGGCCAGTCCGTGCCGGTCGGGGCGGCGAACTCGGCGAGGAACTTCTCCTGGCCGGCCTCCAGCGACGGTGCCACGCCCCCCTCGCGGAAGTTGTACTCGCCGCCTCCGGCCTGCTGCTGCTCCTCGGTGAACGCCACCCCGAAGTCGTAGTTGAAATCGGTCCCGAACGACGACGCCCAGGGGAGGCTCCATCCCATACGCTGTTTGTACGCCTGCAGCTTGGCAAGCGGCGCCCGTGACACCGCCCAGAGCATCACGTCATGGTGGGCCAAGTGAACTACGAACCCGTTGAAGCCGTCTGCAATCGCCGAGCAGCGCGGACACCCGGCCGTGTAGTCGGGGCCGAACATAAAGTGGTAGACGAGGAGCTGCGAGCGCCTTCGGAAGAGGTCGGCCAGCGAGGCGCTCCCCTCGTCGGTCTCGAATCGATACTCCTTGTCGATCCGCACCCACGGCAGCTCCTGCCGCCGCCGCGCCATCTCGTCGCTGCGCCGCGTGAGTTCCTTCTCTGCCTTGAGCAGCTCGCGCCGAGCTGCGAGCCACTCTTCTCGTATTACGATCTTGTGATTAGTCATTGTTTCTCTCCATTCTCCGCCACTTTAGCGGTCTGTTCATCTTCCGCGCTCGCGACAAGCGCAAACAATAAGTCTGCAATCACAATAATTGTTTGAACCTTTCTCATCATGACCTCCTTCGAAAGCGCCGGCGTTGCGTCTCTTCTGAGGTTAAATTTCCTGCCGTGAGAATATTCCCGTTGCTATCCAAAATATAGCAATGACGGTGCTGGCTGTCAACAACATGGGGTGACCCGGGAGAGGCCGGTGCGCTCACAGGGGAGATCCTGTGAACCGGCGCATGCAAGAAGGATCGTGCTAGTTTCTCATATTCTGTAGGAACTCAGCAGTCAATATGCTTTGCAACTGACGAGAGCTCCATTGGCAGGGATTATCGGCAGCTCATAAAAATGGAGAAGTTAATAAACTTTGAAAGAAAGTTTTTTTTGCTTGACAGGTGTCCCCTAGACATAATGTATTAACCTGTCCTACCTTAACGCCCGTGGGTTAAGCTATAAGGTAGGAAAACCAATGGCTCAGAGCCACAATTAAGGAGGACAGGTTATGGATCAGTATACCACGAAGTATGTAGGATTGGACGTGCACAAGGAGATGATATCAGTTGCGACAGCCCATGAAGGGCGAAGCGAGCCGATTTACTACGGTGAGATATCCAACGAAGCAGAAGCACTAAGGAAGCTGGTAAAGAAAGTGGCGTCCAATGGGGAAAGCGTATCATTCTGCTACGAAGCGGGTCCGTGCGGTTATGACGTCTATCGTCGTTTGATTGACCTTGGTCAGAGATGTGAGGTTGTAGCTCCGTCACTTATTCCGAAGAAACCCGGGGAGCGGGTGAAGACAAATCGGCGGGATGCGATGACTCTTGCTCGTTTACATCGAGCAGGGGAGTTGACGTCGGTGTGGGTCCCGGACGAGGAACAGGAAGCGATAAGAGATCT
>JBEKCV010000038.1:0-37484 GCA_050014695.1 Thermodesulfovibrionales bacterium
TCGTCACCATGAAGACGGCTGCTGATATCGAGCTCTATCTGAAGGCCTCGGGGGGAGAATTCACCGCCGCGGATCAGGATGTCCTCGATCGGTATGCCCGTTTGTATGGCAGCGAATACTGCAGGACGGGCTGTGGGGAGTGCGAGGGATCGTGCGCCCTCGGAGTGGAGATCGCCTCGGTCATGAGATACCGGATGTATTTCATGGACTACGGGATGGAAAAGAGGGCGATAGAATCCTATGCCTTGTTGAACAAGAACGCGTCAGCCTGTTCCGGCTGCGTTGATCCGGGCTGCGTCGGCAGCTGTCCCCATGGTCTTCCGGTGAAAGACATGCTCTGCGATGCCCATGAACTGATGTCGTTGTCAGTCTGATGAACTCGGTTCCGCTTAAGTACCGCCTTCTTCTGATTGGGCTGCTGCCGCTTATCGCTGGAGTCCTATATTTCAGAGGCCAGAAGTATGATCCCGCCCTGATAGACTTCAAGGCAACGCCGCGGCAGGAAGTCCTTGCTTCTGTCGCCTCACCTCAGGCCATGCAAGAGTCACAGCCTCAAGCCGTTGCTCAGGATATCGCGGGCTTCCGGAAGTTGGGCGAGGCTCACCGTTACACAAAGGACAATCTTTATGAACATGTGGACGGCCATGCCGAATATTTTATCAGTGCCGGGTTTCAAGGGCTCACGGTGACTGAGTACATTGCTGCGGGGTCAAAGGCTACACAGGCGGAGATCCAGGTTGAGGTCTACGACATGGGTAAAAGCATTCAGGCCTTCGGGGTCCTGGCGGATGAGTCGGGAGAAAACCCTCCTCCGGCCTCTGTGGGAACGATGGGATACAAGACCTCAAGCGGCGTGAACTACATCAAGGGCAGATATTACGTAAAGATATCGGCCTTCAACCCAAAGACGCCTATTATCAAATTTGCGAAGGGATTCGCCGACACCCTTTCCGCAGGACAGGATTCCTTCCAGGTCTTCTCGAAGTTCCCCGATATCGGGAAGGTTGAGAAGACAAGCTTTGCAAAAGAGGGTTATCGAGGTCTCGATTTCCTCCATAATGTGATCGAGCGGGAATATTCCACAGGCAGCGGAAAGATCAAGGTGGCGCTTATGGCTGGCAGTGAACATGAAGTTCAATCACTGGTGACCTCCTTTCTTGACTACTTTGGAAAATCCGGAATGCGGTACGAAAAGACCGAAAGGGGCGGAAGAGAAGTGTACAAGGTTATGGACAAATATGAGGGCAACTGGTTTCTCATTCGGTCTCGGGATGCGGTTTTCGGTGTGTTCGGGACGGATGACGAAGGAATCTTGAAATTCTTTATGAAGGAGAAGGGATAAAAAAACCTTTGAGGTAGTCCTATGCCATCGAAGAACAACAAAAAGGAGCCGGGCGTTAGCAG
The DNA here is from genome assembly GCA_050014695.1 of Thermodesulfovibrionales bacterium. Classification (GTDB taxonomy): domain Bacteria; phylum Nitrospirota; class Thermodesulfovibrionia; order Thermodesulfovibrionales; family UBA9159; genus UBA9159. The sequence continues at coordinate 1,405 of JBEKCV010000038.1, forward strand.
GAGACAATTTCTCCTGAGAACCGCCGCCACCTGCGGCCTCGCAGCAACTGCAGGCGTATGGGGCTATGTCTTTTACAGTAAGGAGCCGGTCCGCAGGAGCGACAGCAGGATACTCACCTTCAAGGACTTCCGCACCGAAGAGAAAAAAGTCTATCCGAAGCTTGCGGTCGTCCACGGCCACGATGCGGAGAAGATGGTCCGGGCCGCGATCGAAAAGATCGGTGGCATCGGCCGGTTTGTGAACCCCGGCGAAAAAATCCTCCTAAAGCCAAATGCGGCATGGGACAGACAGCCGGAGCAGGCTGCTAACACGAATCCCGCGGTGGTGGCCGCTGTCGTTCGGCTTTGTCTGGAGGCGCGGGCAGCAGAGGTCTGGGTAACAGATGTTTCGGTGAACGATCCCTACAGATGTTTTGCCCGTTCCGGGATCGAGGATGCGGTGAAGAGGGCGGGCGGAAAGATCAGATTGGCCACCGAAAACGACTTTGTCCTCACCGACTTGAAGGGCGAATCTCTCAAGGTGTGGCCCGTAAGTGCATTCTACCATCAAGCTGACAAGCTCATCAATTTGCCGGTCGTGAAACACCACTCCCTCAGCAAGTGCACAATGGCCATGAAAAACCTTTACGGCTCCCTCGGCGGACAGAGAAACCGCCTGCATCAGGACATTAATACCGCTATCGCGGACCTCGCCAGCGCGATCAGACCCACACTCACCGTCATGGACGCCACGAGGGTACTCAAGAGAAACGGTCCGACCGGCGGTAACCTCTCGGATGTATCCATAGAGAACACGGTTATCGCCGGAGTCGACCTGGTGGCAATCGAGTCTTATGGACTGAGGTTTCTCGATCTGAAGGTTGAGGATATTCCTTTTATCTTAATGGCGGAAAAGAGAGGCATTGGGATTTCCGATTGGAAATCGCTCAACATTGCCGAAATGAACGTATGATCGGAAAGATCCTCACCCTGCGAAATATCAGAAGAATTTACGCCGTCTTTTTCATGGTGCTGTTCATAGTTCTTCTTTGGCTGACGAGTTTCAGGCGCATGAAGGGCTACGAGACTCCGCTCTTTCTGGAGATTGACCCCCTCGCTGCCATCGCCTCTTTTCTCACCAGTTGGACAGTCTACAAGGGGCTCGCCCTTTCGCTCTTTATCATGAGCGGAACACTTTTTTTCGGTCGCTTCTTCTGTTCATGGGGGTGTCCGATGGGCATCATCAACCAGGTTGCAGGAAGCATCTTCACCAGGCTGAGGGCGGTAGATACCGTTGCACTGAATTCCTATCGCACCCTCTACCGTCTCAAATACTATTTCCTTGCTCTATTCCTTGCCCTTGCTGCTTTCGGTTCGCTCCAGACTGGATTGCTCGATCCAATTCCATTCATCACGAGGTCCTTCGCTATCTCAGTATTTCCGGCGATTAATCACAGCCGCGGGTGGCTCTATCTGAAGCAGCCCCTTTTTAATGGCGGAACTTTGCTGGGCCTTATCTTCCTCGCGGTGATCTTTGCGAACAGGTTTCTGCCGCGATTCTGGTGCCGTACGGTTTGTCCCTTGGGTGCTCTTCTCGGCCTGCTTTCTTTCCGGCCTCTTCTGAGGATATGGCGTGACGTGGACCTTTGCACCGACTGCAAAAAATGCCTCGGCCACTGTCACGGCGGATGCGATCCCCACGCGGCCCTTCGGGTTACCGAATGTCACGTTTGCATGAACTGCATCGAAGACTGCCCTGAGGGCGCGATCCATTACGGCCTGTCAAAACCCGCAAGTTCTGCCCAGATGCCTCTGGACGTAAGCCGCCGCCGGCTGATCGAGAGCGCCCTCGCAGGGGCGGTTCTCTTTCCCGTGATGCGAAGCACCATCACCTCCAAAACGTCACCGCAGTATCGCGTAATCAGGCCTCCCGGTTCCATCTCCGAAGAGGACTTCCTCCGACGGTGCGTTAAGTGCGGGGAATGCATGAAGGCCTGTCCAACCAACGCGATCCAGCCTGCTTTACTGGAGGCAGGATTTGAGGGGATCTGGACACCGATCCTGATCAACAGGATCGGTTACTGCGAGTACAACTGTGTGCTCTGTAGTCACGTATGCCCTACCGGCGCCATCTCCCCTCTCACTATTGATAAAAAACTTGGTAAGGGTGCCGGACAGAGGCCGCTCAAGATCGGCATTGCCTTTTACGACCGTGGAAGGTGCCTGCCCTGGGCGATGAATATCGACTGTATAGTCTGCGAAGAGGTCTGCCCCACCTCGCCGAAAGCAATCTGGTTCCAGACCTATGAGGTGGAACTTCGCGACGGAACGACAAAGACGCTGAAGCGCCCTTATGTGGACCCGAATCTCTGTATTGGTTGCGGGATTTGCGAAAACAAGTGCCCTATCCGCGATCAAGCTGCTGTCCGCGTTACCTCGATAGGAGAGACGCGGTCATCAACGAACCAGATGATACTCAAGTCCTGAAGAGCAGACACCTTGGTGAGTGGTATTCGTGAGAAAGGATCCAGATACTGAGCGTCTGTATATAGACTGCCGATTTTTCGATACGGATACCGCGTCGCGCATGGTTTCCGGTTTTTTTATCGATAAAGCGCCGTAAAAGTCCCTGGAGTCATCCATGGGGATATAAGACGTGTAGTTAATTCTTTTAGTTGTAGTGCATAACATCATCCTGTATAGTATTGATATGAGCAGAACGAAGCAGCTCAAAAACCAACAACAACGCGGTCTATTCCTGCAAGTACCATGTCATCCGGTGTCCAAAATACCGGAGGCCGGTCCTTGTCGATGCCGTTGAAAAAAGGTTAAAGACTCTCATCTTTTTGTAACCTTTTAGCCGTTTTCGATGTCTTATTCTATAGGGAAGGAAAGATTCGCTTACGGAGAGGAAAAATGAAAAAAACCATTTGTCTTGTTTTTGTCGTTGTAGCGCTGCTTTTATCAAGCGTTGTGCCTGCCCACGCCCACTATGGTTACTGGGGTGGGGGACACTTCTCTGTCTGGGTCGGTCCGGGATGGGGTCCATGGTGGTGGGGCGCACCTGGCTATCCGTACTATCCCTACTATCCGTCCTATTATGGGGCACCACCTGTTGTGCAGGAACAGACTCCGGTATATGTCGAACCGACACCACAACAACCAGAGGAACAGTATTACTGGTATTTTTGCCCTGATTCCAAGAACTACTATCCTTACGTGAAAAGTTGTCCCAGCGGCTGGCTGAAGGTTGTACCTCCCGAGGCCCCGCAGGACAGGAGGGAGTGAAGAAATGATGAAGTGCAGGGGTATCGGAATTTTCTCAGTTTTGGTATTGTTGGTGCTGGGGGGATGCGCGACCATGCCCACAGGTCCGACCGTAATGGTGCTGCCACCGCAGGGAAAGTCTTTTGAGCAATTCCAGGTCGACGACTCCATCTGTAGACATTGGGCTGCACAGCAGATTGGTTTGAGCCCTCAGCAGACGGCCAATCAGAATACTGTCCAGGGAGCTGTCATCGGCACTGCCGTGGGGGCAGGAGCCGGCGCGCTCATTGGGTCATCGGTAGGAAGTCTGGGCGCTGGCGCGGCCATTGGGGCCGCAAGTGGACTGCTTGTTGGAACGGCCGCAGGCGCGAATGCAGGTCAGGTTTCTGGATGGCAGGCGCAGCGTATGTACGATAACGCATATCTGCAGTGCATGTATGCCAAGGGGAACCAGATACCGGGGGCGTCACCCAGTCGTGTGCGGAGGATGGCACCGCCACCTCCTCCCCCGCCAGACCTCAACTCGGCACCTCCGGGCTATTCTGCACCTCCGGGCTATTCGCCTTACTCGACTCCGCCATCGCCGCCGCCACCACCCGTACAATAGTCACGTGAGCTAGGTGGCAGCGGAATCTGCCTATTCAGACAATGTGCGAAAGTCGCCTGGAATCCTCGGTATTTGAATGCCGAGATGAGAAGCGGCGATCGCACATTGTTTTTCTAAGGACATCACGATCTCCTTTTTTTCAAAGCACACCAGAAAAAAGATGTTCTTTGCATAACGCAGGGAAGGGGCTGCATGGGGAAAGAGCCTGCGGAATACTTTTTCAGGCATGCAAATAGCACTGATTCAACATTGCCCACCGTATGCCGTGTGGCACGGTCTGTCTGCGCTTGTATGAGGCAGTCTTGCTGGCGCTGCTGACAAACGCAGCCGGGAAAACCCGTCCATCCTGAACTATCAGGGTGCTCGTGGTCTCTTGACCATGAGAGGATGTCACTGGTTCCGCAGTGGGAGACGACATCGTGTAGAGCAAGTCGGACATTAACCTCTTGATTGCAAAGGCGTAGAACTCAAAAGGCGCTTCATCTGGCTTCTGAGGAATTGGGCAGGTTTCCCCACGTCGGTTTAATAATGATATCAATAAATGTGGCAAGGACAAGTTATTGTAAGCAACACGGAGACAACCCATGACAAGGAAACAGTTCTTAAGGTTGTTTTTTACGTTTACTAATCCCGGCCCGGATTTCAATCTCGAAAGTGGTGATGCTATAAAGAGAGGAGGGATGTCCCTCCTCTCTTTATAGCCTGCAAGTCATGCCAGGAAATTAAAGATGTTCGTCGGCGTTTGGGTTGCGGTTACGGCATAAGGGTTCACTGTTGAACCAGAAACCGTGCTGGAACTATTCGTGGAGCTTGAGGCCGTAGAGCTCTGTGCGCCGCCGCCGTGATGGTGGTGGTGATGATGGTGGCCCCCCTTCGCCTGAACACCGGAAAGGTCGTTCTGCACCGCGTTCTCGGCGCTCTGAATCAGACTCTGATTTCCCGACTGTAGCGCACTCTGAAGGCTCGCGAGGTCCTGGGTAAGAGTCTGAAGAGGAGATACTGCTGCTGTATTGGAACCAGTGCTGGTACTTGCGGTGGTGCCATTGGTCGTGCTACCATTCGCCCCGTTCTGCAGACTGGTAAGGTCGTTTTGGAAAGCAGTCATCGCCGTCTGAAGCGCATTTTGAGAGATCTGGATCTGATCCTGAGTTCCTGACTGCTGTGCGTTTTGGGCGGAACTAAGAGTCTGGCTAAGAGTCTGAAAATCACTCTTCATCGTCTGCCAAGGAGAATTAACACCGGAAATTGATTGGATAGACATATGTTTCACCTCCTTTCGCTGTAAAGTCTTCAGCAGGGAAGCAACTTATGTGCCATAAAATCCATAGCAGCTGGCAAAGCCGGAAACGTGATAAAAATCAATCTGTTCAGTGACTACCCGCCTTGACAGTCTTATTTTACTCCGAGAAAATCTTGCCTAATCACGTTCAATTGGAGGAAATATTTTCCAGCCCTATTCCGTCAGAGAAGTAATTACGGCCGGGCTGGCCTTGCCGGCTACTGTCCCTTGGTTATCCTGTTTTTTGCTTCCTTCGCTTGAACAGGTCCTGGAACGGGATGGTCGGAAATATTTGAGGTATTGCCGTCGCCATAGCTTACTTTCTTACGACTTTTTTTGCGTTTTCGGTCTGAGCTGCCGAGATTCTACTCGGTATTCTTCTTGTCGGCTCTTCGGACTCATACCGTATAAAGTCCTTTTTATGGGTGCAACACCCGACCAACAGGGGCACCAACCCAAATGCCCAGGTGTATTTTAGAGCGCGGAAAGACAGGACAGCAGGGTTTGTTACAAACATAAGTTTTAGGACGAGTGAATCCGCCAGTGAAACGAGCAGTTACTCAGCGCTTCCAAACAGCTTTTGGGGAAAGTCGCCGTCCGCACGCAGCAATCCTGCTGCCGGTCTTTGCACGGATAATCGTCGAATGGATGTTCCTGAGCCTTTATCAACCACCCTCGTTGTAACCTTTCGCCTGTCTCCAGCGTCTTTCACTTAGAAGGCTGGAATTATTCGGAACGAAATATATTCCGAGAAAGCTGAAACCATAGGAGGTTTGTATGAGAAGAGTCTTAGTTGGTCTTTTTTTGGGTTTTCTGGTTCTGGGTTTTGTCTCGCACAATGCCTATGCTGAAATGTGCGGTTGCATGGGCAAAATGGAGAAGGGTACTCATGAGAAGGGTATGCCGATGATGCGGGGGATGGACCGTCACGGCATGGAAATGATGGGGGCTGAGCGTCGTATGTGGAGGCGTCTCAGAGGCCTCGGCCTCGATGAACAACAGAGAATAGCGATAAAGGATATCGAAAGCGGGATGATGAAAGATGCCATCAGGAAGAAGGCAGATATCCGTGTCGCAAGCATTGAGCTACGCGATATCCTTGGTAAGGATCCCGCAGATATGAAGGCGGTCGAGGCAAAGCTGAAACAGATAGCAGCGATGCAGACTGATTTGCGTCTCTCCCACATAAAAGCAAGGGAAGAGATCAAGGCAAAGCTTACGCCTGAGCAGCGAAAAAAATTCAAGGAAAGTTTCAAGAGAGATGCGGAATGGATGCACCGGGGCGGGGGAATGAACGCAAGACGCGAGAAGAAAGAGGAGATGGAGCCTCAGCGGTAGGTCTTGGAATGGAAGCGAGATGACTGCACTCGTGGAGTTGTCAACTGATGAACGCCTTATCAGGGCGGTTCTTTTCGGCGATGACGAGGCGTTCGCTCAACTGATGCGGAGGCATGTGGGAGTGAAGGGCGAGTGTTCACCATTGTTGTCCCGTAAATGGGGAATAGCGATGAACTCACCATGTCTGCCAGGAGGTATTCATTAAAGATGTATCAGAATCTGAAAAGATCCCGCGGTGGTGCGCCATTTGAGAATTGGCTGCCGAAGATAGCGGTCGATGCCTGTTACGGTGCGCTTGGAATGCAACGACGCAAAGCATCCGAGGCTCCCCTGGGGGACATCGCCCTCTCGCCAGGAGATTCGCGGGAGGAGATCGGGAGTGATAAGGGGCTGGCCATTATTAAGATTGTCCGGCCAGGTTGCGTCCGAGGACCGGTTGGAGCGAGGCAAAGGTGAAGGTGTGGGCATTCGGGGAAGGAATGAACTGAGAGGAATCCTCCGGGGGAATAACAGTGGAAACTGACCAGAATGATAAGAGGCTTGACAGGCTTTTTGCTGCTGGACGCGGGGCTGAACTGTACGATCCACAGAAGGAATACGGGTTTGAGAGCCGTGTCATGGCGGAGATTCGTGCTAAGAGTGAGGGTCGGACGCCGTTCCTTGTATGGGCGTGGCGGCTCATCCCTGTTTTTATCTCCCTGGTTATCTTCCTTGGAATCTGGACCTATATGTCCGAATGTCGTTATACGACCGATCTGAGCGTTGTTACCAGAATCGGGAGTGAGGAGGCGATGCTGACCGCCTCTTTGACGGGACAATGAAATGAAACGGTGGAAAGCGATAGTCAGCATTCTGTTGGTGTTCGCGCTTGGCGGGCTAACGGGTGTTCTTGTGACCTACAAAATCTACCAGCAGAGGATAGAAAACATAGTCGCGAATGAACCGAAGACGATGAGGGAAGTTATTGTCCAGAGACTGAACTATGAGCTTCACCTCGACTCAGTCCAGGTCGAGCAGTTAGGCCTCATCGTAAAAGAAACACACGCCGCAATGAGAAACGTACGAAAGCAATTCAGACCTCAGATTGAAGAGATCCTGGCCCGTTCCCAGAATAAAGTTCGGGCGCTGTTGCGTCCCGATCAACTTGAAAAGTATGAAGGGATAGTATCCCGGCATCAGAAAAAAGAGGAGCATGAAGACAAGAGCAATTAAATTGACAAAAAAGCTTCAAATCCATACTGGGAGTTGTGAATGCTGCAGAGAAGGGCAGGCAGGAACTGAAATATCGTTTCTTCCCCATGAATCAACGCGGAGAGATGAATTTTAAAATGCATCATACAAAGGGAATGAATCATTGAGGAAAGGTTCAACGCGACAAGGCGTGCTATGCTGCCGGCAGATCAAAGGGCAAAGAACTCAAGGATGAACTTGCTTTCCCCCAGTGCCTGGGACGACCCACCCCTCCGGGCCGTTCCAGGCACCACTTAGAGTCGGATGTGAAGGCGGTGATGGAAGAATGAAGAAGGGTCACAAGTTGCATGCCACAGGCCGAAAAACAATCAACTTCCTATCCGCGGAGCCCATCCTGATTTTCATGACTTCAGGTGTTATCGGGGCATACCACGAAGATGTGCAAATATCCGGCAATCCTGTGCGAAAAGCTTTTTTGGGGGATGCCTTTCCCCAGCAAAAGAGCAACACACTGCCAGAGGTAACGCAAGCCGCGGAGATGAGCGTAATGTCGGCAAAGAATCATACAACGACCGGAGCATTTCTCGTTCGGAAAAAGGCCAATGTGACGGTGCTATCTCGGATTTCAATAAGGCCGTGGAGATAGACTCCGGCGATGCTACGGCATGTCTTGGTCGAAGAGTGTATAATATATAAAGGAGATCTGTGTGGACTGGAAGCGGCTTGTAAATTCAGGGAGTGCGATTCCATCAAGCAGGCACCCAGAGCAGCTCTCCATAGGGAATGCCGTGGTTTAGAAAAAACAATCTTCGTCTATTTTGTGACGGAAGGAGATACGATGCGATGAAGAGAAGAAAATTATATGCCCTGTGGATTGCACTTGGACTTCTGGTGGCCTTCCAAGCTACCGCTCCGAGGGTCCAGGCTACGCTTGGCGGATCCATTGAATCGGTAGATTCCGACGGTAAGGCCCTCTCTGCCGCGCGACGGGCCGCAACGGTTCGTAATGGGTATTCAGTCCGGGAGATCAACTCTGATTCGGTCGCCGTAAGGGAATACGTCTCGCCGTCGGGAGTCGTATTCGGAATTGCCTGGAACGGATTGATCCACCCCGATCTCGCGCAACTTCTTGGCTCCTATGCCGGCGCATACCAGGAGGCCTTGCAGCGGACCCCTCGGGAACCGGATCGCAGGCGGCTCAGGGTGAAGACAGATCAAATCGTTGTCGAAAAGTGGGGACACATGCGGAACCTTCAGGGTCGGGCCTATGCACCTGCCCTGATCCCCAAAGGAGTGAGCATCGATGAAATCAGGTAAGGTACTGTTTTTTTCGCTTGTCCTTTTCTTCGCGGGCGACACCATTGCGGTAACAGTCAGTAGTGCCGCTTCTTCAATAGCCGTGCCGGCGGGTCAACAAGTCTTCTCTTCCAGTTTTGTAGCCTCACCGATCGTGAGCGGAGATCCCTCACAGGCTCTGCCTGTCGGGGTCGGTGCCGTCTCCTCTGGAGGAAGTACGGTCAGTTTGCAAATCGCTCTTGGGCAATTCTCAGGACCGGTGGATATATACTTCGGGATTTACGCTCCCCCCATAGACCCCAATAATATGTACCTCTTAACGCCAACCGATACATTGCAGCCCGTCTCGGTCCAGACCGTGACGTCGCAGCTCATCCCCTGGGCAGCCGGCGGCTCCGGTAATATCAATACCCCTTTATTCGGGGACATACCTGTCTCGGCGTTGCCATCAGGGACCTATTACTTTTACCTTCTTGTAACACCGGCTGGCAGCCTTGACAGCTACTATCTCTGGACAACTTCCGGATATATCGGCGGACAGGGACTTAGCACCGTTCAACCGGGCAATGTGCTTCCCGTCACCGTGGATGGTGCTCTTTGCTCGGCCAACTCTTACTCCAACAAACCGTGCATCAGCGTCACGGTCTGTACGCCAGGTACATCATCCTGTCAGACGATCAACGACATCCTGTTGGATACCGGAAGCTCCGGCCTGCGAATCTTCCAGCAGGTTCTGAGCGTTCCCCTCACGCAGGAGACAGACGGTGCTGGCGCCATCGCAGAGTGTGTGGAGTACGCAGACGGCTCATCGGATTGGGGGCCAGTCCAGATGGCAAGCGTCATTCTTGGCAATGAGCCGGCTGTGCTGGTCCCGATTCAGGTTATCGATTCCACATTCAGCTCCTCTCCCTCTGGATGCTCAGATGCGGATATAAGTCCCTACGACGCCGGATTCAATGGAATTATAGGAGTCGGCCTCTTCGCACAGGACTGTGGTCCGATCTGCTCAAGTTACGCCCAAAGCGGGGTATATTACGCCTGCAGCGGAGCGAACTGCATTGGAACCACTGTTTCACTTTCCGGTCAGGTTCAGAACCCGGTAGCGCTTCTGCCCCAGGACAATAACGGCGTGATAGTGCAGCTTCCGAGTGTTCCCCAGGGTGGGTTGACTTCCGTTAGCGGCTACCTTGTGCTCGGAATCGGTACCCAGTCCAATAACATCCCTTCCGCAGTAACGATGTACACAGCCGACCCCCAATACGGCGAGTTCCTTACAATGTTCGGAGGGACCATGGTCAGCAGCTTCCTAGACACCGGCTCGAATGGACTTTTTTTCCCCTCCCCATCCGCGAGTCTGCTTCCTGACTGCGCCTCTCCAAATTCGTATTGGTACTGCCCCTCCTCCACAACAAATCTTTCCGCTACCAATGAAGGGGCTATAGGTTCGCCGAGCGGCGTAATCTCTTTCCAAATAGGCAACGCCGACAGTCTCTACAATTCGCCCAACAACGTTTTTCCCGATATCGGCGGGACGAATGTTGGCCAGTTCGACTGGGGACTGCCTTTCTTCTTCGGACGAAACGTTTATGTGGGACTGGAAGGAACACTGTCCAGTCTCGGCAGCGGTCCTTACTGGGCATATTGACCGTGATAAAGCTGGGTATGTACGAGTACAGAAAAATTTCCATATAACCATCGGGGAAAATAAGGCGTATAGCAAAAACATATCGCTACTAGCCCCTCAAGAATCTGAAACAAGACAGGTGGGACACAAGCAGCTCTGTGATATGGTGATGGCCACCTTCATGGGAAGGGCAAATTTCTTAGCGTCGTTTTTTTTTTCGTTTGCCGAATCCACCCCAACCGTGATCTGATCGAAGGTAACAGGTTAGATTCCGACCATTTCACATGCGGGATCAATTGGTGGGGATGTTTATTATAATTGTGGTCCCTTTGTTTGGAACGCCGTTTATTTCCAATTCTCCGCCAAACGAATGAACACGTTCCTTCATTCCGATGAGTCCAAAACATTTCGATTTGGAGATGTCTTTTTCCGAGATTCCTCTCCCGTTGTCTGAAATGCTCATGACTATATTGCCGTTCAACTTTTCAAGACGTGCTGTTACCTTAGTTGCCTTCGCATGGAGGGCTACATTCGTCAGCGCCTCCTGGAAAATACGAAAGACCGCAGAAGAACGCTTCTCATCCGTCACGATATCCTTAGGGGAGACGGTGACCTCGCAGTCAATGCCGGTTCTCTTCTCGAACACCTTAGCCTCCCACTCGACCGCAGCAGAAAGGCCGAACGTGTCGAGTAAGCCTGGTCTTAGCTCGGCACAAATTGTTTTTACCGACCGGATGGTCTCATCTATGACTCTGGTCATTGCTGCACTTTTTTCCGTCAGCACTGCATCGTCTTTATATTTCTTTTTGAGCCAAGAAAGATCCATCTTAACCGCCATGAGACCCCGCCCCAGTTCGTCGTGAATCTCTCGGGCTATCCTCGCCCTATCTTCTTCTCTCGCAGCTTGCAAATGTGAAGAAAAATTGCGAAGCTCTTCCCGGGATCTTTGCAGTTCTTCTTCAGCCTCCTTCCGTTTTATTCTCTCCGTTGCTTCCCTTAAGGACCGGCGCACTGAAGGCACAAGCCTCGAAAGCCCGTTTTTCAGAACATAATCCGTTGCACCGCTTTTAAGGGTTTCGATAGCGCGTTCTTCCCCCATATTCCCTGTTACGAAAATGAATGGGATATCGGGACATTTTTCCGTTGCGATGGCAAGTGCCGAAAGACCGTCAAAGCTGGGCAATGAATAGTCGGCAAAGATTATATCGAAGTTGCCCTTGTCGATCGCCGAGATATAATCAGCACGTGTTTCTACCCGCAGCATATCGCAGGCGATACCTTCTTCCTCAAGAGTCGTCTTAACGAATTCGGCGTCAAAAGCATTATCCTCCAGGTGTAAAACCCTCAAAAGCGATTTCACCGGGGAAATCTCCTTCTTTGCACGAAGCCTACTTTATTTTGCATCCGTCGTCCGGCGGTCGCTCGCTGACGATCGCCCAATACGCCCCAATAAGTTTGATAGCATCAATAAACTGATGGAAATTTACCGGCTTTACCACATAGCTGTTTGCGCCGAGCGAGTACCCCTGCACTATATCCTGATCCTCCTTGGATGAGGTGAGAATTACCACAGGAATGCACCTGAGCTTTTCGTCGGTCTTGATTTGCCTGAGAACTTCGAGGCCGCTTATCTTGGGAAGTTTAAGGTCCAACAGGACGACGGCAGGATTGCCGTCCGTCCTGTTGGCAAACTTTTCACGGCAATTGAGATAATCGAGTGCTTCGTTGCCGTCATGAACAGCTACAACCGCATTGGCGAGATTGTTTTCGGCAAGACCTGTTATGATGAGTTCCACATCGTTTGGATCATCTTCGATCAGCAAAATATGTTTCAGCTCCGGCATGCGTTATCTCTCCTCCGGGGCAGTCCGCAGTCGTTGAGAAGCAACAAAGTTATGGGGTATCGGCAGCAGTGTCTATTTGTTGCGCCCGTTACTTTTTTTGATTTTCCTATGCGCCGTCTTCATGCCTTTAACTCTTTTCTTTGTGGGACTTGCGGCTGTAAAAAGATCTCCGCTGAGACGTCGATCGATAATTCTCTTTGTTAAAAAGGTTACAACGCTCCTAAAATCATCAGGATCGATTTTCCCGTGGACCTTGGCAACATTTAAAGCGTTTCTTGTGATCCCGGCAAGATCGGCAACATCCTGCAAGGTATAGGTATACTCCTTCTTGGGCTTATAAGGTACTTTAGAGCCTTTTCTCGGCATAGTCGTGTCTCCTTTTCTTTCTTAGTCTTGAATAATCGAGATAGCGGAAAACGTGGCTATGAAAGAGCGGTAACTCATCATCTCCATAGCGCGCCGCGTTTTCTGCTGCTCGGTTTTTGTTGTCACCGGGATTATTATAGCACGTTCAACGCAAAAACGGAGCCTTCGAATTGCCTCATCTAAAATCTATTCGAAACTGATTCGTTGCCTCATTTAAGAATCTATTCGAAATAATTTCATACTGTCTCTCTAAAACAAGTTCTGGGAGGCAGTAATGGGTTTAGAGTTTGCAAAGTTAAATCCGGCAGAACTAAAAAGGCAGATAAGCAGGCTTCAGAAGAAGCTCTTAAAAATAGCATCGGCAAAAAGGAAACAAAACACCATGTAAAAATGCCCCCTATTTCGAATAGATTTTAGGTGAGGCAACGCGGCCTTAACGCCCGGCCTGTTTGCGACCCGTTTTACGTGGCTCAGAGAAAACCGTGGCTCTTCATTTAAGGTCGGCGCGTAAGAGAGACTTCCGAATAATCAACGACCATTAGTCCAAGACCTAACGGAGGGCTCCTGAGCGGCAGGCTGATATTTTTTTTGAATAACCACGGAAGACCCGTCGAGTCTGAAACTCAGTCTCAGATATTTGGCTGCGGGTTTCCACGGTATCAAGGGACTTGATTGAATGCAGGGCCTCAACAGGAAGACTGAGGGCATGCTCTTTCGCTTGAATGCGGTCGCTCTCAATAGATGCTATAATGACATTAAACGGGAAATAAGGAGGTACACATGACAGTATGGAAATGTAACAAATGCGGTAATACGATAAATGCTGATCTCCCCCGGGACATTTGCCCCTCGTGTGGTGAAACATGTGAATATGTTGACGTTACCTGTTATATCCCTGAGTGCGGAGGACCTGCATCTGGCAATATAAATCCGCAAGTGTTCGAGGAAAGCGGTGATTCTGACGTATAAAACTCTTTACAGGGATAGGCATGATGCGGCTTCTTTGCTGAAATGCGCAGCCTTCACGATGGGAAAATACCGGAATTCAAATTGAAAGGAAAAGACGTTGAAGTGCAGAGACTGGAGCATAGTGGTTGCAGAGATTTCTGGAAAACATTGGTCGAGCGTTGTTACTAACCGTGGTGAAAATCTAAGAATTATTTCGGTACGAATGTCAAGGAAGGATGAGGTCAAGATACATGACGGTTACCGCCGTGAAACTTTTGAAAGCTGCCCAATCCGTTCGGTACAATTCTACCGGTGACAGGAAATTACTGGGGGGCGGAAGAGGCCATAGACTTGATCCCTAAGGTCTCTTTTTGAGAGTAGTGACTGTACTTTTATCAGACTTGACTGCGCGATATGGCATCAAAATTACATTGATTAGTTTGGATGGAAACGCGATAACTGATTGATGCTGTTGGTTTTCCCCAAACACTGACTGAATTAATTATGACGTTGAGGATCCTGGGAAAATCGGTGTCAAATATGCCTTTCGCCATATCGTTACGGAATTCCTGGTTTGTTCCCCTCTTGCTTGACAAGTACCTTTTTCCGTCCTAACATATAATTAGAAGGACAGACGGGAGTGCTCTTGTGACTGAACTTCAAGGGCTACTAACATACAGAGGAAAGCTTCTGAAGTGTAAGGTGTTTGTCTTACACGGTAAAGGAGGCGAAAGATGAAATCGCTCAGAGCAGTGTTTATTTTTGCTGTTTTGGTAATGACGCTATTGGCGAGCGGCATGGCTTCCGCTGCTTCTCGAGGGAGTGGCTATGCGGGTGGAGGCCATTACGGGTCTTACAGGGGTGGCTATTATGGAGGTTACAGGGGAGGATACTACGGCCCTTATAGGGGGGGCTACGGCTACTACTGGGGCAGAGGTGGCTACTACTACGGTGGGGGCGTGGGCGTGGTAATCGGGGCGCCGTTCGGGTATCCATGGTGGGGCTATTATCCCTATGGCTATTACCCTTACTCCGGTGGTTATCCTTACTACGCTGCTCCTGCCGTCGCCGCGCCATCGACTCCGCAGGTGTATGTCGAGCCGTCCCAAACCCAATCTTCACACCAATACGGAGATTCAGGGGTTTGGTACTTTTGCCCAGACTCAAGGAGGTATTACCCCTATGTCAAGGCGTGCCCCGGGGGCTGGCAGACCGTTCCAGCGCAGCCACCCTCAGAGCAGTGACGTGATGCCGTGCGTCGCTTGGTGATGTTTTCGCTTTTCGTTGTGCTTTCAACGCTCTCAGCGTGCGCGACGATCCCCGAGCGGGCCCAGCGTCATGGTTTTACCCGGTACGGGCAAGAGCTTTGATCAGTTCCGTTTCGACGACGCAGCATGCCGTCAGTTCGCCTACGGGCAGGTGGGCGGAATGACTGGACAACAGGCCGCGCAGAATGCGGCCGTGGGAAGCGCCGTTGCAGGGACGGCTCTGGGTGCCGCCGCAGGCGCGGCTATTGGCAGTGCCTCGGGCCAGGTGGGCGCTGGAGCGGCGATAGGCGCAGGCAGCGGGCTGATTCTCGGGAGCGCCGCGGGCAGTGGCTATGCGTCGGGATCGTACTCCACCGTTCAGCGTCGCTACGATACCGCATATTTGCAGTGCATGTACGCCAAGGGGAACCAGATCCCTGTGTATGGAGCGCCGAATGGATGGACGTCTCCTCCCACCTACTATGCTCCGCCACCGCCTCCTCCCGACTATGCTCCACCTTCAGCGTCACCCGAGTAAGTCTTCATAGTCGGCTATTGCGGCTTTGCCCCCTTATTTACTGGGAAACTGGAGTCCTATCCACGACAAAACGGCCTCAGGTAGTTTCTGACTTTGCAAATGAGGGTAAGCTCTGGAAATCGTAGGTTTTCTGTTCACATGCCCCCGCTGGTCCAACGTGTCACGTCACGAGAAATGACAAAAAAATGAAAAGGGATGGTTCATGGTTTCGACCCATAATTGCTCTGCGAAGCCTGGATATGAACCACGATGCCTCAACGATGTTATGTATCCAGAAGCTACTGGCGGGGAGCAAAGAGAAGAACAAAGTTTTCGAACACTTCTTTATGAAAATGATTTACCATTTCTTCCTTCATGACCTTCAATGCCTCGAAAGTACCGAGTTTTTGCTTGTAGGAACGTTCGGAAGTCAATGCATCATATACGTCAGCAATGCTGCAAATGCGTCCGTACATGTGTATTTCGTCGCCCTTAAGGCTGAAAGGATAGCCTGTCCCGTCAAACCTTTCGTGATGCTGCAGCACAATTATTTTGCTTTCTTCTGATAACTGATTTGTCTCGGAGAGGATTTCGTAACCGGAATAGGCATGTGTTCTCATTTGTTTCATTTCCTCATCGGTAAGCCTCCCCCGTTTGTTGATAATGGAGGGATCAACGCGGACCTTGCCGATATCGTGCAAAAAGAAGCCTGCGGCCAGCTCGTGCATGTCATGGGCGTCTGAGCCTTTGTATAGAGCCTTGGACAATAATACCGAAAGTACACCGACGTTCACAGAATGGGTGTAGGTATAAGAATCGTGGGATATCATCTTGAGCAGATAATCAGATGTCTTATCATTAGAGATGACAAGGTCAACGACGTCGGCGATTGCTTTTTTTGCCTCCCTGATATTTTCCTCCCTAGGGTCCTCAAACAATCTGTCCACAATCTTTAGGGAACACTTATACACTATCTTGAACTTTTTCTCAGGAGAAAGTTTCTTGTCTAAAACAGCTTCTTTTAACTCGAGGGGTATAAGCTTTTCCGGTTCCCATTGCTTTTGGGAAACGTGCACGCTTTTTAGGGGGCTCTCTGATTCCTCATATGCAGCAGATATCTCCCCTGAGGTATCAATATTCACTTCCTCAAATCCGCTTTCTATGAGTTCGTGAATCTGCTTGTGAGATTTGATGGTAAACTGGTTGCGCAAAAAAGGGTGCTTCAGCCAACCCACACTGAGTACGACATGCATGCCGACTCTTAACTGTCGTGTCTTAATAGGCCTGATCATCGAGTCACCAAGGCACTATCTGCAGGATATCGTTGTCAGCCCCTCCTCTTTCATTGAAATCTCGCCACGGGATGCTACCAGAACCTAACCGTATCGATAATCTCTTGAAGGATTCTGCGACGAACTGTTCAATCCTGTATGCTTGGTCAGCCTTCATACTATGCTTTTCGGCATTCTTGATGTCAGACTTTAATTGTCTAGACGGCACCTCTGTTGAGTCATAAGCGAATAATGTCTAGCATTTTCTCTATGAAAGGGCATATGTTGTTGAGTGTGAGCTCTTTTTTTTCGATGGATGCTGGGGCAAAACATATGAAGGCCCATGAATTGCTTCGATAAAGTTCAAAGCATCGAGAGAATTGTTTATGCGATGCTGAGTCATCTGAACGAATAATGGGGAAAGAAGCCCTTACAAGAATTTACTCAAAATAATTGACACTACCTCACTAGCGCTGTTATTGTAAAGAAGGTGTGCTATATTCAGGCAGGCACAGAGCAGCTTGATCTGTACGAGCCATCTTTTAGCGATGAGGACCTGTGAGGCATGTTCTCCGTGCTGGTTCAATCATATCAACAAGTATGGCAAGTACATATTTAATGTGGAAGAGGCCTAAGGCCGTTTGCAGCACATAAGATGAATTGATTGGGCACGTCCGGTTCTGTGGTGGGAGCAGCGGGTTTTCGCTGCTCCTACCCGCACAAAAGCTTCACCTCCCCCGGATTAAATCGCTCTTCTTCATTGCAGAAGTGACGTAGTATTTCTCACAGGGGAGGTATTGATGTAGCCGTATGGTTAAAGATTTCGCTTTATTTGCCGATAATATAAGTAAGACATGAGAAAGAGAGGGATTGATGTATCAGGTTGCCAGCGATGTAATAAACAGTCTCTTCTCTTATCGGTTAACCCCTATTCTCAAGATCAGCCCAATAATAAGGAGGTAGGCGAGTGCATAAGGAATCGGTGGCGCAGTGTATGCGTCGCGGAGCAATAACTTGCAGTGAAGAGACGAGTCTTCATTTCGTAGCACAAATAATGGTGGTAAACCGGATCAGATATTGCGCGGTTCTCAACGAGATGCATGAGGTCAAGGGCCTCATCTCAGCTGACAATATGATCAATGCATTTGGAAAAGATTTTGATCAGATAACGGCAAAAGAAATCCTCAATCGGGATATGATAGTGACGGTTTCGCTGGACACCCCGATCGAGGAGGCAGTGGCTTTGATGGCAAAGAAGGGTATTGAACATCTCATTGTCGTTTCCGAAAAAACCGGCAGCCGAGCGGTGATTGGGATGGTCTATGCCAGTGATATCGTCTCTAGAATGGCCCGGAGAAAGGAACAGGAAGCACTGTCATGAAAATTTGTGACCTCATGCATAAGGGTGTCATTTCTTGCTTCACGGAAGACAGCGTACAGGACGTTGCAAAGATGATGGATGATCACCAGTTCCGATCGGTCGTTGTCGTCAACGAAAGAGGCGAAGTCTGGGGCCTCATAACCTACCGTGAAATGCTTTCTCGCTACGGAGAGAACATCTCAAAGCTGAAGGCTCGGGATATCATGCGGCAGTACAGGATCGAAGTCGATCCCCAGTGGCCGGTCGAGAGAGCCGTTGAACTCATGAAACGCTTACATTACTATCATCTCATCATCGTGGATCCACATGTCGGGACAAAATGGCCCGTAGGGATATTGACAAGCTTCGACGTCGTGAAGTATATGGCGCAGCTCGAAGCTGGGCATTTCGAGCAAATGCTCAAATTGGGTAGAGAGGATACAATACACTCCTTTTCGCCGGAAGGCACTAATTGACAGCCCGCAGGGGAATAAGTTTGGATGAAGCTACATCAAGTAGTGGCCGGGTTGATGGGGCATTCCGACATGAACACCACAAGGCGTTTCACCGCATCTATGTTGGTTTATCTTTGATAGCTCAGCAGGGCTAATCATAACGTAGGCAACGAAATGGATCAGAAACAGTCTTTACTAATCGTTGATGATGATGTAAGTGTATTGAAAAGTATTGAGGCTGGCTTATTGCCACAAGGATATCGATGTGAAACTGCCACCAATGCTGAGGCTGCCTTAGAGGTTGTCAGGGAAACTTCATTTGACATCATGATAACAGACATTGTCCTTAACGGCATGGATGGTTTCGAACTGACAGGAAAGGCAAGAAAAGCGCAACCTGATATGTTAGTGATCATAATGACCGGATTCATTGAAGACTTCTCCTATGACAGAGCTATAGAAGCGGGAGCATCTGATTTTATAAAGAAGCCCTTCACCTTGCAGGAGCTGATAATAAGAATCCAGCTCGTTAACCTTCAGGATAAACTCCTCAAAATGGCAGTTACCGATGATCTGACGGGTCTTTGCAACCGACGGGGATTTTTTAACCTGGCTGAACAGCAACTGAAGCTCGCCAGGCGGGAGACGAAAGGATTGGTCATGCTGTATGCCGACTTGGATAATCTGAAGACGATTAATGATACATTCGGTCACCAGTCGGGCGACCAGGCGTTAATCGATGTTGCGACAATCCTCAAAGCAACTTTTCGAGATTCCGACATTGTCGCACGCATCGGCGGGGATGAGTTTACGGTTCTACCAATAGGAACCAGCGGGGACAATATTGAGAAAATTACCGGCCGTTTGCAGAAGAACCTTGAGAATCATAACGAAACAAAAGGACAGCGGTATACACTGTCGATAAGTTTTGGCATAGCGTGCTACGACCCAGCAAATCCCTGTTCCATAGATGAGCTGCTCGCTCAGGGAGACAAAATGATGTACCAGCAAAAAAAGCTTAAGAAGCAGGCTTAGGACCAGCGATGGCATTTGAAAAGAAGTGTTCGGTTTCGAATTCAATCTGCGGTCGTGACGGAGGATTTCTGTCGAATTCTCCTTTTTAATGCTGCCGGCTCTCTTTTAACCCTAGATGAAATAAGGGTTTTTGCACAACACCCTCGAAAAGATATATTTCAAGGATTATACAGTCACCCTGAAGATATTGAGCACTCCCGGGAAATAAATCTACTAATATTTACCTGAAGAATCACATATGAAGATCGGATTTTCCAGACGATGGGTATCTCCGAGCCCCATGGGACAATACATCGAGGCCAAGCGGGAAGCTAAATCAGAACCGTAGGTTTCTGTTCAAATGCCCTCGCTGGTCGTCAGTTGCTGCTACAGAGATCACGTTTGACGCTGACATTCAAGCGGTATTGCAAGATGAGAAACTGGACGTAGATAGAATACAGGATTTGATCAGTAACATGATGGGAGCTGGCCGGGCAACGCAATCCCTAAAGATTTCACTGGATAAGTCGATAAGAGTATATATGCAGCGGGATATTTGTCTCGGAGCAGGGAGATGCATTGTCAGTCAGCGTAGAGATTTCCTACGGGTGACGTTTGGAAGGATAACTGAAGAGCGATAACGCCTAACGGACCGCGAAAACTGTCCGGGGAGGGAAGAAAACTGTGAATTCGATCATAAACAAATTAACACTCCAGTACAGGATATTGCTAATTGTCGCGTTTGGGGTCTTAGGGGGGGCGGTTATCGTCTTTATTTCCAATATTACGTTAAGAGATACCATGCTGAAGGAAAAGCAGTTAAAAACAAGGCATCTTGTTGAGACTGCATATGGTGTGGTCGATCACTATTATAAGCTTTCGAAAGAGGGCACGATGTCGGACGGGGATGCAAAGAGTGCTGCAATGAATGCTGTGAAGGATTTGAGGTACGAGGAGAAAGAATACTTCTGGATTAACGACATGTATCCTAAAATGATTATGCACCCTTTCAAGCCTGAGCTTGACGGCAAAGACCTATCGGACTTTAAGGACCCTCAGGGCAAGAAGATTTTCGTGGAATTTGTTGAAATGGTGAAGAAGGATAAGGCCGGTTTCGTGCAATACTTATGGCCGAAGGCTGATACCAAGAATCCGGTTGCCAAGGTATCTTATGTGAAGGGGTTTGAGCCCTGGGGATGGGTAATCGGATCAGGGATATATATCGATGATGTGAATACCGCTTTTTGGAGAGGGACGCTGGGCAGCACACTGGTTGGTGCGGTGATAATGGCTCTCATGATCGTAGTGACGTGTCTGGTCTCAAAGAGCATTACCGGACCGATAAGAAGTATTTCTGAAAAAGTCCAGAGCATCGCAAATGGGGACCTCAATGTAGCTATGGAGTATGAAGGGGACAACGCGCTAGGCTTGCTCTCTCGGAGCACAAACAAGATGGTCCAGTCTTTCAACAAAACGATGCATGGTATTCTCACCGCAGCCAACAACGTCGTAGCAACCGTAGACGTATTACGAGTGAGGGCAGAAAAGACAGCCGAGGGAGCACAGAATCAGTCGGGGCAGGCAGCGCAAATAGCGACCGCGGCAGAGGAGATGAGCCAGACGATAACGGATATCGCAAAGAACGCATCATCTGCGGCAGAGACATCGGCTAAGGCGATGGAGACGGCATCGGAGGGGAAAAAGATTGCCGATGGGGCGGTTGAAACCGTTGATAAGGTCTATGCATCGACCGTCGAGCTTGCGATGATGGTGGAGAAACTGAACAACCGGGTAGGAGAGATAGGCGACATCGCAACTGTAATCAAAGACATAGCGGACCAGACGAACCTCCTGGCCCTGAATGCTGCAATCGAAGCGGCGAGGGCAGGGGAGCAAGGAAGGGGGTTTGCTGTTGTGGCTGATGAGGTGCGAAAACTTGCGGAGAGGACAATAAAGGCAACAGCGGAGATATCGCAGAAGATAGGAGCAGTACAAACGGAATCAAAGCTGACGATGAAGTCAATGGGGGAGGCGTCGGGTGAAGTAACGCAGGCAACAAAATACATCAGCAATGTGGGGGATTCCCTTGTGTCTATAGTTGAGGCGGTGCAGAACGTACGTGAACAGATAATCCAAATAGCCACGGCGGTAGACGAACAGTCAGCCGCAGCGGAAGAGGTTTCGAGGAACATCGAGACGACCTCCGCAATAGCGAAGGATATGGAAACGATGGCGGGTGACGTAAGTGGCGATGTCAGTCGTCTGTCCGGCATTGCGGTTGAATTAAGGAACTCCACATCCGGATTCAGTCTGAGGAAATAGCCACCCTCCCCATATATAACCGGCAAGCACGCCGATCAAAAGGCCTGCCATGCCGACGAGCATAAATGAGGCGGTGAGGATTTTCTTGCTCATTTCACTCCCTATCATAAAGACACAGTGAATTTTTTCCGGAACAAGTATAAGGACATACTTCGTTGATCCCGGGATAAAAAGGGCACTCCCTGATATCCCCTGATTTACCATACAGATTTATCCTGCAAAGAATTCCAACTGGAGAGCAGAAAAAGGGAGGGCGGCTTCAAAAAAGAGAAACGTTACTGACAATTTTCCTTTCTGCGTTCAGAAGAGCGCGAAACGATAAGAAAATGCAGATTTCAAGGGATTGTAAATGCCACCATCTTATTTCTATAGTAAAGCATAGGCGGCAGAACTGAATTGGTTTTGCCATTTGTAAACAAGTGCTGGGGAGGATATATGGCCACTTCGACACAGACTCAGGTTATGGAAGTCACAGAACGGGTGAAGACGGCCAAGACCGTTATGGGGGGATCGCTAGCCGAAGGAATCGTCGGCGGAGCGACAGTGGTTCTTGCGCTTCTCGGTCTCTCGAGTATATATCCGAGTCTCATGTTGCCGATAGCTACGATTACAATGGGTGCTGCGTTCCTGTTTGAAGGCGGGGCGATTTCGACGCGTTTTTCGCGACTCTTTGCGAAACCAGCAAGGATCGTCTGGACGAGGCGGAGATCGGCGCCGGCGTCACCTCCGAGTTTCTCGGCGGTATAGCCGGAGTCGTTCTCGGGATACTTGCCCTGCTGGGACACGCACCGATGATACTCGCGCCAACAGCGGCAATTGTGTTCGGCGCGACTCTCATGTTCAGCAGCGGCATGACTGTTCGTCTTGACTCACTTGAAGTTGAAGGCGCTGAGGTGACTCGGTTCACAAGGGCATCACATGAAGCGGTGAGAGCCGCCGCGGGTGTAGAACTTCTCCTTGGATTGAGCGCCGTTGTTCTCGGAATTATCGCGCTTACGGGGACTGTTCCGAACACTCTCAGCTTGGTGGCGGTTCTCATGACCGGCATCAGTGGCTTCGTTGCCGGTTCTGCGATTACCGCGAGAATGGTAAGTCTTTTCCGGAGATGAGTCTGAAACAAACGGGCGAAGGGACATTGTCGGACAGCAAAAGGTCGCGCAACGTCCCTTCGTTAGTTTCTGCATCGGAATAATTGTTTTTTTGCTTGGGGGGGATTTCAGTGTTTTCCAGAAGAGATGGATCTTCTTTTGAAAATACGTTCGCTCGAGACGCACTGACAGATAATGACTGTTTTTTGTCACCGTTCCCACTTCTTGAGGAGAGGTAAATCAAGCCGCAGCAGCATCCAATGACTTGCCCTAATTACGGATGTCTTTGTCCAGGCCACGTAACCGTGATAGTCAGCTTCACGGAGGTGATCAGCCGCCACATGGCCATTATGAATCCGTGAACAATACACAAGCCTCAGTTTTCCAGGGTGTTCAACGGTTACCTTGCTTTGTTCCTATTTTTAATTGTGACAAATTTTGATCAGAATCAGGAAATCGAGTCGAAAAAAGTGACAAGAGGACACAATATCAACACGGGCTCTCTTAACGAGTTGATATACAAGGAAACATGAACCCATTTTTTGTCTTGAGAAGGCTTCACAGGGCTGTCGTGTCGTAACCATTTGATATGGAAGCATATTGATTTTGGATTCTTCAAAGAGAAAAAGAGTGGATTAAAGGATAAAGCGTTATGGGCCCTGCTGAAAAATAAACAACCTTCCTGAGAGGAGCCGACCAACTTATCAAAAACAGGCATTACTATGCATAGATATCAAGAACTTACGATAGGTCTAGAGACATTGGTTCCTTCTGTTACTCTCGACCCAACAATGCCAAGGGGTTAAGCGTTGCGCAGCCTCTTCTGCTTCCGCGGAAAGTTGAAGCCGAAAGAACAAAACGCTAAATTTCTACAAAAAAAGACATTTCCTTTGATTTTATCCGCGACTTGGCCGATAAAAGGGAAAATTCATATAATTTAGCAGTTGCTAATATTAGCAACTAGTTATATTGTGAAATTAAGAGGAAGTCAGTAGGGTTTTGTTAAGGCAGCACAATGAAGCAAGAAAGGTGGTGCGAACGATGTTCGGAAGAAAAATGATAAGAGGGGCTTTGGCAGTGTCTGTAACGGCGTTTTTTGCGGCAGTGGCACTGCTTGTTTTGTCACAGGGTGTATATGCGGCTGATTTTAATAGCGACATCCAGAGGCTGATTCCGTCTGAGTCAATGGCGATTGAAACGGGGGGCGGCGAGAGCCCATGGATGGCACTGAAATCAACTGCCTTTTCAAACGATGCGGGTCGTATTGAGAGTCTGCTCCCGTCCGAATCCATAGTACCCGAGGAGGTTGTGGGCGGAGGGGAAACCGCGCGGGTCGAGTTGAGGGCTATTAAGTTGGGGCGTGACACAGGCAATATTGAGCGACTGGCGCCTTCTGCTCTTGATCTGTCGAGTGCGTCGACGTTGTCACCTGGGCCTTGGGACTTTCAGAATCGGTGAAGTCGATGAGGTCAGTGAAGTCGGTGGGGGAGCGAACGCGGAAAAGAATCCTGAGGACTCCCCCCAAGTGGCGGCGGAAAAGCTCTTGAATCTGGTCTGTCTTCTGTCTATTCAGTTTTTCGGTAATTGCCTTCACAACCGAGTATTGCCCCGGCTTTAGCTCAGGGGACAATGCCGGCAGTTGTTTTACGATCTCATTGTCAATAATAAAGAAGGAGTACGCATGGCGAGCGCAACCATATCCCCAAAATTCCAGGTAGTGATCCCGAAGGCAGTGCGGGAAAAGCTTCATTTGAAATCCGGGCAAAAGATAACAGTGATCACCAAGGGAGGCGTTATCCCCGAAAAGCCCCCTGGAGTCCTTCAGCGGTTTTTTGAAGGGCAGCGCATAAGAGAAGAGGATGAAGAGCGATAGGCTTCTCACCGACTCTTCCGGATGGACCGGGTTTTTCGTGGATGGCCCCCTTGCGACGGAGTATGCAAGGCATGTCAAAGACCCATCAAAGCGATGCTCTCGGCACAAAGCGTTTAATGAAGCGGTTTTTCTTTTTATGAAACGGAGATAACCACTTGTGATAATGCTCAGTACCCCCGAGGAAATAGAGAGCAGCGTTTCTACGCGTATTGTATGGCTACTTCGTAGGCAATCGTTGAGTGGTCGGCGGAAGGACCGACGCCTTCGCAGCTGAGATTTCCTTCGGCTGCCTCTCTGCGGCTTCTGACCATCCCGGTGATGACCTGTGTGAGATCGAACCCGCCCTCGCTGCATTCCTTGTTCAGACAGTCTATCCTGAACAATGCATAACTGCCGGGAAAGAAATTGACGACCCGGGGTAATGATTTTTGTATTCCTCTCTGATTGTACATCATGCTGACGACAATGCTTGCAACCTCAGGAAATTGGGCGACCATAAAACCTGCGTCGACCTTTCGCTGCTGTCTTTCCACCCTTGCTGCATTCTTCCTGCTGTTCATGCTGTTGTTCATCTTCCCCCCTGATGAGAAGGCCCACTCCACCGGGAAGGGGCCTTCCTTCCGCTAATTACAGTTTGACGACGTTGATTGCCTTGGGACCTTTCGGGCCCTTTTCCGTATCAAAACTAACCTTGTCACCCTCGGCAAGACTCTTAAAGCCATCACCCTGGATGGATGAATGGTGGACAAACGCTTCACTTCCGTCTTCATTCGCGATGAATCCAAAACCTTTGCTGTCGTTAAACCATTTCACTGTTCCTTGCGCCATTTCCTTTTACCTCCTTTTCTTTAGGTTCAAATCTCAGAAGGACTCAACAAAAAAAGCCACAAAGTCAAAAGTCTTTGTGGCCTCATAAACGGCAAAAACTTCTAAAAATCTACTTTTAGAGTAGCATCTTTAGAACATTTCGTCAAGGACATTTCCGTCTCAATTAAGCCACGGATAAAATCCGAGAGAGAGGACGAACATAGACTCGGGATTTGAGATTTTTGATTTCTCTCCCTTGGATTCTGCACAGTGAAGTCATGAAGCCCTG
This sequence comes from Thermodesulfovibrionales bacterium, assembly GCA_050014695.1. GTDB lineage: Bacteria > Nitrospirota > Thermodesulfovibrionia > Thermodesulfovibrionales > UBA9159 > UBA9159. The sequence continues at coordinate 27,387 of JBEKCV010000038.1, forward strand.
AGAATCATTACTATCTGGCGACCCATCCATCTTCGCTGTGATTGTTCTGTCGCGATATCCTCCGCTTACCTGTAAGAGAGGCGGGCGCCTTTAGACCGACTGAGAGGAAAACAGCGGTACTCTCAAGCAAAGTACAGAGGTTTTCCTCCTGATATGTAATAAAAGAGCGTATTTCCTTACGCACCTTTTATATGATTTCCCGGAGAATGTTCGCTAGGGACAGAAAAGCAGGAATAAACGATGGTAGAACACTCTGCTATGCGCGGAGTGGACCCGCAGGCATAATTTCGTGTGAATGGCATTAGCACGGGGCTTAGTTTGGGTTGGTCACCCCTATTATCCCAAGCAATTGGGAGTTCAACATACAATGAGTTTCCGTGATTTCGATTGTGTAAGATGATCGCTTACATGGAGATGCAGCAGAATCTTACATGAAAGTCAGACTGAAGCCGATGTTCTTTTTACATGGGTTGATGTAAGGTTAATTGATTTGTCGATAAAGTTCTCCGGGGAAAAACAGTACTACTCTTTAGAACTCTTAGGGGGTACACGATGATTGACGACTTCGACTATGTTGAAGGGTATGCTGAAAAAGGCGAGAGAGACACTGTCAGCGATGGATCTTCTGGGGCCTCGACAGCCTTTTGGGAGGATCCGAAGGATGCGAACGAAGAGCCCTCGGAAGAGGCGGAAAGATTTTTCTTTCTTGAAGGTGAGTGCGAACCGTTACAGATGTATTTCAAGGAGATGGGCGTCATTCCCCTCCTGAAAAAGAAGGACGAAATTGAGATAGCTCAGCGGATCGAAAGTGGCAAGGAGAGGATCATGAGTATGATCTTCTCCTTGCCCTTTGCGTTGGAAAAGTTGATAAGTTTAGACCGGCCGATCGAGAACGGAGGGACTTCCCTCCGTGAGGTTATCCGGATCGACAATGATGAGGAAAAGAGAGCCGATGAAGAAGGAGAGAGGAAAACCTTTCTTGTTGTTGCAAGGCAGATAGCGAATCTGTACCAGGAAAGAAGGGTCTGTCTTGATGGCTCGTCTTTGGCGAGCACTGAAAAAAATCCCGCTTTCAGAAAAAAGTCAAATGGCAACAGTCATAAATCAGGTGCCGGTGGAAGAAAAAAAACGGTCGGAAAGAGGCAATCCCTGGAGTGCCTTGAAGAGAACCACGAAGAGATATTGAAGAAGGTGCGCTCCTTAAATCTGAGAGAGGATTTTATCTATGCCCTCTCGGAAGAATTGGACAAGACGATAGTCCGAATTGAGGAGGCCCAGAGGAAGATGCTTTCCCTGGGCAAGAGGCTCAGGGCTCCGGGCCATGAGGCGGGCGGGATTCAGGATTCGGTGAGGAGATCCGCATCAGTTACCGGAGGAAGAGGTACTACCCAAACCTCTCTGAGCAGGAAAATCTTCAACATCGCGCATGATGTCCTGATGAAGCGATATAAAGAATACCGGGGAGATATAGAGCGCTATCAACACTCCATCGGAGCCACCCATGAAGAGATGAAAGAAGTCCAGCGAATTATTTCCGATAGCAGGGACGAGATAGCTGAAGCGAAGAATGCCATGATACAGGCAAATCTCAGACTCGTGATAAGCATTGCGAAGAGATATGTGGGAAAGGGATTGAGCTTTCCCGACCTTATCCAGGAAGGGAACATCGGATTAATAAAGGCAGTCGATAAATTCGATTACCAGAGGGGATGTAGATTCAGCACTTACGCCACATGGTGGATCAAGCAAACTATTCGGCGAGCGCTTGCCGATCATTCAAGGATGATTCGGATTCCGGTGCATATGGGTGAGATGATAGGCAAGATCACGAAGGCCACGAGGGAGCTCCTTCAGGAACTGGGCCACGAGCCCTCTCCCGAGGATATCTCGGAGAGAATAAAACTGCCAGCGAAAAAAGTAGAGATGATGCTGAAGATGTCGCGGGATCCGATATCCCTTGATACCCTGATCGGGACTGAAGAGGGCAACAGCCTTAGTGACTTCATCGAAGACACGACAAGCCCATCACCCAGCGCGGCTCTCATTCGCGACGGTTTGAAAAACCAGCTTGACAAGGTCCTTAGGTCCCTGGACTTAAAGGAAGAAAGGATTCTCAGGAGGAGGTTCGGCATCGATGAGGACTCTCACGATACACTCGAAAAACTCGGCCAGGAGTTTGGTGTTACAAGGGAGCGGATCAGACAGATTGAGGTTAATGCCCTTAAGAAGCTGCAACAAGTTTGTCGAAGTGGTGAATTGAGGATCTTTGCGGAAGGACACTAACTGGTAGCACAAAAAGTGGCAATAGACATATGAAGGTTTTCCTCTTGGACCATTCCACTATTGTGCGAAGATGGGCAATAAGTCTGATGTCAGGATTACCGGGTTTTGAGATCATCGGCGGAGCTCAAGATCCCCACAAGGCAATAGGGCAGCTCATGAGACAAAAACCTGATGTGCTGATAATGGATGAGAGGATGCAGAGAGAACTCGGGATAGATATCCTGCAAAGTATCAGGGACCTCACGCCTCCTCCGATGGTAATCATGCTTACCAATAAAGTGTTTAACCGTCTCCAGCAGAAAGTGACAGATGTGAAAGCGGACTTCCCCTCGATGAATGTAACGAATGGAATAAGATCCCTGAGATCTTACACTTCATCCGGAAGAGGAAAGAGACGGATCCCGCTAAGCTTTTCACATGAGGAATTATAAAAATGGATCCGAACATGATTTCGGTAGCGATCCTCCATTTGAAGGAAAGCAATTCAAGGGAGCAGCCCCAAGCACCAACTGAAGAAAGGTAAGTGGGTCAGCATTAGTTGAAATATAACACCGCACGAGGATCACCGTTTACGCGATGGAATATGATATGAAAGCCTTCGATGTGCCTCCTCTTTTGCCGCGTGTATCACACTCTGATATCGACGGAACATGCATAGCTGTGTGCCTTTCTTGCATTCGTCATAGCATTGCTCTGAGCCATTGGGTTTTCCCACCTTATAGCTTACCCACGCGCCTCAAGGTAGGACAGATTTGCGGAGACTTCAAGTGGTATGCCCTCTGAAGATCCTGCACCTCGAGGATGATCCCCTCGACGCTGAACTCGTGAGATCAACGCTTGCGGAAGAGGGCACCGCCTGCGAGATAGTCCGGGTCGAAACACGCGATAGTTTTATCGCGGCGATCGCTCAGGGCCAGTTCGATATAATCTTTGTCGATTATTTCCTCCCTGGATTTAGCGGTCTTGCCGCGCTCGACATCGTTAAGGAAAGATGCCCCAACATTCCGCTTATCTTCATTTCGGGGAAGATGGGCGAGGAACTCGCCATCGAAGTCCTCAAGGCTGGTGCCACGGATTACGTTCTCAAGGACAGGATATCAAGGCTCGTACCTTCGGTGCGCCGTGCGTTGAGTGAGGCGGAAGAATGGTCGGAGCGGAAGAAGGTTGTTGAAGAGCTAAAGGAATCACGTGAGCAATTACGAAATCTTGCGGCACATCTCCAATCAGTCAGAGAGAAAGAAAGAATGAGTATTGTGCACGAGATATACGATGAACTCGGACAGGTTTTGACGGCGGTGAAGATGGATCTCCGGTGGCTGACGAACAAATATGGGGATCATGAAGGAATCCAAGGAAGGATGATGCCGACGATGGACCTTGTCGATAGAACGATACGATCGGTGAAAAGGATCTGCACGGAATTAAGGCCGGCAATCCTCGACCATTTTGGGCTAGGGGAGGCAGTTGCATGGCACGCAGAGGAGTTTCAGAAGAGGACCGGAATCGAGTGCGCGGTTACAATCTGCCCCGACGGGCTGTCGTTGGATAGAGATCTTTCGACGGCTCTATTTAGAATCTTTCAGGAGGCCCTCACAAACGTCTTGCGTCACGCACGGGCAACAAAGGTTGAGGTCATGCTCATTGATCGAGACGCCTCCGTTACGCTTCGTATCACCGACAACGGCATCGGAATGGCCGAGAAACAACCTTCGAAGGCGGATTCCTTCGGTCTCTTGGGGATACGCGAATGCGTCCTGATATGGAACGGGGAGGCGGAGATAACCGGAGATCAGAACAGCGGCACAACGATCATGATCGTGATTCCAAAAGAATAAAAGCGACCCCGATCGCCACAGATCCCTTCTGACGAGTATACAAAACGTCGCCGTCAAAAGTGCAGCCTTCCCTCGGTAATCCTCAGTTTTTCATATTTCCATGTCGAGGGCAGACCCGAAATGTCTCCAATTCCGGTTATTTCTCCGATTCTTGTTTGGGCACCAGCTCTACGGGATAATTGTGATTGCGCCAAGCGTGAAAGCCGCCTGCAAGAGGACGAACGCGCATAATTCCCCTTTGCCGCAAGAGTATCGCCACCCGGGCGCTGGAAGCTTCGTTGGGTCAGGTGCAATAAACAACGATCTCGCGGTCACTCGAAACTACAGGATTACTTTCTACCTGTTCGAAGCGCATGCGCACGGCGCCAGGTATAATATAGGGGTCAGTCTCAAAATCAAGCTCTTGACGCACATCGATAATCATAATATCTTCGCTGCTATCAAGTTTTTCCTTCAATTCTTCCGGCGTAATGCGTGCGATGGAGAGCTCACGTAAAAAGTGTCGGCGCAAGGAACACTTCCTTAAGATGAAAATCGTCAACCCTCCACCCACGAGCACAAAAAGCGTTCTACCCATTCCCATGGCGTACGTTAAAGCACGCTCAAGCTCTTCACTAAAGACATAGCCGATAAGGGTATAAGAACCGACCCATATGAGTATTCCTGCGCTAGTGAAAAGCAGAAAATGTGACAGACGCATGTGAATGACGCCTGCCAGGGGTGTCGATACGGCGCTCAGTCCTGGTACGAATTTTATTACGAGGAGAACGCGGCCTCCAAATCGTGCATAGATATTTTCTGTTTGCCGTACGCACGAGTCAGGTTCGAGAGAAATGCGGCAGATCAAGGATAACACCTTACCTCCATGTTGTCGGCCCATGGAGTACCAGAAAATATCGCTTGGCAACGCCGCACAGAGTCCTAAGCTGATGCAGAATAATAAATTCATCTGCCCGCCGCCTGCCAAAGCTCCGACCATTACGAGCAAAGGGGCACTCGGGACGGGAAGTCCCATTGTTTCCGCAAAGATCCAGATAAACAGCACGGCGTACCCATGCTGTATCAGAAAAGGGATGAGGTTGTCCATTTCTTTTCAGCAGCCAGCAAACATTTGACCCATATAGAGCAGAGCTCTTCGCTCAGCCGCAGCCAAGTAAGTAATTCCAGTCGTGCAATCCTACCGCAATGTCCAGTCGTGCCGTTGTATGCAAATCCTTCGTAACCCCGAAGAATTTGGCTTAATTTCTCAGGCATCGCAGGGCATCTCTTCCCGAACATAGCATAGGAGTCACATGAGCTTGGTATTTTTGATTGGCAAATGGCGAATGCGCTTGCCGGTTATGGTAAACAACGCGTTACAGAGGGCCGGGGCGATGGGGGGAACTCCCGGTTCACCCACTCCGGCCGGTAAGCCGTCGCTCGGCACGATGTACACATTTGTCTTTTTGGGAGCCTCGCTGATGCGTGCCACCGGATAGTCGTTGAAGTTGGACTGCTGGATCCGGCCTTGGACCGCCGTGATCTCCCCCATCAGGGCAAGACTCACGCCAAACACCGCTGCCCCTTCGAACTGCGACTGCACCCGTTCCGGATGCACCACCCGCCCCGCATCCACCGCCACGTCTACACGGGGGATAGAGATCCGTCCCTGGTCGTCCACCGCCACATCGACGACCGCAGCCACATAACTGAGGAAACTCCGATGTGCGGCAAAGCCAAGCGCACGCCCTTTTTCCGGCTTCCTGTTCGCCCATCCGGACTTCTCCGCCACCACTTCAATAACTCGCCGCAGGCGCCCCGTTTCCCATGGATACTGGTCAAGCGGTTTCCCGTAGTTGGCGTTGGTTGTCCCCTCGGCTGTGAAGTCAATGGTGCGCGGCTGGCCCAGGACTTCAAGGAAATACTCGATTCGGTCACGGCCTGACAGGGCGGCGAGTTCATCGATGAACGACTGGATGGCAAACGCATGGTAGATATTGGCCACCGACCGCAACCAGCCGATCCGGACATGGGCTTTTGCCGGGCCATTCTCGACGCGCAGGTTCGGAACGTCGAACGGCACGTCCACCCACCCTTGTCCCAGGTGCGCCGGGTCGGCATAGACAGCATTCACGTCAAAGAGGGACGTGATGGGCGGGAATACCGCCCGTTGCAGCCAAGCCGTCGGCTTGCCATCGGTGCCGAGCGAAGCCTTGAGATACATGCCAGCCACGCTGTTGTAATAATCGAACCGGATATCGTCCTCCCGGGTCCAGGTCACCTGCACCGGCCTGCCGACTTTTTTCGACAGGATTGCCGCTTCGGCTACGTAATCGGGTTTGGACTTTCGGCCGAAGCCTCCGCCGAGGAGTGTTACGTGGCAGATCACATCCTGTTTGGCGATCCCCACCGCCTTGGCCACAGTCTCCTGCACGGCCTGCGGGTTCTGGGTCGCCGCCCAGGCCGTTACTTTTCCGTTCCGGTAGTCTGCCACCGCCGCCGGCGGTTCCATCGAGGCGTGGGCAAGCAGGGGGACGTAATAATCGGCCTCGTGAATCGAGCTGGCCCTGGCGAATGCAGCGTCCACATCACCGATAGTCCGGATCACCTTCTGCGGTTGTCGCGCGGTCTCTAGCAGCGACTGCCGGTAGGCGTCAGACTCGTAGCTGGCGTTATCGCCCGGCTCCCAGGTTACCTTCAGCTTCAGCCGTCCCTGCTGTGCTGCCCACGTGCTGTCGGCAATTACCGCTACCCCTCCCAGCGCCTGGAACGCATAGGGTGGTTTGGCCGCTTCAATAACCACCGTCCGCAGCACTCCCTTGACCTTGCGCGACTCTCGGTCGTTGTGCGATTTCAACTTTCCGCCGATAACCGGCGACCGCTCGATCGACGCGTACACCATGCCCGGCATCCGGGCGTCGATGCCATAGGTGGCCTTCCCGGTACAAATGTTGGCGAGGTCGACTATCGGCACCCCACGGCCTATGTAACGGAACTCAGCTGGCGTTTTGAAGCGCAGCTCTTCCTTGCCGGGGACCGGCTGCTTCGCTGCAGCAGTTACGAGTTCGCCAAAGTCAAGGGTCCGACCGCCGGTATCTAGGACCTGGTGGTTGCGCGCCCGGCATGCAGCGACCGGCACGCCCCACTTGGCTGCGGCCGCACGCTCCAGCATGAGCCGCGTTGTCGCCCCCGCCTGGCGCAGGGCGTCATAGAAATCGCGGATCGATTTGGAGCCATCGGTATTCTGGTCGCCGTACTTCGGATCACCGATTGCCTGGACGATCTGGACGCGCTTCCAGTCGGCGTCAAGCTCATCGGCCGCCACCATCGGCAGCGCGGTACGGATTCCCGTCCCCATCTCCGAGCGATGGGCGACGATGATAACCGCGCCGTCCGGCTCGACCCCCAGGTAGACGCTGGGGTACCACTTCTCCGCTACCGCCAGCGCCTCGAGCGCTTCGCCGGGGAAGACCCGTGCGCAGATGATGAGTGCCCCTGCCGAAAACGTTGTCTTGAGAAAACTGCGACGGCTGACAAGCATGACGTTGCTCATGATTTCACCTCCGCTGCCAGTTTGATCCCCTGGCGGATGCGCTGATACGTCCCGCACCGGCAGATATTCCCCTGCATGGTTTCTTCAATCTCCTGGTCCGTCGGTTTCGGCTTACCCTTGAGCAGCGCTGCCGCCTGCATGATCTGACCACTCTGGCAGTAGCCGCACTGTGGCACGTTGCACTCCTGCCAGGCCTTTTGAAGCGGATGATCGCCCTTGGCACTCAATCCCTCGATAGTCACGATTTTCTTCCCTGCCACGCTCTTCATCGGCGTTAGGCAGCTGCGCACAGCCTCGCCGTCGACGTGTACCGTACAGGCCCCGCAGAGCCCCTCGCCGCAGCCGAATTTCGTGCCGGTCAAACGCAGTTCGTCGCGAAGATACCATAACAGCGGCATTTCGGGATCGCCCGCGAATGACCGGGTAGCGCCATTGACGGTGAACTTTTTCATAGAATCCTCCTCTTATTCGGTTAGCTGTTCTCTATAGTTCTCCCTGCTCATCTGCCGCTCGCCGGGCTGGCGGCGCCATGAACTCGGGTCCAACGGGATCGGTGACCGTGTCCCGCAGGGTAAGGTCTATCTCCTTCTTATCGTCCGACGTGAGCTTCCACCCCATCACTTCACCGATCCCCGCCACTTGCTGCGGATGTCGTGCCCCCCAGAGGGCGATGTCTGACCCCTGGTCGAGAATCCAGCGCACCGCCAACTGCATCACTCCCTTGCCGTAACGCTCGCGTGCGAATCGGTCGAGCCGGCTGACCGCATCAAGATATTTGCCGAAGCGCGGCTGCTGGAATTTGGGGTCGATCTTTCTCAGGTCATCGCCTTCGAACTGCATGGTCGGATTCATTTTACCGCTGAGCAGGCCGCGACAGAGGGCGCCGTAGGTGAGAAGCGCGATGTCATGTTCCCGGCAGTAAGGGAGCACATCCTGCTCGATCTGTCGTTCGAACAGGTTGTAAGGCGGCTGACAGGAGGCGAGCGGCGCCGCCTGTCGGAAGGCTTCCATCTCCGCAGGGGAATAATTGCTCACTCCGATGGCGCGGATCTTCCCGGCCTGGTAAAGGCTATTCATGGCGGCCGCCGTCTCCTCGCAATGGACGAGCGGGTCAGGCCAGTGGACCTGGTAGAGGTCGATGTAGTCGGTCTGCAAGCGGCGCAGGGAATCTTCGATCTCGGCGGCTATCCGGGCAGGAGTGGAGTTGCGGAAGACCTCGCCTCGCTGCCACTCCAGACCGACCTTGGTGGCGATGATAATCCGGTCCCGGCCGCCCCGTAGGGTAATGGCCTTGCCGACGAGCTCCTCCGAGCGGCCGAACCCATAGACCGGAGCTGTGTCAAGCACCGTGATCCCCTGATCGAGGGCGGCGTGGATCGTGCGGATCGATTCCTCTTCATCGGTTCCCCCCCACATCCAGCCGCCGATGGCCCAGGTGCCGAGGGCAATGCGTGAGGCCCGGATGCCGATACCCAGCAGTTGCGTTGTTTCCATATTTCCTCCTTGTTGTCGTATCAGAAGCCCAGAGATGAACGATAATCACTGCAATGGGAGTAAATCTTATTCATGAGGAGTCTCTGGCCCCAGCCACTGGGGATTGTGATAGGTCCCATCGAAATCGTGACTCGTTTTGTAGCGTTCATACGCACCAGCTTGGGCAGCCTTGGCAGTCCTCGTCAACAGGGCGGCAATCTGCTCTTCACGCGGCGGCCGGAAACTGCGCGCAGCGCCCAAGGCCTGCTGCAGGATGGGAAGAGAATCACATCCGGTGATAACCACGCTGGTCGGCAGGCTCAAGGCGTAGTGGAGGCATTCCAGCGGGCTTGCGGCCTTGCTCTCCAGGATGATATGATCGCCCATCGGCTTCATCCCCAGGACGCCAATTTTATGCTTGAGCAACACCGGCAGAACCTTTTTCTCGAAACTGTCGTAGTGGGCGTCCATAACATTGAGCGGCATCTGCACGGCGTCGAAGATGAATTGATGGCTGAAGCCGGTTTCCAGCATCTGCAGGTGTATGGCGGGACTTTTGTGGCCCGTAAAGCCGATATAGCGGATTTTGCCGGCTTGTCTCGCTGCGAGGGCGGCTTCGATGCCGCCGCCTGACCCGAAAATCCCCGCCGGGTCGGTCGTGCGGATGACTTCATGAAACTGCAGCAGATCAATGCGGTCCGTCTGAAGGCGTCGCAGAGATTCATCGAGTTGCCGCGCCGCCGTCCGTTTGTCCCGTCCATCGATTTTCGTCATCAGAAAAACTCTGTGCCGGTAACCGTCACGGAGGGCCTTCCCCATCCTGATCTCGCTCTCGCCGCCGTTGTAATCCCAGCAGTTGTCCATAAAGTTGATGCCGTTATCGATGGCGGTCCGGATGATCCCGATGCTCTCTTTTTCGTCCTTCTGCTTGCCGATGTGGTAGCCCCCCAGCCCGATGAGCGATACTTTCTCACC
>JBEKCV010000039.1:0-37459 GCA_050014695.1 Thermodesulfovibrionales bacterium
TGCCTTCAAGCCAGGGGTACTCCCGGTATTTGATGCTGTTAAAAGCCTTTTTCAGCGCATAAGCAGTAGGCTGAAGGCCCGCTTCGTATTGCCTGTTCCACTCGGCAAGGGCCCAGTTCCAGGTGAAACGAGAGGTCCCGCAGGCCTGCATAAAATACGCCTCCTGCTCAGAGGTCGGATCAAGCGCTATCTTATGACTCAAGTGGACTACCGGCCCCGTTGTATGGTGCTTATGTCTTCGCATTGCCGGCATCCTGCTTCAGTGCTTCGTGCAGCTTTTTTCGGTAGTTCCTCAGGCCATAGAGCCTTGATGAAAAATAATGTACGATCGTCATAAGGTCCTGAACCATCTCCTGCTCAGGAGAGAGCCTTTCCTGAGTGTGAGGAACTTCTTGCGCTGGAAGTTGAGCCCGCCGCCGACTTCTTCGACAAACTCCACATTTGCCAACCCCCGCCCCATACAGAAGTCCTCCAGCACTCGCCGCTGATTCTTCAGGTCTGCTTTCCGGGCCGCACGTGATACGCGGCAGGAAGCGATTATCCTGGTTGCCTCCTGCCCGCCACTCCACCGTAAACCTTGAAACCGCGCAATCTACTCTATCGTGTAAACCCTCCGGTTGGTTTGAGTCCTCCCCGCAGGGATCAGCCGCCCCTCCCGTTCCCATTTCTGCGTTGTCTTGACCGTTACCCCTAACCGATCTGCTGCTTGTCTCGACGTTAAAGTGTACTCCACGGCTAATAGTATACATCAGTAAACACTTGATCTTCTACTAGAGTCAGGTCCTTATTACCCGTGAAGAATCAAAACACCAAGGAATAAAGCAGTCACCATGTATCCAACCTCAGAAGTGGCCAAGTATGGAACGTGCCAGCTTACGAAGACCGAAGAAATGGCCGGGGTTGCACACCAGACCCGTCATGGCTACTAGGGAAAACGGCGCCTTTCCGTTCGCTTCTGTGCTCGCGGCCTGTCCGCAATCCTCGTGAGAAAGAACGATTCCGGGCAAGCGGCAATGACAAGAACATCCAAGACTCTTTGGGCGATCGGTACCGTTTTAACACGGTTCCCTGAGCTGTCTGTTGTCATGGATGAGTTAATTGTAATCTCTGAATCGCTAACGATCTGCCTGTTTTCTCATCGACCTCAATCACAACTGCTGAGACGATCCCCGCTCCCTTTGCGGTCTCGAACTTCGCTGGCATTTGGCGCAAAAACCTCTCTATGATCTGTTCCTTCTCTATGCCGATAACGGAATCCGCAGGTCCCGTCATGCCGACATCGGTTATATACGCTGTTCCCCCGGGAAGTATCTTCTCGTCAGCAGTCTGAACGTGGGTATGGGTCCCTAGGACAGCACTTACCTTTCCGTCCACGAAATAGCCAAATGCTATCTTTTCAGATGTAGCCTCTGCATGGAAGTCAACAATGATCAGGTTCGTATCGGAACGCATTCTGTCTATCTCAGCAAGGCCGAACCTGAACGGGCAGTCGACGTTCGACATAAATACCCTCCCTGAAATATTGATCACGGCAACTTTTATACCGGTGAGCGCATACAGAACGCTTCCGTAACCGGGAACTCCGGGGGGATAGTTTATAGGCCTGATGATCCGATTTTCCTTTGAAAGGTAGGGAATGGACTCCTTTTTATCCCATATATGATTCCCGGTGGTGATGACATGCACGCCGCTGCCGAAAATTTCCACAGCCACGGTTTCGGTAATGCCGAACCCCGCCGCGGCGTTTTCGCCATTGGCAATGACAAAATCGATCTTGTAGCGTGTTACAACAGCCGGCAGGAGCGCCTTAAGAGCAGTTCTTCCAACTTTGCCGACAATGTCGCCGATAAAGAGTACTTTCATGAAATTCAGTATGCAGACGCATGCCGACAGTCTACGGTCACGGAAGTATGGTATCCGTGGACTGTCGGCCGAAGGCTCTCCGGCTGACTGATCTATTTGGCATATTCCACAAATCTCGCTTCCCGAATAACAGTCACTTTTATCTGCCCCGGATACGTTAACTCAGACTCAATCTTTTTTGAGAGGTCTCTTGAAAGCACCGATGCCATATCATCGGACACATCCTCGGGCTTCACGATTATCCTGACCTCTCTGCCCGCCTGGATAGCGTAACATTTTTCGACACCCTTATATGACATAGCCATCTGTTCAAGTTTCTCGAGCCTCTTGAGGTAGTTCTCGATGCTCTCTCTCCTCACGCCCGGCCGGGCGGCCGACAGGGCATCGGCGGCAGCAACAAGGGCGGCCTCCACGGTAGACGGCTCTCCTTCGCCGTGGTGGACCTGTATGGCATTGATAACCTTACTGTTCTCGCCATACTTCTTTGCAATATTTGAACCGATGTCCTGGTGGGAACCCTCGACTTCATGATCAATCGCCTTTCCGATATCATGGAGTACTCCCCCCCTTTTCGCAAGCTTTATGTCGACACCGAGTTCGGCTGCCATCATTCCTGCAAGATGAGCGACTTCGCGGGAATGCTGCAGCATGTTCTGTCCGTATGAGGTCCTGTATTTCAGCCTTCCCAGGAGCTTTATCAGTTCAGGATGTATGCCCGAGAGACCGAGGTCAAAGATCACCTTTTCGCCTTCCTCTTTAATGATCGCCTCAACCTCTTTCTTCACCTTTTCGACAATCTCTTCAATCCTCGCAGGATGTATTCTGCCGTCAGTTATCAATCTCTCGAGGGAGAGGCGCGCTATCTCCCTTCGCACGGGGTCGAACGCAGAGAGGGTCACCAGCTCAGGGGTATCGTCAACGATCAGGTCGACTCCGGTGGCGGCTTCCAGGGCACGGATGTTTCTCCCTTCTCTTCCGATAATCCTCCCTTTCATCTCATCGCTCGGGAGACTCACGGCTGTGACCGTCCCATCGGCTACATAATCACTCGCGTATCGCTGAATCGCGACACTCACGATCTCCTTAGACTTCTTATCGGCCATTTCCCTGGCTTCATCCTCTATACTTTTTGCCAGTTTTGCGGCTTCAAAACGCGTATCTTCCTCAATCCTTTTCAGGAGTTCCTGCCGGGCCTCTTCAGCGCTTATCCCGGAAATTCGCTCCAAAACAGCCTGCTGTTCCTTTAATATCTGGGTATAGTGGCCTTCCCTGTCGAGAAGAGATCTCTCTCGTACGTTATACTCCTTTTCCCTCTTATTGAGTTCGTGCTCTCTTTTCTCTATCAGATCGGACTTCCTCTCCAGCGCCTCTTCTTTCTGCCTGAGTCTCCGGTCGAGCTGATTCAACTCGTGCCTTCTCTCTTTTATCTCTTTTTCGGACTCGGATTTGGCCTGGTATACTAAATCCTTCGCCTCCAAGGCAGCTTCTTTTTTTACCCCTTCAGCCGTCTTCTTAGCATCCTCGATGAGTTCATGTTTTTCTTTTTCCAGAGAGAGGCGCAGGGTGCTGAGAGAACGCCTATAGATCAGGCTGATGAGGATAGCGAGCGTGACACCAACAGCAATGCTTATCAGCAGATATCCCGTATCGATCATTGGCAGGAAACCCCCTTTCGAGTATTCTTCGAGGGCAGGGTTTGTCCGGTGGCTCTACTGTGTCGGTGTGAGGGGGATGCGTGAGGTATCTGACAGACCGGAGACCCCATGGAAATCGGAAGAGCGTGCCGGATACCTTGAGTCTATTGGCCTCAACATCCCGGATCCTGACACTCCACGGGGCTCCTGTATTTTTTCTCTATGTATAATCCTCACAAAAAGCAAAGCCACACAAAAAACCGACCAGATAAACCCGCCCTGCCGTGGTAGAGGAAAATTAGATCCGCCCATAATATAGGTGGGTGTCCTGAAAGAGACATAAGGCTTCTGAGCCTGAAGCTCAGCATGCACACCGTACTCTTTACGTGAACTCCCAAAAGATCTAATTTGCCGGATCAACTCTTTCCCCTCTCACGAGCAGGGCAGGTAAACTACCCTCGTTACGCTCTTCACTGAGCTTAGTTATTGTTATACCAAAAATGATAGGATTTGGGCAAGGGGAAAATAGTCGTTATCGGGCGACACGGCAAAAAGGCGTCTCACACGATAATGACGCCGGCGTATCCGACGACATAATCGTAATCGCCGCTTATTTCCGCAGAGGTGGTATATTTTATGATTTTGGCCTCGCGTGCGCCGAGGTATTTCGCGGCATAGAGCATTATCGCGGTGGGGAGGTATCCGCACATGGATATCTGTTCTTTCTGGATTGTCTTGTAGAGCCCGTCGGGGTCAAGGGACAAAATCCTGTCTATGGCCATGTTATCCTTCTTCCGTGCCGTATCGTCAGACACATAATGGCTCATATCAGAACTCGCTACGATGACCACAGGGTAGGGCACCTCTCTGATCGATTTGGCTATGCCCTCACCGACCTCCTTACACTCATCGAGAGTCGCCGACATGATCGTGAGCGGCACAATCTTGGAATCCTTTGAAAAGTAGGCGATAAAGGGCAATTGCATCTCAAGGGAATGTTCAAAAAGGTGCGCCTGGGTGTCGCTCGAAATTCCCGGTACATTCGCAACGAGCCTCCGCGAAAGTCTCTCGTCAATCGCGAGTATTGCCGTCGGGATCTCCCACTCTCCCTTGGCCATGAGCGATAGGCGCTCGCCGAGCCCTGTGTGATTCGGCCCGATCAGGAGAAACGTTTCCGGAAGCGTTATCCGGGAATATACAGCGCCTGCGACGGGGCCGGAATAGATCAGACCCGCATGGGGGGAGAGGATTCCTAACGCGTTTTCCCTGGGGAGGGTATCGGTCACATACTGGCGAACCTGATGGCTGAGCTTAGCTGGAGTTTCCTGGTAAAACTGGCCTGCAACTGCCGGCTTTCTCCTCATGGATCGTTCCCTCAGCAGCATGTGCGATCGGGAGGCGTTTTCACCGAGCCGTTATTCCGCGACCGCTAACTGCTATTTATGCATTGTCTTGATCAGTCTCTCGTATTTCTCGGCGCCCACACATTCCCTTGCAGCAGGGCACCATACAAGGCAATTGGCGGCCATTTCCCGGGAAAGCGTTTTGCCGCATTCCTTGCAGGCGGTTTCGGTCTCGTCACTCCAAATCTCGTTGACGCTCTCGCACCAGAAACAGACGATTGCCGCAGGGTACGGGTTCCGTATCTCTTTGCTTCCCGGACAAGATTCCTTCAGCATTACTTGTAGTTTACCACATTCTTTCCGGGATTCTATGAGCTACATCATAAAACTTTGGTGTGTCTTATTTCTGAGAGGACGGTGTTGCAGAACGTTTATTCATCGATCCACTCCCCCACCGCTTGAAGAGGGTATGGTCAACATGGAAACAATCGAGTATCTTCCCGGTAACGAAATCAACCATATCATCCAAATCCTTCGGTTTATGATAGAAGGCGGGCACTGGTGGCGCTATCGTTACACCCAGTCGGGCCAATTTGAGCATATTCTCGAGGTGTATCGCCCCGAAGGGCATCTCTCTCGGAGAGATGAGCAGGGGCCTTCCTTCCTTTAAGATCACATCGGCCGCGCGTTCGGTAAGATTGTTTGCATATCCGTTTGCGATGCCAGAGAGCGTCTTCATGGAACAGGGGACAACCAGCATGCCGTCGGTTCTGAACGAACCGCTCGAAAGAGGCGCAGCAAGATTGTGTTCATTGTGGAAATAAACTTTTTTTGTATTGAAGTGACCCCTGATCTTCTTTTCAACCCCTGCATCACTCTTGCCGGTGAAATCGATGTCTGTCTCGTGCTGAAGAATCGAGAAGGACTGAGATGAGATGATAAGATGAACCTCAGACGTTTTGATGAGATTTTCGAGGACCCTGATGCCAAAAATGGAGCCACTGGCGCCGGTTATCGCAAGGATATATCTTTTCACTCCCGATATTCTTTTTGAAATTCCTCGGATTCGATCAGCTCCCGAATGAGCCTGAGTGCCTCATTGCCGGCTTCGGGGTCGATTCTCTGAATCGCAAACCCTGCGTGCACGATAACAAAGTCACCGACCTGCACTTCATCGGGAAGCAGCATGAGGCTTATCTCCCGCTGCGCGCCGCACACATCGATGGTTGCCATAAGGTCATTTATGCTGACAATTCTTGAGGGGACTGCAAGGCACATTGTATGTTCCACTCCTTCAATTTCTTGATTGCTAAGGCTATCACATCTTCCATTTTATCACGGATACAGTCGGTCATTTCAAGCCCCACTTCGAGGGATTGCGGTTGTATGCCGATCAGGCACAGCTTTGCAGGTGTGAGGTCCTTCAGTTTTGCGGCGAAGAGGACATCGGACAGCCCGATGTGGTGAACCGATAATTTGGAAAAGAGCTCAGAGGGAATCGCGTCGTTCTCTAGCATCCCGATATGGCCGGGTTCCTTCCGGAAATCCACGGCGTCGATAATGAGGATCTCCCGCTTTCCTTCAAAGAAGGGGAGAAGGTCGAGGCCCAGTGTACCGCCATCGATAATCTGAATCTCTGGAGAGAAGGTATATCTCTCCCGGATGGCGTTCACAACATGAACCCCGACCCCTTCGTCCTTTAACAGGATATTGCCGAGACCTATGAGCGCTGCAGTCAAGGTCTCCTATTCCTTTATCGTCTTGATACCGCTGAAAATTGAACTCACGAGACCATTCTTCTCCATGATGTCGTTATGCCACGCGATGTACATATGGGTGATGAAGAAGGCGACGATAATCCACATGATACAGTGGTGGATGAGTCTCACCGTGCCTTCGTTCAGTATCACGAAAACCCACCCTCCCAAGACGGTCCACAGCGCTCCGACGTGGCTCTGTGAGTAGAGCGCAAAACCGGTGAATATCTCGATGAGGAAAAGGATAATCATGAAAAAGTAGGTCAGTCCAGCGATCCCCGTGTGTCCGACAACCTCGGGGCAGTGCTCCCTGAGAAAACAGTAAAAAGCGGTCGTACCGTAAAGATTGCTCCGCCTCTCACTGCTAACCGGGAGGAACTGGTCCCAATGGGAGTAACGGTTCCCCATAAACCACCAGTAGATCCTCACGAGAACGCTCACGGCGAAGATATAGGCAGCGATAAAGTGGATGAACCGGAACTTCGCCATAACAAACTGTTTTTCGTGAATAGCCTGGATAAAGGGGGTACCGATGTACAGACCGGTGATCGCCAGTGTCAGTATGGCCAGGAAATTCAACCAGTGAGTCAATCTTACAGGAAACTCCCAGACATATACCCTCGTTAACATGGTCGCCTCCTATGTCACCTTGACTTTTAATATCTCATCCCGGTTCGAGTCCACAACATGAATGGCACAGGCCATACAGGGGTCGAAGGAATGGATGGTCCTCAGGATCTCTAACGGCCTGTTCGGGTCTTTCAGCGGTGTGCCGATCAATGCCGCTTCATACGGGCCAGGGGCGCCTTTTGCATCTCTCGGCGAGGAATTCCATCCCCCGGGGACAACGCACTGATAGTTGGCAACCGCACCGTCGTTAATCACTATCCAGTGGCAGAGTGAACCACGGGGGGCCTCATGGAAACCGTACCCCTTTGCCTCTTTGGGCCAAGTCGACGGATCCCACTTCTCACCGTTATGAATCCGGAGGTCTCCGCTCTTAATCTTCGCATCGAGTTCATCAATCCAGACAGGGAGCATCTCCGCGGTTACCAGCGTCTCAATACCTCTCGCAGCCGTACGGCCGAGGGTAGAGAAAAGCGCGGCGGGTCCAACACCGAGTTTCTGTAATACCATGGTCACGACTTCCTTTATCCTTTTATGACCAGAGGCATAGGCAACAAGCATCCTCGAAAGGGGACCGACTTCTGTCGAAAGTCCATCGTAGCGAATTCCTTTGACCCAGCTGTATTTCTTGTCGGTATCGAGGAATTCATAGGGAGGTTTCGGGCCGGTATAATCGGGACTGGTTTCCCCTTCCCATGGATGCAGCGCCTTGTCATCTCCAGCGCTGTATTTGTACCATGCATGCGCCGCGTCCTCAGTGACCTTTTTCTGGTCGACCGGCTCGACCTTGGCCAGATTCTTATTCCTGATGAACCCTGCCGGCAGCCAGGTATTCGTTGTATTGCTGACATTGTCATTCTGGAACTCGCCGTAGGACAGGTAATTACCGACTCCTCCCCCGATGGCCGCCCATTCCTTATAAAAGGACGCAACCGCCAGGAGATCCGGTATATAGACCTTTTCAACGAAGGAAAGGGCCTTCTTCGAAAGCTGGTTCATCAGAGCGATACTGCCGGCATTCAGGGCGTTCTGGCTGTTCGGATCAATAGGAATAGCCATCCCTCCCACGAGCCAGGTCTGGGGGTGGGGGTTCTTCGCACCGAGCATCGCCTGCATTCTTATGACGTCCCTCTGCCAGTCCAGTGCCTCGAGATAATGAGCCACCGCCATGAGATTTGCCTCCGGCGGAAGCTTATACTCCGGGTGCCCCCAGTAACCGCTCGCAAAGAGGCCGAGCTGACCGCTCTCCACAAGGGTTTTCACCTTGGTCTGTACAGCCTTGAAATACGTCGGTGATGAGGTTGGCCAGTCAGAGATCGACTGAGCAAGAGCGGCTGTCTTTGCAGGGTCCGCCTTCAGGGCACTGACGACATCGACCCAGTCCAGGGCGTGGAGATGATAGAAATGTATCACATGATCCTGAACGTACTGAATACCATTGATAATGTTCCTGACTATCCGAGCATTATCAGGGATAACTGCGCCTACTGCATTTTCCACGGCTCTCACGGAGCTTTGTGCGTGGACCGTTGTTCAAACCCCTCATATTCGGGAGACAAATGCCCAGCACTCCCGCGGGTCCCTCCCTTTCAGGATAAGCTCGATGCCTCTGAACATGGTGCCTGATGACCAGGCTTGCGTAACCTTGCCGCCATCCACCTGAGCTTCGATCCTCAGGTGCCCTTCAATTCGTGTGATTGGATCAATCGCGATTTTTGCCATGCTCTCTCCTCCTTATGATCTATTTATTTTTCGTCTTCCTTGGGTTTGCCCTTAATGCCTCTTGCGATTGCATGAACTGCTACGCCCGCCGCTGCAACTGCTGCCACACCGAGGCCGATCTTGTCAGCGGTAGTCTGATAGCCCGCACCGGGGACATTTTCAAGTCTCTTATAAATCGGGCCGAAAGCATCCCAGTTTTTTGTGCTTGCGCAGGCAAAACACCCGTGTCCTGCCTGAACAGGCCAGCTTGTCCCGCCATTCCATTTTATTGTAGGGCAGTTGAAATGCGCCTCAGGTCCCTTACATCCCATTTCATAGAGGCACCAACCCTTTCTGGCTCCTTCATCTCCCCACTGCCTCACAAACTGTCCTGCATCGAAATGCGCGCGTCTTTCGCAGTTGTCATGGATTCGTTTGCCGTAAGCGAAGAGCGGACGATGTTCCCTGTCGAGCTCCGGCAGAGCTCCGAAGGTGAGGAAGTGGACTATGGTTGCGGTTACGTTCTCAACATTCGTGGGACACCCGGGAAGATTGACATAGGTTATCCCGGGAACAGCCTCTCCAACTCCAACAGCGCCAGTCGGATTCGGACTCGCACTGGCGATGCCGCCCCAGCTTGAGCATGAACCGACATTAAGCGTTGCGAGTGCGTTTCCGCAGACTTCCTTTGCGATGTCGATAGCCGATTTTCCGCCAATGCAACAATACACGCCATTATCCTTCAGAGGAATGGCTCCCTCAACAATCGCAATGTACTTGCCCTTTTGATTCTGTACAACATCCTGAAGGGCTTTTTCGGCAAACTTACCCGATCCTGCCATGATCGTCTCGTGGTATTCCAGGGAAATGACATCGAGGACTATGTCTGCGATGGTCGGTTTCGTTGCCCGAAGCATGGATTCTGAATCTCCCGCGCAATCCGAGAATTCAAGCCACACAACATAAGGCTTCTTAGCCTTTTCCAGGGCCTCCGCGATTTTTGAAGCAAACCCCGTGGGAAGGGCTAGCGTCGCGGCCATCATGGTACAGAACTTTACAAAGTCCCTCCGTGACACACCTCTTTTCCTTAGGCCTTCAGCAATACTTTCGTCGTTACTATGAGTACTCATAGTATGCTTCACCTCCTTCTTCTTATTTGTGTTCGTAGTTTTCCTGTCCCAGGCAGGAAACAAAATGGAAAAACATTATTATCGGAGCCGTGTAATCGATAGCCGTGCGACATTTCCCTTCACTTCCGCTCAAATGTATCAAAAACACCATGTGTTGTCAAGGAAAATCTAATGGCTCTATAAAAAAAGATTATGAGGCACGTTTCCCTTTCTATTGATGTCGCCCATACCGAGTTTATCGCCACTATATAAAGCTGGCGGAGCGGAGGTATATCTCGGAATAATTCGGCCATGGCTGAATATCGGAACAGGTGCACACACGAAGTATCGCCTGAGGGCGCACCTGGTAGGGAAACCGAAAGACCGAGGGCGAGAGCATTGGTCAAGGTGAACGAAGGCATTGCGAAAAGCGGGGAAGGCCATGAGAGCAGTGACCTTGCAGGTAACACGAATCGGGAGTGAAAAGGCTTGACGTCCTCGAAATCAGACTGGTCAGCAACGCCCTGAATCTGTCCCGCGCTACCCTCATAAAAGAATGGAGATCGATGTGGAATTAGCTGAGACAACCATGGGAAGTTATGTTATACTTCAGGATACTTCAGGATGAAATTTCCATTTGCGGGTTCCATTTCGGGCTGATTATGCGAAGAGCATCCCGGAAAACGCCAGATAATGGAGTGGTGGAAAACCCGGTATTATCAGTGAGTGCATAGTATTTTTGAAGGCTTGGAGAGATGTCCGAGAGGCTGAAGGAGCACGACTGGAAATCGTGTGTACGCTAAACCCGTACCGTGGGTTCAAATCCCACTCTCTCCGCCATGAATCCAGACAGCACGGAGTTGCTGTCTGCCTGCAGCCGGGCAATGGCCCTGCGCAGCGGAAAGGTGTAAACCCCGCCAGATCCGGAAGGAAGCAACGGTAAGCATTTCTTCTGTGTGCCGCAGTACGCTGTTGCCCGGTTGCAGGAAGACAGGAAACGTGTATAATCTAGGGCTTTAGGATGTAGGAAGCATGCCGCACGACAAACTGTCTTATCCCGGCATCTTGCATACAGTAGTATCCTCTGCAGTGAGGCTTTTGCAAGAGCCGTATACTATTGAGAGCGTATGAGTTACCTTGTATTAGCAAGAAAATGGAGGCCCCAGGGTTTTCAAGACCTTATCGGTCAGGAACCCATCAACCGCATTCTCAGCAATGCCCTTTCTCAGGGCAAGATAGCGCATGCCTATCTTTTTTCAGGCCCCAGGGGTGTCGGCAAGACTTCCACAGCAAGGATACTCGCAAAGGCCTTAAATTGCGAGAAGGGTCCGACGCCGTCACCATGCGGCACATGTGTATCATGCAGGGGCATCGTGGATGGGTCATCCATTGATGTTCTGGAGATCGACGGCGCATCAAATAACAGTGTGAATGACATCCGGGATCTTCGAGAGCGGGTCAAATATGCCCCGGTTGGTGGAAGGTACAAGGTCTATATCATTGACGAGGCACATATGTTGTCTGATTCTGCCTTCAATGCGTTATTGAAGACCCTTGAGGAACCGCCGTCCCACGTTATCTTTGTCCTGGCGACGACATCCGCCAGAAAGATTCCTGCCACGGTTCTTTCGCGGTGCCAGCATCTGTCCTTTCGGAGGGTTCCGATCCAAAAGATTAAGGAACGGTTGCGGAGTATTTCAGACTCTGAGGGGATACGGATATCTGACCCGGCGATAGATATGATAGCACGGGCCGCGGACGGGAGCATGAGGGATTCCCTTACCATTCTCGATCAAGTTTCCGCATTCGCCTCTGATATAGAAGAGTCGGAAATAAAAGATTTGCTTGGGGTCGTCGACTTCAGGGTTTTGTCCGAACTTTCCGCTGCCGTCATTGGAGGAGAGAGGAAGAAGATACTCGATATTATCGCAGGACTTGCTGATACAGGCACTGACTTCAAGTCCTTTGTAAAGGACCTCATGAATTTTTCGAGGGACCTTCTCGTCGCAAAGGTTGTTGAAAACCCCCAGGAGGTGTTTGATATCAGTGACCATGAGCTTCGCGCTGTCAGGGAGATCCTGAGGACGCCCTCAGAAGACTATCTGACGGTATTGCTGTCGGAAATGATAAAGGCTGAGTCGGATGTTCGGTTTGCCTCGTCACCCCGTATTGCACTCGAAATGGCGCTCATCAAGGCTAGTTTCTTGAGTACCTTAAGGCCCGTGAAAGAGGCAATCGAAAATATCCAAACATTCATCACGAATCAGAAGGGGCCTTCAGCAAAGGAAGGCGAGATCCCTGATCTGTCGGTAAAGGCTCAACCGACGGAAGAGGTGACGCGGAAAGAGGGGGAAAAGCGTCTCCCGCGGGCACCGGAATCTCTGGGGACACCATCAGTAACAGACGCTACCGGGGAGAGGGAAGGGACTCATGCCGAGAAACCGCCCGGTAAAGGGTCAGATGCCGTAAGTCATACATCCGATAAAGGGGACTTCAGAGATCGTTTCAT
Source organism: Thermodesulfovibrionales bacterium (assembly GCA_050014695.1). Taxonomy (GTDB): domain Bacteria; phylum Nitrospirota; class Thermodesulfovibrionia; order Thermodesulfovibrionales; family UBA9159; genus UBA9159. The sequence goes on from JBEKCV010000039.1 coordinate 12,544, forward strand.
CCAAAGGATAGAAGTTGTCAACCATCCGCTGGCGTGCAGGCTTTCAGAGGCTGATGCACGAATGGACGGCGAAACCCTCACGCTTATATTTAACGGGGGAATGGCTATACATGCCGATTCTGCCAAAAAAAATCAACAGGTATTGGAAGAGATCGCTTCGGAAATCGAGGGCAGGAAGATATCCGTCAGGATCGACATCGTGAAGAAAAAGACTCCCCGGAAGAAAGACCTCAAGGAAAAGCTGCTGTCAGAGCCTCTCGTAAAGGAGGCCATAGAATTGTTTGATGGCAGGATCGTTGATATAAAATCAAGAGAGCACGGAGGGAGAGATGTCTAAGAAGATGCTTGGTGACATTATGCGGGAGGCTCAGAAACTTCAGGCTGAGATGCAGCGGCTTCAGGAAGAGGCGAAGAAAAAAACTGTTGAGGCAAGCTCCGGTGGCGGAATGGTGATCGTTGTGGCAAACGGTGCCGGTGAACTCGTTTCCATCAAGATCGAAAAGGACGTTGTGAACCCCCAGGATGTGGAGATGCTTCAGGATCTCATACTCGCCGCTGTGAATGAAGCATTGCGGAGGGCGCAGCAGATGGTCGGTGAGGAAATGGGCAAGCTTACCGGAGGATTGCAGCTTCCGGGTCTTGGCGGCCTCGGAAATATGCTCGGATGACGCTGAGCATAATCGAGAATCTCATAAACGAGCTCACCCGGCTCCCCGGCATCGGTCGGAAGACGGCGCAAAGACTTGCGTTCTTCATATTGACACTGCCTGCTGAAGAGGCTGAGGGCATCGCACAGGCGATCCGCCAGGTTAAGGAAAAGGCGCGATTCTGCGCGCAGTGCTTCAACATCACGGAGGCCGATCTCTGTGAGATATGCAGGGATGAGGGGAGAGACCGTACGACGATATGTGTTGTCGAAGAACCGAGCAATATCCTCGTGGTCGAGAGGGCGAGGTTTTATCATGGCCTTTATCACGTCCTGCTCGGCTCCATTTCTCCCATTGACGGTATTACCCCGGAGAAATTAAAGATTGCCGAACTCATTGGCAGGGTACAATCCAATACCGTGAAAGAAGTGGTTATCGCCACAAATCCCAATACCAAAGGGGAAATAACAGCGCAGTACATAAGGGAGCGTCTCGCCGGCTATCCTGTCAAGGTCACGCGGATTGCGTACGGACTTCCCATGGGCAGCGACATCGAATTTGCGGACGAGGTTACCCTGAGCAAGGCGCTTGAGGGCCGGCGGCAGATGTAGTTCTTCTCTCGGGTTCGGACTTTCCTGCGGGGCCGTCAGAAACAGCGGAGCCAGCGAGGAACGAGATGCTGGTCAACGACTCGGAACGCAGAGTCCGCACCTTACGGGTCCAGCAACAGAAGCATTTGGAGCGAAAATGAAAAATCAAGAGAAACTTTGCAGCCCCCTGTCTCCGCCCCTCTGCGGCTTTCCTCCGCAGTTGGCCCTGAAGGAGGTGCCATGAGATTGGCGATGATCGGGCTTTCTAACTCGGGTAAAACCACGGTTTTCAATGCGCTCACCGGACAGAACGTGGAGACCACCGTCTATCCGACTCTCAGTGGAGAGCCGAGCCTCGGGGTTGTGAAGGTGCCCGATTTGCGGGTCAACAGGCTTTGCGAAATTTATAAGCCCAAAAAAGTCACCCATGCGACCGTCGAGTATGTTGATTATATCGGTCTTACCAAAGGGGATCTCAATCAGAACAGAAAGGTTTTTGATCTCATAAAGGATGTGGATGCCATTGTTCATGTGGTGAGGGCTTTTGAGGACGAGTCGATTTCCCATCCTATGAACGCGGTGAACCCCTTGCATGACGTCGAGACGGTCGAACTTGAACTCATATTCGGAGATCTCGAATTCGTTGAGAAGAGGCTGCAGAGAATGGACGAGGCATCGAGAAAAGGGAAGAAGCCTCATGAAGGGGAAAAGAGACTGCTACTGAAATGCAAAGAGGCACTGGAAAAGGAGATTTCCCTCAGGAATGTAACCTTTGACGAGGAGGAGCAGAAGCTTATGAAACCGCTTCAGTTTGTCTCCACGAAACCTGAGGTTGTCGTCTTGAATCTGAGTGAAGAGGACTTGCGTTCTGAAAAGTCATCCGCTCTGCAGCGTGCGACTGAGAAATACCTTGCTGATACAGGCATAGCGCTTACCACGAAGGTTGTTGCCCTCTGCGGAAAAATCGAGATGGAGATCGCGCAATTGTCCCCTGATGAGGCGAGGGCGTTTCTCGATGACCTGGGAATAGCGGAGCCAGCCCTAAGCAAACTGATACATATGAGTTACGATCTTTTAGGGCTCATTTCATTCCTCACCTTCGGTGAAGACGAAGTCAGGGCATGGACAGTCACGAGAGGTATGAATGCCCAGAAGGCAGCAGGGAAGATCCATTCGGATATCGAGCGAGGATTTATCAGGGCAGAGGTAGTCAGTTATGATGATTTTATCGCAGCAGGCACCCTGTCTGCCGCACGGGATAAGGGCCTTTTGAGGCTGGAAGGCAAGACCTATGAGGTTAAAGACGGGGATATGATCAATTTCCGGTTCAATGTTTGACGGCGCAGCAATCCAATGAGGGATGAGTTATCATGGAGTGGAGGAAGCCTTTCTTCATCTTCCATGAGCAATAACGAGAGACACCCATCGGTCATCTACGAATTGCTCTTTTGGGCGTAGCCCTGCATTGTCCATCGCCTCGATGACATCATCCTCTTGTCCGACAAGCATTCCGGAAAGAATAGCCAATCCTGAAGCATTCAGATGGGACTCGATCTGAGGCGCGATATCGATTAATACCTCTGACATGAGGTTTGCTACGATGACATCAAAAGTGCCTTCTTCATCAGAAATGCTCCCTTCTCTTATCTCCACGTTGTCAAGGCTGTTTAAGCGCACATTTCTTTTTGCGGCATCAACCGCGAGAGGATCTGTATCCGTGCCTACCGCAGATAAATACCCCAATTGTGCCGCGCCGATGGCAAGAATGCCTGTGCCCGTCCCCACATCGAGAAAACGTTTGTTTTCGTTTTCCCGTGAGAATTTTTCTATGAGCATGAGACATCTTCTTGTCGTCTCATGATGGCCCGTGCCAAACGCCATCCCGGGGTCTATAAGCAGGGTTATACGACCAGTGATGTTTTTCTCCCAAGGAGGGGCAATGGAGAACTTCTCTCCAACATCAATGGGACGAAATCTCTTTTTCCACGACTCATTCCAGTCCCTTTCTGAGAGGAAGACGTAATCAAAAGAGATTTCAGGGTTAAGACCCGCTTCTTTCAAGGTTGTTCTGAATGATTGCAGGCCATCCCGAAGAGTGATAATATCATAGCGGTCTGGAAAATAGGCAATCATAGTGCCATTCCTCTCAAAGGAACCGAGACAACCCATCTCCGACATCTTGTTTGTGATGGCATCCCTTGATTCGTCTGACGCGGTAATGGTGAATTCGTAATATCCCATGTGTTATAGCCCTGGACGACAGTTGTATGCACGAGGATGTTTCCGTGACGTCCTCTCGTGCTCTCATCTCGGCATTGAAATGCCGAGGATTCACAGCGACTGTCCTAAAGAAATATGCTCACTGAGAAAGTTGCTATACTATAACCTCAAAGAGGGTGAACTTACAAAAAAAAACTGATCATGCGACTGAAGATACTCCTCATCAACCCCTGGATCTATGATTTTGCAGCGTACAATCTATGGTCAAGACCCCTGGGGCTTATCCAGGTGGGCGCATATCTGGGTTCCTATGACACCGACCTTTTTTTAATCGATTGCACCGATGCCTTTGAGCCGGGGCAATTCGGGAAAGGCAAATTCAGGACTGAGACTGTCGACAAACCTGAGGTATGCAAGGGCGTACCAAGGTTATATAAGCGGTACGGGATTGCTATCGATGAGTTCGTCAGCCTGGTAAAGGGCTTTATGCCCTTTGATGTGGTCTTGATGACCTCTATCATGAGTTACTGGTACCCCGGCGTTCAGACAGCTATCGAACTCATCAGGGATATCGCGGGTGATGTGCCGGTCATCCTCGGCGGAATCTATGCCACCCTGTATCATGAACATGCCGCCGATCACTCCGGGGCTGACTTCGTATACAAAGGGTGTCTCGCCTCAGGATTTCATTTCGCCTTGCACACTTTTGGATTCAAGCTCAAGCGAAGAAGAGGGCCCGTCGCCTCTCATACGGTGACGTTCTACAAAAAAAATCCCTTTGTGCCCCTCGTTACCGCGACCGGTTGCCCGTTCACTTGTTCTTACTGCGCATCAAAAGTCTTATCGGGTACGTACCAGAGACGTTCGCCGGATGACGTGGTAAGAGAGATACAGGAGTTTCACGATTCCGGAGTCGCTGACGTTGCGTTTTATGATGACGCCCTCTTGGTGGACGCTGATCACCATATCAAACCGATTTTACGAGGTGTGCTAAAAGCGGGACAGAACATCAGGTTTCATACCCCCAATGGGCTTCATGCAAGGTTTATGGATGAGGAGTTGGCGCGGTTGATGAAGGCAACTGGTTTTAAGACCATACGATTGAGTCTCGAAACGGTGGATGAGGAGAGGCAGAAAGCAACCGGAGGAAAAGTCAACACCGATGATTTGGTGAGGGCTGTCATGCATCTCCGGCAGCAGGGCTTCACAAAAAGGGACATCGGCGTATATGTAATGTATGGTCTTCCAGGACAGAAATTGAAAGAGGTGAAAGAGGGGATTCGATTCTTAAAGGGTCTTGATGTCCGCATAAACCTTACCGAATTTTCGCCCATCAGAGGAACCCAGAGCTGGAACGAACTGGTGGAGAGTGGCATTATTTATGATGACCTTGACCCATTACTCACGAATAATACCGTCTTCTCTTATCTCTGCTCAACCTATGATCCGATGGATATCGGAAAGCTTAAGCTTGATGTCAAGCGGTATAACGCAGAATGATTCCTCTCGTGGAGTCTCTCCGGATTGATCCTGCTGTCCTCCGACGGTTCAAGTCGGTCATATCGGGCATCCGAGTTTGCCCTTGATATGTCAGTCTCACCCTGCACAGTAACCATAGTGAAATAGTCAGATTAACGATAAACTATCGTATAATTGGATGTAGACGCAGTTGTGGAGTTATCCCGTAGCAGCCTGATGCGGCCGGAATGAGAAAATTGTGTGACGGAACGGTGACAATGGATTTCTTGACAATGCTGTTTCCTGTGGCCGGTGTAAGAATAAATCTCTTAGTGCCTCCAGCTGTTGCAATGGCCGTCTCTTTTTTTACATCGATGGGCGGAGTTTCGGGAGCATTCCTCCTGCTTCCGTTTCAGCTGAGTGTCCTCGAGTATACAAGCCCTTCGGTGAGCGCCACCAATTTCGTGTTTAACATCGTTGCAATTCCGAGCGCTGTCTATCGCTATATAAAAGAAGGCAGGATGGCGTGGCCACTGACATGGGTCGTCGTCACCGGGACGTTGCCCGGTGTCTTTATCGGATATTATCTCAGGGTTATCTATTTACCCGACCCGATGACATTCAAGCTCTATGTCGGCTCGATTTTGCTGTATATCGGAATGCGGCTTCTTTACGAGACGACTGCCAAGGCCAGGGAGGGCAAGGATAGGATGAAAGCCCTGGAGGAAAAATTCAAGCAGAGGACGGCTGAACTTACGAAGCAACGGCATACTCACGTTGCATCCGGGCTTCCCACGGAGGCAGTTGTAAAGACAATCTCAATGGATCTCGCAAGGGTTGAGTATGAATTTTGGGGGGAAAGATTCTCCTTCAGCACTGTCGGCATGTTCATACTTGCATTTGTCGTCGGCATCATAGGAGGTGCGTATGGAATTGGCGGAGGAGCAATCATAGCGCCTTTGTGTGTGGCAGTTTTCCGCCTGCCTGTTTATACCGTTGCAGGAGCCTCACTCCTGGGAACTTTTTTAACGTCCGTGGCAGGTCTTGCCTTTTATAGCGTCATACCAGCACGAGGAGGGATGGTCACCCCCCCTGACTGGTTTCTGGGCCTTCTCTTCGGAGTGGGTGGTTTTGCAGGCATGTATTTAGGAGCGCGGTGCCAGAAGTTCATCCCTCAAAAGGTTATAAAACTGATACTCGGGATAAGTATGCTTTCCCTGGCGCTAACATATATCGGTCAATATTTTTTGGTATGAGAGGTATCGCTCTTTGATGAGGTCGTTTGGTATTCCAGTCGGCTATTTTAGGTCCGTCCAGGAGCCCGAAAGCACTGGTTCTTGACAGGAGGCTCCCTGATACCGCATAAGCCGGAGAGAGACTCTCAATCGGAAAGAGTGAGGCCTATCCAAGATGACGAAGTGATAGAATACGCACACTATGCATGAGGCAAGCCGCTTATGAGAGGGTATTCTTCCCTTAAGCGGCGACGGAGCGTTCGACCAGCGTGAGACAAATCGGAAACAGGAAGTTTTTTGGTTTTGGGCGGAACGTATTCATAACCGGACTCGTCAGTCTCTTTATGGACATAAGTTCGGAGATGATCTATCCTCTCGTCCCGCTTTTTTTGTCGAGTGTCCTTGGCGTAAACAAATCCATAATTGGTCTTATAGAAGGCATTGCGGAATCGACCGCCAGTCTCCTCAGGGTCTTTTCCGGCTGGTTCTCTGACAGGCTAGGGAGGCGCAAGGGATTTATGGTATTTGGGTATAGCATATCCACCTTGAGCAGGCCGATGACTGCCCTTGCAGCCAACTGGCACACGATCCTGGGAGCCAGATTTATCGATAGATTTGGTAAGGGCATACGCACCGCTCCACGGGATGCCATCATTGCCGAATCCACAGACGGGGCTTTCTTAGGGCGGGCATTCAGCTTCCAGAGGTCAATGGATACCATGGGCGCCGTTATCGGACCATCCCTCGCGTTTCTTTTCCTTGCTGTATTTTCAAATGACTACCGAAGGGTATTCTGGCTTTCGATGGTCCCGGGGTTCATCGCCGTGTGTTTGATCATCTTCTTTATCAAGGAGGAAAGAAAATCTTCTTCGATGCGTTCTGAGAGGCCCAAACTGACGCTCGAGAACTTTGATGGCAGATTCAGATTGTTTCTTGTCATCACGACCCTTTTCGCGGTAGGAAACTCGAGCGATGTCTTTCTCATACTCAGGGCGCAGCAAAGGGGTATCCCCGCTCACTTGATTCCCATCCTCTATCTGGTATTCAATATTATTTATTCGATTTCTGCGATACCTGCCGGAATAGCCGCGGACAGGTTCGGGAAAAAGAGGATCATACTCTTGGGCTTTGTCGTATTTGCCATAGTTTATTTCGGTTTTGCGGTTGCACGGGATGCGGCCGCTATCTGGGTCTTGTTTAGTCTCTACGGGCTTTTTATGGGACTTACCGATGGAACGCAAAAGGCGTTTCTCGCAACCATGATCCCGCCCGACTTCGAGGCTACAGGATTCGGGATATACTATACTGCCGTCGGACTCGCGATGTTCCCTGCAAGCCTCATCGGCGGATGGCTCTGGGATCATGTCTCACCTTCGGCAACATTTTATTACGGGGCGATTACAGCCGTCTCATCGTCCATCCTCTTCGTGGTATTCATGGTTACCACGCGGCGGGTCATTTCCAGACAGGTGAGAATATGATTGAAAGGGGAGTGTAACGATTCAGAGGTATATTCTTAAAAGAATTCTCCTTCTCATTCCGCTGTTATTCGGCATAACGATTCTCACGTTCGCCCTCACAAAGGCCCTGCCCGGAGATCCTGCCCTGAGCCTTGTGGGAGAGAGGGCACGACCCGAACTCATCGAAAGCATCCGCAAAGAGCTCCATACGGACAGGAATGTCTTTATTCAGTACGGCGGCTATGTCCGCCTCCTGATGAAAGGAGAGTTCGGTCGTTCGTACTATACGAACAGAAAGGTTATTGATGACGTACTGACAAAATTTCCGCATACGCTGCTCCTCGCCCTGTGCGCAATGGGTATCGCCGTGCCCGTGGGCATTCTGCTCGGTTTCGCATCGGCCCTCAGGAACGGAACCGCCATCGACAGGACAATATCATCCCTGTCAATTATTGCGCTGAGTCTTCCCGTGTTCTGGTCCGGGCTTCTGATGATGCTCATTTTCAGCCTGAAATTGCGCCTGCTCCCGCCAGCAGGCATGGGCGACATTCGCTTTCTGATCATGCCGTCCATAACCCTTGCACTTCCAGCCCTTGCCACCTTGACCAGGATTTCACGGACGACACTGATAGATCTTCTTCCCGTGCCGTATGTGAGGACCGCCCGGGCAAAGGGACTGACTGAAAAGAGAATCATCTTTATCCATGTCCTCAAGAACGCCCTTTTGCCGCTGGTAACTGTGATTGGACTCGATTTCGGAAGCTACCTAAACGGTGCGGTGCTCACCGAGACGATATTTGGATGGGACGGCATCGGGAGATACGCCATGGAAGGAATCGGCAAGCGGGACTATCCCGTGATCATGGCGTGCATCATTGTCGGAACAACCGCGTACGCCTTGATAAATCTGATCGTCGACATTGCGTATCATTATCTTGATCCAAGGGTGAGGCTTTACTCGGGCAATGAATAAGTTCTTTATCGGTCTCTTAGCGATCATTATCCTCGCGTCACTTTTTGCGCCCTACCTTACACCATATGACCCTGATGAGATCAACCTCGATGAACTCAGAAAAGCTCCGAGTGTAAAGCACCTCTTTGGCACGGACAGCAAGGGGCGAGACGTGTTTTCCCGGGTTCTCTACGGGGGCAGGATTTCTCTGTCGGTTGCGGCGTCAGCAGCTTTCCTTTCCCTGGGTCTCGGCCTCGTGGTCGGACTCCTCTCGGGCTATCTGGGCGGTACGTTCGACACGGTGATCATGGTTTTTGTCGATTTCATTCTGGCATTTCCATCCCTCCTGCTTGCAATCGGAATATCCGTAATCCTTCGTCCGGGAATTTATACCGTCATGATTGCCATAGCAGCAGTTGGCTGGGCGTCCTTTGCGCGGCTGATCAGGGGTCATGTTTTATCCCTGCGCGGCGCTCCGTTCATTGAGGCAGCGCGGGCGGTAGGTTGCAGCAGTACGCGGATACTGTTCGTGCACATTTTCCCGCAGTGTATTCCTCTCGGCATTGTTATGACAGGACTGAAACTTGGCGGGTACATTTTGACCGAGGCCTCACTGAGCTTTCTCGGTCTTGGCGCTCAGCCTCCGACTCCAAGCTGGGGATCCATGATAAGCTCGAACAGGGTATTTGTCATGTCGGCACCGTGGATGGTTATTTTTCCGGGACTGGCGATAACCGCGACGGCACTCTGTTTCAATCTGCTGGGAGATAGCCTGAATGCCAGGTACGGTTTACCGACGAAGAGAAGATCTAGCCGTTCCTAAAAACATGGACACATAATCCATGACGCCATTCGAACGGTGCTCATAACGATTCGCCTGCCGGAATGTCGTCGGCAACAAACGGTATGATCACAGGCTGTGCCGTGCCTTTCGGTCGGTGACAACCTGGATCCCGGAACGCGTTCGGGACCGTCCGTGCGCTGCAAGCGCTGCGTGGCCTTCCCGAAATAACTGCCCACGCGCTCTTGTACGATATCCCCTGCTGCTTTGCCCATACGCTCAATTTCATAGCTATTTATTTGCGCATATAGCTATGAAATTATCAATTGTTGTCAGCCCCCCCTGGTTTTTTCTTCTTCTTCCTGTTCTGTCTTACAGTAAATACACATCGTTGTCACCGGTCTCGCCACAAGCCTTTTTATGTCTATTTCATGTCCGCAGGACTCACAGATGCCGAAAGATCCAGTCTCGATCTTCTCTATCGCCTCTTCTATTTTCTTGAGCAACCGCTGTTCTCTCCCCCTGAGGCGCAACATAAAGCTCCGGTCTATCTCAGCACTTGCCTGATCGCCAAGATCGGGAAAGATCGTCTGACCGGGCAGCGCATTCAGCGCCTCTTCAGCTTCGGACAGGAGCAAGTTTTTCTGCTGCATGAGGTTCTTTCGAATATCGAGAATCTTTTTCTCCCGTGGAGAGGTCTTTTGCGTCGTGGTTGTATCCGGCATTGATGCCGTAACCTCTTTGGGTTTCATCGGCGTGGCGGTCTTCTTCGTTTTCACTGTCTTTACGGGTCTCGCGGATAGACGAGACGGAACAGGCTTTCGAGCTGTTTTTGTTTTGACCGCTGTCTTTTTCGATGGCTTTGTTTTTGACGCGAGTGTTTTCGGGGCCGTCCTCTTCTTGGCGGGTTTCCGGTGAACAGCACTTTTTTGCGTCTTCTCGGTCTTCTTCTTTACCATGACGATAACGTCTCCTCGTAAAAGTCGTTCAGACAAAATACCATAAGAAGAAAATCTTCGTCAACTCCAATCGTTATTTTTTCCTGAATGGACGAAGGATTTATGATACAATAGAGGGGGCAGAAAAGGTAATCGCTAATTTTCATGAAAGTTATCATAAAAGAGATAAAAGGGGTGGGGTACAGTTCTGATGCCCTGGTCCTGCCTTTGTGTGAAGGTGAGAGTGCTGCCTCCTATAGGGAGATCGACTCGGCCTTACGGGGACTTATCACAAAGATCATATCCTCAGGGGAATTCACCGGAAAGCGTAACCAGATCACCCTACTCCACACTGCGAATATGATAAAGCCCCAGAAAATCCTGCTCATCGGGTTGGGAAAGAGGAAAAATCTTACATCCGAAGCGATCCGGCAGGCGGGTGGAAAAGCGGCATCATATCTCTCAGAGATCGGACTGAAAACCATTGCGCTTTCGACGGATTACCTCTTGTCCTTACAGCATTCACCCATACCCTTCGTTGAAGGCTCTTTTTTATCGCTCTACAAATTCAGGAGATATAGAAAAGATGACGATGCGAAAGGCATAGAGAGTCTCACCCTCTTGTGCAAACCTGACAAATCATTGCACGATTCCCTCCGATGGGTGGAAACCGTCTCGTCCGGAGTGCAGTTTGCGCGGGATCTGATCAACACACCCGCGAACGATATGACGCCTTCAGTCCTTGCGAAGATTGCGAAGACCCTTGCAAAGGGGAAAGTGTCCGTCAGGATTCTCAGCAGGAAAGATGCCGAGAAGGAGGGAATGGGTGCGTATCTCGCGGTGGCAAAGGGCTCTGATGAGCCTCCTCAATTTATTGTCCTGAAATACGATGGAAGGGATGGCCCACCCGTTGTTTTTGTCGGAAAATCCATCACGTTTGACAGCGGCGGCATTTCGATCAAGCCGGGCGAGGGGATGGAGAAAATGAAATATGATATGGCGGGAGGAGCGGTTGTGCTCGCTCTGATGAAGGTGGCATCTGAATACAACCTTCCCGTTCATGTCGTCGGGATATTGCCGGCTGCGGAGAACCTTCCGAGTGGCAGCGCCTCCAGGCCTGGAGATATCGTCAGCACCATCCTGGGCAAGACGGTTGAGATTATCAATACCGATGCGGAAGGGCGGCTCGTCCTGGCTGATGCCATCGGGTTTGCAAAAAAGATGAAGCCTCGGGCTATAATAGACATAGCGACGTTGACAGGGGCATGTTCGATAGCCCTGGGGAGCGAGGCCGTTGCTATGATGGGTAACGATAACGGACTCATGAATACATTGAAGGCCATCGGCGACGAGACCTATGAGAGGGTCTGGCAGATGCCCCTCTATGATGAATACCGTGAATATATAAAAAGTGATTTCGCTGACTTAAAGAATACCGGCGGGAAAACGGGCTCCCTTGTTACCGCAGCATATTTTCTGAAGGAATTTGCGGGGGATACCCCTTGGGTTCATCTGGATATTGCGGGGACCTCGTGGACAGACAAAGAGATGCCCTACATCCCGAAGGGCGCCACCGGTATCGGGGTAAGACTTTTATCAAATTTCTTGAGGGAGATGTCGAATGAGAATTTTTAAGGTGTTGCTCTTTTTTTCATTTTTCTTTGTACCGTCCGTTGTATTTGCATGGGGACCGCTTACGCATATGTACCTGGGAAGTGAGATATTGTCCCTGGGATCACTCTTACCCGCAAGCCTATACGCTCTGATCAAGAAATACAGACACGATTATCTCTACGGCAATCTGATGGCGGATATCATCATAGGAAAAAAGTTTCTCCCTGAAGATAAGAATCCTCACAGCTGGGATATGGCATTGAATTTACTTGAGGTCGCGGAGACACAACAACAGAAAGCATTTGTTTTGGGCTACCTAAGTCATCTTGCCGCAGATACCATTGCCCATGGGAAATTCACCAGCAGCGCGAGGAATATCGAGCACACCCTGGTTGAACTGCGGGCGGACTGTTTGATCGATAAGAGATATTGGTTTCAGGCGATACGCATTGACAGGGGTGTTCAGCGGAGAAACGACAAATTCCTCGAACAGTCACTGGAAAGGGCCTTATTCTCCTTTAAGACGAACAAGAGGATTTTGAAGAGCGTTATCCTGCTTTCTTGTTTCAACAAGGAGGGGCTTGGGACTTTCATACAAAACAATTCCGTATACCCCTCAGATCTCACCAGGATGCATATCCGGCAACTCCACATGGAGTCCATTGACAGGATGGTGGACATCCTTTGCAAGGGGTCCGCTTCCGAGGTGCTTATGGAAAGCCCGATGGTCCCCCAGCGTTCGCGGTACGTTCTGAGCAATCAGTGATGAGCCTGAGAATCTACTCGGCGCGTAGCACAGATTATCGATTGCGTAGGTAACATATGCGCGACATGCTTGGCAGGGAGGATGTCATCTCTATTGCTGAAGCTCAGGGGCGCATGGCGACTCATATCAGCGTCAGAGAGCCCGTATCGATGGGCATAAGCATTGATCTTGCCTATAGGAGGATCCTCTCAGAAGATATCTATTCGCCGGAGAACATGCCTGCCTTCTCCCGATCCACCGTTGACGGTTTTGCGGTTAACTCCTCTGATACCTTTGGTGCGACTGAAGGCATTCCCGCATATCTGACCATCTCTCATGAGATCCTTATGGGAGAAGAGCCTGCATTTCAGCTCAAAAAGGGCACGGCAGCGAAGATAGCCACTGGCGGGATGCTTCCCCCGGGTGCAGACGCTGTTGCCATGCTGGAACACGTGCAATATCTCGACACGGGGCTCATTGAGGCTTTCAAACCGCTAGCCCCCGGTGAAAATGTTATAGCTGCGAGTGAGGATGTGAAAAAAGGTGAATGTTTCTTGAAAAAAGGGAGCATACTGAGACCTCAGGATATTGCGGCTCTTGCAGGCGTCGGCATAACCAGCGTAAAGGTTTACGAGAAACCAAGGGTTTCGATCATCGCTACCGGTGACGAAATCGTCCCTGTTGAGAGCGGACTAAAACCCGGTCAAGTCCGTGACATAAATTCATACAGCCTCGCAGGCCTCTTAATGGAGCACGGGGCTATCCCGGTAAAAAGAGGCATATGCAAAGATGCGTATGAAGAGATACGGGACGTGGTTCAAAGGTCTCTCCGGGATTCGGATATGGTTCTCATTACCGGAGGAAGTTCCGTAGGAACCAAGGACATGACGGCGGAGATTATCAATAGTCTCGGTTCTCCCGGTGTCCTGTTTCATGGTGTGGCACTGAAGCCGGGGAAACCGACTATCGGCGCTGTTGTTGATGGGGTTCCGGTGTTCGGACTTCCCGGACATCCGGCGGCTGTGGTCGTCTGTTTTGAGATATTCATTCTGCCAGTTTTGAAAATGCTTACGGGGAGGCAGGGAAAAGACAATCGTGATCAAAGGACAATCAAAGCGCGGATAACAAAGAATATCTCGTCGAGCCAGGGAAGGGAAGATCATATCAGAGTTGCCCTCGAGGAAAGTGACGGAGAAGTGTCGGCCGAACCCGTGCTCGGGAAATCGGGCCTCATAAGAACGCTTGTAAAGGCTGACGGCACTATTGTCATTCCCGCTCAGATATGCGGAATAGAGGAGGGTGCAACCGTTGATGTGAGGCTCTATTGACGTACGTTCCCGATGCTTCTTCCGTTGCTGCACCAAGCGGAAGTGAGGGTCGCTCATTGCCTTGTGGACAGGAGCAGTGGGAGAAAGGGCTATCCCTTCCGAAAGAGCACAAGCATTGTCCTCGTGACAAAGAAAAATGAGACAGAAGAGAGCTACAGAAAAACACGATGATGCACCCAACAGCTTGCCGGTACTCTTTGTTGGTGCTGACCTCGGTGAGCGCGCATCGGTAAGCAAGGTCTTTCGTCGGCCTGCAACGGATGTGATGCTGGAAGTAGTCTCCACAGGCAAGGAAGCGCTCGATATCGTAAAAAAGCGAGCTGCGGCGGCTGTCTTTGTCAAGCAGACTCTCCCGGATATGGATGGATTTGCATTCCTGAGACAGGTAAGAAAACTGAATATGCCGATACCGGTCATGATGATCATGGAGAACGATGATGAAGAACTGATACTGAAAGCCCTGCGAGAAGGTGCCTATGAGACTTTTAACAAAGGCTCCAAATTCTTTCACGCGCTTCCCCGCATTCTTGACCGTTCCCTTGCCCGTCATGAAGGCGCGAGACAAAAGTTAGAAGAGGAAAGATTGATAACAGAGAGCAAGAAAAACTGGCTGGCCATTCTTGATGGCATAACCGATTTTATATTCATGACCGATGCGGAAGGGAGAATCATTAAAGCCAATCGTGCGGTTTCAGACCATTTTGGCAAAAATCCGAAATTCATAGCTGGTGTGAAATATCATGATTTATTCGGCACAAAATTACAGCAACAGACTGGAACGGCCACACTGAAGCAGCCGTTTACACAAGAGACGGCGATCGACGGCAATACCTATCTTATGAGCTCTTTTCCCCTCGAATATGATAATAAGCTCACGACTATCTATGTCTTGAAAAATATCACCGAGACAAGGCAATTGAGAGAACAACTGCATCATGCTGATAAGCTTGCGTCCCTCGGTCTTTTGGTGTCCGGAGTGGCGCATGAAATAAACAATCCCCTGACGGGAGTGATCGCATACGCGGAGTTGCTGGGGATGGAGCTGGCAGAAAAGGAGGGCAAGGTTAAAGTAAAGAAAATCCTCGACAGCGCGGAGAGATGTAAGAAAATAGTGGATAATCTTCTTACCTTTTCAAGACAGCAGACATCCTCGAAGAGCCTTGAGTCAATTAACAATATCATTGAGAGGGCCCTGGATCTGAGGAATTACTGGTTCACGGTACATAACATACGGATAGTGAAAGACTTCGATACCGTCCGGACTGTCTTCCTAGACGCACAGCAGTTGCAACAGGTAATACTGAACCTCATCCTGAATGCTGAGCACGCGATCACCAGCTTTAACAAGCAAGACGGCAAAATTACGTTGGTCACAAGGTACGACAAAGACAAAAATAAGGTAGTCATAAAGATTATTGACAATGGTCCGGGAATCCCCGCCGATATCCTGCCGATGATATTCGATCCGTTTTTTACCACGAAACCCGTTGGCATAGGCACGGGCCTCGGTCTCTCTATATCATACGGGATCGTCATGGAGCACGGCGGTACAATCAGGGCCGAGAGTCCCAAGGGAGAAGGTGTTACCTTCACGATAGAACTTCCCCTCTCATCGAAAGATCTGAGTCTTCAGTAACTGTCCTCGCAAAATGTCACAAGAACCGGCATGCTCCTTTTCAAAATAGAGGAAGAGCAGTGGTCCGCATATTCTTTTTCCTGTTCTGTCATGGCCGGTTGGCATACCCGCTGAGAGAGTGAGCGGGGGAATCTCATGCACAAACCGGCTGTGATCCAGACAGTAATTTCTGCGCAGGGGGGATCATACCGAGAAGCCTTGCGATTTCTGGATACATTGCCCACCCTCTCTATGAACGAGAGAAGAAATTAGACTTCGCTTATTTTCCGAGACAAACCGGAGCAATTCTTGCTTTTAACCTTTGTATTGTTTTATCCTAAAAAAGTTTTTTGTCAATGAATGCGGAAGGCTGTCTCTTTATAGGAGTTCTCTGTTATCTTGTCGGTGCGGTGAGTTTTCTCCTGCCATTACCGAACATAAGAAGCTACATCTATATCTTCTCCTCAGCAGGCGCTCTGGCATTGGCAGCATTCGGTCTTTTCATTTCCTGGGGTCTTCCCGTGCAGCCTCCTTCCTTATCGATCTCGTCGCTCTTTACATTTGTATTCAGAGGAGATGCCCTTTCCGGATTCTTTGTGATCGTCATCTCGGTCCTCGCCTTTGCCGTATCCATATTTTCCGTGGGATATACAAGAGAAATGAGAAATAACGGTTTGCTGGGATTTCTCTTTAACCTTTTTATCTTGACCATGTACGCTGTGGTCCTCTCCGGCAACGTCATCACCTTTCTCATTTCATGGGAGACGATGTCCGTCGTCTCTTATTTCCTGGTGACCTTTGACAGGGACGAGCAGTCGGCCAAGGCCGGCCTCCTCTACGCGGTGATGACTCATATCGGAACCGCGTTTATTATCGCACTTTTCTTCATTCTCTATTCGTACACCGGTCAGATGGACTTCTGGGGGATAAAATCCGCATCCGCGCAAATTTCCGACAGTGCCAAGGCGATCGTCTTTGTTTTTGCGACGGTCGGATTCGGAACGAAAGCGGGCATTGTGCCTCTTCACACGTGGCTTCCTAAAGCTCACCCGGCTGCTCCTTCCAATATCTCATCCCTGATGTCGGGGGTGATGATAAAAACGGGTATCTACGGGTTTATCCGAATATGCATGGACCTTATGGGGCAGGGGCCTGAGTGGTGGGGTATTACAATCATAGTCATCGGAGCTGTTTCCTCGATCCTCGGCGTGTTATATGCGTTGATGGAGCATGATCTCAAAAGGCTCCTTGCGTATCACAGCGTTGAAAATATCGGGATAATCCTTCTCGGCATCGGTGCGTCTCTGTTGTTTAGAAGCCATGGTCTTTACGCCCTGTCGGCGATCGCCCTCATTGCGGGACTGTATCATACCGTGAATCACGCTATATTCAAGGGGTTGCTCTTTCTGGGGGCCGGCTCCGTGGTGCATGCAACCCATACCAGGAATATGGAAGAGATGGGCGGGATGATGAAATTAATGCCGTACACGGGCCTCTTCTTTCTTATAGGTTCTGTTTCCATATGCGGCCTTCCCCCGTTCAACGGTTTTGTCAGCGAGTGGCTCACCTATCAGTCACTGCTTCTTGGCTTCCAATCGCCTTCAATCGTTTCAAAGATTATCTCTCCGTTAGGAGGAGCTGCGTTAGCCCTGACTGGAGCCCTCGCTGCGGCATGTTTCGTCAAGGCGTTCGGTATTCCCTTCCTCGGAATGTTCAGGGGTCATCAGAGCGGGGAAATAAAAGAAGCAACCCTCTCAATGACAGCCGGCATGGGTTTCCTTGCTATCCTGTGCCTGGTTTTCGGAATCGCTCCCGGGTCCGTTCTCAAAATGATTGTTCCCGTGGCTTTTCAGCTGACTGGTTCGCAGGGCATGACATCGGGCAATGGTGTTCTGCATATTCGCGAGACCATGGCAACCCTGTCACCTGTGGCGCTCTCCCTCACCCTGGTTGTTATGGCTCTTGCAACGGCCATCTTTGTTCTCATGGTCGGCGGCAAGGGGAAGGCAGTCTATCGCGGTTCGTGGGATTGCGGGATAACCGACCTCACTCCGCGGATGCAGTATACAGCAACGGCATTCACAAAACCGATACGGTTGATATTCAAGAGGATCTATCTCCCGAAGAGAGAGATTACGGTTTCGTATATCCTCAAGCCATTCTTTGTAAAGTCTCTGCGATACAGCAGTGAAATAACGCCTTTTTTTGAGAAGTATCTGTATGGACCGCTCATTTTTGCTATCAAGAAGGTAGCTGCGGAAGTGAGGTTGCTCCAGTCAGGGAGCCTCCATTTATATCTCGGCTATATCCTTATCACCCTCATCCTGCTCCTCATATTCGGCACCTGATATGGAATACCTGCAATTCATCATCATCATACTCCTTTCACCCCTCATCCAGGGACTCATAAAGAAGCTCAAGGCCAATATGCAGGGCAGGGTTGGTCCCGGTGTCCTGCAGCCTTATTATGACCTCATACGCCTTCTGAGAAAGGATATGGTGATATCCACCGTCGCATCATGGATATTCAAGGCGGCCCCCTATATCGTCATCGCATCGACAATCGCTGCTGCAATGCTCGTTCCCGTCATAACCACTACCTCTCCCTTCGGCATAATGGGCGATGTTATCGCGCTGATATACATTCTCGCCCTCGGGAGATTCTTCCTTGCGCTTGCCGGGCTTGATGCGGGAACTGCCTTTGGCGGCGAAGGCAGTAGCAGGGAGATGACGGTTGCCATCCTTGTTGAACCGATGATGATGCTGAGTATTTTCACTGCGGCTATTTCAGCAGGATCAACAAATATCGCTCGGATTGCCGATTCCCGCGCAATCATACATTCGCCTTCTCATATCCTCGCCCTCGCCTCATTTATCGTGGCGATTATTGCCGAGACAGGGCGGATACCCGTTGATAACCCTGATACCCATCTTGAGCTTACGATGATACACGAGGGGATGATTCTTGAGTACTCGGGGAGATACCTCGCACTTATGGAGTGGGCACACTTCATGAAACAGATGGTCCTTTTCACCCTTGCAATCGATATATTCTTTCCGTTGGGGCTGACGGTAAACACGGACATCTCCAGCCTTGGCCTGTCTTTCGGCATGTATCTGCTTAAGATAATTGTTCTGGCATTATTCATGGCAGTGGTGGAATCAACGCGGGCTAAGCTGAGGTTCTTTCAACTGCCCTCTCTGTTGGGCGGGGCATTTGTCCTTGCGTTTCTGTCACTGCTGACATATATCATGATGGGAAAGTGACGGGATGAAGAACTGGATCCAGGCATTTTCGGTCATCGATTTCATTTCCGTAGGGATTCTCCTCACGGCCATCACCATGAATGCACTGAGGCGGATTGAGTCATGCGTGAAGATCTATGTCCTGAACTCATGGCTTCTTTCATTGTTGATTGCCATTGTAGCCCTGATGATCGGAGAGGCGCACCTCTATGTCGCATCCCTCGTCACCCTGCTCAGTAAGGGTGTGGTCATCCCGTGGTTTTTGAGGAAGATCGTCCGGCAGATGAAGGTCACCCGCGATGTCGAACCGTATATTAGCAATGCCTTGTCGCTCACCATATCGGGAATGCTCGTTGCCGTTGTGTACGCCTCGTTAAGGGAAGGCATCTTTGTCACCGGTTTTTCGAGAAATGTCCTTCAGATATCGATTGCCGTTATTCTCATTGGGCTCTTCATCATGATAACGAGAAGAAAGGCGATAACCCAGGTGATCGGCCTCTTATTCATGGAAAACGGGCTTTTCCTGGCAGGTTTTTCCCTGACCTTTGGTATGCCGATCATTATAGAACTCGGTGTTTTATTCGATATGCTTATGGGGGTGATCATCCTGGGAATATTCGCCATTCAGATTAAACGGGTATTCACGTCTTCCGATCTCGATAAGCTGACGATCCTGAAAGGGTGATGGAGCCTGCCATGATTTTCATACTCCTCATACCGATTCTTAGCTCAGCAGCGTGCTATCAGGTTAAGGACTCGAGGCTTATCGGCTACATCAGCCTCATGGGGGCTCTCCTCCTCGCAGGGATTTCCCTGCCGACAATCCTTTCATCTGCTGCAGCGCCCGTTGAAGGGATGAACGGAATGCTGTATATGGATGCCCTCTCTGGGTACATCATGGCGTTGGTAGTGCTGCTCGGACTGGCCTCAGCGGTCTATTCCATAGGCTACCTTGAACATGAACTGCAGGTCGGGCTCACCGATCCCGCAGGAATGCGGAGATACTACGCGCTGTTTCATCTCTTCATATTCACCATGCTGCTGGTTACCATGGCAAATAACCTTGCACTGATGTGGATTGCCGTAGAGGCAACGACGATTGTCTCTGCCGTACTCATCGGTTTCGGGTTCCGCAAAAGGGCGCTGGCAATAGAGGCCGCGTGGAAATATATCATTCTCTGTACCGTAGGAATTACCTTCGCCCTCCTCGGCACGTTTATAACATACTATGCCTCTACTGCGGTTATCGGGAACGGGGGTGCACTGGAATGGACCGTACTGAGGGGTATGGCGGGTCAGTTGAACCCGTCGACCATGAAACTCGCGTTCATTTTTATTCTTGTGGGGTATGGTACCAAGGCAGGGCTTGCGCCGGTGCACAACTGGCTCCCCGATGCCCATAGTCAGGCCCCCAGTCCGATTAGTGCGTTACTCTCAGGGATCCTGTTAAATACCTCTTTTTACGGGATCATCAGATACGTATCCCTCGTGGAGCCCTCGACAGGAAAACTGTTTACCGGGAATCTCCTTATGCTTTTCGGGCTGATCTCGGTCGGTATCTCCTCTATATTTATTCTTGTTCAGGACAACTATAAGCGGCTTCTCGCTTACAGCAGCATTGAGCATATGGGGATCATATCCCTTGGGGTAGGGATAGGCGGACCTATCGGGATGTACGGGGCCCTGCTGCATATCCTCAATCATGCCCTTTCAAAACCCCTCATGTTTTTTGCGTCCGGAAAAATCCAGGGTCGCTATGGTTCGACAAGGATAGAAAATGTGAGCGGAGTGCTCTCGTCGATGCCTCTCCTGGGAACCCTCACGTTCATCGGCGCGCTCTCCCTCGCCGGAACCCCGCCGTTGAATATTTTCATCAGTGAGTTCACAATCTTGAAGGCAGGAGTGGACAGAGGGTTGTGGCTTGTAGTCGGGCTATTCTTGTTTTTTACCGTGATAGTCTTCTACGGTATACTCCATGGGTTCGGAAGGATGCTCTTCAATACGCAGGCGTCTCCAGCACAAAGTCTGCAGCGCCTTGATGCGGGTCCGAAGACAACCTACGGCAGATCGGCAGATGTGGGAACAAATTCGGTAATGCTCGCCATGGCACTCTGTATTGTCATCCTCGGCTTTACCGTCCCTGGTTTCATAGACACTATGATCAGGTCATCCATTGCGGCTCTCGGAGTGAAATGAACATGATCGAACGGATTCTGAGAAAGGTTGTGGGAACACGGGAATATCTGAATGAACTTTACCTAGAGGTCAGAAAGGACGACTTTAAAGAGGTGTGTGTGTTCCTCTCGAAAGAGAAGCATGCGTTCCTGCGCCTTATGTTTGCGTCAGATGAAAGAGAGGTCGACGGTGCATTCAGGATATACAGCGTTTTTTCCGTTTCCGGGGTCGACAGGTTCTTTATTGTAGTCACTCCTGTGCGGGAAGACGATCCGGCGTTCTCTTCCATAACCCCTGATATTCCGGCGGCTCACTGGTATGAACGTGAAATACAAGACATGTTCGGCTTGACTCCGAAGGGGCACCCCGACCCAAGAAGGCTCATATTTCATGACTCTTTTCCGGTTCACGCTCATCCTTTGAGGAAGGGATGGAACGGGACTGAAACGGAATTACGGCAGTGGGGTGAAGGGACAGTCCGAAACGTCCCGCACGAATTTATGGAGATCGAGGGCGAAGGCATCTGCGAGATACCTGTCGGGCCCGTGCATGCGGGCATCATAGAACCAGGACATTTCAGATTCAGCGTAGTGGGAGAAACCATATTCTTTCTTGAGCCCCGATTGTTTTATACCCATAAAGGCACGGAAAAGCACTTTGAGAGCATGAGTTTTCTTGATGGCGTAAGGCTCGCCGAAAGGGTTTCGGGGACATCGTCTTTCTCCCATTCCTCAGCATATTGCATGGCCGTGGAACGGATGGCGGGCATGGAGATAACAGAAAAGGCAATGGCTGTGAGGACCCTCCTGCTGGAGATTGAACGGCTGTATAACCACATCGGGGACATCGGCAATATGTGCGCGGGAACCGGCCTTGCCGTCGGGTATGCCAAGGGCGCGGTCATCAAGGAAAACCTCATGCAACTCAACGAGAGAATCGCGGGGAACAGATACCTCAGGGGTGTAAATTGCATCGGTGGGATTACGAGGGACGTGCTCTCGCAGGCGGATGATCTTTTGCACACCACGGACGCCATTACGCGGGATTACAAGGCGTTGATGAAACTGCTTCTTGGCACGGTTTCCCATGTCGAACGGCTTGAAAATGCAGGGAGGCTCTCACGGGATATCGCAATGAAACTCGGAGTCACTGGTATTACGGCCCGCGCATCCGGTATAAATGACGACATGAGAAAGGCCCACCCCCATCTCCTCTTTGACCGATTGGACTTTGAGCCGCATACCATGGTCAGAGGTGATGTATTTTCGCGAATGATGGTCAGGGCGGCGGAGACCGAATGCTCGCTGGCCATGATCAATGAACTTCTCGAAAAGAGCTACCAGGGCGAATTAGCCGTTGAGGCGGCAGACCTGCCGGCGCATTCATCCGCATTGGGCTATACCGAGTCGCCGAGGGGTTCGGTATTCTACTGGGTTAAGTCTGACAAAGACGGAAAGCCCCTCAGGGTAAAGCTGCGCTCCCCTTCGTATTGTAACTGGCCGGCAGTGCCTTTTGCAGTCCACGGAAATATCGTGCCCGATTTTCCGCTCTGTAATAAGAGTTTTAATCTTTCCTATTCAGGATGTGATATGTAAGATATGCAGTTTAAGATCCATGGGCGAGAGTCCATCAGGAGGCGCAACAGTGATTAAAGAAATCTTCAAGAATATCACGATGAAAAAATCAACGATTCCCTTTCCGGACGGAGTTCCTGTTTCTCCGGGCGAATCAGCAAAGATCGTTTCGCTCCGTGAGAAAGTGGACGCGGTCTTCGGAAGGTCTTTGAGGATCAGGCAGGTGGATGCCGGCTCGTGCAATGCATGTGAATGGGAATGCACCGCCCTCATCAATCCCGTCTACGACATCCAGAGATTCGGTATTGACTTTGTGGCATCGCCGAGGCACGCGGATGCCCTTCTGGTGACCGGGCCTGTTTCGCGGCAAATGGAATTTGCCCTTAAAAAGACATACCTCGCCACGCCTGAGCCACGCCTGGTCATCGCATGCGGTGATTGCGCTTTTGACGGTGGTATATATAAAGGAAGCTACGCGGTAACCAATGGCGTTGCCGAGGTGATACCCGTTGATTGCTATATCCCCGGATGTCCTCCTGCGCCCATGAGGATTATCCAGGGTATTAGAGAATTTATGAAGAATATAACAGGGACCAATAAATAGAGACCATCAGATGCCTCGAAACCTCGGGGTTCTCTTCTCGAGAAAGGCGTTTATCCCCTCGAGATGGTCTTCTGTTGCAAAGCATTCGGAAAAGAAAACGATTTCGCTCTCAAGCCCTCGACCTCTGTTCTGATTGTCGTTGAGGAGCCGCTTAGCTGTTTTAATGGCAAAAGGACTTTTTTGTGTTATGGCCAGAGCGATTTCCGCTGCCTTCTCCATGAGTTCCTCATCTCTTACCACTCTATTGACGAGGCCGATCGATTCAGCCTCTTTTGCGTTGATCATTCTGCCGGTCAGGATCATCTCCTTTGCCTTAGCCATACCGACCAGTTCCGGGAGACGCCGTGTGGCTCCAAAACCCGGTATGAGGCCAAGAGTAATCTCGGGTTGGCCGAATTTTGCATTCTCGCCGGCTATCCGCATATCACATGCGAGGGCGATCTCGCATCCGCCTCCTAATGCGTAGCCTCCGACTGCGGCAATCACCGGTTTTCCAATGTGTTCAAGCTGATTGCATATTGTATGGCCGAGCCGCGAAAAAACCTCTGCTTTTTCCGGATCCTTCGCTTTCAACTCCCTGATGTCCGCCCCTGCACAGAAATTGTTTCCTCCCGTCATGATTACCGCCCGTATCGTTTCGTCCTTCTCCATCTGAGAGATGGACTCCCCGAGCTCAAGAAGCATTTTTGTATCCATGACATTCAGGACTTGCGCCTTGTTGAACGTGATCACCCCGACCGCTCGCTTTTTCTCTATCGTTATGTCTTCACCGGTAATCATAGAATCCTTCTCCGCTTTTTCTGCCAAGCTTTCCGGCAGCCACCATTTGTCCGAGTAGCGGTGAGGGTCTATAGTTCTCTCCCAACTCGACATGGAGGATTTTAAGGATTTCAAGGCATATATCGAGTCCCATGAGGTCTGCGAGCTCGAAGGGTCCCATGGGATGGTTTGCCCCGAGCTTCATGATGGTATCGATGCCTTCCCGGGTAGCAATCCCCTCGTGGAGACAGTGGATCGCGTCGTTTATCATCGTCAGGATCACACGGCTTATGACAAAACCGGGGGAATCATTGACGACGACGCATGTCTTTCCCATCTTTTCAGCCATAGCACTTATCATATCGACTGTTTCTTGAGACGTGCGGAGACCCCTGATGATCTCTACCAACTTCATGACGTAGGCGGGGTTCATGAAATGCATGCCCACAAACCGCTCGGGCCTTCCCACAGCTTGAGCGAGTCTGGTTATGGAGAGGGAAGAGGTATTCGTTGCAAAAACCATTTCCTTCGAGCACGCGGTGTCGAGTTTCTTGAAGATCTCTATCTTGATATCCTCTCGTTCGGTCGCTGCCTCGATTATCAGGTCGGCATCACAACAGTCTTCCAGACTTCCACTGGTTTTTATATTCGAGAGGATCTCCTCTTTCTCCCCGCTCTTGATCTTTCCCTCCCGCACTCTTTTTTCGAGTCTCTCGGCAATTTTCGCAAGTCCGGCCATCGCATACTCTTTGTTCACATCTTCCAAAACTACCTCATGGCCGTGCTGGGCCGCTGCCTGCGCTATGCCCCCTCCCATGGCGCCAGCACCTATTACCGCTATTTTCTTGCTCTGAACCTCCCCATCCCTAAAGGGAGGGGGTTCTTCTTATGGTGACAGCGGTCTTTTCGGGGCTCTCGCTGCATCTATACGAGCATGAAGCTACAGCATCCCCGACGTCGACTGGTGTCCTTTCC
>JBEKCV010000040.1:0-36902 GCA_050014695.1 Thermodesulfovibrionales bacterium
GGCGAGTTCATTACAAGGACTATGATCAAGAAAGCCTACAAAGAGGCGAAGGAGGAAAAGGCGATATGAATGCAAGCGCTCAGTCCCCGCAAGCATCCTGCTGGCCAGATGAGGAAATTCATCACTACCTAACTTTGCCAATTGTTTCATAATAGATGCGAGCTTGTGCGTCTGAAGAAACATATCTGGCAATAATCTAATCCCTGCATGAAGTGCGGCTAATTTTTTTGCATCTTCTAAGTAGAGATAAACAGATGTTAATTCTTCTATGGAGCCGGGGAGGAGATTTGAACTCCCGACCTGCTGATTACGAATCAGCTGCTCTGCCAGCTGAGCTACCCCGGCATTATCAAGTGGTGATAGTTTACACGCTTTTACGAACAAACCTCAATATCCCAGTTTCCAGCCTCTCTCCTGTTCTTGCCACTGATGATTCAGAAGCACTAGAAGTAGTTCCTCGCATTATGGCATTATGGTGGTAAGAAAGGAGAAGGAAATGGCGGTATGTGCACTCTGCAAGAAAGAGATAGAAATCGACAAATATTTTTCCAGAAAGACTTTCTGCCCTTCCTGTAAAGGAGACCTGCATATTTGCCTAAATTGCAAATTCTATTCTCAAACATCTCACAACAAATGTCTCGAACCAAAGGCAGAGTTTCAGAGAATACGGGACAAGGCAAATTTCTGCGATTATTTTGTCTATACGTTGGGGACAACCCCTGGAGCTTCAGGCGCAGAGAAAGAGGACGCTCGAAAAAAACTTGAAGCCCTCTTCAAAAAATGAGGCTTCTACAGGTGGGGCGTGGCAGTATTTCAAAAAGGTTATCCATGCTGCACAATCAGTGCCATCACATATACCAGATAAAATCCTCCCGCAAGGAGCAGCGTGATAGGGGAGAGGCGCTGCTTGAGGACCAGTTGTCCGAGGACTATCAATGCCGATGCAAGGGCAAGGACTGCTGAAAAGATCGCCATGCCGGTCAACTTCCAATTCGTAAACAACAGGCCTATAGAAACGGGAAAAGTTGACTGAAATACCATCGCACCGGTTATATTCCCGACAGCTAGCGTATCCCTTCCTTTCCAGGTCCAGGTGACGCTGTTGAATTTTTCGGGAAGCTCTGTTGCTATGGGCGCAAGGATGAGAGCGAACAAGAGCGGGTTCATGCCGAATCGAACGGAGACATGTCCAAGATTCTTCACGAATATGTCTGCACCCGCAACCATAAGCGATAGAGCGCTAGTAACCTGCAACAATATGATGCTGATGTGAGGGGTGGCATCACGCGTAAGCCCGAATTTGTTGAGCAGCCTTAAGAGATACATCCCTTCGGAATGGTCGATGTCCGAGCTTTCACCCTGGAATGTCCGGTACGCGTACAGCATGTACGCCGCAACGAGAAGTACCGCTATGGGCAAGGCAAAAGTCCTTCCGGTGATGGCCGGGATCAGTACCGCAAGGGAATACATGGGCAAAAAAAAGAGGAGGTCTCTCTTGGTGGAATGGGCCTCAACCCTGATCTCGAAAGCGCGTCTTTTTTTGAGATGGGATATTGCAGCGGTTAGGCCGACGAGAAAGAAAGCGAGAGTGGACAGCATAAACGGGGCACCAAGAATAGCCCCGACGCCAATATCATTTGCCGATGCGCCCCTGAAAAGAAATATGGCAACGATGGGAAGGATGGTCTCCGGCAGGGCAGTTCCAACTGCCGCGAGAATACTGCCGACAACCGCTTGAGAAAGGGAAAATCTCCTTCCGAGTGCCTCCACTCCGTTAGTGAAGCACTCAGTAGCGGCAAGTATCAGGATGAGGCTGACAAGAAGGAAAAAACTCTCACCGAGCATCAGTGTACCACGAGAACGGGACAGGGAGCCCTCTCCGCAGTTTCCGATTACGCTTCCTGACCTGCGGACCGAAATACTGGACAGGGGCTCTTCGGAGCCTTGCACTCCCGCCGGCAACGGCAAAGGAATCGTTGATATGAGACTTAGGCAGATCCATGGCAATCTTGCTTTGTTTCGTGATAAAACCGTAGGTATGGGAAACCGTGTTGCCTATAGCCTGAAGCTTCTCTATGGGCTTCCACCTTGCCATGGTCAAAAAGGGCTCTGCCTTGAAGCCTTTTGAAGGTCTACCGGGTCCCATAGTAAATCTCTTCCTTACCAAATCGTGACACGCCTTACAGAGCGTAACGATTGTCCTATGATCATGAAAATGTCAACTGTTGTCAGCCCGTCCCCTTCCGTATGCCTTGATCTCTGTGGTTGACCTCAAGAATAGGGCCTTTGGACTTCCCCCTCTAGCGCTGGCAAGCATGGTCATCCCGGAGCAGCACGTGCTCTCCGACGAACGCAAGGATTCCTTCGGTGTCCGGCTCAAGATTAATCCCGACGAGAAATCTTTCGATCTCATGAGTCAACGGGCCGGTCTGGTTCGCTGCTATTTCTTCAGTGATTTTCCTATCCTCCGTTCGATGGATTTCACCTTTTCATCGATCCTGTTGGGTTTCCCCTTTCTGTCATCGACGGATATGGTGGTTATCGCCCGATCCCCTGCCGTCATGACCACCCCGTGACATTTCTTCACGAGTTTCATGACCTCATCCCATTCCCCCTCGATGACCGTGCCCATGGGGTTAACCTTGTACGGCAATCCGCTTGCATCAACGATCTTCAGAACCTCGGCGAGTTGATCACCGATGCTGCTGCCGAAACCGATTGGCACGACACTGAATGCCACCAGCATAGAACCCTCCTTCCCGCCTCAATGCAGACGTTTCAAAAAGAGACATACGATTCACAAACACAGGATAACAAAAAGAAAGGCAAAAAAAAAGGGGATAGAAGAATATCCCCCCTGAACAAGCAAAAAAAAATAATACAGCTATCTTACTGCATCCTTAAGTGCTTTACCAGATGTGAACTTCGGTGTTTTTGCGGCAGGGATGGTGATTACCGCACCGGTCCTTGGATTACGCCCTTTTCTGGATTTCCTCTTGACCACACCAAAGGTTCCAAATCCAACCAATGTAACTTTCTGCCCCTTCTTCAACGATCCCTTGATTGCATTCAGTGTTGACTCCAATGCCTTTGAAGCGTCTGTCTTGCTAAACCCAGCCCCTGAGGCAATCTTATCAATAAGCTCCGCCTTTGTCATTCATGTCCCCCCTTTCTCTCATAAAAAATTTGCCTAACACCTAGCACTATGATAAAGGTATCAGGAAGAAACCCTTTTGTCAAGCCAAAAATTCACCATCACAGGTAGAAAAATTCATGCCAGGCGCCCTTTTATCCGAATCTCCATCAAGAACTTCAAGCGACAATTGAAATTGCTTTTTGGACTGAGCCAGACGAAGCGGGGATGGCGATGAGTACGAGCGGAATATGGCAATGGGGAGATGGTGATCTGCCCTCTTCCGGCTTTCAGGTAACCTGTTGGAATTTTCTCTGGGCTCTATGGTATGTTCTAGACAGAAATGCTGAGAGAATTGCGGATAAAAGACTTTGCGATTATCGACGATCTCTCGCTGCGATTTGAACCGGGACTTAATGTCCTCACTGGCGAGACGGGCGCTGGCAAATCCATCATCGTTGATGCCCTCGGCCTGACGTTAGGGGAAAGGGCGCAGAGCGACATGGTGCGAACGGGAAAGCGTGAGACGGTTGTCGAGGCATTTTTCGAAACAACGGTGCATCCGATGGCCGAGAGACTCGGCATCCCGGTGGAAGAGGGAATTATCCTTAGGAGGAACCTGTCATCTTCGGGAAAGAGCAAGGCATATATCAATGACACTATGGTCAATGTGCTGACGCTCCTGGAGTTCGGACGATCCCTTGTTGATATTCACGGCCAGCATGAGCATCAGAGTCTCCTCTCCACGGAAAACCAGCGGGCGCTCCTTGATGCATACGGAAAGCTTATTCGGGAACGGATAGAGGTGGAAAGGCTTTTCTCTTCCGTGCAGTCCATGAAAAACGAAGTGTCCCGTCTTACCACACACACGAGGGAAAAAGAGCAGAGGATAGACCTTCTCAGGTTTCAGATTCATGAGATAGGCGCCGCATCGCTGAAGCCTGGAGAAAAAGAAGCGCTGGAAGAAGAGCGAAACATCCTCACGAATCTTGTGAAACTCAGGGAACGCGCCAACGCTGCGTACACAGTCCTGTATAGCGGGGACGGTTCATTGTCGGAAAAACTGTCATACGCGGTATCCGTGCTCAGAGACGTCTGCCAGATAGATCCCGGCATCGCAGAGGTCCTTACCCTTCTTGAATCCGCAAAACCCCTCATTGAAGATGCGTCCTCCTCTCTCAGGTCATACAGAGAGAAGTACGACAGTGACCCTGACAGACTTGCTGTTGTAGAGGACAGGCTCGATCTGATCAGGAGGCTTGAGAGGAAATATGCGGAAGGCATTGATGAGATCCTGAGATACAGGGAGGAGGCAGATGGGGAACTCCGAGGACTTACCCTCTCAGATGAAAGATTGAAAGCTTTGGAGGATTCCCTTGCTCTCCAGGAGAAGCTGCTCTTAGAAAGGGCTGCCCAGCTCACGGCTATGAGGAAAAAAGTCTCAGGGAGGATAGCTTCCGCGGTTGAGTCCGTACTGAAAGAACTCGGTATGGAAAAGGCGGAATTTACGATTGAGATAAAACCCGACCATCTATCGTCGACTGGCATGGACTCCGTTGAGTTCCTCTTATCCGCAAATGAAGGGGAACCGCCAAAGCCCCTCAGACGGGCTGTGTCAGGGGGTGAACTTTCGCGGGTTATGCTCGCCGTAAAGGAAACCCTTGCTGAAGTGGACAGGATTCCCGTCCTGATCTTCGACGAGGTGGATGCCGGTATTGGTGGCAGGACGGCAGAGTGCGTGGGAGTGAGATTGAAGAACCTCGCGAGAAGGCATCAGGTCTTATGCATCACTCACCTTCCCCATATTGCAGCTATGGCGGATCACCACATGGTAATAGAGAAAATCCAGAAAAAAGATGGCGTTTCTGTTACAGTGAAAGAGGCTTCTAGGGAAGGCCGGGAGGAGGAGATCGCGCGGATGCTCAGTGGAACGATAACGGATATATCCCGTAAACACGCGCGGGAACTGCTTGGGGAAAAGGCATGAAAGGCAAGATCATCATCGAGAGGGAACGCTGCAAGGGCTGCAAATACTGTGTGCTCTCATGTCCAGAGGGGGTGATCGTTATTGAAAGCGAGTTCAATGCGAGTGGATATTTCCCCGCAAAGGCTGAACATCCTGACAAATGCACGGGATGTACGCTCTGTGCCCAGATGTGCCCTGACATTGCGATTGAGGTCTGGCGGGAATAAGGTTTCCCGCGAGAATTTTCCCGTTTTCACTCAAAGTCCGCAAATATTTCTCCAAACTTTATCCCGGCGATAACTGCCTGCGCATACACGTTCTTTAACGAGCTCTTGGCATCAGCGAGTTCTGGAGAGGCGATACCATTTTTGATGGCCATATACGCCTCCACGAACGCAGCAAGGTGGTCGGATGCTCTGACGAGTTCTCCATCGCGCGGATTATACTCGTCTCTATTGAACTCTCTGGTAATATCATCTGATGGCTTATCCTCAACGAGACCCCGCAGGGTCACAATGTTTCTGAACTCACTCTCGGTGAACAACCTCATTTCCGTATGCCACTCTCCGGGGATGAGGCTGTACACCTCCTTTTCCATCTGTGTCTTCTCGTATTCCTTGATGAGATCGCTCAGGCCTTCAATGGAATTCTTGACAGGAGAGATGATATCCCGTGTGAGCACTTCCGGCAGATCGTGGAAGAGGCCGGTAAAAAAGTTATTAATACGTCTTCTCTCGCACGCCTCTATTTCCAAAGAGAATATATAGGACAGTATCGCGACAATGAGCATATGCCCGAGGACAGATGTCTTCGGGACCATATGGATATGGCTCCACCTTAATTGAAACCTCAGCTGCCCACAGAGATCAATGAAATTCCTGTATCTCGAATAGAGCGCCAAGTGCTGGATTCCCTTTAAGTCATAGTATTTTTCCTGAATACCCTGCAGATTAGCCTTTATTTCGGCCATTTCGTAACCGTGCGGGTTTGCATGTTCGATGATATCAAATTCCCATTTGGTGGCAAAAAAATGAGCCGCACTCAGAATCCTCTTATTGATCGTCTCATCGGTGCTGGAGAAATAATCCCGGAACCTTCTGCAGAAGCGTTCACCGAGGGGCGATATGATCGGTTCCAGCCGCGCATTAGCCCAAGCATTCAATCGGGTATACTTATCCTTGTCCTCTTTAATCTTATAGAAAATTTGCGGCTTTAAATCGGTAATAACAAGGCGTTGCAAGAACTCGAAGAGCCCTCCTTCGATGATCTCTATCCAGTCGAAACCCTGTTGTCCTTCCTCAAATTTTCCCAGGAAATAGGCGATCACCATCTTATGCGCCTGTTTGTCCAGCTCCCGCAACTCGACCGGACGTATCTTATCGTTCCACCGTTGCATATTGGCGGCGTCCAATATCTTTAAGATCAATGCCTTTCTCATCATGGTTTTGCTTCCCCGTCTTCAGCCCCGCAGATCCAGCGGAATAGGCGATATCGATATAATACCTGAAAGCATGCTCATTCCCCAATATGGAGAGAAACGAACCATGCACTTTGAGACCCTGTCATCTGATAGGATCGGCATAGCCATGGATCTCGAGGCAGACAGGATGTCCAACCTGCTCCTGGATCCTCAGGAGACACTCGCAGAGCAAGACGTCGTCATGGAAGAGAGAAGGATGCAGTATGATGTTGATCCCAGAATTCACTCTTCGAAAGTCTTGTTGC
This sequence comes from Thermodesulfovibrionales bacterium, assembly GCA_050014695.1. Lineage (GTDB taxonomy): Bacteria > Nitrospirota > Thermodesulfovibrionia > Thermodesulfovibrionales > UBA9159 > UBA9159. The sequence continues at coordinate 6,825 of JBEKCV010000040.1, forward strand.
AACCTCGCTGATGACCCATCCCTATCGAAGGCTGGTAATCGGATGGATGTCCTCGTGTTTGCGATTTTCCTTTCCGTTAGATCAGCTTTAGTTCTTTGGCGAACTTCCTGAATAATTCAAGACCCTTTTTGTGTTTCCGGGTGAGGTCGAAAGACATCCTCTGCCAGTATGAAACAATCTCATCTTCAGAGAGCACGGTAAGCAGAGGCGACTGGCGTGCGATGCTCCTCAGGTTCTTCAATGCCTGAATTTTTGCGGAATCCAAGCCCTCCTGAAAGCGCTCGAAAACCGGCTTCACCGCGCAGCAATCCTTTCTTGCAATCCAGAGCGCAAAGACAAAGGGAAGATCGGTGTTTCTCTGCCAGATATCTCCCAGGTCATAGATGTGCAGACAAGAAGCGTGGTTTGCGACTGGCGAAACGTTCCGAGTGCGGCCAAGCTTTCTGAGCGGTGCATTTTCATCTCTCTCTGAGATCAGCGATGAACCGTGCGCAACAGCCTTTTGTGCCGTTAAGGCATCATCTCCGATCAAGAGATAGGCCGGAAAGGATTCCAACCCTTTTGCGAGGGGCACATCCGTTGATTTCAACGGGCACTCAATGCCATAAAATTTCTTAAGGATTATCCGCAGAAGGGCAACAGAGGTCTCCGATTGTGACGAGGCCAGGAGCGTTAGCCCATCCAATGTCTCAATGGGTCTCGTGCTGAAAAGGAGGATGCTCCCTACGGCGCCGAAAGAACTGATGGAATGTCCTTCCAGGAGCGTGTATTCATTTTCATTCCGGAGGTATTCTATGGATGAAGAAGGGCTTACGTCGATCTCGCCGTCCCTTAATAACTTGTTCAAGGTCGAAGGGACGCCCTCGATAAAGTCATACGACGAGACATCGCTCGTCTTCTCCAACATATAAAAAATCGGAAAGAGATTGGTGTAGTGGATCCTGCCTATCTTGAGATGTCCTTCTTCCAAAAAAACTCTCCTGGTAGATTCTTTCTTCTTCATTATAAATTTCAGCGGTAGCATTGTCAAAACTGTCCATTGCCTCAACAAGAATATCATTGGTATTTTGATGTCGAGATGAGAAGCGACTCTCGGCAAGTACATATCTTCAGGGGACATGATTTTTCGACAGCTCCAATAGCTTTTTGAAGGATCGGAAGGACCGACCCAACCGACTTTTCTTTTTTTCTCAGATTCTGTATACTTTTCATAAATACTTTTAAAGGGGGATTTGATATGACGAAGGCAGACCTGGTCGAAAGGATAGCGAAGGATGCAAAGGCATCGAAGGCAGTCGCGGAAAAGGCACTGAATTCCATGATCGACGCGATAGTGAAAGCGTTGAAGAAGGGCGATAAGGTAACCCTTGTCGGATTCGGGACGTTTTCGGTGGGGAAGAGAAAGGCCCGGATCGGTAGGAACCCTCGGACAGGGCAAGCCATAAAGATTCCTGCACACAAGTCTCCCAAATTTTCAGCGGGTAAGAACTTGAAAGAAGCAGTGAGATAGAGGCGACCGCCGACCACCAAATCGCTATGCGGTTCTGGTGGCGATTTCCTTTTGGGAACGGCACTGGTTTGAACACCGCATAGCAGCAGGAAAAGTTCCGGCCCAGGTTTTTTGTGATAACCGAGAATCTCTCTGATGCAGTCTTGTGCGCCTATATAGTTGGAGATGCTGCGGGCGTCGTCGTATGCCTTCTGCCCTTGTGAGAAGACTGCGAGCTGCCGGTTGCGGATCCGGTGCACCTTCCCTGACCTGTCACAGGAATGCCGGGATCCCACGGGCAGGCACTCTCCTGAATCTCATACCCGCTCCTTATGTTTCGGCAAAGCCGCCATATCGTGCCTTATAGGCAAGACCGGAGCTTTCTCCTGAGCGATTCGCTTTGTCAGAATGTGGACCGCTCTCCAGTCCTCAACGCAGAACTTCTCTTCTCCGGTGTTTCGGCAGGTCCGGGACGACCATGACGGCCGATGAAACAAATTTATGCCGATTCATCTCTATTTTCTCAAAGACATACAGTGAACCAAGAATAGGGCATCGCATCTTGTGTCAAGCGACACAGAATACCACTACATTTAGTCATCTTTTTCAATAAGCAATTTTTTTATTTTTTTTCTTGACAAGAAGCATTCTTTCTTATATAGTGGTGGTAAATTGTGGTAAAAAGTGGGGGAATTAATGCCAGCTTTTTCTGGTAAACATTATTATACCGTTGATGAAAAGGGAAGGCTCATGATCCCCGCTCCCTTCAGAGAAATTCTTTCCGCTCATTACAGTTCTAAATTATACATCACCAACGCAGCATTTGACCGCTGCCTACATATCTATCCGTATGAAGAGTGGGTTAAGCTCGAGGAAAAAGTCAGGGGACTCCCGAGGATGATCGAGGAGGTTCGCTTCTTCATGCGGCGAGTTATCGCCTCCGCACAGGAATGCAGCTTTGATAAGCAGGGGAGGCTCTTAATCCCTGCTGCTCAGAGGGAAGACTCCGGCATAAAAGGGGATGTGGTCATCGTTGGGCAGATAGAAAAGATAGAGATATGGGACAGGAAGGAATGGGATGGTGTCGTTGACCTGAGCAGCATCGATAGAAAAGCCGTTGAAGAACGGTTAGCTGCTTTTGGTCTTTAGATGATCAACCACCTTCCCGTTATGGCAAGGGAGGTCGTGGAAGTGCTCAATATCAGCCCGGGGGGAACATATGTTGACGCGACGGTTGGTCTCGGTGGTCACGCAGAAAAGATACTCAGTCTTCTAAACGCTGAAGGACGGATTATCGGCATTGACAGGGACGATGCGGCACTGACACTGTCAAAAACAAGGCTGGCCGACGAGAGGGTTATCTTGAAAAAGGGAAAATTCTCAGAGCTGAAAGATATCGTAGGGCAAATGGGTGTTCATACCGTTGACGGAGTCTTGTTTGATTTCGGTGTCTCGATGATGCAGTTCAGAGAGCCGGGCAGGGGGTTCAGTTTCAATGCGGAAGAACCACTCGACATGCGGATGGACGGTGCACAACGGATGAAGGCCGAAGATATCGTTAATACCTATCCGGAGACCAAACTCGAGAGTATTTTCCGAGATTACGGTGAGGAGAGGTTAGCCAGGAGGATCGCAAAGGCGATCGGCGCGTATAGGGTACGGAAAAGAATTGCCACCTGCACTGCACTCGCTGACATCGTAAGCGCCGTCTATCGGCGCAGAGGAAAGATCCATCCTGCCACAAAGGTTTTTCAGGCATTGAGGATTGCGGTGAACGATGAGATGGCCGAGATAGAAAAAGGACTCGAAGGATCAATGGATGTTTTACATGCCGGTGGCAGGCTCTGCACCATTTCCTATCATTCGCTCGAAGACAGGACGGTAAAGCACTTTATGCGCGATGCCGGGAAAGAAGGGCTGGTAAGAATCATAACGAAGAAACCCCTGAGTCCTCCGTATGACGAGGTGCGGTCGAACCCGTCAGCGAGGAGCGCCAAACTGAGAGGAGCGGAAAGGCTATGATGTGTGTAAGACGGACCAGTATGATATCATATTTCTTAACACCCGTGAGTGTCATCCTGCTTCTCTGCGGAATTTTCGGTATTGTCTGGCTCAGATCGAATCTCATCTCCCTGGAGTACAGCATCAGTGAACTCGAGCAAAAGAGACTTGAAACCTTCAGGGAAACAAAGATGTTGATGGCAGAGAAATCAGCCCAGCTTTCTTTGCTGAAGGTGGAGAAAAAAACTGTGGCCAATCTTGGTCTGGTGTTTCCCAACAGGACAAAGGTCCTGTACGTAAAGGAGAGAAACTCAGGTCCATACAAAGCATCTTACGAAGGACAGCGCGGGTCACAGAATACAAACGGATTCACCGAAGGAGACAATAGCAGAGGGGGGGCTCTCTGAGAGAGATGGTACCAGAGGAGATGCAAGAGAAGAAAGACAGAGAGGATCATCCAGGAGCTTGTGGGGCGCACAGAAGGGATGGGCGTAACCGATGAACAGGGCCTACGGGCTTCAACAGCAGGCCAATGCCGGCAGACAGCGCAAGGCAACTTGCAGGGCCGTCGACGTTTACGAAAGTAAAGAGACCGTCCTCCGTATTCTGACAGAACGTTTTCCTTCACATGCCGAGCGAATCCCGCGCTTTTATCGGAAGGCTGGGAGTTTGCAATCGGGCAATCCTTCTTTCAGGGGATATTCGGCAAAGCTCAAAGGATTTTCATAGTGCTGTTTTCTCTGGTTGCCCATGGCAATCCGTATGATGCGGTACGGGTGAGCGGCAGACAAAAAATCAGATCAAAAAACGCATTCGTCGTTATGCATGATTGCTGTGAGGTTTCGTGAGGAAGCGGGCCATCATCGTGAACACAGTTCTCTCCTTCTGTTTTTTTGTCGTGGTCTTGCGTCTTGCCGATATCATGCTGCTGAATCACGAAAGGTTTTCTGAGAAGGCGAAGGGGCAACAATTCAAAGAGGAAGAGATCCAGGTCAGGAGGGGAATCATTTTTGATCGGCGAGGAAGGGAGATGGCGGTCAATCTCGAACTCGAATCTTTCTACTGCGATCCCCTGGAGATAGACGCACCCGAAAGCAGCGCCCAAGCGGTTTCTGAGATCACCGGCAAGCCCCGGAAGACGCTCCTGAGTAAGTTTTCCTCTGAGGGCCGTTTTGTCTGGATCGAGAGGAAACTCCAGCCTGACGTCGCCCGGAGGATAAAGGATTTGAAGATTTCGGGAATGGGTTTTCTACCCGACGCAAAGAGATTCTATCCAAAAGGCCCTCTGGCGTCCCAGATCCTCGGTTTTGTGGATATCGACAACAAGGGGATTGAAGGGGTTGAACTCAAATTCAATGACTACCTCAGAGGAAACGGCGGGAAAATTGTTTTCGAAAGAGACGCTGGCGGACGAACCTTGTCCCAGGGCGTGAACATGGAATCCAGGGGCAACAACCTGGTTCTTACCATTGATGAAGGTTTGCAGTACATGGTCGAAGAGGAACTGGACGCGGCATTACGGCAGTGGCATGCGAGCGCGGCCACCGCGATTATGATGGATCCCTTCACCGGAGAGATCCTTGCACTCGCAAACAGACCATCCTATAACCCGAACCTCCCTTCCGACAGTAAGAGCTTCGAAAGGAGAAACCGGGCCGTGACCGACTGTTACGAGCCGGGTTCTACCTTCAAGATCATCGTCGGCTCGGCGGCCATTGAGGAGAATGCCGTAACATTGGATTCCACTTTCGATTGCAGCAAGGGCGCTATTGAGGTTGGAGGAAGAACAATCCATGACGCCCACAGACACGGCCTGCTCACGTTTAAGGAGGTGATTCAGAAGTCCTCCAATGTCGGTTCCGTGATGATTGGCATGAAGCTCGGAAAAGAGCGGGTATTCAAATACGCGAAGGCCTTTGGTTTCGGCGATAAGACTGGGATTGACCTTCCCGGCGAGGTCTCCGGATGGATCCGTCAGCCGGAGAAGTGGTCAGGCGTCTCTCTCGGTTCTATTTCCATAGGCCAGGAAGTGGCGGTAACTCCTCTTCAGGTCCTGAGGGCCTATTCTGCCATAGGCAACGGCGGCCTCCTCGTGAGACCACATGTGGTCTCGAGTATACTCTCCCCTGACGGTAAACAGATATGGTCATTTCAGGCTGACACACGGAGGGCTGTGTCCCGCAAGACGGCTGAGACCTTCAAGGACATTCTCAAGACAGTGACAGAGGAAGGCGGAACGGCGAAAAGCGCCTCTGTCGACGGCAATTATGTCGCCGGTAAGACGGGGACGGCGCAGATCATAGACCCTCGTACAAAAAGGTACTCACGGGAAAAATATGTGAGTTCTTTTGTGGGGTTTGTGCCTGCTGACAACCCGAAGATAGCGATGATCATCGTCATCTATGAACCAAAGGGGCAGATATACGGAGGGGTTGTCGCGGCGCCTGTTTTTAAGCAGATAGCGGAAAATGCGCTTTCGTATCTCAATGTGCCGAGGGAAGATACGCTTGGCAATACTTTGGTGGTTGCAAAATGAGGTTGGGGGAGATCCTATCAGAGTGCGCATATGAATCGGTGCGTGATGATACGCTGGCGGCAACAGATGGGGCGAGCGGCATCTTTGATGCCGAGATATCCAGCGTTGCTTACGATTCGAGAAAGGCGATGAAAAACACGCTCTTTGTAGCCATCAGGGGTGAAAGCCTCGACGGCCATGATTTTATCCGTGATGCCGTAAGACGGGGTGCCACAGCGGTTGTGGCGGAGAACGGTCATGGAGAAGGGCGGTCCGTGCCCGTATGGATACGGGTACAGGACAGTAGGGATGCGTTGGCGTGTATTTCAAATAATTTTTTCCAAAGGCCGTCGGAATGTATTCCGCTCATCGGGGTGACCGGCACTAATGGCAAGACAACGACGACATATCTCATCAAGTCGATTCTTGAGGCTTGGGGCAAGGACGTCGGTCTCATCGGGACTATACGGTATCTCATCAAAGATGCTGAATACCCGGCGTTCCATACGACACCCGAGTCTCTCGAGTTCCAGGGGCTCCTCCGTAAGATGGTCGAATCAGGATGCGCTTATGTGGTCACCGAGGTTTCTTCCCATGCCCTCTCACAGAAGCGGGTCGATTACACGAGATTCAAGAGCGCTGTTTTTACGAACCTCACGAGGGACCATCTGGATTTCCATGGGACGATGGAGCGGTATTACGATGCGAAGAAGAGATTATTCACCGAGTTTCTCTCAGGGACCGCCGTGATTAACGCGGACGATGCATGGGGAGAGCGGCTCATGCGCGAAATAAAGAACGATGTTTTTACGTACGGTATCGTTTCGGGAGCGGATATCGTTGCAAAGGATATAGCGGTGACTTTTTCCGGTGTTTCTTTTCTCCTCAGGCAGCGGGAGGGGAAGGCCGTAGAGATTGATTCCCCTTTGATCGGGGTCACCAACGTTTATAATATCCTTGCGGCCGCTGCGGCCGCTCTCGTCCTGGGTGTGCCGATGAACGTGATACGGCAAGGCATTAGGAAGATCAGCCCTATTGAGGGAAGGCTGGAAAAGATTGACGAAGGGCAGAGTTTCTCCTGCCTCGTTGATTACGCGCACACACCTGATGCCCTTGAACGACTCATCTCTACCGTGCGGGAGATCACTGCCGGGGAGAGACGGACCCGCATCATAACGGTATTCGGCTGCGGCGGCAACAGGGACAGGGGGAAGAGGCCGGTCATGGGGGAGATCGCCGCGAGGCTCAGCGACGCTGTTCTGATAACCTCTGACAACCCGAGGAAGGAAGACCCCCTTGAGATCATACGAGAGATAGAATCAGGTATTATAAAAGACAACTACGTGATCGTTCCTGACAGAAAAGATGCGATAACCATGGCGGTGGATAAAGCTGGGGACGGTGACGTTGTCATTATCGCGGGTAAAGGGCACGAGGAGTACCAGGAGATCGGGGAGAAGAAGTACCAGTTCAGCGACCGACTCGTTGCAAGCGAGGCGATACGAAAAAGATTAACGAAAGATGGGACGCTGGACGGAAGATGATGGGCGCGAAGCAGAGGGAAGTCCGATGGGCGGTGTCGAAATGAGGACTTGTGGCAGGGCAGAAAGAGTATGAGCAAATTGACGGTTAAGGAAATTCTCAAAGCAACAGGGGGGAGGATACTCTGCGGAAGCCCGACTGCGGTTTTCACGGGTGTCTCGATAGATTCAAGGACCATCAAAAACGGCGAGCTCTTTGTTGCCCTGAAAGGCCAGAGATTCGAGGGGCATGACTTCCTCACGGCCGCCCTCGGCAGTGGCGGTGGCGCCCTGGTGAGCAACCCGGCCGCGGAGCCTGTCAGGGGACGGACGATCATCGTCGTAGACAATACCCTCAAGGCACTTCAGGATATGGCGCATTCCGTGCGGATGAAAAGCAGTGCCACGGTTATCGGGGTAACCGGTACCAATGGAAAGACAACAACAAAGGAGTTGATCGCGGCGATGCTTGGGGTGAGCCACAGGGTTATGAAAACCTCAGGAAACCTCAATAACCATATCGGCCTTCCCCTGAGCCTTATGACGATCGGAGGAGATGAGGAGTTCGCGGTCTTGGAGATGGGAGCGAGCGCGAAGGGCGATATCAAGCACCTGTGCGATATGGCAGTCCCTGATCTCGGTGTCATAACAAATATCGGATTGGGTCATTTGGAAGGGTTTGGAAGCCTTCAGATGGTGAGGAGCACAAAGCTTGAACTCGCCGATGCGGTCAAGACGATAGCGGTCAATGCCGATGACGCATTTCTCATGGAAGGGATCTCGGAAAAGCGGGCGACGTACGCAAACGCGCCCGATATCATTACCTTCGGAATTGCGAGCAAGGCGGATGTCTCTGCACGGAATATTGTCCTCGAAGAAGGATATTCAATTTTTACCCTCTGTATCGGTGATAAGGGATCGAGCGAGGTGAGGCTGCCTGTGCCGGGAAGATTTAATATCTCCAATGCCCTTGCGGCGGCTTCGGTCTGTAATGCTCTGGGGATAGACCCCATGGACATAAAGAAGGGGATGGAATCCTTTCCCGGCGTTCCGATGCGCCTCGAACGCAAGGCTTTCCTCGGCGCGACAGTGATCAGCGACGCTTATAACGCAAACCCGCTCTCCATGGAAGAGGCCATCAAGGAGCTGGTGAGGATGAGAAAGGGCAGAACGATAGCGGTTCTTGGCGATATGCTCGAGTTGGGTTCATATGCGGAAGAGGCCCACCGGAAGCTCGGCAGGTGGATGGCCGGACTCCCGCTGGATGTATTTATTGCCGTCGGTCTGCTGATGTCAAAGGCGGCAGAGGAATTCACAGCAGCGCGCAAAGAGGGCTGTGTTCCCCGCGCGGGAGATCTCTGCGAGGAAAACGCTTCGCGCGGGCGGCTCGGTTCCGGTACCGTTGTCACGGCATCGGATTTTTCCGATGCGAGGAAGCTGCTTCTCGCCGCGTGCAAAGAAGGGGATACCATTCTTGTGAAGGGTTCCAGGGGAACGCACATGGAAAGAGTTCTTGAAGGACACCATGAAGAGACGTTGATCCCGGCGGGGAGTGAGTCGGAAAATGCTCTATAGTCTCCTGTATAGTCTCCATGAACGGTTTTCCCCGTTCAACGTATTCCGGTATATAACCTTCAGGTCGGCGGTCGCGATCATAACCGCTATGGTGATCACCTTTTTGCTCGGTCCACGGATCATAGAGCGGCTGAGGAGATTGAGCGTAACGCAGCAGATCAGGGACGACGGGCCGCAGACACACCGGGGGAAGTCAGGTACGCCGACGATGGGAGGGCTCCTCATCATCGCATCGATAATCCTCACGGTGCTCTTATGGAGTGACCTGAGAAACAGCTATACATGGATTATGGTCATATCCCTTGCGGGATTCGGTGCAATAGGTCTTGTTGACGATTATCTGAAGGTCACGAAGAGAGACTCGCGGGGGCTCCGCGCATGGTATAAGTTTGGGGCTCAGCTGCTCCTTGCGCTGCTTATAGGCGGTTTTCTTTATATGAACCCGAAAGACCCCTATACCGACGTCCTGAGCATCCCGTTTTTCAAAAAATGGCTCATTGACCTCGGATGGTTCTATATACCGTTTTCCGTCGCGGTGATCATCGGCTCTTCCAACGCGGTAAACCTCACCGATGGCATTGATGGTCTCGCCATCGGTCTGGTCGCCATCGCTATCCTTGCCAACGGCGTTCTCGTCTATATCTCGGGGAACAAGAACCTCGCCCAGTATCTCCAGGTTCTCTTCCTTCCCGGCACGGGGGAGCTGACCGTCTTTTGCGGCGCGATGTTGGGTGCGTCTCTCGGATTTCTCTGGTACAACTCATATCCGGCGGACGTCTTCATGGGCGATGTAGGCTCTCTTGGGCTCGGCGGCACGCTGGGAACGCTTGCGATCATAACAAAGCACGAGATTGTTTTGGCGGTGGTAGGGGGAATTTTTGTCATAGAGACATTGTCAGTGATTTTTCAAGTGGCATCATTCAAATTAACCGGGAAGAGGATATTTAAGATGGCTCCCATCCATCACCACTTTGAATTGAAGGGGTGGCCTGAGCCGAAGGTCATCGTGAGATTCTGGATTGTGGGAATCATGCTGGCCCTCTTAAGCCTGACAACGCTAAAAGTGAGGTAGAAATGAAAAAACAGTGCAGAGAGCGAGATGCAAAGTGCCAGATTCGGGGAATACGGATTTTCTTTTTTCTCGTCGTTTCATTTTTGACGATCCACGATCCACTATCAGTTGTTTCTGCCGAGGAGATTCCTTCCCGCGCTGCGCTGGTCATGGAAGAATCGACCGGGAGGGTCCTCTTCGGGAAAAATCCCAATCTCAGGCAGCCCCCTGCGAGCACGACAAAGCTCATGACGGCCATGGTGGTCCTTGACAGGCTTGATGTTCAGACTGTGGTGACGATCAGTGAACGGGCCGCGAACATATCTCCGATTAAGGCGAACTTCAGGGCGGGGGAAAAGGTGACCGTAAAGACCCTCCTGTATGCCGCGCTCGTGCGGTCTGCGAACGACGCCGCATGCGCCCTTTCAGAGGCCGTCACCGACTCAGAGGAGGGCTTTGCGGGGCTCATGAATCAGAAGGCCCTCGCGCTGGGGATGACCGATACACGGTTTATCAATCCCACGGGACTGCCTGGTGGCGAACAATATACGACAGTCTATGACCTGGCCAGAATGATGAGAAATGCCCTTCGGTACCCCCTCATAAAGGAGATTCTGAATACAAGGGTGAGTTATTTAATGACCGAGAATGGCAGAGCCTTTCGGCTGAAGAACATCAACAAGCTTCTCTGGGAGGACGACGCTGTTGTCGGTGGAAAGACAGGATATACGCGAGAGGCGAAACACTGTTTTGTTTGCGCGGGGCAGCAGGACAACGAATTAGTTATCGTTGCGGTCTTGGGGGCGCCCTCCCGAGAGCTGCTCTGGAGAGAATCAGAAGAATTGTTGGGAAAAGGTTTTTCGGTCAGAAACAGCCAGGAAGAGCCGGTCATTTATTTTACCCGGTCCGATTACAATGTATCTGTTCGGAAAGCCGCCTATCATACGGATTCCCCCTTGGGCAAAAGTGTGCCGCACAGAAAAATAGCGAAAAAAAGCCGCAGGAGGATAAAGGGGAATAAGAGCAGGGCCAGAACGAACACCTATGTTGAAAAGACAGATAAATACCAGGAAAGTTGGTATCAGCCGGCGGGAGAAGATGGCTTTAACGGGTAAAAGGGCATTGGTCGTTGGTCTTGCGAGGAGCGGTGTTGGGGCGGCGAACCTTTTGTCGAGCCTCGGGATCGATGTGACGGTAACCGATAAGAAGACCGGCGATCAACTCGGCGAGTACCGGCAACAGCTTTCCCCCTCTGTCAAATTGTCTCTCGGGGGATATCCGTCTAGCGTGAACGGGACAGACATGGTAATCGTCAGTCCGGGGGTTCCCCTTTCTCTTGATCTCATTGTGAAGGCGAAGGAGAAGGGCATTACGGTGATCGGAGAGTTCGAACTTGCGTATCAAGTGATGGGCGGTCAGCAATCGGCAGCCGGTGCACGGCTGTCGGCGATCAGAAGTCGAGTGCCATTTCTGGCTGTCACCGGAACCAATGGAAAATCCACCACAACCACGCTCCTTGACCTGATGCTCAAGAAAGCCGGGTTCAGGACTCTGCTTGGTGGTAATATCGGGAACGCGTTGACGGAGGAAATCTATAAGCGAGTTAGGGGGAACAAGTCGCACGTGACGACTGAAAATCACCTGGCGGAATTGAATGCGGTAGTGGATTTTGTTGTTGCGGAGGTGTCCAGTTTCCAACTGGAATCGATCGAGGAGTTTAAGCCCAAAGGCGCCGCAATTCTCAATATCACTCCCGATCATCTCGACAGGTATCATTCCCCTGAAGAATACGGTGACGCAAAGTCGCGCGTCTTTATGAATCAGGACCAGAATGATTTCCTTGTGCTGAATGCCGAGGATGATCAAATAGAGGCTGTTCATCGTGAAAAGGTGAGCGGCAAGAGCAAAAAACCGAGGGTGTTCTATTTCAGCAGGCAAAAGGAGATAGAAGGCGTTTATTGCGTTCAGGGGCAGGTCTTTGCCAACCTGCCCCTGAACGCGGAGCGCGAAGCGCAACGCACGAAGCTCCTCAGGGCCGACGAGATAAAGATGAAAGGTGTCCACAACCTGGAGAATGCCATGGCCGCTTCGGCCATGGCTCTCCTTGCAGGGTGCCGCGATGAGGCCGTGGTGGAGGTGCTTCGCGGGTTTCCCGGTCTTGAGCACAGGATGGAGTTTGTGAGGAAACTGCACGGGGTGCAGTACATTAACGATTCGAAGGGAACGAATGTCGGTGCTGTACTGAAGTCCCTCGAAGGGTTTTCGTCACCGATAATCCTCATAGCAGGGGGAAGGGATAAGGCGGGGGATTTCACTCAGATGAGACCGCTCATTCGGGAAAGAGTCAAGGCACTGGTCCTCATCGGCGAGGCCTCGGAAAAGATGAAAGGCGTCTTTTCCGACCTGACGACAATCGTTCTTGCATCCGACTTAAAAGAGGCCGTGTACGAGGCGGCGGGCATGGCGCGGGAGGGGGATGTTGTCCTGCTTTCTCCGGCATGCGCCAGTTTTGATATGTTCAGGGATTTCGAGGACCGGGGAGAGCAGTTTAAGAAGATGGTCATGGGATTGTCGTGAATATGCCCGATAATCAGCATTACGACAGATGGCTTCTGGCGGTTACCGTTCTGCTCGTGGGGTTCGGCGCGCTCATGGTATACAGTTCCACCTCCGTGGTGACGCCGCTCTTTGCGAGAAGGAACATAACCCAATTTTTTTATTTCAAGCGGCATATCTTTACGGTGATCATCGGCATTGTCTTTCTGTATGGCGCTTCCCGGATGAGCGTTCACACCCTCAAGAAGATGGCCATCCCTTTGCTCGTCTTGTCCTTTCTTCTTTTGGTCCTTGTCTTTGTCCCCAAAATCGGCATCACCGCGGGTGGCGCAAGAAGGTGGATCCGGCTCTGGCCGTCGACCTTTCAACCGTCGGAATTGGTGAAGCTCGCCATGGTCATATTCCTGGCCCGGTATCTGTCACAGCCCGATTATAAGACGGACAGTATTTACTCGTTTTTCATACCCGTCGCAATCATGGGGGTCTTCCAGGTGGTATTCTTAAAGGAGCCCGACTTCGGCGCTACGATGAGTCTTGGACTCATAACCCTTGTTATGCTGATAATCTCCGGCATACGGCTAAAGTATCCGCTGTCGCTGACCGTCTTGATCATACCGATCTCCTTAAAACTTCTTCTGGAGCCGTATCGGTTTAGGCGGATACTGTCTTTCCTCGACCCATGGAAGGACCCGCAAGGGGGCGGGTTCCAGTTGACACAGTCCTTTATAGCCCTTGGCAGTGGAGGGTTCTCCGGTATCGGGCTGGGAGAAAGTAAGCAGAAGCTCTCATTCTTGCCTGAATCACATACGGATTTCATTTTTTCCCTTGTGGGTGAGGAACTCGGCTTTATCGGCGCCTCCATTGTGGTATGCCTCTTTTTCTTCCTCTTTATGAGGGGGATCCGGATAGCGAATAAGGCGGCGGATGACCGTTTTGCATATTACCTCGCATCGGGTCTTTCCATGATGATAGCGCTCCAGGCATTGATTAATTTCTTTGTGGCTACCGGTCTTGCTCCTACCAAAGGGCTGCCGTTACCGTTTGTCAGTTATGGGGGATCAGCCCTTCTGGTCAACATGGTGGCTGTCGGGATACTTCTGAATGTATCCAGGGGCGTAAAAGAAACAATCATTGTCGACAAGACGGAGGGCTTGATCAAAAGGAAGAAGGCGCTCATGTCTGTTTACGGCCGTTCGAGGGTTGCCTCCGAACGGAAGGACTTCCCCGCGGGTGGGCAGGGGTCTGTATGATGAGAGTCGTTATTGCAGGGGGGGGGACGGGCGGACACCTCTTTCCCGGCATCGCTATAGCGGAGGAGATAAAGAGCAGAGATGAGACCGCGGAGGTTACCTTTATCGGGACAGAACATGGTATCGAGGCGTCGATCATCCCGAAGGAGGGCTATCCCATAAAGTACCTCAGGGCAGAAGGCGTGGTGGGAAAATCGCCGCTTAAGAAGGCGAGGGGAATCGCAAAAACGATGCTTTCTTTGTATGACTCCTACGCGTTCCTCGAGCGCTTAAGGCCGGACGCAGTCATCGGTGTCGGAGGCTATGCATCCTTTTGCCCTGTCTTTACGGGACATCTCATGTCCCTCCCTACGCTCATAGCGGAGCAGAATTCAGTACCCGGCCTCGCCAATAAAGTGTTGGGAAGGATCGCGGACGCCGTCTGCGTAACCTATCATGAGAGTATCGCTTTTTTTCCGAAGAGCAAGACCTTCATAACCGGCAACCCTGTCAGGGCTGGAATACTCTCCGGCAGCAGGGAAGGCGCGTACGACCTCTTCAGTCTTGAGAGGAACAAGTTCACGATATTTGTTTTTGGAGGGAGTTCCGGAGCGAGAACAATCAATAACGCTCTGTGCGGTACATTTGGCGCCCTGAACGGCCTGAAAGGCGATATACAGTTTCTCCATCAGACAGGAAAAACAGATTACGAGACCGTGCGTGAGACGTATAGGAAATGGGGATTTAAGGGTACCGTAACCGCGTTTATCCACCAGATGGCAGAGGCCTACGCCGTGGCAGACCTTGTCATCTCGAGGGCCGGCGCGACGACGCTCGCGGAATTGACCTCGGTGGGTAAGCCGGCGATACTGCTTCCCTACCCGTATGCCGCCGGCCGCCACCAGGAGATGAATGCGCAGAGACTATCGGAAATGGGCGCTGTCCGGGTGGTCCTTGACCAGGAGTTGGATGGGGAGGTCCTGGCAAAAAACATACGGGAACTCTACGCCGATAAGCACGTGAGATCTGAAATGCAGAGGTCGAGCAGGTCTGTGGGAAGGCCTGACGCTGCGCACAAGGTCGTCGATGTTCTGATGAGTTTAATAAAACAGTCAACCGTCAGCCGCCGGCATCAGCCGGTGATCAAAATGCAAGATGACCACCTGTCGGTCGGCAGAGATCGGCAGATGAAGAAAAATGTTTGAACGGTACAGGACAATTCATTTTGTGGGTATCGGCGGGATCGGCATGAGCGGGATCGCCGAGGTCCTTCACAATCTCGGCTATGAGGTCACCGGTTCCGACTTGCGGGAGTCGGAGACTCTTATCAGACTCAGGGTGCTTGGCATTAAGGTGTACATAGGGCACAGGCAAGAGAATATAGACGACGCTCATGTCGTTGTCGTTTCCTCGGCGGTCTCTGATCAGAATCCCGAGGTGATCGCGGCAAAGGAGCGTTCCATACCGGTGATCCCTCGAGCTGAGATGCTGGCTGAACTGGGGAGAATGAAATATGGCATTCTGGTTGCCGGCGCCCATGGCAAAACAACGACCACTTCATTGATTGCCACTATTCTCTCTCATGGAGGTATCGATCCGACTGTCGTGATAGGAGGAAAGCTCCGGGCGACCGGCAGTAACGCAAGGCTTGGGCAGGGAGACTTCATTGTGGCAGAGGCCGATGAAAGCGACGGTTCCTTCCTCAAGCTCTCCCCGACCATCGCGGTCGTGACGAACATCGATCGGGAACACATGGAGTTCTTTAAGAGCATGGATGCCTTGAAGGATGCCTTCGTTTCGTTCGTCAACAAAGCGCCTTTCTACGGATTGTCCATACTCTGCAGGGAAAGTCAGTTTGTCAGGGAGATCCTGCCGAGGATCCACAGAAAGTACATCACGTATGGATTTTCACCGGATGCCGATATCTATGCCCTTCAAGTCAAGCATGAGTACCTGTCCATCAGTTTTGACGTGCGGTATGCTGGGAAGAACCTTGGTAATTTCGTTGTTCCTGCCCCCGGTATTCATAATGTCCTGAACAGCCTCGCCGCGATCGCCGTCAGCGTCGAACTCAAAATGGATATCGCGAAGATCAAAGAAGGGCTGAGAAGTTTCAGCGGGATTCAGAGGAGATTTGAATTGAAGGGAGAGATCAGGGGCGTCAAGGTTTTTGATGATTATGGCCATCATCCTGCAGAAATAAAGGCTACCCTGAAGGCGGCGAGAGAATCGTTTTTTGGAGCAGAGCAGACAAGGGCTCCTGAGAAGGGAAGATTGATCGTGCTTTTCCAGCCGCACCGCTACACGCGGACAAGGGAACTCCTCTATGAGTTTGCCGCTTCTTTTGCTGACGCCGATGTCCTGTATCTTATGGATATCTATCCTGCGGGTGAAAAGCCGATTGAGGGCATCAGTGCCGCCGCAATGGCGGAGGCAATACGGGGCACGGGGCAGAAGAATGTCACTCACATATCTGATAGGGATCTTCTCGTAAGCACCATATCGGACGGTCTGAGACCGCACGATGTGCTCTTCACCCTCGGTGCCGGGGACGTCTGGAAGACGGGAGAGGAGCTCTTGAAAAGAGCTGGAGGATGAATGTGGTGTCCGATGTGTCGAAACTGATGACAGATAAAGCTCTACCGGAAATATTCAGAGAAGATAATTTCAGGGGCGATGCGTTTTTTAACGAACTGATGAAAAGCCACACGACTTTGAGGATAGGGGGGCCCGCCGATGTGTTTGCAGTGCCGCGGGATGCGATATCCATCAGGAATTTGCTCTGTGACGCCCGGGATAAGCAGATCCCCGTTACGCCTGTGGGCGGGGGCAGCAACTTGCTGGTGGCTGATGAAGGCATCGGAGGGGTCGTTGTCTCCACAGCTTCGCTCAATCGCATGCAAGTCGTGGAGGAGATGAATGACGGGGTAAGGCTTTTTGTCGAGGCAGGGGCTCCGCTTCAGAAAGTGGTTTCTTTTGCGAAAGACAAGGGATATAAAGGTATCGAGGGCCTTGCCGGTATCCCCGGCTCCATGGGGGGGGCCATCAAAGGCAATGCCGGCTCATTTGGATACGCGATCGGCACGGTCATAGAGTCGGTTGCGCTCATCAACGCGCATGGCAAACTGGCTATTCTGGATCCGGGAACTCTCAATCTGGGATACCGGGCGAGTGCGATCTCTGATGAGTACATCGTTCTCAGCGCGAACATCAGACTGGAGAAGGATGACGCATACGACGTAGCAAAGAGGGTGAGGGAATTCCTCCACGAAAAAAGAGAGAGGCAGCCCCTTTCTGAATGGTCGGCGGGGTGTGTTTTTAAAAACCCTGAAGGGGCACAGGCGGGCAGACTTATTGAAGAAGCGGACTGCAAGCATTTGAAAAGGGGAGATGTGGAAGTATCGGGTCTTCACGCGAATTTCTTTATTAATCGGGGTAACGGCAGGGCAGCTGACTTCTTGGCGCTTATGGACGTGGTGAAAGCGAGGGTCATGCAATTGTTCGGCTATGAACTTGAGCCGGAGATAAAGGTGGCGGGGCGGGTATGACCGGAAAGCCGGAGACAATTACCGCCGTACATCACTCACCCGTGCTTTTCCGCGCCCGCACGGACAATCAAACCGATACGGCCATTTTTCCGTCACTGAGAGGAGCGATCGTGACGAAGCAATCCCGGCGGGAGATGCGGTATGGTGACTGATAAGCGGATAGGCGTCCTCATGGGGGGTGCGTCCGCCGAGAGGGAGGTCTCCCTGAAAAGTGGCGCCGCTGTCTTTAACGCCTTGCAAAGCAGGCGCTATGACGTTGTTGCTGTTGACGTCCGCAACGATATTTGCGATGTGCTGAAAAAAGAAGGAATCGAAATAGCGTTTTTAACCCTTCATGGCGGCCATGGAGAGAACGGCTCCGTGCAGGGTCTCTTAGAGGTCATGGGCGTTCCCTATACGGGCTCCGGAGTCCTTGCGTCCGCTCTTGCCATGGATAAGGAGTTAACCAAGAAGATATTCCTTTACCACGGGATTCCCGTGCCACCGTTCAGAATCATCGACCGGCGGTCCTGGTGCGTTCGTGAGAAGCCCGAATCCCGGGACAGTGCACTGCTAAGCATTGACTTGGCGTTGCCGTGGGTTATCAAACCGGTTGCCGAAGGTTCAAGCATAGGGGTGAGCATTGTTAAGGAGAAAACCTCTGTCATGTCCGCGCTCGATCATGCCTTCACCTTTGGCGATAGGGCTCTTGTGGAGAAATATATTGAAGGCAAAGAGGTTCAGGTCGGCATTCTCAGCGATGCGGTTCTTGGATCCGTGGAGGTGAGACCCAAAGTCGAGTTTTACACCTACGAGGCCAAGTATACGGCGGGCCTCACGGAGTACATACTCCCGCCGGAGATAGAGCCGGGCATCCTCGAAAAAGCCGGGGAGGCTGCGCTATCGGCTCACCAGGTGTTGGGTTGTAAAGGCGCTACGAGAGTCGATCTGATTATTGACCGATATGGAAAGCCTTTTGTGCTGGAGGTGAACACCCTGCCGGGGATGACCGAGACAAGCCTTCTTCCAAAGATCGCTCGCCTGGCCGGTCTCGATTTCCCCTCTCTCTTGGAGGCAATCCTCAAAGAAACAATGGCGGAGCGAAAAACGGCATGAGGGCGCTCGCTCACAAAAAAAACCGTAAATCCAGCCGCCAGGCGAAGGTGAGGATGCGTCACCTCGTCGTCCTGCTTGTCCTGACCGGCGCAGGTATTTTTTTGAGTGTCGCAATCCATAAAGCGGCCTGCCGGCTCTTTCCGGTCAGGGAGATCGTCTTCTCCGGAAACAGCCATATCTCGGATGCGGAACTGAAATCCCTGGCCAACATCCGTTCCGGAGAGGGTCTTCTCGGGATTTCGTCCAAGGGCATAGCCGAGAGGCTGTCTCAGTGCGCCTGGATCAGGTCGGCCAGCGTAAGAAAGGAATTTCCGGACAAGCTCCTCGTCAGGGTGCATGAGGCGACGCCCTTTGCAATTCTGGATAAGAAGGGACAGACATTCCTGATTGATGAAAGAGGAGTGATCCTTGAGAAGATAACGGCCGATGCTGTCCCGTTTCTGCCCATAATCATTGCTGACCCCGTTAGGATGCCTGATGCCTTTGCCGAGGCACTCAGACTCGCGGGCGTTCTTAAGGACAAAAAGATCGCCACGGAGCGGGGACGTGTCGAAGTTATCGCAAACGGGAAAGGACCGGAGGATCTGGCGGTAGTCATAGACAGTGTGGTTATCAAGGTGGGGCAAGGTGACTACGAACAAAAACTCGACAGGCTTTTTTCCCTTGAAGATGAGATCAAAAAGCGGGCGATCACCGTCGATTATGTTGACCTTAGATTTGCCAACAGGGTGGTGGTGAAGCCGATCAGCCAGGTTATCCGATGAAGTATTCGCGCGAATATACAGGCAATATTGCGGTCGGTCTTGATGTCGGTACAACAAAGATATGTGCCATCGTTGGGAAAGAGACCGCCGGGAAACCCGAGATTACAACGGTCGGTCTATCACCATCCACCGGGCTCAGAAAGGGTATTGTCGTGGATATGGACCTGACCGTCAGCGCTATACAGAAGGCCGTAAAAGATGCCTCTGAGAAGGAAGGATGGCAGATACGCTCCGCCTATGTCGGCATCGCCGGTGGCCATATAAAGGGGTTTAACGCCAACGGTGCCACGGTCACAAGGGGCGGAATAGTGAGGGAAGAAGATGTGGTAAGGCTGATGGACTCCGCTGGAGCGGTGTATGTCCCTGTGGAAAGGGAGATTCTGCACATGATACCCGCGGGCTTTAGAGTCGACGGTCTGAACGGAATAGATGACCCGGTCGGCATGGATGGCGAGCGGTTGGAGGGGAATGTCCATATTGTCACCGGCGCGGTTTCCTCCGCCCAGAATCTCATCACGTGCTGCAGGAGGGCCGGAGTCGATGTGCTCGACATTGTGCTTGAGCCCTTGGCATCTGCGGAATCAGTGCTCACCGCCACCGAGAAGAAACGTGGGGTTGTCCTTGTGGACATAGGCGGCGGCACAACGGACATAGCCCTTTACCGGGACGGGCTCTTGCGGCATACGGCAGTGTTGTCTCTGGGAGGGAACCATCTGACCCATGACATTTCTGTTTGCCTCGGAGTTCCCCAGGAAGAAGCTGAGAACATAAAAAAGAGATACGGATACGCGTTGGTGAGCACCGCAAATGAAATGCAGGGGGTACTGGACCTTCCCCAGGTGAACGGAGATTCCGGCTCGAAGAGGGAGATACCCCTTCTGTATCTTGCCGAGATTGTGCAGGCCCGCTGCGAGGAATTAATGGAGCTCGTTAAAAAAGAGCTGGCGGATTCGTGTGAGGACATGGGCAAGTCGACGATTGTGCTCACCGGTGGCACAGCCCTTCTCAAGGGGATCTGCGAGCTTACCGAGGGGATTTTCGGCCTTCCGGTGAAGATCGGCATACCCGATGGTGTTGTGGACAGGGGCCTCGTCCGCAGTCCCATCTTTGCGACAGGGGTAGGACTCGTCCAATACGGCTTGAGCCATTACGCTCGGCGGGACCTTGAATCCGTCGGGATATTGGAACGCATGAGAAAATGGGTTAACGGTTTTTTAAATACATATCCAAGATAGGAGGAGCAGATTATGTTCGAGATCGATGATGGGAAAGCACAGACGGCAAAGATCAAGGTTGTGGGCGTCGGGGGGGCAGGCGGGAATGCCGTAAATAACATGATCGCTTCCAATCTTCACGGAGTTGATTTTATTGCGGTGAATACTGATATGCAGGTGCTTGAGACATCGCTGGCGCCGATCAAAATGCAGATCGGCGCTTCCATAACAAAGGGTCTCGGCGCGGGCGCAGACCCTCAGATCGGCAGACAATCCGCGATGGAAGACAGGGCAGTCATATCGGAATTGCTTGGGGGCGCAGACCTTATTTTTATCACTGCGGGCATGGGAGGAGGTACCGGAACCGGTGCCTCGCCTGTCATCGCGAGTGTGGCAAAGGAGTTGGGAGCGCTCACCGTGGCGATCGTGACAAAGCCGTTTTTCTACGAGGGGAAAACGAGGACAATGAGGGCGGACGAGGGCATAAGAGAACTGAAGGGTCATGTGGACACGCTCATCGTGATCCCGAATGACAGAATAGCCGAGGTGGTTGAAAAGAAGATCGCTTTTCACAAGGGGTTTGCGGTGACGGATGATGTCCTCAGGCAGGCGATTCAGGGAATATCGGATATCATCCAGGTACCCGGACTCATTAATGTCGACTTTGCTGATGTGAAGACGACCATGCAGAACACAGGCAGGGCTGTCATGGGAGTCGGCCTCGGCAGGGGCGAGGGCGGCGCGATTGAGGCCGCCAAGAAGGCCATAACAAACCCCCTCCTCGAGGAGTCCTCCATAGAAGGCGCCAGGGGTATCCTGATCAATATCACCGGTGGCGGCCAGCTCTCGCTCGGAGATGTCCAGGAAGCGGCCTCCATCATCTATGACGCTGCGCATGAGGGCGCAAATATTATATTCGGTGCGGTAATCAATCCTGACATCGAAGACGAAGTGAAGATCACTGTCATAGCGACCGGCTTTGACGAAAAGAAGGAAAAGGTTGAATTGCCCCAGGTAAAGAAATGGTCGCCCGCCAAGGAACCGCTGACCTTCCGCGGCTCGGAAAGGATCCTTGCGAAGAACCTCACTCCGCATAGCAGCATAGACAGCGGACCCACGGACATGCTGCCCTATGAAGATCCTCTCGACGTGCCGGCTTTTTTGCGTAAGGTGCACGACAGGGTGACATAGATCTCGTTTTTCTCCCCGCAGTACGGGGCCTCCTCCCCCCGGAGGCCCCGCCCCCCTTTGCCATTTGAAAAGAAACGGTCCGCTGCTTTTCTCCCAGAGAGGCTGCCTGCTCGCTCAGCGAAGGTGTTATGGTATGTGTCTGCCGTCTTGTTGACAGCGAGCGGCCGGTATCATATTATTTTTATAGAAAGTGAGAAAATAAAAATTTCGGGAGGACAGATGACGAACACAGCACTCAGAATTATGCAACTTTTTCAACGGGATAATAAGATGAAAGCAGGAATGGTTCTGCCTTTTTCGCGGTTGACTTTTTGTGCTAAGGATTGGGATCAAGATCATTCGACCAAATTGAAAGAGGCTATGGCAGAATTGAGGGATGAAGGATACGTTATCATCACGCCGTCAGATGGCTTGGAACTTACTGAAGAAGGTTTCAATTATCTCGCGGACTGATGCTCGGGCACCAGCCCTTTTTAAAAACTGCTCTAACGAACCGCATTGACTCAAACGTTCTTTACCGTTGTTGTTTTCCCTCGCTCATTGAAGTCTCCACTGCTGAAATATGCTAGAATAAATTAATTTTGCCGGCTCGGTCCGGCTCAATAACGTATAAGCGACGACGGAATGGACAAGAAAAGTTCTGTATTGATCGTTGATGACAACGAAACCCTGTTAGCGATGTTAAAAGAGAGGCTTCACTTAGAAGGCTATATATGCGAAACGGTTACGAGCGCCGAGTCTGCTCTCGAACAGATCAAGAAAACTTCTGTTGATATCATGATAGCCGACATTATCATGCCGGGCATGAAGGGCATTGAACTTGCGGAAAAGGCGAAAAAACTGAGCCCCGGTACGGTGATTATTATTATGACCGGGTATATTGACGATTTTTCCTATGATAAGGCTATTGAAGCCGGTGCGGTGGATTTTATCAAGAAGCCGTTTACGTTGAAAGAGATGATGATAAAGATAAAACATGTAAAGTTGCAAGAGAAACTACGGGTGATGGCGATCACTGATGAGCTCACGGGCCTTTGCAACCGGCGGGGTTTTTTCACCCTGGCTGAGCAGCAGCTAAAGCTTGCTGCACGGCAGAAGCAAGGAATATTCATGCTCTATGCCGACCTGGATCGTTTGAAATCGATCAATGATACCTTTGGCCACCAAGAAGGCGACCGAGCGCTCATTGATACTGCCACCATCCTTCAGAAGACTTGTCGGGAGTCCGACATCATTGCCCGTATTGGCGGGGATGAGTTTGCGGTCATTCCCCTCGTGCCGGCAGGAAATCAGATCACAAGAATTACGGACCGGCTGCAAAAAAACATTGACGATCTCAACGCGAAAGGAAAACGTCGGTATACGCTGTCGATAAGCTTTGGCTTATCGTACTACGATCCCGAAAACCCTTCTTCTATGGACGAACTGCTGGCTCGCGCGGATAGAATGATGTATGAGCAAAAAAAGCTTAAGAAGGGATGATTCGGGCATTCGAACAGTGGAGTCCCCGCGGGGCACAGAGCGCAGGGAGCATGAAACAAAACTCTTCACAAGAATTTATCAAATATTCCTTTTACCTTCAGTCTCCTCTCCGTTAGGTTCCTCACAAACGCGCTGCTAGCGTTAAATCCCGTAAATTCAGGGGCTATGCGGGCCGCTTTTGAGGTTTCCTTCAGAACGGGCTCATTGGTCAGCCTGAGAATGGTTTCGAGTGTCCGGTAAAAGACGTAGGTATCTTTCATAAAGCCAGCTGTTTCATCATGAATCACCCCGCTTGAGTTCAGCCTTTTTATGCCCTCCAGTGTCCCCTGTACCAGGAGTTCATCGTGGAGATGTGCATTCACGAGCTGTAAGTACTGCACCGTGAATTCGAGTTCCTCCAGGCCGCCCGGCCCGAGTTTTATGTCATATCCTTCCGCCTCTTTGGAAAGCTCATTTTGGATCCTGTCTCTCATTGTCTTAATATCCCGAGCGGAAATTCCGCTGCCTTTCTCTCTCAAGACGGTTTTTTTCATTTCTCCAAACAGGCATCCCGTCCCTCTATCCCCAGCTATTGGTCTCGCCTTGAGAAGGGCCTGGAACTCCCAGAAACGGGCTGACTTTTCGTAGTAGTCCTCAAATGTCGTCATGGTAGAGACGAGAGGGCCCTTTGACCCCTCCGGACGTAATCGGGTATCAACGCTGTATGCGACGCCGTCCTGTGTGTGTGAGTGTAAAAATCTGATAAGCCGCTCGGCTGTTTTCACGTGATCATTCGTCACCTCAGCACCGCACACAAATATGAGGTCAAGGTCTGAATTGAAGGTGAGTTCCCTTCCTCCTAACTTTCCGAATCCGATGACAGCTAGACCCTCTTTTGCCGCCAACTGTTCAATGCAGACAGAAACAACAGCTTCGGCAACCTTGGAGAGTTCCCTCATAAGGCGGCGGATGTCGATTTTTTTGTCCAGAAATAGAACACCGAGCCGTATCTCTTCCATCTGCTTGAAGATCCGAATGGATTCAGCCGCAGACAGGCCCGTCGAAATGATCCCGTTCAGTTCCTCTTTCAAGGAAAGGAGGGTTTTCCTCGGGAACATCTCATGACCGAGGAGCTCAAGATATTCGCGCCTCTTCATGATTGTTTTCGCTATGTATTCGCTCTGAGAGAATATACGGACAAGGATCGGGATAAGCAGCTTGTTCTGTACGAAGAGATCCAGATAGGGCTCTTCAGAGGACAAAATGCCCGCGAAGGAAGCAAGATTGGTCAAGGCGGCATCGGGGTCTCCTGACGTCAGTGACTCATGGAAAAAAGCGGGTATGATTTTGCCCAGGAGTCGCTGTCCTCGAAGGGTCTGAAAGGAGAGTGTGCTGTCCCTTATGTGCTGAATATTCCGAATAACTTTCTCCGTGTCCTTGATGGCATACCCGTGCAGGAGCTCTCTCAGTTCGCTGTTCGAGAGTTCCTCGGAGAGCATGAGGGAGATCCTTGTAGCACTTTGGGGGGTGGCTGATTTTCTCTCTATGAAAAGGGAAGTGTAGATCTTCCTTACCGCCCTGCGCCTGTTCTCCAGATCTTCGACAAAAGATTTTCTGTCCGGGAATCCCATTTTTCTGCCCAGCGCCGAGAGTTCCTCTTCGGCTGACGGAAGAGAATGTGTCTGAAGGTCATTCAGTTGCTGTAACCTGTGCTCGAGTTTTCTGAGAAACTGATAATTATCCGACAGGACGGCATAATCTCCGGAACCGATCAGATTCTTCTGCAGGAGGTAATGCAGTCCCTTCAAGGTACTCCTTTCGCGAAGCAGCGGCTCTTTCCCGCCGTAGATTAACTGAAGCGCATGCACGAAGAATTCTATCTCGCGAATACCCCCTCGTCCCCTTTTGATATCGTCCTTCTTGAAAGTCGCATCTATCTTGGTCTTCATCCTTCTTATCTCGTCGATAGCGTTAAAATCGAGATATTTCCTGTAGACAAAGGGGCTGATCATGTCCAGAAAGTCCATTCCCAGACGTCTATCCCCGGCAATTGGTCTCGCCCGCAACAGAACAGCCCTTTCCCATTCGCTCCCCCACGATTCGTAGTACAGTTCGTATGCTGTCAGGGACATGGCGAGGCTTCCCTTCTGCCCTTCAGGCCTCAGCCTCAGGTCGACCCGGTATCCGAATCCGCTCCCTGTGCTTGTCGATAAGAATCTATTGAGGCTTTCCCCGAGCTTGCAGTAATATTCATGATTGCTGATTCTGTTTTTGAGCCTCCCATGAGGTGTTGCAACGCCGGACGTCTCACCGTCTTCCCTCCCGTAGACATAGAGCAGGTCGATGTCGGAACTGAAATTGAGCTCAAGGGAACCCAGTTTGCCCACGGCGATGACAGAAAAGGCTTCTCCTTCGGGTTCCCCGTAGATCTTATGCATCAGAGCCTGCACGGTCCCAAGGGCTTCTTCAACGATAACATCTGCCAGGACGCTGAGTTCGACCATGCTCTCAACGATGTCCGCATTGCCCAGGATATCCCTCAAAGTGACCAGGAGAAGAATCTTTTTTTTGAAGACACGGAAACCCTCCATAAGCATTTCTCCCGAGGGCTGTGCGAGTTGCTCAATGTCCTTTCTCAAGGATGCGCGAAGCGACTCTTTTTCGATGGGCAGATGTATTTTATTGACGGCGTCAAAGAGAATCTCGGGATTGGATATGGAAGTGTTCGCCAGAAATTGACTCATACTGAAAAGGAGGGAAATAGATCTCAGGTTGGCAGTGAGACGCTCTGTGTATTCAGGATATTTCTCATAAAAAGACCGGAGATTTCTCAGTGCCCTTTCCGGGTCAGGGGTGGCCGAAGCCGCATTCTGAAGCAAACTATACGGTTCATCGCTCATGACGGTCGGCGAGACGAGAAATCATCCATACATCTATTTTCCTATCTCTCGGAATGCCAGAGCCTCGGGTCTGTGGCTTCCCGAATACCCTCACCAAGAAGGTAATAGCCCAGCACCGTAACTAAAATAGCAAGCCCGGGGAAAACCGAGAGCCACCACGCTATCTCTATGTTGTCCTTGCCGAGGGTAAGGATATTGCCCCAGCTTGGCATCGGCGGCGGGACGCCTATGCCAAGGAAACTCAGGGCTGATTCCAAGAGGACCGCCCCCGCTACGCCGAGGATCACCGACACAAGCACGGGAGCCATACTGTTTATCATGATATGTCTGAAGATGATCTGGAGATCGCTTGCCCCAAGCGCCTTTGCGGCGAGGACAAATTCCCTCTCCTTGAGAGACAGGAATTCAGCCCGCACGAGCCTCGCTATACCCATCCACATCGTAAGACCTATGACCGCCATGACATTCCATATGCTCGATCCGATAAACGCTATGACCGCGAGGATAAGGAAAAAGGTCGGGATAGAGAGCATGATATCGATAAACCTCATGATTATCCTGTCCGTCCAGCCACCGTAATATCCGGAGAGCGCACCGAACAGCATTCCGATGACTGTCGCTATGCCGACGGCGACGAAACCTACGGCAAGTGATATGCGTGATCCCCAGATCATCCTGCTTAAGACATCCCTTCCCAGGTCGTCGGTACCAAAGAAGTGAGCTGTTTCCGGTGGTTCCAGTATGTGTTTTCTGTCGATGTCATCGGGATTGTACGGGGAAAGAACCGGAGCGAAGACGGCGACAAAGAACAGGATGAGAACAATGATACCGCCCGCAACCGCAAGCCCGTTACCCTTGAACCGGTGCCAGAAAAGATTTCTCAATCCGCGACCTCCCCTGTCATCTGGACCTTATCCGCGGGTCGGCAAACATATAGCCTATGTCTGCCAGCAGATTTCCCAGCAGGGTCAATATTGCCCCCAGCGTCAGAATGCCCATTACCATAGGATAGTCTCTCGTCATAACACTCATAAAAAAAAGCTGCCCCATGCCCGGTATGCCAAAGATGTTCTCAAAAATAACACTGCCGCCTATCAGTCCTCCTACACTGAGGCCCATGAGAGTGATAATCGGAAGAAGCGCGTTTCTGAAGGCATGTCTGTAAATAACCGTCCTTTCGGGCAGTCCCTTCGCCCTTGCCACGGTGATATAATCCTGCCTGATGACCTCGAGCATACTGCTCCTCATAAAGCGCGAATCACCGGCAAGACCCCCGAAGGCAGAAACGAAAATGGGAAGGACAAGGTGTTTCGTGAGGTCCCAGATCTTTCCGGCCAGAGGCAGCGCATCGTAGTTCATTGACTTTAGCTGCGAAATCGGTAGCCAGTGAAGGTGTACACCGAAGAGAATCATGAGGAGCAGGGCGAGCCAGAACGAGGGCATCGCGAAGCCCAAGAATACCGTCGTTGTCATTATCTTGTCATAGAGGGTGTTCTGATGCGTAGCGGAAGAGATTCCGATCGGTATTGCAATCAGGACGATGATGATCATAGAAAGCACGTTGATCATGAACGTTATGAACAACCTCCTCTGGATTAAGGGCTGTTTTCTATCCCAAATCCTTTCCATAACCGGTCTCCTGTCCGAAGAAAAGGAGTTACCGAAATCGAGCCTGACGATTTTTTTCAGCCAGAGTCCGTACTGGACAATGACGGGCTTGTCGAGGTTATAGAGCTTATCAAGCCTTTCCCTCGCCTCAGGGGTGATCTTGGGGTTTAATTCCGTGAATATGTCAGTCGGTTTGCCCGGGGCGAGATGGATGATAAAGAACGATATCAGGGTAATCCCAAAGAGTGTTGGTATCGTCTCAAGCAGCCTCTTCATCAGATACATTAGCATCTACGGCTCCATCCTGTTCCGCTGCAGTTGTTCCGGCACATACCATTTCGGCAGATTGTAGGTTATCCCTATTGGAGAAGGCTTTATTCCCTTGAATCTCGATTGAACGATGGGCGTTGCATCTGGCACGTACAGGAAAATATACGGCAGCTCTTCGGCGAGGATCTCCTGGATCCTGTAATAGGCTTTCTTCCTCTCCGTGATGTCGAAGGTCCTTCTGCCCTTTTCGAGGAGCGCATCCACCTCGGGGTTGCTGTAGCTCACGAAATTAAACTCCTTGTCCTTCGTCTTCCCCGAATACCAGATGTCATACTGGTCGGGGTCCCGATCAATGCTCCAGCCGAGGATCACCGCTTGGAAACGCCTCTTGTCTATGAACTCGTTGACAAATGTGGACCATTCAAGCGTACGTATATTGACCTTGATCCCCACCTTGGCGAGCCTGTACTGGATGATGGTTGCGGTATTTATTCTGAGCGTATTTCCCATATTCGTCAGAATCGTGAATTCGAAGGGCCTTCCGTCCTTACGGAGAATGCCGTCTCCATCGGTATCTTTCCACCCTGCTTCCTTCAGGAGTTGCCTTGCCTTTGCCGGATCATACGCGTACTGTTTCACGTTGGGATTATAAGGCCAGGTGTTCGGGACGTAAGGGCCTGTCGCAACGCTGCCGAGGCCGAAGAGAACGACGTCAACGATCTCGCTCTTGTCTATCGCATGCGCTATTGCCTGTCTCACCCTAATGTCTTTGAAAAAAGGATGCTTCAGATTAAATCCCATATAGGTATAGACGAACTGGGGATAACGGAATTTCTGAAAATTTATCTTGAAGTATTCAGTGTCCGTCTGTTTGGTATACTGCAGAGGCGTCAGGCCCATCATGTCGATCCCTCCAGTCTGAAGCTCCAGGAACATCGTCGCAGAGTCGGGTATTATCCTGTAGATATAATGGTCGATATAGGGCCTTCCCTCGAAATAGTCATGGTATGAATCGAGGACCAGTTCCTGTCCGGAAACCCATTTCTGAAGCTTATAGGGTCCCAATCCCACGGGATTTCTGCTGAAGTCGGTCTTCGTGATATCTTTGCCCTCGAGTAGATGCTTCGGTAGTATGACCAGGCTTCCCCACGTGGTAAGGGCAGGGGCAAAGGGTTTCCCATAGGTAACGCGGAAGGTATATCTGTCCAGGACTTCGGCCTTTTTGACCTGTTTGAAATCCTCACTATATGCGGTTGGGGTCTTTTCATTGGTGATCGTGTTGAAACCGAACAGGACATCGTCTGCGGTAAACTCTACCCCATCAGTCCATCTCACATTTTTCCTGAGGTGGAATGTGATAACAAGACCGTCTTTTGAGATATCCCAGGATTCCGCTAGGTCACCGATTACTCTGATGTCCGTGTCATACTTGACCAGTCCGTTAAAAATTAATCCTGCGACATCGAACGAGGCGCTGTCGCCTGCAAGCATGGGGATAAGGTTGCTTGGCTCTCCGATAGAACCTTCTATCAGTGAATCGCCATATGCGGGTTCGAAAGAACCGTCTTTTGGAACTGCCATGTCCGTTGCGTGCGGTCTGCTTTCACAGCCTGCGACGGCGAGGACGATGAGAAGCGTGAAGATTGTGTTCTTCATCTCGTTCTGAGCAGGATACTCCATACTAGGCCGAAAGGCCAGCGTGGAGCGATAGAGCTGCAGATTTGCGGAACATCCGCAGGTGTGTTGATAGATATCCTCTCTCTTAATTTCTGCATTGGCAATTGTCTCTGCCCCCCTGTCAACCGGCCTTACCAAGTGTTCCGGAAAGCCCCACTTAAATCTCCTGAGAGATTTAGTGGCGAGTGATTGACAGGCTGCTTAAGGTAGTGCGCTTATCAGCGATAACGAAAACATGTGGCTATTATACAAAAAATACGTGGAGAAGTTGGATATTGACTTCTCCCGCTGTAATTCAGACAGTGTAAAAAAGAAATGGGGGGGTAGTGCCCGCCTTTGTCGAATTTTATCATTTTAGGGCGGGGCTGATGCTCTTAGGGGCCACATCACTGAAGTCCATAGGGTTCTTTGCCT
>JBEKCV010000041.1:0-35217 GCA_050014695.1 Thermodesulfovibrionales bacterium
CAGTATAAGACGTCAGGTTGGGTCCATAAACCGGTGCGTATCACTCCAGGAGGTCAACAACACGCAACTTCACGGTGGGTCCAATTACAGCGGTAAGGTGGGTCCGATCTTAATCGGCGGTACCATAGCGAAGATGAACTTACGTTCGCACTGAATAATAGTCGCACAATTCCTGCATGTCTAGCCTTGCTGGTACTGATAAAAACGGCCCAACGCCTTGGCTATTTTGTCAAACTGGCGGAAGTACCTCCTCCCATTATCGCTCACATAGCGAAATGTATAAGCTCCCGGATTACAACAAGACACGGACTGTGCGATTATGAGCAGGAAGGCAATCGTCAGCGATTACTGGAAATTATCCGGGGCTATCTGGATAACCAATCAATAATAACACCAATAGCGTTGTCCTATCGATCGCACTGCAAGCTGCGGAAACTAAGCAAGAGTTGGCGGATATCATCAATGTCATCATTGAAGAACTAGTCCGACAAAGGTCCGAATTGCCCGGCTTCAGCACCTTGGTGCGTGCTGCCCGACATGCACGACATAGAATAAACAGCCGCTACTTCAAATCGTTAAGCGAGCATTTATTGCCTGAGGAAGCTCGAGAATTTGATGTTCTACTGATAGTGTCCTCTGACGACAGCGGCTGGAACCGGCTAAAACGAGATCCCAAAAAACCTACAAACAACGAGGTCAGGGGGTACCTTGAACATGTGCAATGGCTGAAATCCTGGGCTCAGCGACTGCCATCGATCGATTACATTCCAGTGGCCAAGTATCATCAAAATGTGCTGGAAGCGCGCGCATTGGACGCATCTGATTTGAAAGATCTGCAACCGCACAAACGTTACGCCCTCATGATTATTCTCGTTCATTCGCAATTGCGCAGCTGTAGGCGATACCGAAAAGTGACCCAGTTACGATACGTCCCTGGCCCATTCATTTATTCCTTTTATTGCCTTTTTTTATTCTTCAGTGATATATTCACTTTGTATTTTATTTCTTCTTTTGAAGAGGTCATATAGAAGGTACTTCAAAAGGCCTTGTAATTGCCTCATATTGCCATCCAAATCGTCCTGACAGGATGAGGCGCATTGGTATGTCTAAAGTCTGAAAAGTGCCTTCCCATCGATATCTCTTTTGGGGCTGTTTTCGGTATCGCCTACACTGCCTCTGATGTCTGGATAAGGCAGTCTTGTGATCTGGGTTTCACCGACTCTCACTGGCCGGTTTTTAGATGACACAAGATTTTCAATTCAAACATGCCTATTTATGCTGGGACATTATTTGTGGTGTATATCTAGAAAGAAACAGCATCGAGTCCGATTTCAAAATCTGACTTTCAGCCACAAAGTCGCATTTTTCAAGTGAGTTAATGATTCTCGATTCCGGGTTTAAAGAAACATGGCCAAGAACGGCTCTTCTCCTCCATAATATGAACTTTCAAGGTGCTTCAGAAAGGTTTTGGATTGGAGATGTCACGCGCTGCAGATTTCACGCAGGTTGTAATCGCTCAATCTTAGAAACCCCAAAAAACTGCAGGAGACGCAGATTTTGCAATAAACTCATTGAATGCCTGATTTCACAGATGCTGCAGCTTACCAATATAAAGGTTACCTTACTTCGTGTTATCAATGATATCTGGCGTCATCTGTTAGTTATAAATCATAAAAACAGATATCGACAATCCAAACTGCTGCGGTGTCGCAGGAAGTTCATATCCGTTTGGATTTCGGC
Organism: Thermodesulfovibrionales bacterium; assembly: GCA_050014695.1. Classification (GTDB taxonomy): domain Bacteria; phylum Nitrospirota; class Thermodesulfovibrionia; order Thermodesulfovibrionales; family UBA9159; genus UBA9159. The sequence continues at coordinate 1,741 of JBEKCV010000041.1, forward strand.
GCCATCGACACAGACCCCCTCTCTTATAACAAAGTTTGCCATTTTATGTTATCATATACAAGGTGAGAAGGAGGATAAAATTATGAACATTTCACTTACGCCACAGCTTGAAGAATTGGTTAAAACGAAAGTTGCAAGCGGGCTTTATGGTTCCGCGAGCGAAGTTTTGCGCGAAGCCTTACGCCTTCTTGAAGAACGAGATCGGATACACGCTTTGCGAATTGAAGAGCTTAGGGCTGAAATCAAGAAAGGCTTGAACAGCGGCGAGCCAACTCCGTTAGATATGAAAGTCATTAAATCGCAGGGCCGTAAACGGCTTGCGGCCCAACAAGTCAAGGGGACTCGCTGATGTTGAGAATCCTCAACCGCCCCGAGGCTGAAAACGACCTCGAGGAAATCTGGCTTTATATAGCCCAAGAAAACCCTGATAACGCTGACAAACTCCTTGACGAAATTGAGGAGACAAGCCAGAAACTCGCACAGTTCATAAATATGGGCAGAACCAGGGATGAACTCCATCCTGGGTTAAGAAGTTTCCCGATAGGTAATTATCTTATTTTTTATTTACCGATTAGCGGCGGTCTTGAGATTGTCAGGGTACTGCATGGCATGAGGGATATCGACATCTTCTTTTAATATCTCGCTTCCTCTGTTTAGTACGAGTCGAAAGCTTACATTTCAACTGATGTTGTATGCGTAACAGTTGTAGGGAGAATTAAGTGCTGGATCCGTCCTCGAAAAGACGTTTGTTTGGAGGGGAACTCCGCACTCGCCCATTGAGGCGGCGGAGAAGACGACACCCGGCAATAAACAGCCACCTTCCCTTCTGTTGGTTTGTCCTCTTCTCTGACGATGACAGTACCGGTGTGCGTCTGATAGGCGTTGAGCTTCCCTGCTCTGAAATAGTTCCATGCAGTCCTCTATGACACGCCTATCTTCTTTGCGTACTCCGATAACTTCATGCAAATAGTCTATCATAGTATTCAATATATTAGAATAGATTTATTGAAGCTTAAGAATACCTCCGCACACAGTAAGGAAGCCGTCGATATCCCGCGACCGAAGATCAGGAGCTGCCGAAATTGAGACATGAGCCCTTCATTAATCTGAAGTCCCTTAGGTCTCAACGCTCTTACCTTCTCCCCCGTCATCCACTTGCTTCCTCAAGCAAATGTGACCTGTTAAGTAATAAGCCAGCCTTTTGGCGGAGGTCCGCCTGCTGGGTGCTCTCCAGAATATGTACAGCCAACGTCTTGAACTGAGCAGCTAGACGTGCCTTTAAGGCCGTCGCGACAACGGGGCTCTTGGGGAAGACGCAAGCAAGCGCCTCAACAAAGATCTCCTCATCTAAGGGATCCATGAGTTCAAGGACCCACTGGTAGAGAAGCTCAGGACCGGGAGACGGCGTCTTCTTCAAATGCTTTTCTGCCGTAATTAATGCATTGGCTACCTCAACCTGAGCACTGACAACGCGGTCTATCGCATCAGGGGGGAAATCCTGTTCATTGAGCTCATCACGGAAAAAAGCGAGCAGGTTTGATAGGTTCCCTTCTACCAACGCCCGATCGAGCCAAAACTTCATTTCGGACTTTTTCCCGGAAACCCGGGCAAGATTAAGGTAGAATTCGGAAGTCCTGGCTCTGAGCCCGGTCGCCCTGTCCAAGGCTTCCTGGACGCGGTCTCTAACTGCGTCCAGAGGAAGCTGGACATTCTGCAGCCAGCACTGGTAAAAGCTCTCCAATAAGACAACCAGGTTGCTCCCCTCGGGGCCTTTGGGGAGATAGCTGTTTGCGCCAAGGGCGTAAGCGGCGTTGATCACGGCGGGGTTTATTTCGCCCGAAAGGACAATGACCGGTGTCAAGCGCCAGTAAGGGTTTGCCTTCACCTCGCGGATCAGATCCAGACCGTTCCCATCAGGGAGCCGAATATCCGAGATGATCAGACTCAGGGGCTGCTGTTTACGCTCTCTCTCATTGAGAAGATCAAATGCCTTCCTGACACTTTCGGCGATGATCATGGCGCCGATGAACCCGCAATCCTTAAAGACCATCCTGACGATGAAAGCAAGACCAGGGTCATCCTCCACGTGCAGTATGGTCAATTCTTTATTAATCAAGCGTATGGACACCCCCTTCCAGCCAGGATCGGCATCGCCTTGCCATACAATATGTGACCATGGTCAGTCAAGACTCTGCTTACCCTGCCCCCCGGACACAGATAGCCGCGGTCATTGCAGAAGCTTCATTGCCCAGGATTTATTTCAACTATATCGCATGCGAGGAAAAAGTCAACAATACAATGTTCGATTAAATGAGTATTTCTTGAACCCTTGCCTGGCAATTGGTCAATGATAGTTTTAAGCAGTAATTGCTACCTTGTCAAAAGGGAGGACATTAAACTGCCCTGCACAGCTTTTTGCCCTATCACCTGCAGGTACTGCTCATGTTTATAATACCGCCGATTTGTGGGAGTCCGGTACGCTCTTAGTATCCCTTTCCGGTCCCACTTCTGCAGCGTAACCACTGCCTTGCCTATTAACTTTCCAAACTCTTTTGGTTAATATGTATCCTTAATGATGATAGTATATCATGAGGGATTATAAATATCAATAACTATTACTACTCCTGCAGATCCTCAGTTTCCTGATACCTCCGTCAGTAGCGGTTCGCTTTCTGCAGCAGTACTGAATGCCCTTATCATGTACCAGACCTTCTTGTCGCGCTTTTCTGTGTCAACAAAAGAAGGTAACCTAGTCTCACCGATCCTGGTAAATCCCGGATCCCCCTCCCTCTTACGGTAGATCCGGTATCCCTTGATCCAAGATTCCGGGCTCTCCCTCCAGATCAGGAAAATTCTATCGTCGCCTTTCACGTATCTGAGATCTGACGGTGGAGACGGAATAAAGTTCGAGGGGTCGACCTCTATTTCGGCAGAAGCATTTCCCTCGTCCCTCATAGCAGTAACGAACAATGCCCTCAACGTGTAGTAAACCGTCTTATCCGGCGAAAGAGCACCGTCTTTGAATGATGTCGTGCATATCGGCTTGCCGTTCACCGGCACGTCACCATACCTTCCCTTCTCTGTTGTCTTATAGACGTTGTAACAGACTTCTTCCCCCGAACCGCTCCACGTTAATTCAAGGGAATCGGGCTTAACGGCAAACTTGATATTCCCCGGAGGCTCCGGCAAAGGTCTTGGTGTTACCGTGATGGTGTTCGAATCATTGCTTGAGACTCCTTTGAGGCTTTCTGCAACAACCTTATATGTGTAAGTCCTGTTTACCCCAAAGTCCCTGTCTATGAAGGTACTCGTGTCATTGCCGAGGGCTGCGAGCCGCTCAAAACCCTTGTTCTCTGCCCGAACGATCTGAAAACCGCTGAGAGTCGCTCTGAGATTGTCGGGATACGACCACGAGAGTATTATCGTGTCCTCTTTGTGCAAGGCTGACAACAAAGTCGGCACCTCGGGTTTTGCATATGTCTTTAATGTGGGTGGGCCTTTCTTGCCGCAGGCGAAGATAAAAAGACAGAGAAGCACAGCTGAGAAAATATACCGCAACGTCATGAATTCAGAAGACCCCTGAGTCTCTTTAGCTGTTTCTTCACCTGCGATGGTGAGGTACCCCCTCTGGAGTTCTTTGCCTTTGCGGAATCCTCGGCAAGGAGGCATTTATGAACATCACCTTCGATCAGGGGTGAGAACCTTTTCAATTCCCTGATGGTCAAGTCATTAAGGTTTTTCCTGCTCTCTATGCAATGGAGGACTATCCTGCCCGTTATCTCATGCGCCTCTCTGAATGGCAAGCCCTTCCTTACCAGATACTCCGCCACATCGGTGGCGGTGGCATAAGCCGCTGATGCGGTGTCAGACATCCTCTCTTTGTTAAACCGTATGCGAGGAACCATCTCGCCAAACACGGAAAGGGAGGCCTTCACCGTGTCCACCGCATCAAAGACAGGAACTTTGTCTTCTTGCATGTCCCTGTTGTATGAGAGGGGCAATCCTTTCATCGTTGTTAGAAGTGAGATGAGCGACCCGTATACCCTTCCTGCTTTTCCCCGTATCAATTCCGCCACGTCAGGATTTTTTTTCTGGGGCATAATGCTCGAGCCCGTTGTGAATGCATCGGGAAGCTCGATAAATGAAAACTCTTCCGTCGACCAGAGGACAAGCTCCTCTGCCATCCTTGAAAGATGCATGATAAGGATGCTCGCATCTGCGAGAAACTCGATTGCGAAGTCCCTGTCAGAGACTGCGTCCACACTGTTTTCAGCCACGCTGTTGAAGCCCAGAAGTTTCGCCACATACTCCCTGTCGATGGGAAGCGAGGTTCCCGCGAGCGCGCCTGCCCCGAGGGGTAGGACATCAACCCGCTTCAGGGTGTCTGTCAATCTCTCACGGTCACGTTGAAACATCTCGACATAGGCAAGGAGATGGTGTGACAAGAGCAGAGGCTGTGCCCTCTGCATGTGGGTGTAGCCGGGCATAATAGCGTCGATATGCTTCTCTGCACTGTCAAGCAACTTCTGCTGGAAATGTTTTATGAGAGATTCTATCTGACCAATCTCAGCCCTGAGATAAAGCCTGAGGTCGAGGGCGACCTGATCATTCCTAGACCGTGCAGTATGAAGCTTCTTCCCGACGGCCCCGATCTTCTTCACGAGGGCCGTCTCTATGTTCGTATGAATGTCCTCGAGGTCTTCCCTGAACCGGAGCTTTCCGGCTTCTATCTCACACGCTATTTTTTCGAGTGCGTGAACAATCTTTTCAGAATCCTCCCTGGATATGATCCCCTGCCTGCCCAGCATCTGGGCATGAGCAATGCTTCCTGCGATGTCGTATCTCCAGAGTCGTTTGTCAAAGGAAATCGACTCTGTGAAGGACTCAACGATCTTAGCGGTCTTTTCCTGAAATCTTCCCGACCAAAGTTTCCCCATGGCTAAGAATAAAATTTTCATTCCCCCGTGTCAAGGTCTTTTGAGATGTTTTGGCTCATTAGGATGGTAATCAGACCTGAGGGTCACCCTCCTCGTGAATACCCCCACTCCCTCGGGAGACTCCCACCCTGCCCGCTAACTATATTATGGCCGAGCCGACGTTGGGTCACCGAGTAAGGCAGTCCTTCACACACCTTTCCCACTGTGACGACAATGGGCATGTCATCTGACGGAAAAGTTACATACCTCTACTATCCTTTGGGGGAACGTGGGAACTTCCATATTGACGTGCCCATGCGCTAACATTATCATATGAGTTATGTGCAAATCCGGTTTGTGGATTCCGAGGGGAAAGTCTGATGACAGCGTTTGATGAGGTTTTTTTATTAGTAAAACAGTGGTGGCACGGATCACTGGAGCCGATCTTTAACGATCTTGGGCTTCAGAGATACGCGCGATTCATCTTTCTTGCCGTGGCTTTCGTATTTCTCATCACGATTGTAAAAAAAATCCTTTCACCAATTACCACGGTCCTTTTGAAGCCACTTTATCGTCTCAAATCAAACCATGAAGAAACTTTGAGGACTAAATCGGAAAAAAGGAATGTTATGAAGAGAGTAAAGCAGATGCTGAAACAGCAGGATTATAAATCGGCGGCAAACCTGCTCGAATCGATAGAAGAACGAGAAGAGGCTGCTGGCTATTATGTGCAAGCCGGGGACTACGGCTCTGCGGCGAATCTTTACGAAAGCTTAGGGAATCTTGAGAAAGCCGCGTCTTTTTACAAAGAGGCGGGCAACAATACAAAGGCGGCGGGTATCTTTCTCCAAATGAAGGATTATAGAAATGCGGCGGGCATGTACGAAAAAGGCGGATTTTCGCAGAAAGCGGCTGAGATTTACGAAAATGCAGGAGAGTTCCAGAAGGCCGCTGAGCTTTACGAGAGCTGTTTTGTCGAGGAGGGTTCTCGTGGAGGCTTCACTGCGAAGGAATTTGCTGTGAAAAGTGGAAAGCTCTTCGAAAGGGTTGGTGTTCCGCAGCGAGCTGTTCAGGTTTATCTGACGGCAGGACTGCATGCTAACGCTGCAGCCGCATATGAGATGACAAGGGATTTTATAAAGGCCGGAGATTGCTATCTTCAGGCCGGCAATCTTCAAAAAGCAGCCGCGTGTTTCGGAGAGGGAGGTGACGAGCGTAGAAGCAATGAAATATTGTCAACGGTTTATTACCAAAAAGGACTCTTGAGAGAGGCCGCATCTTACTCGGAGAAGGCAGGTGACTTTTTACAGGCCGCGGAGATATTAGTTGAGACAGCAGAATTCCCCAGGGCAGCCGAACTATATGAAAACCTCGGGCGCTTTCAGGAGGCGGGAGAGATATTTCTCAGAATTGATGATTTCCAGAGAGCCGCTGAAGCGTTCGAGAAAGCCGGTAATTTTGTTCTCGCAGCAAAAATGTACCACAAAGCCGGTTGTCCCACGATCAAGGTTGGTGAACTCTTTGAAAAGGGTTGTGACTATTTCGAGGCAGGAAATCTTTATTTACAATCCGGTCTTCCTGACAAGGCGTTGGACGCCTTTCAGATGATGAACCCTGGGTCGGAAAACTACATACCCGCCTCGATCTTAATTGGAAAAATCTTCCTCGATAAGGGCATGCTAAAGCTTGCTTTTGAAAAATTCAAGAAAATCATCGGCACTGAACCTGTCAATGAATCTAATATCGAAGCTTATTATTTTCTCGGCAGATGCTTTGAGTGCGCGGGGGAAAACGACAAGGCAAAGAAAGTCTATAGCAGGGTTCTCTCAGAGAGGTTTAATTTTATGGATGTCAGGCAAAGAATTGCGCAGCTATGACATCCTCCCGCCACCGAAACCGCTTAAGCAGTTATGGTGAGGGGTTCTTTCGAACAGCGCTGACCTGCGTAAGGCACACAAGCAGTGCGCTCCCCGGGGAGCAACCGCACGAGGCTAATGAGCGACGCCAACACCTGTAGATGTCTTACCGCCCACGGAGAACTTTTGTCTTCGAGGGCGACTTGACTTTTCTGTCCAAGCTTTTTTCGTTTCCTGCATGCTCTCTGATCCAGTATATCGCTGCGATAGTGTACGAAGCACTCAGGTCGTCGTTGTAGATCTTCTTCATCGAGAACACCGCCATCTGCCTGTTGCCGATGCGAGGCACTTTGCCTGATCCGTCGTAAGCATACTCCGATGTCCCTCGGGCCAGCACCCTGCCGAAGCGGATGCCTTTCGCATGGGCCTTATACTTCGTAAAACGCTGGATTCTGCCCTGGAGCCAGTAGTGGAACTTCTTTCTGAGCCGCTTGTCCCCGTAGCAGTCCTTGGGCACCGTGAGCTTGCCAAGGTGCTCAAAAAAAACGAATCCCGGGGAACCATCGGTAGAAAGGAAGGCCAATCCCCGCCCGTGCCTTATCTTCTTCGAAGAAAGGCCTCTTTTTCAGGAGAAAGGGTACCGACCACGTTGAGGGCATCGTCTTTCGATCTTACGGTCTCGGCGTCTCCGGCGCATGACTGCGTGACAGCAAACCGGTAGCCTTTCTCCCATTCATACCACCCGCCCCATATATAACCGCCAAGCACACCGATCAAAAGACCTGCCATGCCGACGAGTATAAATGAGGCAATCAGGATTTTATTGCTCATTTCACTCCCCTACCACAAAGGCACAGCTAATTTTTCCCGGAACACGTCCGGGGACATACTTCGTGAATCCGGAAAAGAAAGGACACTTCCTGTGCTCGGAGCGCCTGCAGAACTCTTCAACCTCCAAGAGATTCGAGGGATAAGACCTCTCGCAAGCACTGCCATCACCCTGGCAAGATAAGGATACCTGATCATTCTCACCGTCGAAATTGCCGTCATTCCCCACAAACCTCCTCCGTCTTAGTCTTCTTCATGTTAGACCACAATTCGGAGAAATAATATCGGCTTAAGTCCGACTCTTTTGTACGATATTTTCGGATGTTGCCGTAAGTATTTATCCTACAAGGAATTCTCATTAGAGAGCAGGAAAAAAAAGGGGGCTGAATATCAGGCTACTTAAACTCCAGTGCAGTCGACAACGATGGGTCGAAAGTAACAAAAGGGCAAAACGTTTCATAGGGATCTCTTCACGAAACATGAACCTCGCCTTAAGAATACCTCAGCGGGATGTCGTGCATAATCCTTTGATATATAAGCATATTTATTCTCGATTCTTGAAAGAGAAAGAGTGAAGCAGAGGACAACACTAAGGTGCATCATTGCAAGTTTCCTAATGAACATTTCACGGGCAAATGCATGGCTGCCCGATGAACCACAGATCCTACTCGCGAAATCGGTTGCGGTGCCTTTTTATTTTTTGTTCTCGCCAAGTATACGCTCAATCCGGCGATCAGGGACTAGCCACATCAGCGCGACGAACACATAGATGCAGCCTGCGATCCAAGGCTCAAAAAAAGCCGCTAGGATTGCAGTTCCATAGAGAACCGGTGACAGCTTTCCTTTGAGGTCACGACCCACGGCCTTGGCCAGTAACGAGTCAACGCCCTGGCTCGTAATAATGGTGTGCTGCAACACGAAATATGCAATTGCCGCCATGAGCAGGACGAAACCATAAAGCGCCATCGGTGCGGGAGCAAAGTGATTCTCCCCCATCCAGCCCGTGACGACCGGAAAAAGCGATAGCCAGAATAGGAGGTGCAGGTTTGCCCACAAGATAGCCCCAGTCACACGTTGTGTCGTGTGCAACATGTGATGGTGATTGTTCCAGTAGATGGCAAGATACACGAAGCTCAGCACGTAGCTCAGAAACACGGTCAGGAGCGGATCCAAAGCCGCAAAGACGGCACCATGCGGTACCTTCAGTTCCAGTACCATGATAGTTATGATTATGGCGAGAACGCCGTCACTGAATGCTTCTAATCTGTTCTTCCCCATAACTCTTTATCCGGCCGTCCACCACCAGAACTTCCATTGAACGAACAGCGCAACGGCGACAGGCAACGAAAAGATCAGACGAAGGATGGGAACTCTCCTTTGATGGCATAACCAGCCTTTGCCGCATCAACCCACATGTTCCCTGAATTATAGGGGCAAAGAGTTCTTTGGTCAATGAAAAACTGCACTAAACGATTTTCGGCTTCTCCCCGTACCACACACAGCCTGGAACATGATCTAATGGTGCGGAGTGAAAATGGAATTAGACAGTTTCAGGATAATTAACCCTAGGGTTACCAGTGCCTTTTCCCCAAACGCTGATCACACCTGCTCTTAACAGATGCAGCCTAAGGTGGTTTGGAGCCTGCTCCTGCAGGCCGACTCCGAGGGGCCTACCCTCATCTTTCGTGCAGCCTCGTGGCGCACGTACAGGGTGAAACCTTCATCAGTTTGCTTTGCCTTCATCCTCTCGGAATCCTTTCTGTAATCGACCCCTTCCGAATATGATACAATTGTTCGTAGTTCGAACGTTAATAGAAATGGGGATATGAGAAAGGCCGAGGAAAGAGCGGAGGAGGGAGATAGGAATGTGTCCCTTAATGTCGATGAAAGCTGAGACGAACGCGCAGACACAGCCGCAAGCGATACAGATTCGTCATCTGCTGATCGATCCGCCGCTTCTCCTTGCGCCGATGGCGGGCCTTACCCACAGTGCCCTCCGGCGGATCATGGTCGGCTTCGGCGGGGTCGGCCTGTTGTCAACCGAAATGCTCTCCGCAAAAAGACTGCCCACGGAAAATCCCCGCATCTCCCCGTATCTGATCAGAACCGAAGAGGAAAGACCGCTTTCCTATCAGCTCCTAACTTCCACTGACAAAGAGATAGGCCGGGCCATTGATGCGCTGCACGCATTGAAAGCTGACGCTGTTGATTTGAACATGGGCTGCCCATCTCCGGCGGTTAGTAAGTTCGGCGCGGGCGTCATGTTGATGGAACAACCGGATGAAGTTCGTCGCATCGTGGCCGAGGCCAGGAAGCGCACCGCCTTGCCCCTGAGTGCGAAAATCCGCCTCGGCAGCGACGCCGATGGCGCGAAATTAAAGATGTTTTGCTCGATGCTCGAAGGTGAGGGCATCGATATGCTTACCGTGCACGCACGGTTCAAACATGAATCCTTCGCAAGAAAACCGCGATGGGCATGCATAGCCGAAATAAAGGAATGCATTACAATACCCGTTATCGCCAATGGTGGAGTTTTCTCGGTAGAGGACGCGGAAACATGCTTGAGGGTATCCGGTGCCGACGGATTGATGCTCGGACGGGGGTCTGTGATAAAACCCTGGCTCTTCACCGAAATTGCGCGGACTGTATTCGGTGGTGATATCAAGGAGCCGGTCGTGTCGCTGCCGGATGTCTATGCGGCCTTTCTCGAAGCTCTGAACGCAAATTATCGCCCCGTGTACCGCTTGGGGAGGCTGAAGGAATTTACCCACTACTTCGCCCGGAACTATAAATTCGGACACTCTTTGGCGTCCAGGGTCCAGTCAAGCAGCAGTATGGATCAAGCAAGGGAAAGGGCCGGGACGTTCTTTGCGAACAATAGTGAGGAGAGCGGAGCCGCGACAGGGACCAGAGTCGGCGAACGCATTGGTAACGTATCCTATTCCCTTTAGGGCTTGCGCTCTTTAGTAGTCTACAGCTATCTACCATTCCAAGGACGTAAGACTGACAGTCGAAAACTAATTGTATGTTTTTCCGGCGAACTACCCGCGCCTGAGATGAGGCTTCAGTCGGGGCTTCCATGCTTCAACGACAGAACTTACCGCGTGAGGCTTGGCCCTTGTCTCCTCAGGCGTTTGTTCCCTTGGACTTCGGGAACCAGTCCAGATAGTTATGTGCTTTCGATCCTGATAAGAACTGTGATCTTTAATCCGCTATTGACTGCGGAGCCATTTATTTTTATGATACCGGAAGATGTTAGCCATAATCGGGTAAAAGGAGAGTTTAATGCTCAATTTTCTTATTTTTGTCTTTATAGGCCTTATCTTTTTTCTCCCTGCGTTGCGCGCCTTAAAGTTACGACGATACAAAAAAGCCGGGACCTTTGTACTACTTGGACTTGCAGCACTTGCCGGCATCAACATGTGGAGCGATGTTTACCTTACATCGCTTTGGTACGACAACGTCGGATACGCAAGCCGATACTGGAATGTGCTCTTTCTCCAGGCAAAGCTTTTTCTCGCCGGCGGGTTTCTCGCGGTAGCCTTGGGGGTGGCAAATATCTTTTTGTGGTACCACGGAGCAAAACCGCTAAGGCCATCGCCCGTAAGGGACAACCGTTTAACGTTCATAGTCCTAGCGGCGCTTCTCCTTCAGATACCGTTGTTCATTGCCGCCGGCACGGTAAGCTCTTCTTCCTGGAATCAGACGCTGCTTTTCTTCAATGCCGTGCCCTTCGGAAAAGAAGACCCCGTGTTTCTCAAAGACATAGGGTTCTACATATTCGGACTCCCCTTCTTGAATTTCATCGTGGATTCGCTCAGCAGCCTCTTCACCTTTTCTCTTTTGCTCGTCGGGGGCCTCTATGCGGTTGAGAATGCCCTTTTTCGCGCGTTCTCCGGACTTACCTTCGACAACTTTAACAGGAATCCTTTTATCCATCGTCTCGTCACACAGATCTCAGCGAACTTCGTCTTTGGTACCATCATCTTCATCGCCAGGACCCTTATAGCCCGTTACGAACTCCTCTATTCTCATCGCGGCGTGGTCTACGGGGCTGGCTGGACCGATCTGCACGCACAACTGCCTGCGTACAATGTTGCGCTCGTGGCGCTCACGGGTTGCCTCATCCTGTTCCTCTACGCATCGTTCACAAGTTCCACAAGGCGAACGGTAGGGATCTATTTCGCCAGTGCGGCCCTCCTTGGCGGTATATGGATAGTTGGTCTCCAAATACTCCCCGAGATAATCCAGCACTTCAGGGTAGCGCCGAACGAGCTCCCCCTCGAAAGTCCCTACCTGGAACGGAACATAAAGTTCACAAAAGAAGCCTACGGACTCACGAATGTCGCCGAGATAGAGTTTCCTGTAAATCCCTCTCCCAGCGGAGTACTCGCGCAGAGCGATCTGACGATCATTAACGGCATACGGCTCTGGGCACCGGATATCCTTAAATCGGTAAACGACCAGACGCAGTTCATACGCCTTTACTACAATTTTCCCGATGTCGATGTCGACCGTTACATGCTTAACGGGAAGCTTACCCAGCTCATGCTGTCCCTGAGAGAGCTGAACATCGACCGCCTCGCGGCGCAGTCCAGGACATTTCAGAACGAGACCATGATCTACACCCATGGGTATGGAGATGTGGCAGCCCCAGTAAACAAGTTCACTCACGAAGGGCTACCCGAATACTACATCAAGGACATCCCGCTCGTTTCGTCTTATCCCGAACTTAGGATAGACCAGCCGCGCATCTACTTCGGCCAAGAGACATCCAATCATGTCTACGTTAACACGAAACTGAAGGAATTTGATTTTCCGAAAGGCGATATCAACGCTCAGAATACCTATGCCGGGAAATCAGGTGTAAAGATCGACAGCTTCTTCAAGAAACTCGCTATTGCTTTGCATTTCGACGGACTGAGGCTCTTCACTACCCAGGAACTCACCCCCGAAAGCCGCATCCTCTTCATGCGGGACATCAATCAACGAGTTCGTACGATCGCACCGTTTCTCACCTTCGATACTGATATGTACCATGTAATAGCCGATGGAAAGATCTATTTCATTTGGGACGGGTACACGACTGCGATGACCTACCCATATTCCCAACCTACCATGGGAAACGCAAACTATATACGAAACAGCGTAAAGGCAGTAGTCGACGCCTATGAAGGTTCGGTAGACTTCTATATGGCCGATAAGACTGATCCTGTCATTCAGGCTTATGCCAAAGCCTTCCCATCCCTGTTTAAACCCTTCGACTCCATGCCCCAGTCCTTGAAGGCACACGTGAGATACCCGGAGGACCTGCTCACCATTCAAAGCCACATCTACGCGATCTACCACATGGCAGACCCCGGAGTCTTCTATAACCGCGAGGATGCGTGGGAAGTGTCGCGAGTGGCCGTAAGGCAGGAGGAAGCCCAACCCATCTCCCCTTATTACCTGATCTCCAAGCTGCCCGACTCCGAAAAGGAGGAATTTGTTCTCACGCTCCCATTTGCCCCTTTCAGTACCGACAAGAACAGCCCGAGAAACAACATGGTGTCTATGCTCATGGCGCGGTGCGACGGCGACAAGTATGGGAAGCTGATGCTCTTTAAGTTCCCGAAAGACCGCCAGGTCTACGGCCCGCTCCAGATCGGCATCCGCATCAATCAGGACGAGACGATAAGCAAGGACCTCACTCTCTGGAACCAGCAGGGAAGCCAGGTGAGGTTCGGGAACCTCCTCGCCGTGCCGCTCTCCGGATACCGCCTTATGTACGTGCAGCCCATCTATATCCAGGCATCTGTGGGGAAGATGCCCGAGTTGAGAAGGGTCGTGGTAGTCTTCGGAGACCAGCTCTCCTACGGCGCATCCTTTGAAGAGGCGCTAAGCAAATTCTTCCCACAGATTGCGGGTTCTCCGAGCGAGAACCTCGCGAAACCCACAGCAACAAAAGAAGAGAAAACGGCTGAAAGAAAAGACCTTGTTGCCGCTGCAGCCAAGTCCTTCGAGAACTACCGAAACCTGATGGGCAAAGGGAAATACGAAGAAGCGGGAAAGGCACTTGAGGAACTCGGCAGAATCCTTAACCAGACGAGATAACCATTTATTATTGGTGGCATCGTAAAGGAATTGTTTTGGGGGCTAATTAACAAGAGATAAAGGTGCATAAGTCAGTATTTATATTGCCCGGATTTGTAAACGAAAATACTGATCGCCCGTTGACCTTCGAGCAGTCGGCCGCCGACGTAGCCGCTCTTGTGAAACATCTTCAGATCGAGCAGGACCACCTCTTCGGCGAGAGCTTTGATGGTTTTCTGGCTGTGATGATCACAGTCCGCCATGCTAGAATAAACCTAGGAAAGGAAGGTATGGCAGCGATTCGACATTGTTCGAACAATCCAGATTTTAAAAGATATCGATGAGCGGCAAAGGAGGTACAAAATGAAGAAACTTGTGACATTCACGATCATAATGCTCTTAGGGCTCGTACTCGGTCCCTTGGCGGCCTACTCCGGAGAGTATCAGAAGGTTGCTGTCACCCACTCCAGGGACTTTGAAAAAATGAAGGAACTGGTGGGAGTGTGGGAAGGTAAAGCGGATATGGGAAAGGGAATGGAGACGATCAAGGCCACCTATGAGCTCACCTCGGCAGGAAACGCCATCGTTGAACGGCTTTTTGTCGGACTTCCCCATGAGATGATCACCGTGTATTATGATTTTAACGGAAAATTAGGCATGACCCACTACTGTTCGCTAGGGAACCAACCCCATATGGAGCTCATGAACCCCGGCGAGAACAATATGGTGTTTGTCCTGTCCGAAAAGAACACCAACCTTTCCTCGGTGAAAGAAACCCATATGCACGCACTCAAGATTTCTTTTGACGGCAGGAACAGTATCACTCACACATGGACTCTTTATGAAAAGGGAGAGAAAAAATCAGATGTCGTGATCCAATTAGCGCGCACCAAATCCTAACAGGTACGTGGGAACGCAAAGAAACAGGTCCGGAAAATTGACATTGGTGTGGTGAAGCCACTACTAACCGTTTTGGCGATGAGAGTATAGTTATCACTTGCTGACCGCAACAAACGCGGGTTTCAACTTCTCATACCTGTTCAGTACTGCCCGCAATACGCGTAATCTCTGGCCCAAAAATTCGGTCAGACATCACGATTACGTTGAAAACTGAACTTTCCGCAGCGTGAAATAGCAGGAAGTGTAACTCCAATTCTGAGAACAACACGACATTTTGCAGGTTTCGCCTCGCACCTTTGCGGGCAAAAGGGTATGAGGTCCTTTTCTTTTGAGGTACGACAGATGTTTCGACTGCATCCTGTACCTGACACAAAGGCCTAGCGTCTGTCGGCGAGGATTACCATTCCTACTCCGCAAAATCATGATGACTCCGTCGGTGCGAAGAACTCTCTGAACTTAGACAGAAGCCGATCAGAAAAACTTATGCATATTTTCGGAAATCCACAGGGGGTTATGGAACCGTTTCTTGTTGCTATCTGAACTTAATAGCATGTCTTAGATGAAGATTATTATGCCATAAGATTAAAGTTCCACTTGGCCTTACAAAAAGCAACAAGAGTGGTCATATCACCAACCGAACCAGTTATTTCGCCCAAAACCCGTCTCTATAGTGGACAACCCTGATCGAACATATTCTCGCCCTTTTGCCTGTAAACACCTTTCTTGTAATGTTTAGATACTGGTTCCTTGACAAATTAACGAATAAAGGTGATAACGCGTATGAAAATTGCTTGAAATCAGTTAGTTCTCCCTGATAAGGCCAAACCTTTCATGCAAGAAATGAAGAGTGGTTTGAAGTTATTGCAGGGAAAAGTATTAAGGATAACCAACACCCGTTCGAAGAAGAAATGGGAGGAAAGGAGTGCAGTAGAAATGAAGACTAGAACATTCAAAACAACCTTTCTATTTTTATTAGCAGTCTGTTTTTGGCACTGCCTCTTATGCGATCCAGGTGACAATGGCGGACCAAGATTCAATAAATAATGTCAATACTATTTTGAACAGACCAGTAATAAATCTTCCTTCAAAAATCAAACTTCAGCCTATGGAGGTTTGTTTGCGCCTCCAGAATAAAGACCCATCCATCTTATTCGGTGTTCCGCCTTGAAGCGCTTCGACTTGTGCTATAGAAAGGGATTGCTTCACCGATAGGTTCACAATATCACAATAAATAGGTCTTTGCGAGGAGTCTGCCAGAGGCGGATGGCGAAGCAATCTGTGTTGAACAGTCATTGAAAGATGAAAGCTGTACTAAAGGAGGTATTATGAGAAAATTGCTTACAGTCTGGTTGTTAATTATTTCCATGTTTGTCCTTGCCGCTGCGTCTGCTTATGCAGCTTCAACGCCCACCATCTCGTCAGCTTCAATAAATTACAGTACGAACCAAATAACCATAAAAGGCTCTGCATTTCCCACTTCAAAGCCTTCTGTTGTTTTTAACGGTACTACCTTAACGGTCGTAGGGACCCCAACCGCAACGAGTATCACCGCTACACTGCCGAGCGGCGTCGCGCAGGGTACGTATACGTTAACGGTCAGTACTTCCGCCGCATTTGATGTCACATACGGTGCAGTCGGGCCTCAAGGCCCACAGGGTGCTACCGGAGCTACCGGCCCGGCTGGGCCGCAGGGTATCCAGGGGCCAGCAGGCCCTCAGGGCCCGATAGGACTCACCGGCCAGCAGGGACCTCAGGGTCTGCAAGGACCGATAGGGGCAACAGGAGCGACCGGATCAGTGGGGCCAATCGGACCGCCCGGAGTGGCTAACGGCATCACTCAAGCAGTTCACGGCACCTTCCAAATCCCAGCGGCTTCAGGTGGCCCGGACCTCGTGTACCCGCAATACACGGTATCCAACCCCTTGGATAGTTATTTCGCCCTTACGTTCCAAACCCCATTCAATGCGATCCCGGACTGTGTTGTGACCAATTCAGCGAACGTTCCATCGATATCGTCTGCGATAGACTGCTGGTCAACCACTAACTGTGAGATAGAATTCAACCAGGACGCCATAACGCAGTGTGGCCTGTCAGCCAATGGAAACCCAATATACTGCTTGGAGCCAAACTATGCCAGCGCGTCTCAGGCTCCGATGGGGGGGCAACTTATAACTTTTATCTGTGTAGAATAACAAGCACGGTTATTTTACCCCTTGCAATGGCTCGAAGAGGCAGTTCCTCTTGCCCAACTCATCCACCATAGCACATACAAGTTGCACATCCGAACAGGGGGGAGCCGCAAGGCTCCTCCCGCTCTTGCTCATAAAGTCGGACCCCACGTGCAAGAAATGTTCGCCAGATTGAAAGGCGCGAGTTAGTGGCTGTAACAAACGTCCTCGAGTCTTTTCAGAACTATTTGTTTCCGATCATACTCTGCATAGTGTTGCGCCATCTGGAAACTCTCGGTTTGTCGGTGTACTCCTCGTGCCCTCCTGGAAGCCAGGGGCAAGGACTTCGATATGAAAGTCAAAAGTTAGTAATTCCGTTTACAGGAGCTGTCATCAAACACTTATACTGTACAAAAGAACATCTCTGCCCGTCTTTTCGTTATATGGGCTGGCAGGCTTTTAGCTTCCGGCATTGATCTGATGATAGACTTATAATCAGATGTCCTACCGCTACAGAACATTTGCACGTGTCTGAGAGTATTTTCATAGTTGACTAGTACTTGAAGCTTACCTCAGTTGGCTCCGCTTCTGTGAAGTTGGAATAAGTAAGAGAGGTGGACCTTCGGTTAAAATATGCTCTATCATTCCGTTTATGGGGTTAGAAGATACTCGAAGGGTAAAGTAATCGTCAGGTGGAGGAGAATATGAAGGTTAATTTAACAGGAAAGATTATTTTAGTCACAGGTGCATCCAGTGGAATGGGAGCAGAAACTGCGAAACGATTTGCCACTTTGGGCGCAAGAATCCTATTGGTTGGAAGGAATGAAGAAAGATTAAAGGAAGTATTGCAAGAGATAAAAAATACCGGGGGCTCTTGCGAATATTTTGTTGCTGATGTGGGTGATTATAAAGCTGTAAATGTAATGGCCGATAAAATAAAAAAGGAAATTGGTGTTCCGAATTTTATTTTTAACAATGCCGGCGGTGGAAAGTGGCGTTTTATTGAAGAAACCGAATATGAAGATATCATTGAAATGATAAAAGCCCCTTACCTTGGAGCTTTTTTTGTAACGAAAGCTTTTATGCCTGATTTGTTAAAGAGAAACTCCGGTCACATAATTAACATGACGTCCTTTGCGGCAATGATACCGTTTTCCGGGGCAACTTCTTATATAGCTTCCAGAATGGCAATGGTAGGTTTCCATGAGGCATTAACAGCCGATCTTTATAACACAGGGATTAAAACATCATTAGCATATTTTGCGAAAGTCCAAAGTTCTTTTTGGGAACATAATCCAGGCAGTGAAGAACGTTTGCCGTTAGCTCAAAAAATGATTCCCGTTATAACAACCGAGCAAGCAGCACAAGCAATAGTTGACGGAGTGCTAAAAGGTAAGAAGAAGATTACTGCCCCAATGATGATATCCATAGTTGAGTCTTTAACTTATTTCTTCCCGTTTATCACCAGGCTGATTATAAATAAGTCAGGCTACAAGCGAAGATAGGAGACATAATTGCAATCTTGGTCAGCCCTATTTTTGCTTATCTACAGCTTAAACAAACCGTCCCAGTCTCAGCCTTAAATATCACTTTTGGACTATTTACAGCAAACAACCTTTCCCATACTTCCTCATTATCAAAGCTCTTTATCTACCTCATAAGAATTTTATCAACAGTTAAGCCATTAGATAATAACCAACTGGCGAAATAGCATCTTTCCACGTCATATGCAGCAATAAAATAGTCTTTCTCAGTCTTTCTATCATAGTATGTTCTGGACAAAAAGGAAAAAAGGCATAATTGTGTAATGGCTTTTATCCTGTGATGGCGTTTGCAGAATCATTAGTTACATCGGCTACATAGCTCGTCTCAAGAAGATGCATCAGTAAGGATTACGGGAGAATTCCACGGTAGCGGCCTAAATTTCAGCGGCGGGGGGGCGTTCCCGAACGGGCGCCCCCAACAGCGCTTGCTTTTTTAATCTTCCAGTTTGCGGTCTACCACCCCACCAGCAGGTCCTCGGTGGCCACATCGCAATGAAAAGCGGCGTTACCTGAACCGGTGACTGTCATGCCCCTGACTACTCCCATGATAACAGAATTCCCGGTAATTGAGATATTACTTAGTGGGGCATAGAGCGCACCACTAAGGTCCGAGTTCCCGCTGATCGCCACCTGCGTGCCTTTGCTCGCTGAGGCATAGATAGTTAAATCGATGGGCGATCCTTGATTGGATATTCCTCCTCCTGTGATGGAAATGTTTCCGGTGATATAGATGGTGAGTTTAGTACCGTTGGTTATAATGAAGGAGGACTGTCCTGATAGGGAAAGGTTTCCATCGATGAACATCGTGGCATTCCCGGTGCCGGTGACCGTGAGCTTGCTCTGGCCGCTGAGGCTTAGACCGGTCAGGTAAAAGGTGCCAGGCGCGACAAGGGTTTTGGTTTGCTTGCCGCTCAATGTGATAGGGGTGGGAGAGCCTGAGGGTTTATTCGTCTCCACAAGACTGGCAACGTTCAAGGGGTCGCAGACTGAGATCGACTGGTTCTGACTGGTGATGCCGTGCACCTTGGCATGACCAGAGGTGATAACGGTCTCGGCCGCAGAGGCGTTTCCGTAGATGGCAGCGTCACCGGATAGGGTAATATTTGAGTCTGCCGTGCACGTTTGAACGTTGCCATTGCTCCACACGTGACCTCTGGCTCCTACCTGAGAGGCATAACTTCCATTTGTCGAATAGTAGCTGTCAACCATGACATTGCCGCTGAGGGCAACGCCATTGCACGCGACGATTCCTTGAGGGTAAACAATAAAACTTTTCAATGTCCCTGTACCATCATAGCCCCAGCCTACTACAACACCAGCATTATTGATATACACATCTCCAACCGCACTCCAACCGGGAGGAAGCAGGTAAGTGTATGTACCTCTATCGTAGATAAAACCTTCTGCTGTTGAACCATTAGTTGTAGAAACACCGTCTACTACACCTACTACAACACCAGCATCATTGATACCAGTGGCATAAGAATCAGTCCAACCAGGGGGATTCAGGTAAGTGTATGTCCCTCTATCGTAGATAAAATCTGTTGTACCATAGGTAGAGCCTATTACAACACCAGAATTATTGATACCAGTAGCTGAGGCACGAGTCGAACCAGGAGGAAGCAGGTAAGCGTATGTCCCCCTGTCGTAGATAAACCCTTCTGCTGTTGAACCATTATTTGTTAAAACACCGCCAACTACAACACCAGCATCATTGATACCATAAGCATAAGAATCAGTCCAACCGGGGGGAAGCAGGTAAGTATACGTCCCCTTGTCGTAGATAAAACCTTCCGCACCTAATGAAAAATCTAAAACATTGCCTGCGCCTACTACAACACCAGCGTTATTGATACCATAAGCCCAAGTCCACTCCCAACCAGGAGGAGTCAGTTCAGTATATGTCCCCCTGTCGTAGATAAACCCTCCCTCGAAATCATAATAATCTGTAAAGACTTCGCCTGCTAAAATGCCAGCATTATTTATACCAGTAGGGACAGTGTAAGCGCCACCAAAAGGGGTCATAAAAGAGGCATTCAGGTAAGTATACGTCCCCTTGTCGTAGATAAAACCTTCTGTTGTCTCGAATGAACACCCATATTCTGGATCACTAGTGACACAGACACTGCCAACTACAACACCAGCATCATTGATACCAGTAGCATAAGAATCAGTCCAACCAGGGGGATTCAGGTAAGTGTATGTATAATCAACAGCCCACGATTGAGAAGAAAAGAAGATGAGAGATAATGCAAGAAAGAAACCCATTGTTACTATTGGTTTTTTCCATTCAAAACATAAATCAACCTGTTTTTTCTCCTGTCGTGAAATCAACATTTCCTTTTCCTCCTTTGAATAAAAAAAGATTAATATTTATGTGCTAACTACGCTTTGGTGACTCAGCAATTTTCTTACTCCAAAACCCCGACAGTGTGCCAAGATCGGTAATGAAGCCCTCCTGCCAATGCCATGATGGTGCTTGCCGCTAGCAGGGCTGTATATAGTAGCCCCCAAACCAGCAAACCGTACAATGGAGGATGAAACCTTCGTTACGATTGCCTTTCCGTTCATTTTTCCCTCCCGTTTCTCTGAAAAGGTTAAGATTTTTCTTGTTGCCTTTTGACACATCGCTTTTATTGTTAAATGAAGCCCTCTCCGGGCTAAAGCCCGGAGTTTCAGGCCTGTGGCATACCAAAAATCATCCTTCGGCAGCTCGGCCATCTCTACTAAAGATCCGCCGCTTTCCGTCCCCTTCTCACGGAGGGTTTGGCATTATCGGAAAGCCGGTACTACGTATTTCTCTTTGTCACATGAAGTTACCCGGTCAGTCAGTTCATTTATAAACAAACTTTCCCCCAAAAAATATGCATTTCTTATTCCTCTGCAGGCATATGAGATTGTATATTTTTATCAAAAGGTATCTAATTATTACAAGTCGGGATTTAGTTAGTTATAAATCCTTCTCTCATCATGCACCAGGACTGAAGCAGAAGGGATAAATGGATACATAGTGTGTCGTAACGTTACAATCTATTTTGTTTCCATGCAGTGCTTGATATCATACCAGTAGATTGATCAGATAAGGTTGTGAGAGCAGAGCATCTATAAGACAAGATCCTTTATGCCCTTTGTGTTACTGTTAATTATCTGCACTTCAAAGAGGCCAATGCAAAATGAGGTGCTCCTTCCTCCTAATCGTTCAGCAAACATCTGATATAATTCTGGTGAGTAAATTGTAATTGATAGGTGTTGATTGAGGGGGGATATTGCGTTCAGAAGATGTATTCAGCATCATCTTTTTTATTATTTTCTCAATATGCCTTATAACCCTTTGGCTAAAAACAGGGCAGCCAATACGCGTCATATATAAGGACTACGGTAAACAATTATTCACTTCCATAGAAACTGTAATCATAATTGTGGCTATTGTGATTTTTTCACTTTTCTTTATAGTAAATAACTTCATAAATAAGCCCTAACGATAATAATTTTTGAGAAGAATGGTGACTCAAACGAATTCTGAAAAAAGAAAAGTAGGAACTTCGTTTTATAACCAGTCCAAAATAAAAACCGAGCCGCTGATGCTGTGGATAATCTGTTCCCCATAGTCGCCACCGGGGTCAATATTCCTGGGTGCGATCCAGCATCGAGTCCCGCTCTCTTCCAGCCTCGTAACCAATTCGTCGGCGGTTTGCTTGTTCGCTAACGCATAGCTTACGAAGATATCCCAGGCTGAACTCATGGCGCATTCTGCGGCGAACGCTGAGAGATAACATCAAACTTCAAGCGCCCGCGCAATATTTCTACCGTTAAGCCGCATTCCCATTGGAGCGCTTGCTTCAAGCCTTCGGCCGCAAAGCGCACATTTCCCGGCGCTGAGAGGTTAATGATTTCTGATTGAAAGAGTCATCTGCTGCAAAAAGAGAACCGTCAAGGGCATAGACGTAACCCCTTCACTTGTTTCCCTCACATTGTCAAGCAAATAATCCATAACGTGAATGATGATAAGGCTCTGCCTGGGGGCTACGATAACTGAGGGGTCTTAGAATGGGAAGTACAGGTTGTGAGGTGTTTTAGATAAGTTATGTCTAGCTAAAGAGCCCATCTCCGGAAGTCCAAATGGAATTTAAAGAACTCATTGAGGGCAAAGCTTCCTCGATAATGTTTCAAGATAAATAGCAGCGTCACCAACGGGTGAGGGGCCACTTAAGCGACCCTCAAATACCATCGCTTCCCACGGTTTGATTTCTGGCTGAGGTGGTAGCCTTTTCAATAACTCATCTCTGAGATATACCGCCTCTCCCAAAAGATTATTTTTGAATTCATGTTCCCGACGAGAAGCTAATTGCCGAAATTGTAAATCAAACTCCTGGTTATGTTGGCCACCTTGATCGCGTCTTGCCATGGGATTACCATATAATTGATCCAAGGCCTGGTTCCAGTCATACTGAAACTTTTTCATTCTTTTTACTAAATCCATAGTATTTGAGCATATCTGTTTGTTGGTAACCATGATAGTTGGAGAGGACGATTGAGCCATTTTCTCCATTGCGGTAGCCATTTGCTTTATGCCGGGGTCGGAAACTGCTTTTGCGATTTGACCCACTACTAAAGTCATGGCATTCAGCTGTCCTTTCACAAATTCCTGTGAAAGCTGACTTTGAAGAAGATTCCCTCCAATTTCTTTTAATTTACTATTAAACTCCTCTTGTTGTGTTTTTTGTTGCTCTCCGTTTTGATATTGCTGATAAACTCCGACCGCAACGCCCAATAATCCACAAATGATGAATCCGATAAATAACGATTTATGACGATTTGATGGTTGAGGTTTTAAAGTCACATAAATTCCTACTCCAACCAGTAAAAATTGAAGAATGCCAAGTATGGAGGTAAGAATGAAATCCATGTCATCATTATACCAAGCTCTCCTGTGTCAAGCGAACAATCAGTATGGGTGAACTTTCGTTCACTATCAGGAACGGGCAAATTCAAAATCCATCACTACCCAAATTTGCCAAAACTTGTAATCATGTCATCAGGATGATATGCTTTGGAATATGAAACGAATGAGTCTCCAGAGTGTGATCGATTCCAAAGTATTGGCAGGGGGTAAGCTGAAGTGGCAGACCTGAACAATGCCTTGCCCGAGAAAAAAATGCAGTATCGCCATCGTCTGCCGGTGCGGCTTATGCACTGGATCAATGTCATGGCCCTTGTCGTGCTTCTGATGAGCGGCCTCAACATCTTCAATGCACACACGGCACTTTACTGGGGAGAATCATCCTACGGAAAAAAACCGCCTCTGCTTGAAATACGCGGCGTGGAAGACGATGAAGGTAACCTTATAGGTACGGCACGCCTCTTTGGTTATACAATAAACACCACCGGATTCCTCGGGGCTTCCAAGGACCTGGATGGAAACCTGATAGAGAAGGGATTTCCGACGTGGATAACAATCCCTAGTAACCAATGGCTTGCCATGGCCCGGCGTTGGCATTTTTTCTTTGCCTGGCTCCTGGTGGTAAATGGCTTCTCCTTCGTTACATACTCCTTGCTCAGCCGCCATGTCGTCCGGGACCTATTGCCTACCCGTCAGGATTTGCGTTCAATCGGCAGGTCGGTCGTCGATCACCTATTGCTCCGGCGCCCGAAAGGGGAGGAAGCCACTCGCTACAATGTGCTGCAGAAGATGGCCTACCTTTCCGTGATCTTCCTGATGGCCCCTGCAATAATACTGATGGGGCTTGGCATGTCACCAGCTCTGGACGCACTCTTTTCTCGTTTGGTCGGCCTGTTCGGAGGCAGGCAGTCCATGCGGACGCTGCATTTCGTCATCGCCTGGGCATTGGTGGCATTCGTGTTCGTTCATGTCTTCCAGGTCATTGTCAATGGATTCTGGAATAACGTTCGATCTATGATTACCGGGTATCTCAAAATTCCGTCGGGGTTAGACAGTGAGTAGTGTAACAAGGATCAACCGTAGGGGACTCCTGGCGCGGATGATTGCCGGAGTTGGAGCCATAACCTTGGGCGGCTGTCAGAAGCTGTCGGATACGACATGGTTTCCCAAAATGCTGGGCTTTGGCGAGAAAGCGACCCAAGGCGTTCAGCGACTGATTCTGCCACGAAAGGCTATGGTTCGGGAATTCGCGGAGACGGACCCTTCTGGGCAGTTCAGGAGCAATGGGACTTCACTGCCTCGCAATCCAGCATTCTTGGAGATGGCGAAGAACGGGTTCGCAGATTATCGATTGACCGTTGACGGTTTGGTCGACAAGCCCGGCATGTTTTCTCTCGCCGAGATACGGGCGCTCCCTAGCCGCACTCAGATAACGAGGCACGATTGCGTCGAGGGGTGGAGCGCCATCGGCAAGTGGAAGGGAGCGCGTTTAGGGTTCCTACTCGAAAAAGTCCGACTCAAACCGAATGCCCGCTATGTCGTCTTTCACTGTGCCGACCCGATGAATGAAGACGGCAGTTCTCTCTACTACGAGAGCATAGATATGGAGGACGCATTCCACCCGCAAACCATCTTGGCGTACGAATTGAACGGAGCGGTTCTTCCCCTCGCCAATGGCGCGCCGATCCGCTTACGGGTCGAGCGCCAGCTCGGATACAAGCACGCGAAGTACGTTATCCGTATAGAGATCGTCGAAGACTTCTCCGGGATTGCCGGCGGAAAGGGAGGGTACTGGGAAGACCAAGGATACGAGTGGTATGCCGGGATTTGATGGATCGGAAAATGCGGTTAAACTGATCGCTGGTAGCTGCTGGTTGAATTTTGCGTTACGCTGAGTTCTTTTGGAAATATTCACTGTTGCACCTTTTTTGAAACACGTTTATTAGGGTGGACTTGAGATCGCCTCCCTGCCAAATAATCGTTCTTTTGAGACTGTGCAAAGTGCGTCGCTTTCTGCATCTCTCTCCCTTCAGCGTTGCAAAAACCTGATGCTCTAGCCATATCCTATCTTGTAAGTTACCCCTGACGTGATTCCTTCAGATATTGATAAAGGGCGGCGAAATCCTTCTCTCCAAGACCCTCGCGAATAGCGAGTGCAAATAGCTCCTTGATGGCATGGGATGATGGCATCGCGACTCCGCATTCATAGGCAGTCACCGAAGCTAACTGGAGATCCTTGTGCATCCACTTGAGAGGGAACTGAGCCTCGAAGGTCCCGGACTCGATCAAAGGCTTCTTGAGACCAAGAACGGGAGCGGCCACGGGCGATGCGAGGAGCGCCTCGAAAAGCACGTCGCGGGCTATGCCAAGCGATTCTCCGAGAACCAAGCCCTCTGAGAAGGCCGCCATCGCGCCTGCAAGGAGAAGATTGTTCACCATCTTCATGGCCGCGCCCATGCCGTGTCCCCCGATGTGGAAGACCGCTTTACCCATAGTCTCCAGCAGAGGCCTTGAGAATTCGACATCATCCCTTTCCCCACCGACAAAGAAGATGAGTTGCCCCTGCTCTGCCGGTACCTTTGAGCCGGCAACAGACGCATCCAGGAAACGCACACCTCTCTTCACACATTCCGCCGCCGCTTTCCTGGAAAAGGAGGGATTCACCGAACTGCAGTCGATCCAGAGAGAGCCTCTCGTGAAACGATTGAGAAAACCATCTTCCCCCAGGGCAACGTCGGTCACAGCAGTCGGCTCGGCGAGCATAGTAATTATGACCGATACGCTCTCTGCAACCCTCGCAGGGGTTGGAACAAAGACCGCTCCCTGACCAATGAGCGGCCCTGCCTTCTCCTTTGTCCTATTGTAGACCACGAGTTCGTTCCCGTTTCTCAGAAGATTTGCTGCCATACGACTCCCCATGATCCCGAGACCGATAAATCCAACTTTCATAACACCCTCCCTTCTAATGCAAAGAAAACATAAGTACTCATGAATCCCTGATTCCAGAGTATCACATAATGATTGAAACGGAAAGAGAAGGTTGAGGAATAAAATACACAGTCTTTATTCAAGGAAATAGAGAGGGACAAAAGAAATGGCAACGCATCAAGATTTCGAACGAAAATACTAGCCAGTTTTAGCGAGCCGAAATTGGGGGAGGACTGATTTTGACTTTGTGTCGAGCTGGAATATCTTATCGCAACCGTAGGAGGTTGTGGCCATATCTCATTGATTAGCGGCTAAGAAGTGAGTGATCCTATTTGCCGGTAAAAGGAAGAGGCGGGCATGGCGCGATCAAGATTGCTACTGAAGAGGCCTTTGAGGCAGGCAGGTTCGGTATCTTCATAATAACCAAGGCAATCAAAAGCGGTCGCTGATCAAGATTCCACGGGGAGCAAGAGACGGACAGAAAATAAAGCTAAAAGGGCATGAGAAGGAGGAGAATGCCGTTACCTCTATCTGAAGTAACAATTTGCGCTTCTCTGTTTGAAAAAATAGAACAATCTCTCAGGAAATGAAGCAACTGTCTACTAGCATTGTCGCCCTTTCGCGGTTTGGCACATCTGAATCAGGAGCATGAAAATCAATTTATAAAATATGGATCATCTCGCTTGACAAAGACGAGAATCTGCCCTACCTTATTCGTATAAGGATATATCTGCTTGGATGGGGGCAAGATGTCTACTTTGAAAATCACCCGACGGCAGTTTTTGAAAATTTCAACTGGGACTCGGAAATCATTTGCAGACGAAGATGTGCTGGCCAGCGAAGGACACAAAGGCCTTGCCGAGAGACCAATGCTTCTGTCCTTCGTCTTTCGTCGTTCGTCTCATCCGTGAGAACCGATGCCGACCAGATCTAGTGACGCTATTGATCCAATTGTGGAGCGTTTTCGCGCGCTGGTGCAAGACTTGTCCGATCTGAAAGCTGCCGCGCAATGGTAGGCTGCATCGCCAAAAAGTTTATGGGACAGTACAAGGGATTATGTGGATTGTCAGATTAGCGTTAGATCGGCCTTATACCTTTGTGGTAGCGGCCCTGCTAGTGTTGATCCTGGGTGTGTTAGCGATTTTACATACGCCGACCGATATTTTCCCGAACATCAACATCCCGGTCGTCAGTGTGATTTGGAGCTATTCTGGCCTCCCTCCTGAAGAAATACAACACCGTATAGTCACCATCTTTGAGCGCGCGGCAACGACAACGGTCAATGATATCGAGCATATGGAGTCGCAGTCGTATAACGGTGTTGGCGTAATCAAGATCTTTTTCCAACCCAAAGCCAAAATTGCGGGAGCTATTGCTCAGGTGACTGCCATTGCTCAGACACTCCTGCGTCAGTTGCCTCCGGGAACTACGTCCCCTCTTGTCATCTCCTACAGCGCGTCGAGCGTTCCTGTCCTTCAGCTGAGCCTCGACAGCAAGACGCTCTCCGAACAACAGTTGAATGATTTGGCGACGAATTTTATTCGTACGCAGCTTGCTACCATTGAAGGGGCCTCTATTCCTCTTCCCTACGGTGGCAAGGTCCGTGTGGTCACTGTTGACCTGGATCCCCAGGCTTTATTGGCCAAAGGCGTATCGGGAGCCGATGTTGTGAATGCGTTGGATGTGCAGAATCTGATTCTGCCGCAGGGGACAGTGAAGATCGGCAGCCGGGAATACAATGTCGAGCTAAATAGCAGTGCACAAACCATTGCCGAGATGAATGATTTGCCGATCAAATTCGTCAACGGCACCAGTATATATGTGCGTGATGTTGCCTATGTTCACGACGGCTTCCAATTTCAAACCAATATTGTCCGTCTGGACGGGCACCGCTCCTCTCTGCTGCAGATCATAAAGAGCGGGAACGCATCTACCCTCGATATAGTCTCCCGTGTGCTTGCCGCTCTGCCCAAGATTGAAGCAACGCTTCCCCCGGAGTTAGAAATCAAGCCTCTCGCTGACCAGTCGGTATTCGTTCGTGCATCGGTGCAAGGCGTTATAAGGGAAGCGACCATAGCCGCCTGTCTTACCGCTGCCATGATTCTGCTATTTCTCGGCAGCTGGCGAAGCACGGTCATCGTGGCAATTTCGATTCCGCTTGCGATTTTGTGCTCGCTCCTGACCTTGGGTGTGCTGGGGGAAACAATCAACATCATGACGCTGGGCGGTCTTGCTTTGGCGGTCGGTATACTAGTAGACGATGCTACGGTGGAGATTGAAAATGTCAATCGTCTCTTGCCTGAAGGCAAACCTCTTCGGGAAACGATTTTAAATGGAGCGCAGCAGATCGCTGTACCAGCCTTTGTCGCTACGCTTAGTATCTGTATCGTCTTTGTTCCTATTCTCTTTTTGAGCGGCATCGCCGGCTTTCTTTTCCGGCCTCTTGCAGAGGCAGTCGTCTTTGCAATGCTCGCATCGTATCTGCTTTCGCGCACGATTGTTCCGACACTTTTCTATTTCTTCCACGTTAAAAGACGCGAAGCATCCCACCTACCCGACCATTCCAAAGCGAAAGCGGGCTTCTTTCGGCATATTCACTTGCGTTTTGAGAGTGGATTTGAAGATTTTCGTGACCGCTACCTAAGTGGGCTCAAGTGGTGCTTAGGCCATCGCCTTCTCTTTGCCTCCGCCTTCCTCGGCTTTTGTGCAGCTACGTTTCTGCTGGTCCCGTTTTTGGGCCAAGATTTGTTTCCCAGCGTTGATTCCGGCCAAATCCGTTTGCATTTCAGAGCTCCAACCGGTATGCGGATTGAAGATACGGCCGACCTGTGTGGCCGGGTGGAGCGGGCGATTCGCCGGCAGATTCCAAGCCAGGAGCTGGCAAGTATTCTCGATAATATCGGACTGCCGACCAGCGGCATCAACCTGTCCTACAGCAATAGCGGCACGATCGGCACCTCAGACGCCGACATCCTTATTTCTTTAAACCCTGTCCATCATCCGACAGCAAATTACATTAAAATGCTCCGTCAAAGCTTGCCCCGGGAATTTCCGGGTTCGGCCTTTTTCTTTCAACCGGCGGATATCGTGAGCCAGATCTTGAACTTTGGCTTACCCGCGCCGATTGACGTTCAATTAATCGGTTCAAATCTACCAGCGAATTACAACATAGCAGCACAAATGCTCGAGCGGATTAAGCGGATTCCAGGTGCAGTGGACGCGCATATATACCAGGTGTTTGATCAGCCTAAGATCGAAGTCAACGTCGATCGCACAAAGGCTCAAGAAATTGGTTTCACGCAGCGAGACGTGGCTAACAATGTCTTGGTCGCACTCACAACCAGTTTTCAGACAGCACCCAATTTCTGGCTGAGCCCCCAGGGTGTGTCTTACCAGGTTTCGACGCAAACCCCACAGTACAGAATTGATTCGTTAGAGGACCTAAAGAACATTCCCGTAGTTGGGGGGAACGGTGCACAGCCCCAAGTTCAGATCCTGCACAACCTGGCATCTGTCAACCGGGGGGCAGACCTTGGCGTTGCCACTCACTACGATATTCAACCTGTGGTTGACATCTACGCCAATATCCAGGGTCGTGACTTGGGCGGCGTCTCATCGGAAATTTCCAAGATTATAGAGGAATTTCAGAAAAAGCTGCCCCGCGGCAGTTCGATGGTAATGCGCGGCCAGGTCGAAACGATGCATTCATCATTCTTCGGGCTTGAGGCTGGCCTTCTCTTTGCCATTGTACTGGTCTATCTCATAATGGTCGTGAATTTTCAGTCATGGACGAATCCGTTCATAATCATTACTGCGCTGCCAGGTGCGTTGGCGGGGATCGTCTGGATGCTGTTTCTCACCGGAACCACACTCAATGTGCCTTCGTTGATGGGCGCTATCATGAGTGTTGGGGTAGCGACTTCAAATAGTATTCTGATGGTCACTTTTGCCAATAAACATTTGCGGGAGGGGACAGACACGATTAGCGCGGCGGTGGAGGCGGGGTTTACGCGACTTCGTCCTGTTCTGATGACGGCTCTGGCCATGATTATCGGCATGTTGCCTATGTCTCTGGGCCTAGGCGAAGGCGGGGAACAAAATGCACCCTTGGGTAGAGCTGTCATCGGCGGCTTACTGCTGGCTACCGTCGGAACGCTTTTCTTTGTTCCAGTCGTCTTCAGTTATATTCGGCGAAAAGGTTATTCTAGACCGTTGACAGAGGAAAGTGAAAGCAATTCGTGAGGAGAAATAGAAAAGATGAATATACATAGGTGGATATCACATGTTCGGCGGCCCACGGTGATTATTGCTCTTGGACTTGGTGTGCTTGCACTATCTCTATTCTTTGTAATTTATTCCAGATGGCATGACCGATCAGAATTGGTCTCCTCGACCAAAGACGCCGGACGCACACCGGTGAGCGTTGCGCATCCACGGCGAAATAATGCAAAGACCGGACTTGTCCTTCCGGCAAATGTACAAGCCTTTGTCGAAACGCCCATCTATGCTCGTACGGATGGCTACTTGAAACGGTGGCTGGTGGATATTGGCAGTCAAGTAAAGGCAGGACAGCTCTTGGCTGAAATCGAAACCCCGGAGGTGGATCAGCAACTGGCGCAGATGGAGGCAGCACAGGCTCAAGCCCAAGCCAATCTTGATTTAGCTCGCACCACTGCCGAGCGTTGGAAAAATCTGTTGCAATTTGATGGTGTCTCTCAGCAAGAGGTAGATCAAAACGTGGCGGCTTATAAGGCGCGCCAAGCCGATTTGAACGCTGCCATTGCTAACGTGGGCCGTTTGAAAGACTTGCAATCTTTCCAGAAGGTTGTTGCTCCTTTTGACGGGATTATAACCGCTCGCAATACAGACGTCGGGGCGCTTATAACCGCAGGGACAACGAAGGAACTTTTTCGGCTGGCTCAGACTGATATTCTTCGGGTTTATGTAAATGTTCCAGAAATCTACAGTCTGTCTATGGTCCCAGGAGTACCAGCAGACCTGCGAGTCGCAGAATTCCCTAATAGAACATTCTCCGGCAAAGTAGTGAGAACGGCTGGTGCGATACTTCCCGCCTCTAGAACGCTTCTTACTGAAGTGCGGGTGCCCAACCCGAAAGGCGAATTGCTTCCAGGCGCCTTTGGCGAGGTAAGTTTTCACATAACACTTCCCCATGAACCGCTCATTATACCCTCAAGCACTCTCCTCTTTCGCGAAAAGGGCACCCAGGTGGCACTCGTTGATAAAAACCAGATAGTTCATTTGCAAAACATTGTTTTAGGCCGCGACTTTGGTACCAGTGTCGAAGTGATTTCCGGTTTGACAGAGGGTGACTCGATCATTGTCAACCCCTCTGATTCGATAAGCGAAGGGACATCCGTGACCATAGAAGAAACTCCTAAGGTGACGGCCACGCCCAAGTGAATTTGTTTGGCCTATCCTATCTACGAGGAGACAGATGTGTAAACATCATCAATTTGTAATCGAAACGCTATTATTAGTGCTCGTTTCGGGACTTGCCGGCTGCGTTGTTGGCCCGAATTACAAGAGGGCGACAGTTGAAACGCCGGCCGCATGGAAAGAGGCCCTGCCGAGCGGGTGGAAAGAAGCAACCCCTCGGGACGACATAGCCAAGGGAAACTGGTGGAAAATCTTCGGCGATCCTGTCTTGAATGATCTCGAAACGCAGGCAACAACCGCAAATGAAAGCCTGAAAGCGGCGGTAGCTCGTGTGATTGAGGCTCGTGCGATTGCTCGAATCACTGAGGCTGATTTCTTTCCTTCGGTTCAGTTGGATCCCTCTGCCGTCCGATCTCAACAGTCAGGGAACAGACCGTTTCAGCCTGGTTCGACGCCATCGAAGACCTATACAGCAAACACGTTCAGCGTGCCTTTCGACCTGAATTATGAGCTGGACGTTTGGGGAACAGTGCGACGCGCGTTTGAAGCGGCAAACGCCGACGCTCAGGCAAGCTTTGCGGCCTATGAAACCATCCTGCTTACTTTGAAATCAGACGTGGCACAGACCTATTTTAATCTGCGCTACCTTGATGCAGACATCACCATCCTTAAAAATAACATCGACGTGCTCAAAAAATCCCTCGATTTGGTACTCGTCCGTTATAAGGGTGGCATTGCGAGCGGACTCGATGTGGCTCAAGCAGAAACGTTGCTGGCCTCGACGCAAGCCCAATATATCGGTGAAGGCAAACAGAGGGCCGAACTCGAGCATGCACTTGCTGTTTTGATTGGAAAGCCAGCATCCGAGTTTTCTCTATCTGAAAATCCGCTAAGCCTCATGCCACCTGTCATTCCGCCAGGGTTGCCCTCTGACCTTCTTGAGCGTCGCCCGGACATCGCGGAAGCCGAACGCGCAATGGCTGCAAGCAATGCTCGCATTGGCGTGGCCAAGGCAGCCTTCTTCCCGTCCATCAATCTGACGGGAAGCGCTGGACAACTAAGTGATAAGCTCAGCAGCTTATTGAATGGGCAGAGCTTTACTTGGTTTTTCGGCCCAACTATATCCTTGCCGATTTTTGAAGGCGGCCGCCTTTCTGCCGATCTAAAGCGTACCCGAGCTGCCTATGATGAGTCCGTTGCAAATTACCGTCAGCAAGTGCTGGTTGCGTTTCAAGAAGTCGAGGATGCCTTGGCGGGTCTTCGCATACTGGAAAACCAAGCGGCAGCACAGGCCAGGGCTGTTCAAGCAGCACAACGAAATCGTGAAATATCTGCTTTTCGCTATAAACAGGGAGCCGCTCTTTATCTTGAAGTGTTGGATGCTCAACGTTCAGTATTGCAGAACGAACAACTAGCAGTGCAGATTCGCGGTCTGCAACTTGTTACCAGTGTTCAACTGGTAAAAGCCCTCGGGGGTGGGTGGCAAGATTCGAATATCTACCCGTCACATGAATGAATCTGGAGGATTGGTGAGACAAACAGCGCGCAGTTGCAGAGGGTGCGCACGAATACCACCCCGCGAAGGGACATTGACAATGCTCCTTTTACGACTTAAAGTTTACTTAGAATAAACAATTTGCCTTCTTACTATATGTGGAGTTAATCAAACATAGCCGCTCCCCTTAAAAGTATAAGGAGCAACCATGGGAAAAGAAATTATCATGACGCGCCGTGAACTGCTTGCAGCGGCGACTGCACTGACGATCACCTCGAGTGTCCCGAAAGGTTTGCTTGCTGCAGTAGCACAGGATCAGATGCCCTACCGCTCGCTGGGGCATACAGGTGAGAAAGTATCGCTCATCGGGCTGGGGGGCTACCACATCGGCAAGCAGAAGGACGAAAAAGAGAGCATCGGGATCATCCGGACCGCCATCGATAACGGCATCAACTTTATGGACAACTGCTGGG
>JBEKCV010000042.1:0-34766 GCA_050014695.1 Thermodesulfovibrionales bacterium
GATCATCAAACTGAAATGGGACCTGGAAGGTGTTGGAATAGGCAATAAGGCCAACAGCAATAATCAGTACGACATGGAGCAGCGGCCCATAAAGAATACTCGTTTTTGCAGTTGCAGAAGATCCTAATCGCCCACCCAGATTCTTCGAAGCATCACCAGATGAATTTCTTTTCTTCCTTGAAGCCATGCCCATGAGGGAATATAGCACTTCTCATCTTAGCCATTCAACCGTGCACAGATTATCGTGTCTCAACCGTTCCTAAAAATATGTGATTTCATACGATCACATATTCGGCAGCCGACCGGCGTTACTGCCGCTGGGCGTCAGGGTTCCCGCCCCGATTCACACGGCCCCCGTAACTTACAAAGAGGGATCTCAGCAGGCGTTGACCACAGGAAAAATGAGCTGCGGAGTCCTGTAAAGACCTGGTACTTGAGAAAATAGGAGGCCACACGGGCCCCATGCGTTTTGGCACTAAAGTTCTTCAGGCGTCGGCCGATAAGAAAGATAGGCTTCAGCGTTTTTCGGAAAGAACATGCCGCGTGCTCTGAAGAAGTGCTGTGACGAGTGCCGCTGTTCCGGACGAAGACCGTAGGTCTTTTCGGCGTCCCCGTGAGGGGCCACGGATGTCGTACGAATTACGGAATCAAGGGGGTTGTTAACCCCAGTTTATTTCTGTGGGCGTTGCCCACATAAAAACCAGTCGGAGGTGTGTTATGACGAGTAAGAGAGAAAGAGGGTTCACCTTGATTGAGGTGATCGTAGTCGCGGGCATCATTGCCATCCTTGCGGGCATCCTTGTGCCCCTCATCTTGAAGCAAATTGACGAGTCGAGGATTACACGGGCCACTGCTGACATAAGGTCCATCTCCAATGCCATGATAATCTTCAAGAAAGACACTGGACAGTGGCCCAATCTGGACGCAACATGCCAACCAAACGTAACGGTGCTCCTCAGCGGCACCTCAGCTGTCCTGCCTAACAATTTTCTCCCGGCAGGGTGGAATACGACCACCATCATGCCCTATAACAATTATCTGCAGACTGATGGCACAACCTGCTATTCACAAACAACACCGCCGATGTGGCAGGGCGCTTATATGGGGTTTGTTACCAATGACCCCTGGGGCAATCCATATGTGACGAATGCGGACGGATTCAGCCTCGCCCCTATTGCACTAGGGGTCCCGCAACCGGTATGGATCCTATCGGCAGGTCCAGATGGAGTCATCGAAACAGTTCCGACCGCCGCGGCACCGATGGGCGATGATATCGGGATAAGGCTTCAGTGAAACAGTGACGCAACGGAAACGAATAGGCGACAGGCTTCTTGACGCAGGCCTCATAACCCAGGAACATCTCGATATCGCGGTTCAAGAGCAGAAGAAAACTGGGGAGCTCCTTGGTGCAATACTTTTCAGTCACGGGTTCATCAGCCAGAATGACCTGCTCCAAGTCCTCTCCTGTTCTCATGACGGTTCTGCCGAGGCTCTTCCGAAGGAAGAATCCGTTGATATCCCTGAAGAGCTGGCATACCTGGTAAAACAGAGCAGTTCCGCCTTCCAGGGTGAGGGGGCCGGGAAAAAGGAGTCTGACTTCGCTCAATCGCCTATCGTAATGCTTGTTGAAAAGCTGATCGTGAGCGGCATAAGCAGGGGAGCAACCGATGTCCATATCGGTCCTGACACAAAAGGGACAAGGGTGAGATACCGGGTGGATGGGAAACTCCATCACGCCGTGTATCTGCCGAAAGACCTCCTGAACCCTCTTGTATCGAGGATCAAGATTATCGGGCATATGAACATTGCCGAAAGCAGACTGCCTCAGGACGGTGGTGCGGAGATTCCCTTTAAGAACAGGAAAGTCGATCTCAGGATATCCACATTTCCCGTAACGGGCGGTGAAAACGTGGTTGTGAGGATACTTGATAAGTCACAGCTAACGTTAGGGCTGGAGAGTTTGGGTTATCTGACGCACGCTACGAACAAGATTCATGAAATCCTGAAGCTGCCCTTCGGAATGATACTGGCAACCGGGCCGACCGGCTCCGGAAAGACGACAACCCTTTATTCCTGTCTTACAGCCATCAACACGGTCAGCAAACATATCTTTACTATCGAGGACCCAGTGGAATACCAGATGCCTCTCGTGAGGCAGGCCCAGGTCAATGTGAAGGCAGGGCTTACCTTCGCTCGAGGGCTGAGATCAATCCTCAGGCAGGACCCCGATGTTATCCTCGTTGGCGAGATGAGGGATATCGAGACAGCGGAACTGGCAGTAAGTGCTGCCCTCACCGGCCATCTCGTATTCAGCACCCTCCATACAAACGACGCCGTGTCGAGTATCATGAGGATGATTGATATGGGGATAAAACCCTTTCTCGTCTCAGCGACCCTCGATGCCGTGGTTGCCCAACGCCTCGTGAGATTGCTCTGTCAGCAGTGTAAGGAAGAGATACCATCCGGTGAGGCTGTTTATGAAAAAGTGAAAACTGATCCGACAAAAGGCGGTCTCTATAAGGCAAGAGGCTGCGAGGCGTGTGGGAATACAGGCTATGCGGGAAGGACGGTTATCTATGAGATCCTGACAGTAAGCCCGGAGATCAAGGACATGATCAGTCGTAAGGCAACGCTTGCCGATGTCAGGCAGCAGGCAAAACAAGAAGGCTTTATGAGCATGGCTGAAATAGGGGTCGAAAAGGTGAGGATGGGTCTCACATCCTACGAAGAACTGAGCAGCGTAACAAGGACCGAGGAGTTGTAGATGGCTTTCTATTCTTTCCGGGCAATCGACGAGAACTCAGTAGTGCTGATGGGCAAGCTCAACGCAACTGATGAGTCGGAACTTGAGAGAAAACTCAATCTCCGGGGTCTGACCATGATCGAGGCTGAGAAGGCCGGGTTCCTTGATACCCTGAAGGGAGAAGGAGCAAGATTTCATGACCAGGATCTCTTAGACTTCAGTTTTTTCCTTCACCTCATCATAACCTCGGGAATACCCCTTACCGTCGGACTATTAGATTTATCAAGAAACCAGGAAAAGAGGAAAATATCCGAGGCGGCTGAACTGGTCCTGAATAGGGTGGAATCCGGCATGTCTCTCTCTGCGGCTATGCAGGAAAGCCCCTCTCTTTTTCCCTATTATTACGTCCAGATGATAAAGGCCGGTGAAGGGGCAGGAAGCCTGGACAAGATACTCAATGATTTGATGGAGTATATCGAGTGGCAGATGAATTTTCGAAAGACAGTCCGGGCAGCATTCGCCTATCCCATTATAATCCTGTCGGCGGTGGCGTCACTCATCACGCTGCTGTTTGCCTTTGTCTTCCCGAAGCTCCTGAAGATCCTGACTGATCTCCGCGTTGAAACGCCTCTGCCGACGAAAATAGTCGTAGCGGTGGCGGGTTTTTTCCAAACCTATTTCCTTCTTATTGTCGCGACCACGATTACCGGCATTGTCCTGATGAGAATATGGATGAAGACCGACACCGGCAGGAGAAGGGTTGACGCAGTCCTCCTTTCTTTGCCGTTAATCGGTGCTCTTATCAAAAAGATCAATCTCTCGAGGTACTTTAAGGCAGTCGCCACACTGTACATGTCAGGTATGAATATGGAGCAGATCTTTACCATCGCCTCGGGAGTTGTTCCTAATGTCGTCATGCACGAGGCGCTTACCCTCGTTACCGATTCCGTTATGACCGGGGACGGCATCGCCCGGGCAATGCAGAAGTCCAAGGTGTTCCCCTCGCTCGTGATCGATATGGTTTCTGTCGGCGAGAAAACCGGCAATCTGGAGAGTGTCGCGGTGCGGGCGACCAATATCTTTGATAAGGAGGTCCCCGATGTCTTCAAGAAGATTCTGACCTACTTTGAGCCGTTGATCATTGTTTTCCTCGGCGGCGTGGTTCTCATCGTTTTGCTTTCTATGTTTCTCCCTATCTACCGGGCCGTAGGGGGTATCAGGGTACGATGAAAGAAGATGGTTTCACCCTCATCGAGGTTATTGTCGTGATGGCAATCATCGCATCGCTGGTCGGCATCATGGTCCCCTTTTTCTACAGGGTCTGGGAAAGCAACGAGGTGGATCTCACAAAACAGAGAATGAGTGATTTGCAAAAGGCGATGGTGGGTGACCCGCGGCTGATTCAGAATGGAGTCAGAACAAACTTTGGATATGTGGGAGACTATGGACAACTGCCCGCAACCCTCAATGACCTTATAACCTATATGCCGGCGGGCTTCAATCCGCAGACCTATGAGCAGGACGCCTGGGGACATACTATTGTCTATACGGCTGCGACTGTATCAGGGAAGAGGGTCTCCGCGACACTACAGAGTGCAGGACCTGACGGGAAAATGAATACTGCCGACGATATCAATGCCACGACCGATCCCGAGCTCCAGGTTTATCAAGGCCAGGTAGCTCCCACGGCTGTCGTTCAGGGCAACATCAATATAACGATAAACTACGCAGTCGCGAATCCTCCTCTTAGTCCTGCATATAACCAAACATTTTCTGCTTCTGTTGCCGCACAATATCTCGACCCTTCGGGGACAGTGACCGATACTACGCATTGTTGCGTTAATTTTAATTCCGGGGACGTTACTGCCAGCGTAACGAACAATTACTCGGTCGCCGTTAATTGCGCCATGGGTGAGAACCTTCCCGTAGGGAAGGCGTTATTCTGGTCCCAACTTTTTCTTGCCGCCGGCTGCGTAGGGAGCCCCATTGCATCTCTTCAGACAGCGCTTTTCGTCGTCGATGGATTGAATTCCATCAATGTGAATCTGCCAACAAACAGCTATACCGTTACCGTGCAATGAATAACGTATTTCTTGACATAAGGGGAAGGGCATTAAAGGTACTGATCACCGAAGGTGAAGTGGTCAAGTACACGAAGGTCTTTGAATCCTTCTCTCTGTACGATGCTGAATGTGCAAAGACTTTCAGGCAGATTTCTGATGAATCGAAGGTCAGACCGGATGCCGCTCACCTCATCCTGCCCTCGGAAGAAGTTACGGTAAAGGTTTTTACATTGCAGAAGATGGATGTTGCGGACGCTGAAAAGATTATCAGCAGAAGAATCAAGGAAACGGGTAAGAATGAGCCGCCGGTTTTTCACCTGACTCCCTGGGGTTCAGCTGAGAAAGACCAGGCGTATATCGTTACGATTTTTAATCCTGAGTCAATAAAAAAACACGTAAAGGCTTTATCCGGACATGGCCTCAAAGTGAAGACGGTCTCCACTTCCCTCCTTACCCTGCTGAAGGCTTATGAAAAGCGTGAAGATGTGTCCCAGACCTGCGCGCTTGTGGACATCGAGTCCGACTCCCTGGAGATCACTGTTGTATCCCCCTCACAGGCTTTACGTCACGAAAGGATACCGCTGGAACCAATTGATATTGAGAAGGAAGTCAAGGCCGGATTAGACGGCGAACGGATCCGGAAGAGGAAGCTCTACGGGATGATCGATGCTCTGTATAGCTTTATCCTCAAATATCGTGAAGAATACGCTGACACCCCGATCGACAAGGTATTGCTCTGCGGGGCCGGGGCTCTGGAAGGATTGGACGGCACAGTAAGTGAAGGGATTAACATCAAGGCTTCCGTCTGGAACACATTCCGGGGCACGGTTTCAGATGGCCCTCTGTTTACCGCACTGCATGGGCTTTCCTTTGGCCTCTCTGATGGGACAGATCTTGATCTCATGGCGAGGGATTCGTCCGGGAGGGGACCGTTAAGGATCAGTAAAGTGGCAGCGATAGCGGCTGTCTGCCTCAGCCTTGCGGTTTTCGCGTCCATTTGTCTCATTACCGAAGTGAACTACAAGAGGTTGAAAGAGAGGCGTGATGCTTTGGTGAGAGAGGATCAGATGCTCTCCACAGGGGCCGAATCGACTCATTATCTGAAACAAGTGGCGCAATTGAAGGGTTTAAGTGAAAGCGGGATCATGTTTTATGCATTATTCAGGCATCTATCGAACAATCTTCCTGAGGAGGTTTCCCTGGAAGGAATATCCTTCCGGCGGGAAGGCGACGTGCAGCTGATCGATCTGAAATTTGTCAGTATGTATGATATCGGGGTAGGAAGCAAGAGATCCTTCACGCAGGTTATGAACAGCATCAATGCCCTCAAATATCTCAGGGTCCGTGGGGGGCCGACCTTTTCCGTGAGCGGTGAGGGGAAGGATAAGGTCGTCCACTTTTTGGTTTCCTGTGGGGTGAGTCCGTATGAGAAAGCCGAGTAGGAGGTCACTTGTTATCGGTCTTGCCGTAGTACTGTCACTTGCGGGCCTATGGTTGTATCTGCATGGCCGCAGCGGACAGATGCACCAGATGCAGGATCAAATCATGAAGCTTCAGAGCGATCGGGTGAGTTTGCAGAGAAAGCGCCTTGACCCGCAGATTTTCGAGAGAATGATCCCGATCAAACCGGACGTTTCTGTGTTCATAGAGAATCTCTATGCGTGTGCGAAGGCAACAGGGATAAAGAACCATGAGGTCGCTACCGTAACATCAACGAACGAACGAGGAGAAATGCCGAGGCAGGAAATGATGAGCAGTCGCGGGAGGGAAGAGGAAATCAGACGGTACGTCGTGAAGGTTTCTTTTGAGGGCAGTTACCGGGATACGGCTGAATACGTAAGACTGGTACAGAATATCGAGAGATTCAAACGGATTACGGAACTCCAGGTAAAGCCGGAAAGAAATCTGCTCAGAACGACGATCACCCTCGAAATTCTGTCACGGGAACGGTCCAATGCTGCGTAATAAATATCTTATGATTATCGTCGGAATGGGGTGCGCAGGGATAATACTCTATAATCTTAACTTTTTCTCGAAGAGAGACCTGACGCCGAAAGAAAGTCAGAGTCAAGAGATGACAAAGGGGAACAGTGACAATGAGGACATCTTCAAGATATCCTTTTTCCCTCCCATTGCTCAGGACAGGGGCAAGTGGAAACGAGACCCCTTCCGGTATGACGCAAAAGGCGAAGAGACGCAATTAAAAAAGCGGGAAAAAGAGCTGCCACGCGAAGAGTTAACGGTGAAGGCAATAGTGGTGGGGCAAGGGAAAAGGTATGCGCTTATAAATAACCATATTGTAGAGGTCGGCGATACCGTGGGAGAAGGCAGGGTGAAGGCCATTCAGCGGCATAGCATCATGATCAAGGAAGGAAAGGACACACGTGGTATCGGTATCGTGGAGAATT
The DNA here is from genome assembly GCA_050014695.1 of Thermodesulfovibrionales bacterium. GTDB lineage: Bacteria > Nitrospirota > Thermodesulfovibrionia > Thermodesulfovibrionales > UBA9159 > UBA9159. The sequence continues at coordinate 7,215 of JBEKCV010000042.1, forward strand.
TCAGTGAGGAGGAGGAATAAGGTGAGAAAGCTGGCGATAGGATTCCTGATGGTATTTTTGTTCAGTGCGTGTGCTTCTCCCAGGGTGGCGAAAGTTCAGGAAACTATGTTGCCGGTACCGGAAGCGACTCCTCCACAGAGTCTTGAGAAACCAAAAGAAAGCATTATGGAGGAGAAAAATGAGTCTAACGCGAAGGAAAGTGAAGAGATATACTCCCTGAGCGTCAAGAATTCTGATCTGAGGGATATCCTGTTTTTGCTGTCGTTGGAGAGCGGAGTTACGATAACTGCTGATAAGGATGTCGAAGGGAAGGTGACGGCAGATGTCAGGGATAAAACTATCAGGGAAATACTCACTGCAATCCTGAACCCCCTTGGGTATAGCTTTGTTAATGAAGAGGGGATATTCAGGGTTGGCAAGCCCAAACTGATTTCAGAGACGTTTTTCTTAAACTATATCAAGGATAAGAGAACCTCTTCGAGCACGATGAATGCCGCCATATCAGAATACGGGAATTCCACAAACGGAGCTGTCGGATCAAATATAAATCTCAATATTTCTCCTACCACTTCTACTGCCAACGGCAGTAACGGTTCATCGGGCACTGGTTCGACTCAGCAGGGGAATGTCAGCGTCACCACATCAGGCACCTCTGATTTCTGGAGCGAGGTGATCAGGGGCCTTGAGGTCATGATATTCGGGGATGTCGGTGGCGGTCAGAAAACCGAGGGAGGATTCAGCAGGGGGGACAAGACAGGCAAAAAGCTGGTCATCAATGAACTGGCAGGCGTTATTTATGTTGTGGATTATCCTGACAATCTGGCTCATATCAAGTCCTTTCTCGACGACATCGAGCGGTCAGTAAAGCGGCAGGTGCTCATCCAGGCGCAGATTGTCGAGGTGACGCTCGATGGTAACTACTCTTTCGGCCTTGACTGGAACGCCATCGTGAACTATGGGAGCAGTAAGCTGAGCTTTGCGCAATCGCTTGTCCCCGTTCCCCCTACCGGGGTGTTTCAGATTAGTCTTACCAGCAACAAGTATAATGCACTCCTTGATGCCATGAAGGAGCAGGGACAGGTCAATACCCTTTCCAGTCCAAAGATATCGACCTTGAATAACCAGCGGGCAGTCATTAAACTCACGACGAACGAGGTATCATGGATCACGAATACGGTATTTAATGCTCAAGGGCTGCTCCTGCAGACCTCTACCAACCCGCAGATAAATGAAGTGGGAATATTCCTTGATGTCACGCCCCAGGTGGCAGAAAACGGCATGATAACCATGCAGATACACCCCAGCATCTCAGAAGAATCCTCGGTCTCCGTATCACCTGACGGCCACAGCAATATGCCGGTTATCGATGTCAGGGAAGTGGATACCATGGTGGCTGTCCCGAGCGGCAAGACGATTGTCATAGCGGGGCTCATCATCGACAAGATCACCGAATCAAAAAGAGGGGTGCCTGTGTTGGGCGATATTCCGGTTGTCGGCACTATCTTTAACAATATCAGCCAGGTAAAAAGCAAAGTGGAACTCGTAATCTTCCTGACACCTTACATCATGAACGAAAAGAGTATTGAAGAGATACGAAAGGAACATGAGCAGAGGTTATCGAATACCATCAAAAAGTTTGAGGCCGTCCCGTGAATTACCCGCGACTGAGATGGGGCTTCAGTCGCGGGTCCCATGCTTCAACGACAGAACTTACCGCGTGAGGCTGGTGCGGCACAGGCCCTTGTCTCCACCGTCGTTTGTTCCCTCGGACTACGGGAACCAGTTCGGGTTGTTCCGGCCCTGCTGTGTTCATGCTCGATTCAGCATACGCTGACACTTCACCCAAAGCCAGCTGTTCGACGTTCCTGACGGCATTGGTGTGCTTGCGCATAAGAGCAGCCCGCGCGGAGCGCCCCAACGGATATGAGATAGTAGGAACGATGCTAAACAGGGGCTTCCCATATAACCGCCGGACACAGGTTTTATACATTCTCCGTATCCTCCGGGAAGAAGCTGTCCTGAGGTTGTTAACCACGTCGGAGGGTTTCAACCGCAGCCACTGTTATGAAGGCGGAACGAAGACATGATATTTGCTTCTCGGTCTCTTATCCGGATTCAGGGACGAGTTCGATGAGTGTCACCTCAGGCGGGGAGAGGAAACGGATGGGGGGCCCCCACGTGCCCGAACCCCTGCTCACATAGAGATGTGCATTGCCAGGAAGTTTTTGGACACCCGAATCGATGGGATAATAAAGCCATGTCGCGATGCTGAAGGGAAAGATCTGACCTTTGTGGACATGCCCTGAAATTTGGAGATCGAAGAGGCCGAGAGCATCTTTATCGAGCAATGGTCTATGTTTAAGGAATAGGGTAAACCGTTCACGGGGCAGCCCTGAGAGCACTTCCTTTTCCGTGACCTCCCTGGAGATGCCGAAGTATCTTTCCGCGGGGTCATCGACCCCGGCAATATTGATCAGTCCGGCAACAGTCAATCCTTCATCCCTGAGGACTTTGAACCCGGCTTTTCTCGTGAAAGCAAGGGCCTGATCAAGGCCAGCGTAAAATTCATGATTTCCTGTTATGGCGAACTTTCCATACCGCGGATTGATTTCACTCAGTGACTCCGCAAGTCCGGTCAGGCCGTTGATCTGCCCGTCCACAAGATCCCCAGTTGATATGAGGATATCAGGATCAGCCGTTCTCACCTGTTTCAATATCCGCTCCAATCTATCCTGTCTCACAATAAGCCCCAGGTGAACATCGGAGATCTGCACTATCTTCAATTTTCCCACCTCTTTTGGAATTTTAGGGGTCTTGATAGTCAGTTTTTCTGTTCTGATGTTCCTTGCCTCGAAATATCCATAAATGGCTATGGATAGAGCTAAAAGAAGAGGGATGCCAAAGGCATAGTGGCTCGATGCGTTCAGGTGCGACAGATCAGTTTTTAGAAGTAAGCTCCCCATGAAAACCATAAGATGATAGAAATCAATGACGAGTGAAAGACAGAAGAAGAGAAACAGGACAGCCATCCACGAATAGCTCACGAACGAAACGAGGCGAGCTAAGAGATCAGATCCTGCCTTTTCCAAAAGATGCACAATTATGGGGCCAACGGTCATCGCTGCCATGAAGAGGCCGAGACAGATGCCCGCATGCAAACCGAAACCCAGGGCAGACTGTGCCTTCACAAACGCATAGAGATGCAGCCCCCCATACAGTATAAGAAAGACAGATAAAAAGAGAGTCATAGAATCCTTTTTACGATCGTTTCCATGGTTCTGTTGCTCAAGATGAGAAAGCGATTCAAGCAACCGTTAGAACAATCCGAATTTGAAATACCGCCCCGGATGTTCTCTGATATCCGTGGCCAGTCCCCTGATCTCTGCTACGGCTTCCTTTAACTCTTCGGCAAGTTCCTTGTCCCTGACTAAGCTGCCCGCAACTCCTTCACCTTTATCAATCCTCTCCAAAACGGAAGAAAGCTGCACGGATGCCCTATTGAGGTTCTCATAGAGCGCAGGGTCTTCGGAAAGTCTCTTCAATGTGCCCGATCCATTCGTGAGTTTCTTGCTGAATTCTTCTAAGGAAGAAGCTGCGCCTGACACTCTGTCGTACAAAGAAGGGTCTTCAAGCAGCTTTGTGAGGGTTCCCGAGCTTGCGTTGAGCCGCTTGCCAAATTCTTCGACAGAGGAGGTTGCAGCCAACATTTTATTGTAGAGAGAAGGGTCTTCTATGAGCAGTCCCATGGTTCCCCGGGAATCTCGTATGTTCTTTGCGACAAGTGATAGGGTCAAGGAGGCCTCCTTGAGGTTATCGTAAAGAGCAGGGTCTGAAATGAATTTGGCGATCGTTCCTTTGCCCTGGTCGAGCTTGGTGACAAGGTGGTCTAGTTTTCTTAGAAAGTCTGTCAATTTATCGATAGATGCTGCGCTTGTCGCCATGACATCCTTCAACTCGATCTGTGCCACCCCTGGTATCAGGTCACCGGGCTTGATCTGCCCTGCCTGGGGTGACCCCGCGCTCAGCTCAACATACTTGTCACCGAGGAGACCCATAGTCAGGACACTCGCATGGGCATCCTTCTTGAGAAACGGTACAGAGTCTTTATTAATGGCGAGAGTCACGACGGTGCCATATGCCGGATTGAGGTCTATCTCCTTTACTGAGCCTACTTCCACCCCGCTGAGCCATACCGGGGCCCCCTTCCTCAACCCTTTGACGTCCTGTATTTCGGCCCTTAAATCAACTTTGGGCGAGAGAATGGTTTCGATGCCGCCCGAAAAAAATACGGTCAAAAACAATATAAGGATGGCAACCGTTATAACCATGCCCACCTTGAGTTTTGACCACAAAAGCTGTTTTCTTTGGTCAAACATTTTTCCCCTCCTCGGTATACTGTAACTCGCTTATGAACACTTGGATCTCAGGGATGGGTGTGCGCAGCAATTTCTCTTTACCGCCATCCAAGAGCAGCATGCCATCATGCAAGAACATGAATCTGTCCGCCACCTTTATTGCATCGAAGACCTTGTGGGTAACGATGATGAAACCTTTTCCATTTCTGGAAAGATCAAGGATCAGTCTGCAAATATTGTCCGCGTTTACCGGATCGAGACCGCTTGTCGGTTCGTCGTAAAGGAACATGGCGGGGTCGAAGGCGGCAAGTGACCGCGCAATGGCAACCCTCCTGTGCATTCCGCCGCTCAACTCTTCAGGCTTGAACTCCAGCGCCTGCTCTACGTCGACGGTTCTGAGTAACTCCCTCACTCTCTGGTCTATCGCTTTCTCGGACATCTTTGTATATTCCCGTAAACAGAAGGCCACGTTTTCCTTAACGTTCAGCGAGTCAAAGAGGGCGCCTTCCTGAAAGACGATACTGAATTTCATCCTGGTCTCTCTGAGCTCATTTTCAGTCTTTTCGGTTATGTCCTCTCCGGCAATGATTATTTTCCCGGAATCAGGCCGTATGAGCCCCAATATGAGCTTAAGGATCGTCGTCTTGCCCTCTCCGCTGCCGCCCAGGATTGCCACTCTTTCGTCGGCATTGATGGAGAAGGTCATATTGCCGAGAATCAGGCGGTTCGCGTAGGAAAACGAGACCCTGTCAAAGACTATCATACCGAAAACCCCAAGGCGTACAACAGTATCCTTGTCAGGATAAAATCAGAGACGATGATCATGATTATTGATGCAACAACGGCCCTTGTCGTTGAACTTCTGAGTCCGATGGCGCCACCTCTTGTGGAAAGCCCCATGTAACAGCTTATGCACGCTATGAGATAACCGAAGATAAAGGGTTTCACAATGCCCGCGAAGACATTTTCGAATATTAAGACGTCACGGACGGAACTCCAGTAGACATGAGCACTCTGATGACTCATAAAAACTGCTATGTAGTAACCACCGAAGAGAGACGCTGCGTCACCAATCGTCGTCAGGGCAGGCAGCATAATGACAGCGCTCAGTATCCGCGGGGTAACAAGTTTTTTCACGGGGTCCACACCGAAGACTCGCAGCGTATCGACCTGATGTCCCAATACCATGGACCCCAATTCCGATGCTATCCCGGAACCGACCCTGCCCGTAAAGACGAGAGCTGCGGCTACCGGGCCTATTTCCCGGATGATGGATATGCCGACAACCTTGCCCGTGTACATTTTCAGTCCCAGGACAGACAGCTCGGCGGCGAGCTGCAGCGAGAGCGCCATGCCGACGAAAAGGGACACCAGAACAACAATGACGAAGGACCCCGCACCGGCATAGTCCATCTGTTCGAGAGTGTCCTTGAAATAAAAGGGTTTTCTGGTGAGACCGAGCAGGCCGTGAAAGGAGAGGAGATAGAGATCCTGAAGATCACTTATCAGTCCTTTGATTTTTAAGGTATTCATCTATCTTTTCGTAATCCTCGACGGTATCCATATCAAGGATAACCCCTTCATCGGCAACATGGATACATTTTACTCTATCCGGGTCTCTCTTGAGAATGTCCCGTAAATTGAGACCGGTATATAGCTCTCCCAGAACGTGTCTCGGGAAGAGGGTTGGATGGCCCGCCCTCCTGCCGTTATACAGAGGGACGATGATCTTGTCCGGGTCCTCCGCGTGCCCCGCAAGGAGGCTTTTGAACGTCTTTGCCGATACGAGAGGATGATCCGAGAGACAGATTAAAACCCCCGATGATGAAGAATCAATTGCCTTCAGACCCAGCCTCACCGATTCTGCCATCTCGCTCTCGGCATATCGGTTCAGCGTGATTGTTACGGGAAATCCGCGGATAACGTCCGCGATTTGAGCCCCATGAGGTCCGAGGACGACGATGATGTCGGTAATGCCTGAAGAAAGAATATTATCGAGGCAGTGCCTGATTACCGGCTTGTCACCCAAGGGCAGGAGCTGCTTTACCCGTCCCATCCTCTTCGATGCGCCCGCTGCAAGAAGAACCGACGAGACCCGAAGCGGCATTTTCCCTCCTGTACTGGATGATCTGTGCCATGATGCTGATTGCGATCTCCTCGGGCGAGACAGAGCCGATGGGGAGACCAACGGGAATGACAACTCTCCTGGTATCTTCCTCGGAAAATCCTTCAGCCGTGAGGGCATGAAAGAGAACGGACCGTTTCCGTTTGCTTCCGACGAGGCCGATATAGCGGACGTCTGTCTTTAAGGCCGCAATGACAGCCTCAAGATCGTGGTTATGTCCGCGGGTCGCAATGACGACATAGGAGTTTTTTTCTCTTGGGACTTTATCGAAGGCGCTCTTAAAATCATTCACGAGAACATCGTCCGCATCGGGCAAATGTTTTCGGTCGGCATATTCGGCCCTGTCGTCAATAACCGTGACTCTGAACCCTGAGAATCCAGCAACCTTTGACAATGCCCGGCCCACGTGACCTGCTCCGAGGATTATCAGGCGAGGTTCCGGAAGCACCGGTTCGATATACACCAGAACCTTTCCTCCGCAGACGAGACCGCCGTGCTTTTCTGTGAGCTCGAAGGAGGTGGTCAGCGGTGAACCGTCCCTGACGGCCATGAGGGACGCCTGGATCACCTCAGCCTCCATGCATCCTCCGCCAAGGGTCCCCATGATGGAACCGTCATCCCTGACGAGCATCTTTGAACCCGCCTTCTGGGGCGAGGAACCAAGACACTGGATGATAATCGCAAGGGCGGAAGGTCTGCCTTCTCGTTTGAGCCTTATGATCTCTTCATAGAGTTCCATTCATCAAACATTCTACCACATTTTTTGTCACTGGTTGTCAGGGATATTCGGAGAGCAATCGATAGAAAACTCCGCCGGCAAGGCAAAACTGCTGCCGGACCTCCTATCCGTGCTACGATCATTACGCTGGATTACCCGATCTTCTTTCGGGCCTCCTCAAGCAGCACAGTCAATTTTTTCGTCTCATGGCAGAGCTTTTCAAGAATTTCGGACAGCTCACCATTGCCCAGGGAATAGGTCTTTTTCGCCCAGTCCCGGTAGGTCTCTGCATGTTCGTCGTTGTGCTCACTCCAGTGATGGAGTAATTGTTTCAATTTCTCGAGATCGTTCACGCGCGCTCCCTTTACGGTAACTCGTGTCTATGGTATACATAATGCGAATGCCTATGACTATGCGCTGTCCGACCATGGGAATGCATATGCTCGTGGATTAGGTTTACCCTGAGCAACAGGTCTTCGTCCTTGAGAATCTCTTCTGCTGATCCTGTCTGTTCGATGCGATGCTCCTCGGAAAGGACCGCTACTTTTGGCTGAAACTCAGCAACGAGGGAAAGGTCATGGGTGCTGATGACAATGGTCTTCCCTGACTCGTTTAGTTCGAATATCAGCTCGGTAAGAAAGCATTGTGTCCGTGGGTCAAGACCGTTTGTCGGTTCGTCGAGGAGTAAGACCTGAGGATTCATGGTCAGGATCGAGCCAATGGCGACCCTCTTTTTTTCGCCGCCTGAAAGCATGTACGACGGTCTCTCCTTCAAATTCTCTATGTTTAACAGCTGTAGCACGAGAAATGCCCTTTCCAGTGCCTCGTTCTGCGTAATCCCCAGGTGCATCGGCCCGAAAAGCAATTCATCCAGGACCGTGGGGCAGAAAAGCTGGATATCTGAATCCTGGAAAATATAGCCAACCCCTTCCCTGAAAAACCGCAGAAATTCTTTATCTCTCAAGGATGCTTTCGAGACTTCACGCCCTCTGAAAAAGACCGTTCCGGAGGAGGGATGTTTCAAGCCCCCCAGTATTTGTAAGAGAGTGGACTTGCCGCTGCCGTTCGCGCCTATGATGGCGACTTTCTCCCCCTCTTTAATGCTCAGACTGAGATCAACCAATGCCCCGATATTATTGCAATAGCTGTAATTTATCCCCGCTGCGGTAATGATGTCTTCCAAGGTTTACCTCACGAATTAACCTTCTATCCGGCCCGGGTTTCCCTGAACAGGGACGCAATCATTTCTCCAATCCATTTTCTTGCCTGGGTATGCTTCCTTCGCCTGAATCCCCTGACGTTTCGGGGCGTGAGCCTTCTTCTACCGCACCGAGGTGCCGGAAGTTCCGGCCGACCAGAGGTTTCCTAGGTAACCATCTCGGCTTCGGCAGGCCTCCTGAATGAAAGTGTTTTACCTGAGGAATCGACTTCGACGATATCTCCTTCCTTAAATGTCCCATCGAGGAGTTTTATGGCGAGGGGGTTGAGGATCTCCCTCTGCAATGCCCTTTTCAGCGGCCGTGCGCCGTATATAGGGTCATAGCCTATCTCCGCAAACCATTCCTTTGCCGATTCGGTCAGTACGATATCGATCCCCTTTTCGCGAAGGTATTTTTTCATCCTTTCGACCTGGATGTCAACGATCCGTTTTAGCAGAGCTTTCGAAAGGGGGTTAAAGATAATGATTTCATCGACCCTGTTCAGGAACTCGGGCTTGAAAAATGCCTTGAGGTCCTCCATGATCCTGTCTTTCAGCTCTTCGTTATTGCTCCTGCCCCAGTGCGCCACCGGTTGTTTTGCTCGCTCGGAGAGGAGCTCCTGGATGTGCGTGCTCCCGATATTGGATGTCATGATGATGACGGCATTCCTGAAATCAACCGTTCTTCCGTGGCCGTCGGTAAGCCGTCCGTCGTCAAGGATCTGCAACAGGAGGTTAAAGACCTCGGGATGTGCCTTTTCGATTTCGTCAAAGAGGATAACCGAGTAGGGTCGTCTCCTTACCGCCTCGGTGAGTTGACCGCCCTCCTCGTAGCCGACATAACCGGGGGGGGCGCCTATCAGCCTTGAGACGGTGTGCCTTTCCTGGTACTCCGACATATCTATCCTCTGCATCGCATTTTCGTCATCGAACAAAAACTCCGCCAGGGCCTTTGCGAGTTCGGTCTTCCCGACGCCCGTAGGGCCGAGGAATATAAAGGAACCGATGGGCCTGTTGATATCCTGTATGCCTGCCCGCGCTCGCCTTACCGCGTTTGACACTGCGACAATAGCATCATCCTGACCTACCACGCGTAGCTTCAGTCTGTCCTCCATGTGAAGGAGTTTTTGCACTTCGCCTTCCAGCATCCTTGAGACCGGTATGCCGGTCCATTTAGAGACCACCTCCGCGATATCCTCTTCACCCACTTCTTCCCTGAGCATCTTCCTTCTCGACTGGGCAGCGGCGAGTTTCCTGTTTTCAGCTTCGAGGGATTTGTGTAGTTCGAGCAATTTCCCGTATCGCAGTTCAGCCGCCTTCGAAAGATCGCCCTCGCGCTCTGCCTTCTCAGACTCGATCTTCGTCTCCTCGATCTGCTCCTTTATCTGCCGCATCTTTGAGATAATCTCCTTCTCACTGAGCCATTGGGTCCTGAGTTCGTCCCTCCGCTCCTGCAGTTCGGCCATTTCCCTGACGATCTTTTCGAGCTTCTCCTTGGCATCCCCCGAACCGTCTTTCATCAATGCCTGTTTCTCTATCTCGTGCTGCCTCAACTTTCTCTCTATTTCGTCCAGTTCCACCGGCATGGAGTCTATCTCCATTCTGATCTTGGACGCAGCTTCATCGATAAGGTCTATGGCCTTGTCCGGAAGAAACCTGTCGGTTATGTAACGGTTGGACATAACCGCGGCGGCTATCAAGGCAGCATCTGTTATCTTTACTCCGTGGTGGACCTCATACCGCTCCTTGAGTCCCCGGAGGATGGAAATGGTATCCTCAACGGAAGGCTCTTTTATGTAGACCGGCTGAAACCGCCTCTCCAGGGCGGGATCCTTTTCGATATGCTTCCTGTACTCGTCGAGGGTGGTTGCCCCTACACATCTCAACTCGCCCCGGGCCAATGCCGGCTTGAGCATATTCGATGCGTCTATGGCGCCCTCCGCAGCGCCGGCTCCAACGAGGGTATGGAGTTCGTCGATGAAGAGGATGATCTTTCCTTCAGCCTGCTCTATTTCTTTGAGCACAGCCTTTAACCGCTCCTCGAATTCGCCGCGATATTTGGAGCCGGCGACGAGGGAACCCATATCGAGGGCAACAACCCGTTTGTCCTTTAAGGTCTCCGGGACGTCGCCTGCGATGATTCTCTGGGCAAGCCCTTCTGCAATGGCGGTTTTGCCTACTCCGGGCTCGCCGATAAGCACAGGGTTATTCTTCGTCCTTCTCGAGAGCACCTGAATGATTCTCCGTATCTCGTCGTCCCTGCCTATGACAGGGTCAAGCTTTCCCTTTTTCGCGAGGGCCGTGAGATCCCTGCTGTATCTGGCAAGGGCCTGGTATTTATCTTCTGGATTCGGATCGGTCACCCGTTGGGAGCCCCGCACTTCCCGCATCGCCGCCATAAGCTTATCGGAAGTCACGCCGTATCTGCCGAGGATTTCCGTAGACGGACCCCCCACAGATAAAAGGGCCATGAGAAGGTGCTCCACGCTTACGTAATCATCGGTGAGGTGTTCGGCCTCTTTGAAGGCTTTCTCCAACGCCCCCTTGAGCCTTGCGGATATATAGATCTGGTTCAGGGGGGTCGCTCCCATGACCTTGGGCAATTTGTCGATTTCTTTCTCTATGTCCTGTTGCACCCGTTTGGTTTCAACCCCAAGCCGCTTCAGCAGTTGAGACGCAATGCCCTCCTCGTCGGAAAGCATCGCCCAGAGGAGATGCTCGGGCTGGAGTTCTTGATTGCCTTTTTTTTCAGCGAGCCTCTGTGCTTCCTGCAGAGCCTCCTGACTCTTTACGGTCAATTTATCCATTTTCATAATCTTCTCCTAATCTTCGAAGAATAATTTTCTCAGTCTATCCTCAAAATCATCCCTGAGATCCTTCTTCAAAAACGTCATCATCTGGTCCATCTCATGCTGGAGGGTCTCGAGTCGGTTCCGAAGCCTGAGAATGATCTCAACACCCGCCCTGTTGACGCCCAGCTCTCGCGTGAGACGAAGAATCATCGATAACCTTTCAATATCTTCCTGGGAATACAGGCGGGTCCTCTTTGTCCTGTGGGGAGTGACCAACCCTTCCCGCTCATACAGCCGTAGGGTCTGAGGATGAACGCTGAGCATCCTGGACACCACACTGATCATAAACAGCGGCTGTTTTCTCTCCTCTCCGCTCTTCATGCTCCAAACAACCTTTTCCGCGGATTTTCTCCGTACAACGCCTCTATTTCTCTTATCGCTTCTTTTGCCTTGCCCGGGACGTCCTTGGGAACTGTGATCTTAATGCTCACGTACTGATTACCTCTCGTCCCGGTCTTCGGCGATGGGAAACCCTTGCCGCTCAGCTTAAATCTTTGGCCACCCTGCGTACCAGGAGGAATGGTCATCACCGCCGTGCCGTCCATAGTGGGAACTTCTATGCGTGCGCCGAGGGCCGCCTCGCCAAAGGTCAAAGGAACCTCCAGAAAGAGATCGTCGTTCTCCCGTTTGAATACGGGATGCGGCTTGACACTGATTTCGATGAAGAGATCGCCGCTGGGGCCGCCATTTTCACCTGTGTTGCCCCGTCCTTTAAGCTTAACCCGCGATCCGTTATCAACTCCAACGGGTATCTTCACCTTTATCGTCTCTGCGGAGCTTGTCGTTCCTCTGCCGCCACATGTCTTGCATGCCTTTGTTATCCTCTTCCCGTTGCCGCCGCAGTCAGGGCACGGCTGCTGCATCTTGAAGAAACCTTTGGAGGTCTGCACGCTGCCGCTGCCTTTGCACTTCTGACAGGTTTCGTATGCCTCTGCCCCGATCCCCTGGCATGACGGGCAAACGGCCTCCCTGTGGATGGTTATCGTTTTCTGAATGCCGGAGAAGGCCTCCTCAAGGGAGATCGTGATTTTCATGAGAATATCACTTCCCTTGGCGTAAGACGGTCCCGGGCGAGCTGTTTTTCCGAAAATATTTCCGAATATATCTCCCATGCCGAATTCGAACATGTCTTCATACCGGGGTGCCTTGGCATCCTCATACCATGGGCCGCCGGCCTCAAAAGGAGCCTTACCGAACCGGTCGTATTCGTCGCGCTTCTTCGCATCCCCGACAACAGCATATGCCTCGTTGATTTCCTTGAACTTCTGCTCTGATGTCTTATCGCCTGGATTCAGGTCAGGATGATATTTGCGCGCGAGCTTCCGATAAGCCTTCTTAATCTCATCCGGAGTTGCCCCTTTGCTCACTCCAAGTAATTCGTAGTAATCCTTTACCGTAGATGGCATCTTTTTTCGACTCCTTTTATCATATCCATATAATATGACTTTAGTAGGATTGTGTCAAGTGTCCTGAGCCGACGCGCATCACTAAAAAGCGAGTGACAGGGTTTTGAGTGTTGGCTCAATACGCGCTTCGAGGCGGTAAAAGGCTGCCCGCCCTCGCAAGCCGGGGACCGCGGAGATACGCAACAGTCACCAAGGAAAATGTATCAAAAAACAATCGGATGTCAAGAAACGTATGGAACACCGGCTTGGGGTTTTTCCTTGGCGTCGCTGCCGTGCAACGGACCAAAGACATGCGACTGACGACTGTTATCGGGTTTTACGGCGTAAATATTCAAGCAGGCCGGGAAGGCTTCCACTTACCACTGACAAAAACCATCCGAAGGATATAGCCGTAGCCTGGATGGGGCTTACGCCAAGGAATCCGAGGAGGAGGACAAAGGAAGCCTCTCTCACTCCAATGCCTGAGATGGAAATGGGAACCGTAGTGAGGACGGAGATGATGGGGATAAATATGAACAGAGGCAGAAGAGGGATCTCTATCCTCAATCCAAGACTGATGGCATAAACCGCGAATATGCCGCTTATCTGCACGATGAGAGAGATGAAGAAGGTCTTGGCCAGTATGCTTCGTTCGCCTTTGTAGGAAGCAAAATAATTGTAGAGCTCCGAAAGCAATCCGATCCTCTTACCGATCCTCAGTCCGAATACGAGGATGCTCCCCATGAGAAACAGGATCACCACAACGGGCAGAAACCACTCGACGTAGGAACCCCTGAAATACCCCAATCCGAACGGGTAAGCGATAAGGCCGATAACCATCAGCGCGGCAAAGCCGACGTACCGGTCCATAAATACCGAAGCCACGGCAACACCCAGTGGCGAATGGCGGGTGGTGCGTGATGAGTCATTTGAAGGCCGAATCACGCATCCTGAATTCTGGAGGGATTCCCCCTCCTTCATCCCCCCTTCATCCTCCGCGGTATCGCGGTTTCGCCTTATCTCGTGGTTTAGGTAGTATGCCTTCACTGCGTCACCACCGATGATCCCGGGAAGGATGTTGTTAAAGAATGAGCCGATGAGGTAGAGCGAGAAGAGCCTCTTCAACCGAAAGCCCTCGGGTAGAAAGAACTGCCACCGTATGCTTGAGAGGTAAATAGATAAGATGTACGTCACGCATGCGGCGAGAAAATAGAAGACATTGATGCCCCGCAGCAGTGTGCTTACCTTATCGATCCCGGTCTTTGATATAACCGCGTAGAGGAGTCCGGCACTCACAAGGATTTTGAGGGTCACCAAGAAGAGTCTCGTGACTTTCCGTCGACTGGGTATTTTACCGGGAGGGACCAAGGACTTTTTTTATGACGTAAATCGGTTTGCGCTGGGTTTCGTGATAGACCCTGACAATCATTTCACCGAGAAGCCCCATACCGATGAACTGGATGCCAACGATGATAAGCAATGCGCCGAGGAGGAGCAGCGGTCTGCCCCCGATGGGATAGCCGAGGATAAGCTTCTCTACGCTTAAGTAAAGCAAGAGGATAAAACCGATGAATCCGCCTGACATTCCAATGGTGCCGAAGAACTGGAGGGGCTTTGTGGAGAAACTTTGGAGGAATTTGACGGTAATAAGGTCCAGGACTACTTTCATGGTCCGTGAAATCCCATATTTTGATTTCCCTCTCAGTCTCGGGTGATGGGTCGTTTCCACCTCGGCGATCCTGACCCCGTACCAGCTCGCGACTGCCGGGATAAAGCGGTGCATCTCGCCGTAGAGACGCAGGTTCTTGATAACGTCCCTCCGGTATGCCTTCAGGGAACAACCATAATCGTGGAGTTTCACCCCGGTCACCTTACTGATGAGCCAGTTGGCGAGTGTGGAAGGAAGTCTCCTGCTGAAGAAAGGGTCCCTTCTCTTCCTCCTCCAGCCGCTCACGAGGTCGTGATCTTTGATCAGCGCCAGGAGCTTGGGGATATCACGGGGGTCATTCTGAAGGTCTCCGTCCATGGTGATAATCACATCGCCCCTGGCAAAATCAAACCCCGCGGCAAAGGCAGCAGTCTGACCGAAATTCCTTCTCAAACTGAGGGCGACCACCGTGGGGTCGTTGCCCTGGATCTGCTCCAGGAGCGGAAGGGTCCTATCGGTGCTTCCATCGTCCACATAGATTATCTCATACTCAATGCCGAGGGCGTCAAGGGCCGCCTTGAGTTTTTCGTGAAGAGTCTCTACGCTTTCTTCCTCATTGTAAAGAGGAACGACCACCGACGCGGTCATCAAAAACTCCCTATGGGTTCTTGTGTCATACCCCTGAAATCGGAGCACATGAAGATTGAATACTCTCTCAACAGTCTATCCTCGTCATATACCTTCAGGAGTCGCTTTTCACAGCCATGGAAGGCATCTTGAATCTTCGGGTGCAATCCCGTGTCGTCTATTGTAACAAAAATCCCGTTCTCGTGGATACGAGTGTGGAAATCCGGCCAAAGGTCATACTGATTCATTCGTCTGCCCAGGTTGACGCAGTAAGTTACCGGATGCCCTTTCGCGTAAAAGGCAATCTCACTGGAGACCTGGTAGGCGTCGGAAAAGATGAAGACATCTCCTTTTTTGCGCATATCAGCCTCGATTGCGCTTATCTCTTTGCCGAGTTCTTTCCATCCCCTGAGTCTTGCCGAGGGATCGAGTTTCAGCGGGATATGAAATTTTGACGGGTAGAAAGCGACCGAGACGACAAGAAGGGATAGGATGATTCCACTGATAATCAGGGCTTTTCGGCGGCGGGCATGTCTTTTCCACGGGCTGATGAAGACCGCGGAGAACGCGATAATGCCCGTGATATACCCCATCATTGCCCAGTTTGCCTGGACCTTTCCCTGAACACTCTTCAGGGTGAAGAAGGCGATGACGGGCAGGGAGAACCAGCGGAGAAAAGCCCTCTCCTCCCCGGCGTCATCCCTGCAAAGCGCTATGACCATTAAGACGAACAGGATGGGCGTTATGACGCCCAATTGAGAACCGGTAAAGTCAAGGAGACTTGCTAACGATATCCGCAGCCCCTCGGCGACATGCACCTGGCCAGCGGTATGTTTAACCGTTACCCAGCCACGAAGCGCATTCCAAAAGATGACGGGGCTGAAAATGAGGATGCCGATGAGTAACGATAGGTAAGGCGAACCGGTTTTGAGGATCTTCCTTCCCTTGTGTGAAGAAATCAGGAAAAGGAATGCGCAGACAATAAAAAAAACCATCGTGTATTTTGTGAGGAGGCCGAAGCCGATAGAGAAGCCGAGAAGAACCCAGTACCGAGTTGTGTTCTGAGTTTCCCGTGAATCATGATGCCCGCCACGGGATACGCGGTTGTTCTGTGCCGCATCCCGCATGGCGGGGTGAGCCGGGATGGCCTGCTGTCCCAGGGCTTTATAGAAGAGATACAGGGAGAGGACCCAGAAGAAGACGAAGGGCGCATCTATGGTGAAAATCACGCCGTATGTCGCGTAAAGGGGGATTGCCTGAAAGAGCAGGGCCGACGATGTGCCAACGGTTTTGTTTGATAGTTCTTTGCCAAGGAGATAGAGAAAGACGCTGCTGAGCGCCGAGAAGACAACGGCAAGGAATCGTACGCCGAAGACCGTGTCGCCGAACAGGGATGTCCCGAGGGCTATGAGATATGCGATCATGGGCCCTTTGGAGTAATAGCTCACGTCCGGTCTCCTTGACCATTCCCAGTATTGTGCTTCATCAGGGCTGAGATCGAGCGGCCCGTTCAGGATGTAATACATCCGGAAAATGCTCAGTGCAAGGAGGGATATGAGCACGATAGTCGCATGGGGATCCTTCCTGAACGTCCTCGCCGTCCATCGATAAAGATATAGAAGCGAAAGGGACACTCCTGAGCCGAGCATGCCCCCGACAATGACATCGGAGGGATAGTGAACGCCGACAGAGATCCTTGACAGGCAGACAAGTGCGGCTATGAGGACAAAGACGTATTTGAGGCGATTTCTGGTCATGACGAGAAAAGGAGTGGCAAAGGCAAAGGAATTTATGGCATGGGTAGAAGGCAGAGAGGGGGATCGGACGCACGCAATGAGAAGATTGATATGTTCAAGAACGTCGCACGGCCTAGGGCGTTGCAGAAGATTTTTGAGCGCGTTCCCCAGCGCGTCCGCCGGCACTATCGAAACGAGAGCGAGAACGACTATCCCCAGCGCCTTCTTTTTTTCTTTGATGCAGAACAGAACGAGGAATGGCAGGACTATGAGATATGACCTGCTTGTGACAAAGGGCATCATGAGATCGAAAAAGCTGTTTTGAAGGGTCTTGTTTATCAGGAAAAAGAGGGAAGTGTCCCCTTGGCTAATCCACGCAAGCATCGTATATAATATCACAGCGATGAAGCTGTCCGTGTTGGACTGGGTGATTATCCTTGCCTATCTGGTTGCGTCCCTTGGCATCGGCCTGTACTTCACGAAGAGGGCCTCATCCAGCTTGAGTGAATTCTTTGTTTCGGGAAGAAACCTCCCGTGGTGGCTTGCCGGGACATCCATGGTCGCTACGACATTCTCAGCAGATACCCCCCTCTATGTGACAGGCCTCGTCAGGCAGCATGGTATCTATGAAAATTGGCAGTGGTGGTGCTTCATCATGTCGGGGATGATGTCGGTCTTCTTTTTCGCGCGGCTCTGGAGGAGGCTCGGTGTCTTAACGGATGTTGAATTGATTGCCCTCCGCTACTCGGGCAGATCTGCCTCTTTCCTTCGCGGCTTTAAGGCGATCTATTTCTCTGTTGCGATACACACCATCATAAAGGCGCAGGTGATCCTGGCGATGGCGAAGATCCTGGACGTGAGCGTCGGGTGGGGAAAATGGGAGAGCATCCTCATATCAAGCGGCGTCACCCTCGCGTATTGCATGCTTTCGGGTTACTGGGGTGTCGTGACAACGGATTTTTTCCAGTTTATCGTAGCGATGATAGGGGCGGTAGTTCTAGCGGTTGCGTCGGTGACTCGGGCTGGAGGAGTCTCCGCAATGAAATCCCACCTGAGTCAAAGCACCTTGAGCTTTTTCCCCCCCCTCGACGGAGGGTTTTTTGGCCTGACACTCATGGCGTTTCTCGGTTACGTCGGACTGAGTTGGTGGTCGAAATATTCTTCTGACGGCGGTGGCGTGATCGTTCAGCGGATGTCCTCGTGCAAGGATGAAAGACAGAGTCTCTTTGCGACCCTCTATTTTAATGTTGCGAACTATTGCCTGAGGACATGGCCGTGGATTTTGGCTGCCCTCGCATCCATGGTGTTGTATCCCGTGGTGAAAGACCCTGAATCCGTTTATCCGCAGATGATGGTTGACCTTTTGCCGTCAGGGCTGAAGGGGTTGATGCTCGCGTCTTTTTTTGCTGCATTCATGTCGAGCCTGAGCACATACCTGAATCTCTCCTCGGCCTATTTTGTGAACGACTTTTACCGGCCGTTTCTGAGGAAGGACGCCTCTGAAAGGCATTATATCAATGTGTCGCGTCTGGCAACTCTGGCTCTTTCGGTGCTCACCGGTTTTATCGCGTACCATACAACCTCCATCATCGGGGTCTTTACGTTCCTTATCGCGTTTGGTTCGGGCACGGGATTGGTGTATATCACGAGATGGTTCTGGTGGAGGGTCAATGCATGGAGCGAGCTCTCCGCTATGACGGCGTCCACTCTCTGTACGGTGATCGTGTACCTGCATCCGCCGCTGAAGTCGCTGCCGTATTACGGAAAGCTCTCCATAATCATACTCGTCTCCACGGTTGTCTGGATATCGGTAACCGTTCTTACAAGGCCCGCAGACAGGGCAACACTTCTTCAGTTTTACAAAAAAACGAAGGCGGGAGGGCCGGGATGGCGGCCGATAGAAATGCTGGCGAATGACCCCCGACAGGGCAATCCTTTGCAAGACTCAGTCAGGGCATGGGCCAATGGCTGCATCTTTATCATCGGGCTTACCATCGGAACCGGGAAACTCATCCTTGGGTACCCTTTTTCCGGGTGCCTCTGGCTCTCGATAGCGGCGGTGAGCGGGTGGTTTATTTACCGGGGATTGGCGGGAATGAAAAAGGTATTGGAGTAGCCGTTTCTGCTATACTTAACCATGAGTGAGGATAGTGCACGATGATGAAGCGGGTCGCTATCTATCTCGTGCTGTTCCTGGTCGCAGCAGGTTCAGCCCATGCCGCAGAATCCATCAGGATCGGTCTCACCCTCGGACTAACCGGCAAGTATCAGGTGATGTCGGAGATGCAGCGGAAAGGCTTCAGGCTTTGGGAAAAAGAGGTGAACCAGCGGGGCGGCATTCTCTCCAGAGAGGTTCAGCTCCTCATCCTTGACGATAAGAGCGATCCTCAGACAGCCCAATTCCTATACGAACAGTTCATCCTAAGGGACAAGGTCGACCTCCTCTTTGCCCCGTACTCGAGTGAGATAACGAAGGCGATCCTTCCCGTAACGGAAAGATATGGGTATCCTCTCCTTGCGTCAGGGGCCTCCGCAGACAGGCTGTGGCGTGAGGGGTATAAATATGTCTTCGGTGTGTATACGCCTGCAAGCAGAACGACGATCGGTTTCCTCAAGATGGCTGTGGAGGAAGGGTTCCGGGATGTTGCCATTGTGTACGCAGATGATCCCTTCTCGCAAGACGTTGCTTACGGCACAAAGAAATGGGCGGGAAGGTTCGGGCTGAATGTCCGATTCGTTGAAGGAATGAAGGAAGGAGAATCGAACGTTATTGCATTGGCCCGAAAGGTCAGGGCTGCGAGAACTCAGATTCTCGTAGTCTGCGGATATTTCGATATGGCCGTCGACATGCGCTTAGCCCTCAAGAAGATCGGCTGGTATCCGAATGCTTATTTTGCCACCACGGCCCCCTCGCTGCCGGCGTTTTACAAAAGGCTTAAGTCGGATGCGGACTACACCTTTTCTCAGTCCCAGTGGGAGCATCACAAGCGATTGGATCTCTTCGGCGGTGATAAATTCTATGAGGCGTTTATGAAGGAGTACAAAGAGGAGCCTTCATTTCAAGCAGCCCAGGCCTATGCCGCAGGTCAGATACTGGAGTACGCTATAAGAAAGGCGGATGGCCTGGACAGGGAAAAGATAAGAAATGTGCTCGCGGTATCGGATGTTTTTAGCATAGTCGGACGATATGGTGTCGACGCGGCAGGGAAGCAGATAAAAAACTTCAACCTTATCATTCAGTGGCAAAACGGCAAGAAGGAGATTGTGTGGCCGGAGGAACTGAGGACAGCCGCACCGATCTTCAGGCGAAGAAATGAAGAAAATAGTCGATAGACTCGCATTTAGGATTATTGCGCCTATCATTGTAATAGGCCTCCTCATAGGGATGAGTCTCTATGCGTTTGTCCTCCGTTCCGTTTCCGGCTTTGCGGATAACCACATCAAGGAGTCCCTGGAAGCGATGTCCCATGATGTTTACGACATCTGTGACGAAAAGCTGAATGATCTCTTCAAAAGGGGTTCAGTGACCGAAGATGCTCTCAGAATGGCTAAGGGGTTGGCCATAGAGAAGGTCGAAGAATTTCTGAGAAAGAATGGCGTCGAGGGTTACGTAAGAGAGGACGGCAAGGAAATATTCAGGACAGACGACCTGCCGTCTGGGTTATCTGAAATCATGGAAAGAGCCTCAAAGGGGCAAATCATATCGGCTTTGCAATATGGAGGGAACCGCTATTATACCGTAGATCTTTATTTCGAGCCGTGGAAATGGCATATTGGCATGGCGAAAAACGAAGTTGCCTATTCAACCTTGCTCCGAAAAGTGCATTTCGCATACGGGATAACGGGCCTCGTGCTCTTGGGAACTGTTTTTCTTCTCCTGTATCACCTGCAGAAGACGATCAGGTATCCGTTGAACAGGATCATAGAACCCGTGAAAAGAGACGAGTATCCCGACTATCACGGCATCTATGAGTTCGAATTCCTGAGCAGTAGCATCAGGAGGATGATGGAGTCTTTACAGCAGGAAACGATGATGCTGAATAATATCTATCACATCGTATTTTCGAAACGGGGAGAAGACTTTTTCAGCGAGGCCGTTCTGGCAATATCGAGGCTCTTCAACCTAAATTCCCTTATCGCACGAATCAACCGTGATCGTGAAAATGACGCCGAAATCGTTGCGCTCATCCTGAACGGCGAACTGCAGAAGGGGCTGACCATCTCTCTGGAAGGTTCCCCGTGTGAGGGAGTCGTTGCAAAAAGGCATATGGTCGTCATCGAAAACGATGCATATCACGAGTTTCCTCTCTCAGAGCTGCTGGTGAGTTCCAAGGCCGAGTCGTATGTCGGCTTTGCTGTATTCAACAGGAGGGGGGAAGTGATCGGTCTTATCAATGCCTTTGGGCGGCAAAGAGAATTTAGGGAATCAGACATAAAGGTGCTCCAGACCATAGGACAGATGGTGGCCTCGGAGTTCGAGAGGCTGGACGAAGAGAGGGAAAGAGAGCAGATACGGGAGCAGCTTTACCAGGCGCAAAAGATGGAAGCGATAGGAACGCTTGCCGGCGGTGTGGCGCACGATTTTAATAATATGCTCCAGGGAATCCTCGGTTATGTGTCACTCCTGAAGATAAAGATTTCCGAGTCTGACCCGATCTTCAAGCCCCTCAGCGTCATTGAGCGCTCCGCTGAAAAGGCCGCTGAATTGACGAAGCAGCTTTTGGGTTTCGCTCGCAAAGGGAAATATGTTCTCGAACCCGTAACCCTCAATGATATCGTGGATGATGTTATCAAGATCGTATCGAGGACCTTCGACAGGGCCATAGAAATAAAGACGGCATTGCAAAGGGATCTGTGGACCGTTGAGGCCGACAGGAGTCAAATTGAAAATGTGATTCTGAACCTCTGTCTCAATGCCCGGGATGCAACGCCTGCCGGGGGAATCCTCCGCATTGAGACGGTGAATCAGGAGATTCGGGAAGAGGAGATCCCCTATCCCTGGTTCAAGGCAGGGCGTTACAGTGTTCTTAAGATTTCTGATACCGGCATGGGCATGGCCGAAGAGGTCAAGAAACATATCTTCGAACCCTTTTTTACCACAAAGGAGAAAGACAAGGGAACGGGTATGGGGCTTGCCATGGTCTACGGGGTCGTGAAAAACCACGATGGCTTCATAACCGTTGACAGCGAACCTGGTAAAGGTTCTGCCTTCACCATCTATCTTCCCGTGGTGGAAAAGGAGCCTGCAAAAATAAAGACAGAGGTGAAGGAGATCCCTCACGGGCAGGGGACAATACTGGTCGTCGATGACGAGGAGTTCATCAGAAATCTTGCAACGGATATCTTGCATGAGCTTGGCTACAAGGTTCTTCATGCGGCCAATGGACAGGAAGCGATAGACGTATATACCTTGAGGAAGGACGAAATAGACCTCGTGATCCTCGATCTTATTATGCCGAAGATGGGTGGCGCTGAGGCATTTCAGAAACTCAAGGGAATAGATCCCGGTGTGCAGGTCTTGATATCTTCCGGATATGGGCTAGAAGAGAAGACAGGGGAGATGATAAATGAGGAGGGTATCGTGGGCTTCATCCAAAAGCCGTACCACATCATCGACATTGCCGAGGTGCTCAAGCATGTGCTGTCTTCCATAAAATAAGAGAAAGCCTTCGCTTTGCCCCGGATCCGGATACTTCAGTCATTCCCGCTCGCCCGGTTCTCTTGCACCATTGGCTGTCTCCTCTTCGCTGACCTTTGCCTGACAGCCTCGTACAGGCAAATAGCAGCAGATATCGCTACGTTGAGGCTTTCGGCCTTGCCCGAGAGAGGTATTTTTACGCCGGCATCCGCTTCACGTCTGAGCCCTTCATGTACACCCGCCGCCTCATTTCCAAAGACAAATGCCAGGGGCCGGGAAAGGTCAGCCTCATAGAGGCTCTGAGTCGCATGGACATCTGCCACAAGGGTTTTAATGGATCTTTCCTGGAGCCAGCGCATCAATTCTCCGGCTTCTGGATAAACGAGGGGGATATTGAAGATACTTCCCGCCGTTGACCGTATGGCCTTCGGCATAAAGGCATCACAGGTGCCCGGAAGGATTATGACAGCATCAACTCCGGCAGCATCAGCCGTCCTGATGAGGGTGCCGAGGTTGCCCGGATCTCGAATACCGTCGATGACAACCAGGAGGGCGGGCTCTTTTAACCCCAACTGATCCAGAGAGAAAGGCCGGTGCGATGCTATCGCGACGATGCCCTGCGGCGTCTCGGTGTCCGAAAGTTTGGAAAGGATTTGTCCGCTGATCCGAAACAGCTCAGCACCTGTCCTCAGGATCTGTCTCACGAGACGCTCACCCTCTTTTGTTGCGAGGTGCTCCTCCGTGAAGAAGACCTTTTGCACGGCAATTCCCGACCGGAGGGCCATCTGGAGGAGATGAGGCCCTTCGATTAAAAAGGCGTCATGTTTATGCCGTCCCTTTTTCCCCTTAATGGTGGCCGCTTCCCGAATGTGGGGGTTGGATCGGCTCGTAATGTCAAGGTACCGCATGTCATCACAGCATACCATACGGTCAATCCAAATTCACGTGTTCTTTTTTCTTTGCAGTGTCGCCTGCGTGCTCTTCACAAAACGCTCATCAACCAAACAAGAACAGGCTGAGCGTTCTGATATCTCGGGACGGCATCTCCCGGTGCGGGGGCACAACCGGCATAATCGCTTTTGTCACCTTCGTGGTCCTTGGCGGGTTTTTCAATCTCCACACGCGCCGACCTCGCCTGCGGGAAAGGGGCGGCTGCACAGAACGCGGTCCCCGATGTTACAATAAGGGTGTGATGAAATTTCATGGTTTTATCGATCTTCACACCCATGGTGTCGGCAGATACGATACCAGAACGAAAAACCCTGAGCATATATTGAAAATGGCTGAGTTGCATGGACGATCAGGAACCAGCGCAATACTTCCGACAATCTATTCCGGCCCGATAGGCGTGATGAGGGACAATATGGATGCGGTGAGGAAAGCGATGGAAATACAGCGGAGAACGGTCAGCTGCCGGCGACCAGCGGTCAAAAGGCGGACGACTGAATACGGGACGCCAGCGATTATCATGGGCGTCCATCTGGAAGGCCCTTTTTTGAATCCGCTCAGATGCGGAGCGTTGGATAAAGGTTCTTTCATCAAGCCTGCCGTGTCCTCGTTGAAAACGTTGATCGCAGGCCATGAAAATATCGTACAGACAATAACCATTGCTCCTGAAATACCGGGAGCGCTCAGGGTTATCGAAAAATGCACTGCTGTTGGAATAACCGTGAATATGGGACATTCCGACGCGACATTTAAACAGGCGATGGATGGCAAGAGGGCCGGTGCGACAGGGATAACTCATCTCTTCAATGCCATGAGGCCATGGCATCATCGGGAGCCGGGCTTGGCCGGATTCGGACTACTGGACGAAGACAGTTTTATCGAGGTGATAGCTGATGGCGTGCATCTTCACCCGGAGACGATAAGGCTTATCTTTCACGCAAAAAACCTTGACAGGATTGTCCTCGTATCTGATTCGGTGAAAGGGGCGGGAGGCGGCGGGAAAGGAATCTACGCTTCCAAGGGCATCCTGGCCGGCAGTGGCAGAACGATTGCACATTCCACAAAGGTTTTGGCCCGGATCGGGATTACAACGGAAGAGATTCTCCGTGCAGCGGTATATAATCCCTGGAGGCTCTTGACAAAAAAATCGATCTCTGGTAATCTTAACTTTCCGTTAAAACCTCCTATGTAAGAATACGAGGATCAAAGTAAGTAACTGAAGTAAGTAACTACGGAGGAGAAGTGCCGACAATAGCGCAATTAGTGAGACAGGGGCGAAAGGCGGAAGAGAGGAAAACAAAGAGTCCGGCCCTCAAGAACTGTCCGCAAAAAAGGGGTGTGTGTGTAAGGGTTTACACAACGACACCCAAAAAACCGAATTCCGCCTTAAGGAAGGTGGCGAGGGTGAGACTGACGAACGGGATGGAAGTGACCGCTTATATCCCCGGAGTCGGGCATAACCTGCAGGAACACTCCATCGTTATGATCAGGGGTGGCAGGGTGAAAGATCTTCCGGGAGTGAGATACCATATTATCAGGGGTACTCTTGATTCGGTTGGGGTTTCAGACAGAAGGCGCGGAAGATCAAAATACGGCTCGAAGAGGCCGAAGTAGCGGAGTAATATATGCCGAGACGACGAGTTGCTGAAAAGAGAGAGATACTTCCGGACCCAAAGTACAACAGCAAGTTAGTGAGTAAGTTTATTAACGTCATGCTGGAAGACGGTGAGAAATCTGTAGCTGAAAGAATCTGCTATGGGGCATTCGAGATTATCAAGGAAAAGACAGGCAATGACCCGCTCAAGGTCTTTAAGACAGCTATCGACAACGTCAAGCCTGTGTTGGAGGTGAAACCTCGGAGGGTCGGCGGCGCGACATACCAGGTGCCGATAGAGATAAGGCCCCAGAGGAGAGCGGCGCTTGCCTTCAGATGGATCATCACTTATTCCCGGTCGAGGAATGAAAAGACGATGCGCGAGAGACTTGCCGGGGAACTCCTGGATGCATTCAATAACACGGGGACTTCCATCAAGAAAAAGGAAGACACCCACCGGATGGCTGAGGCGAATAAGGCCTTTGCTCATTATAGATGGTAAGAAAGATAGAGGATCCGAGAATTGTCGAGACTCCCCTTAGAAATGACACGCAATATCGGCATTATGGCTCACATAGATGCCGGAAAGACTACGACTACAGAGAGAATCCTCTATTACACGGGAGTTACCTATAAGATAGGCGAGGTCCATGACGGCACCGCTGTGATGGACTGGATGGTTCAGGAGCAGGAACGGGGAATCACAATAACCTCGGCGGCGACTACCTGCTTCTGGAGAGACCACGGAATAAATATCATAGATACGCCGGGGCATGTGGATTTTACCATCGAGGTTGAACGGTCGTTACGAGTCCTTGATGGCGCAGTTGCAGTGTTTGATGCTGTTGCCGGAGTTGAGCCGCAGTCCGAGACCGTTTGGAGGCAGGCCAATAAGTATCAGGTTCCCCGTATCGCTTTTATGAATAAAATGGACAGGGTCGGTGCTGATTTTTTTATGAGCGTGAAAACCATGGTTGACCGCTTGGGGGCAAATCCGGTCCCCATTCAGCTCCCGATAGGGGCCGAAGAGAAATTCAGGGGATCTGTCGATCTCGTTCGGATGAGGGGTATCTATTACGATGACGAGACTCTGGGAGCGCGGTACGTTGAAGACGCAATTCCCGACGGGTTGATGTCGCAGGCTCGGGAATACAGGGAGAAGATGATCGAAGCATTATCTGATATAGATGAGGGTATCATGGAGAAGTTTCTCGGTGGCGAGGACGTGAGCGAGCAGGAGATTAGGGCGGCCCTGAGAAAAGGCACGGTCGATTTGAAGTTGACGCCCGTGCTTTGTGGTTCTGCCTTTAAGAATAAAGGGGTTCAACTCCTCCTCGATTCAATCGTCGACTATCTGCCGTCTCCCCTCGACGTCCCTCCCGTGGTAGGAATAAACCCTCAAGACGGCTCCGAAATGGTGAAGAAAGTGAGTGATGCTGAGCCCTTTTCCGCCCTTGCCTTCAAAGTCATGACCGATCCCTTTGTTGGCCAGCTCACCTTCATACGAGTGTATTCCGGGGTATTGAGCGCGGGGTCGTATGTTTACAACTCAACCAAGGACGTAAAGGAAAGGGTCGGAAGGCTTCTGAGGATGCATGCCAATAAGCGTGAAGAGATCAAGGAAGTTGCTGCGGGGGACATTGCCGCTGCTGTCGGCCTGAAAAGCACGCTTACGGGTGACACCCTTTGTGATGAAAAAAACCCTGTAATCCTAGAATCCATAGAATTTCCTGAACCCGTCATTTCTGTTGCCATCGAGCCAAAGACGAAGGCTGACCAGGAGAGGCTCTCCCAGTCCCTTGCCAAACTAGCCCAGGAAGACCCTTCATTCAGGGTTTCCTTTAATGAAGAGACTGGACAGACGATCATTTCAGGTATGGGCGAGCTTCATCTCGAGATCATTGTGGACAGGCTGGTCAGGGAATTCAAGGTTGGAGCCAATGTCGGAAAGCCCCAGGTAGCCTACCGAGAGACCATCAAGGCAGCGTCAAAGGCCGAAGGAAAATTCATAAGGCAGAGTGGCGGCCGCGGACAATATGGACATGTCTATATAAATCTCGAGCCCTTGAATCCTGGCACGGGGTTTGAGTTTGCTAATAAAATTGTTGGCGGTACGATCCCGAGGGAATACATACCCGCGGTTGAAAAGGGTATCAAGGAAGCAATGGACTCGGGTGTGCTCGCGGGCTACCCCGTTGTTGATGTGAAAGCTACCCTCTATGATGGCTCGTATCATGAGGTGGATTCGTCGGAAATGGCTTTTAAGATTGCCGGATCCATGGCATTTAAGGACGGTGTCAAGAAGGCGAAGCCGGTTCTCCTTGAGCCCGTCATGAGTGTTGAGGTTGTGACGCCTGAGGAATATATGGGTGACGTCATGGGAGATCTGAATTCGAGAAGGGGCAAGATACAATCCATGGAAAAAAGGGGTAACGCCCAGATTATCAGAGCAGAGGTGCCTCTTTCGGAAATGTTCGGCTACGCGACTGATCTCAGATCGAAGACACAGGGAAGGGCAACCTATACCATGCAATTCTCTCGTTACGAAGATGTACCGAAAGGTATTGCGGACTCAATAATAGCCAAGGTTAAGGGAGAATAAAGGAGGAGAGATGGCGAAGGCGAAATTTGAGAGGGTGAAGCCTCACGTAAACGTAGGGACGATTGGGCATGTAGACCATGGGAAGACGACGTTGACGGCGGCGATAACGAAGGTATTGGCGATGAA
>JBEKCV010000043.1:0-34075 GCA_050014695.1 Thermodesulfovibrionales bacterium
TTAACATTTGACTGAAAATACTGGTAAACTTATTCATACAGCCCTCCGATCTGAGTTTTATTTTTGCTTGTCACAACTATACTACCCAGATCGGGGGTTGTTTGAAAATCTATTTTGGACAAGAGTGCATCCAAATATAATGTTGCTATTAGGAGAAAGCCAAGAGGAATTGATAGCATCGGCACTCTTATCACTGTCGGTCTGACCTTTCTTTTCTGGTGCATAGCGGCTGATGATAAGCCGCGTCGCTTTTTCGTTCCTTCTTAACCCAATGGGTATGCGACTTTTTTATCGAATCTCAAAGTCCAGTCGGCTCATTTCCCTCAAAATACTGGTCTTACCGGCTGAAAAGCATGCATTCCAGTCTGTCAGCATCTCCGACAACCTTACCGTGTGTACGAGATGACTGCGACTCGAGCATTTTACAAAGGTCGTTAACAGCGCTTGCAACGGTTCTGTGGATCATTGCTTCGTTTATTTATTGCTTCTGCGTCGAGGCACCGCAAGAATCAACCTGCCACGGCACCCCTTGAAGTGTACGGATGGATTGCCTTAACCTCTCTGCCATGCTGTTTTTCGGCTCCCTCGATATCATACAGTGACTGAAGGTTCATCCAAAACTCAGGACCAGTATTCAGAAAGCGACCAATCTTGATAGCAGTCTCAGCAGAGATATTCCGTTCGACTCTGATGATTTGCCCAAGACGCCTGAGATAGTCCTGTTTCTTTAGCGAGCCGGTATATCCCCCATTGGACCGAGAACCTCTTCCTGCAGGACTTCGCCTTGATGACTGTTCTTTAAATGTTTCATTGTTTCGTCACCTCCTCCTAATGATAATCAGTTGTCTCCACCTCATGAGCGCTTCCATCGAAAACAAATGCGCCATCGGCCGTTGATACGAATGCTCCATTGCCCTTATTGAATTTCAGCGGTAACTCTTGTTAAACAAAAAGAAGTAACGTTTGTTAAAAGGAAAGACAGGCTATAAATGATTAATAAAAGCATGGAGAATAGCAAATAGCTGTTGAAAAGATTCAAATGGCGGGTTTTAAAAAATGGTAGTATTTGGTAGAACATCACATGGTGAACCAAAAAAGCACCGTAGGAATATTTACTCATAAAACCAATTACCCTTCTCAAAATTAAATTATCAAGAAATTCAGAGATGCATGCTAAACATGTGAATATACAAATTCCTTCTATAGCAAGATGGAGAACTATAGGAATGTTCAATCCAATTGTCAGGTAAAATAAGGCTCCGACTATCCCAATTAAAATTAAATTTAAGCATTTACGGGACGCGTTGAAAAGATAAATAAAGCTCATTCCAAGAACGAATTCCAACAACCGATACAAAGGGAAGCGAAGTATGCTCATTTCAAAGTGGTAAAATTTCTCGACTAACAGTGATATGAGAACACAAAGCAGGATCGCAAATAGTTTATATTTCAAAAATACATATCGCAAGAATGGAAAAATCATATACATTATGATGACAAATCCCAAGAACCATTCGCCTAATAAATAAAAATCGGGTATTTTATACAGCAAAAAACCATCAAGACCTAAAATTGTCAGCAATAAAGTTAATGGATGTGCACTTACCGGAAGTTTTTTAAATAATAAAAAGAGAGACCCCCAAAATCCCCAAAAAAGAATGATCCAAAAAAACTTCTGATTTCTCCCAAAAAATAGGCTTGTCAGAAACCTGCAGTTCCAAGGTGTGAAAATTATAATGAAATATTATTATCAAACAAATTGAACTTGCTCGAATGAAATCGAGATAAAAAACTCTTTTCACCATTGGCATTTTGTCATTGTTCACCGCGTCCATTCACCTACTTTTCAAAGTCATTTACCCACGGGTATAACATCCTAACTTATTTTTTACCATATCACCCTGAACATAATCAAACCCTGATTTATCAAAGAAATGCGGTCAAGTTCGTTTCTAAAGGACAGAGAACGTAGATTAAGAAAAATGTACCACAATAGCAGTGTGTTGTAGTAATCCGACTGTGGCCCAACAGATCCTGTAATAAAGCCCCGCGTTTTCCGAAGGGCCTAATGGTTAATGTTGTGCTAAATGAAGGAAACCTCTGCGCGATTGAGTCCATGAGAAACGGAGACGAAATTGGTATCCCCTCAGCAAAAAAAACGGGGACATCATCTTCAGGGAAGTAACGAGTAGGCATCATCGGGGAAAATGACCTCATGGAAAGGGAAGGAGCGTGTCAGCTATTTTGCAGACCTGATCTGCTGAATAAGCTGCTTGGCTTTGTCAGCATCCGGCGCATTGGGCGCAAGCTCTAAGTATTTTTCAAGCTCTTTTATTGCCTCGGCACGTTCTTTCAGGTCAAAGGCTAGGACAATGCCCAAATTCTTGTGCGCGTTGAGGTGATTAGGGTTTATCTTCAGGGCCTCTTTGTACTCTTCCACCGCCTTATCCGGTTTTCCGATCTTCCGGTAACATGTTCCCATATCCACCCGTACATCGACATTTTTCGGATCCAGAACAAGTGCCTTTTGATAAGCATCAACAGCCTCACTGAAGCGTTGTGAATCCATAAAGATATTCCCCAGTTCAATCCAAGCCCCAACATTCTTGGGATCCTTCTTGACCACTTCCTGCAGATTACTGACGTCTGCCATTGAAGAGTTTAAGCCGACAGGACTTTGGCCTTGTCCTGACTGTTCCTGTTTTTGCTGGCAAGCCACAACCAAAATAAGCAGCGATATAAGAACGACTGTCTTTTTCATATTCCCTCCCGGCTTTCAGGTAAGCTATTATACCAAATCACAAGGTTCACCATTCTTCAAAGGTTTCCCTGATCAATTTATTACTTCCTGATGGCATCGAGAAACAGAATGGCCCCTCTTGTGCAACAGTTGTTTTCGGTAATCCACACCCGATTCGACTATAGCGATTATCGGATACGTGTATGTGCAACCAAGTAGCCATTAAATGACTGCTGCCACGTATTGGTGAAGATATTGACATTCGTTCTTCATGCACTATAAGTTGAGATCCTCCGTGGTTCACAGTCGACGACATCGTTGTGACCCTGATCCAACACTGCAAACTCGCGAAGATCAATCCCTCAATTATCTCGTCCAGCTCCAGTATCCCCCAAAATGGATGCCCTGGAACTACCAGCAGCCCTCGCTACTCTGCCAGTGTAAGCCTCTCTCCCACTGCCCTCCTCGCCCGCGCTCGGGTTACGCACTCTCACCGGAAACGTCGTTATGCAAAAAAATCGGACATGCCGCCGGTCCGATAAACCGGAAGAGTCGTCAGAGCATTTCCTTCTATCTATCGTTTCACCATTTTCATTCTTTGATAACAAATTTGAAGGTTATAACGCGCCTTTGCGTAGTCAGGCTTGAGCTTCAATGTGGCGATGAATTCATTTACCGCCTCATCAACGCGGTTCTGCTTTCCATATGCGATTCCAAGATTATTATGGGCCTCCGCATAGTCTGGCCTGAGCTTCAATGTGGTGATGAATTCGTTTACTGCCTCATCAAGGCGGTTCTGCTTTAGATATAAAGTTCCAAGGTTATGATGGGCCTCTGCATAGTCAGGCTTGAGCTTCAAAGTGGTGATGAATTCATTTACCGCCTCATCAACGCGGTTCTGCTTTACATAGGCGGTTCCAAGATTATGATGGGCCTCTGCATAGTCAGGCTTGAGTTTCAATGTGGTGACGAATTCATTTACCGCCTCATCAACGCGGTTCTGCTCTAGATAGGCGGTTCCAAGATTATAACGTGCCTCTGCATAGTCAGGCTCGAGCTTCAGTGTGGTGATGAATTCATTTACCGCCTCATCAACGCGGTTCTGCTTTAGATAAGCATTCCCAAGATTATTATGGGCCTTTGCATCGTCAGGCTTGAGCTTCAATGCAGTGATGAATTCATTTACCGCCTCATCACCGCGGTTCTGCTCTAGATAGGCCGTTCCAAGATTATAACGTGCCTCTGCATTATCAGGATTAAGCTTCAATGCGGTGATGAATTCATTTACCGCCTCATCAACGCGGTTCCGCTTTACATATGCATTTCCGAGATTATTATGTGCCTTTGCATCATCAGGCTTAAGCTTCAACGCGGTGATGAATTCAATTACTGCCTCATCAAGACGGTTCTGATCTAGATATGCATTCCCACGATTATTATGAGGCAATGCCGCATCCGGCGACTTCCTCACCGTATCCGTAAAAAGGGTTAAATCATCTCTCCAGACGGCATTTCTGCTCACTGTGCCTACGGAATAGACAACCGCCACTGAAAGAGAAATGATAACCAGGCCAGAAGTGACTTTGGGTTTAATGGTCTTGGCCCATGAAAGTGCCAAGGCTATCAACAGGACAAAGCCGAAGGAGGGCAGATACAGATACCTTTCAGCAAAGACGTTTTCCCCGACTGCCGGTATGTACAGTGACGGCAAGAGAGGTAACGCTATCACCAAGAGAGCGAAGCAGACTTTGCTTTTTTTCTTGAAAGCTATAAAGGTCACACCAACAAAGGCCGCTGTAGCAGCTAAAGACACAAGGCCTATCGTCTCAAAAATGGACGAGATCGGGTGCAGGACGTGAAAGGCATTCAGGTTTAGAGGCAGGAGAAGGTTTCCTAGGTACTGGAGGAAAAGGGGAAAGACGTTGATGATATATCCATAGGCGCTTAACACTATATGTGGTTCCTGGGGCGAGAAACCCCCAAGGGCATGGTACCTCAACCCGAGGTAAACCCCTGCAACAAGAAGATAGGGGACGTATCTTTTTATGAAAGGCAGATATCCCTTCCCTTTTTTCCCAAAGATAGAGTCATACGCCATGAGAATAACCGGAAGCGTCAGCGCCGGCTCCTTACAGAAGGCGGCAACTGAAAAAGATACTACTGACAACGGATACATCCCCTTCGTCCCTTCTTCATATCTCATATAGAGGTAAAGGGAAAGAAGGGAAAAAAAGGTGTAGGAAAGCTCTGGCGCTCCTGAAACCCACGCCACTGCCTCTGTATGTATAGGATGGGTAGCGAATAAGACAGCCCCTATAAAAGGCGGTGAGAGCAATGACCCGACAAATCCTTTCTCCTTCAACTGGGAAGGATTTGATGAGGCTCTGAGAAGTCTCGATGCAATAACAAAAACCAGGATGGATGCCCCTGCATGAAATAGGATGTTCACCAGGTGGAATCCCCAGGGTCTTAAGCCGAAGACGTAGTAATTAAACATAAAGATAAGATGCATCAAAGGTCTGTAGTAGTTCGAGATAACAGTTTCTCCCTGAAAGCTCCATACACTCTTGGAAAATATGTCCGGTAAGTATTTCACATCTCTGATCCAGCGGTTTTCTAAAACCTGGCCTGTGTCGTCATAGACGAAGGCGTTTGAAAGGGCGCTAAAATAGACTGCGAAGGAGACAAGAGATATAATAAGTATAAGGAGCGCAGGAATCCTTTTCCTCATCGGATCCGATGACACTTTGCTTCTTTTTGACTCAAATGAGTTCAATTATTGAGCAATCTCTTCATTGTTGCAGACAATTTATGAATTACAGTAATATCCATTATTGTAACAAATCTTTTCATGTTGTTACCGGAGCAAAGGGACAGGGGATGATAGTGATTGAGCCCCAAGCCGGATGAGAAAATGGCTAAAACATATTTGGAATAATCGGTAAACAAAATGAAGTCATCAGGATGTCAGAAAAATGCTCTGTAAAAAAAATATAGCATTTGCGAACTGAAGTAGTTATTCTCAAACGGCTCGAGGTGTGCATTTCAGGAAGTTCTCTCCCGTGTCATCATTACCGGAGAGACCGGTTTTAGAAATAGTGATCGTGCGGAAACATTTTATGTTTCGACCGGTTTTTTGGGCAGGTTTTTTAGATTCTTTATATACCTTGCCCCGTTAAATGGACTATTCTTTTTCTTGGAAGTTATCGATTGCGGGCGGACGGAAGCAATAATTGCGTCCACAGTACCTGCGGTGAATTTGGCCAGCGGTCCTGATGTCAATCACCCTTCTCATTATTTCAATAAATTAATCAGCCGTTTCCGTTTTTGATTCTTTATGCACATATCCACTTGACTGAGCAAGGCGGACCGGCCGTATTGCTTCATGTAAACCTGCATCTTTTGTATCACCACGAAAAGTAAATGTCCTAGCTCGCGAGCAAAAATGAGTATTCCCAGTAGTACAAAAAATAAGCCCACCACGATAAACGAAGCAGCTTCTCTATCTATCGATCTATGCAACACAAAATGAATTCCGCCTTTCCCTTGTCGTTTTCTGTTCGTATCACAGTATACCAAGTTCGTGATGTGTCTATGGAAATACTTTGACAACTGACGCTGACAGAACCGTGTTCGACAGCCTATCAATGGAAGCTACCGTCAGATTTCTTTTGCCCTGTTCACACCGTAGGTATGAGCTGATAAGAGACTTCATCTATGGCATTTTCTCGACGCGCTCAAATTGGGTTAGCATTATAGGATTATTGGGCATCTGGAATTCTTCTGAGAAAGTTTATTCGAGTGACATGTTCAGGGAGTTTTGCCATTTCAAACATCACCAATACGACATGTCTCGAAGCACGACCCTTCTTGTGTTCCCGCGATCGTGTGTCACAAAGGAACGTAAATGTCAGACCACGGTTGCGACTTTCTTCTGCAGTCGAAGCGGTCATTACCAGACATGAGGGTTCATGGCTTGCATTTACACTTGCATTTGCAATGGATGTTCAGTCGCACTATAATGCAACCATAGAGGACCGCTTCCATCATCTGATTGCTAGCTTTATTTCTCTTAGAGATCGACAAGACCTCTTCCATAAGGGAGAGGATTCATGGCTTCACAAGGGGTGACCATGGCAAAAGGCGCTGCAAGATTTAGTAGGGTTCTCTCGCAAGTGATTATCGCTTTGGTGGTTCTCGAGGCCGGTTCCAATCATGCCAGCGCTCATGCGGTGGTTGTTGATTCTTCCCCCAAGGATACGGAAGTGCTCACCCGTGCTCCCAAGGAGGTGGTACTGCGCTTTAACGCGAAGATTGAGAAATCACTCGCCCGATTTAGCCTCACCGCGGGTGAAGGTCGGATAATTCCGATTCCTACACCAACAAAACAACGCAGCGGTGAAGCTTTCGACCGTTTGGTGATTCCTATGCCCGCTATTGGCCCGGGCGAGTATCTCCTCCGTTACAGAGTTTTTTCAATAGACGGCCATGCTACGACCGGAGTACTGCGCTTTCGCATTCTAAGCGGACCGTAAGCTTATGATATTCCTGGCTGGCTTCCTAGAGGTTCTTCTAAAGGCACTGGTGTTCATCGGTATGGTATCAGCAGTCGGGGGAGTTGTTTTCTGTCTTACGGTGCTGAGGCCGCTGGAGTGTGCTGCCCTGCGCAACGCCCAAAGCCTGAAGATCTCACTCATCCTTATTGCCTGTGGCGGGGGGTTGCTCGCACTTGCTCAGGGCATTCGCCTCCTGATAGAACCTTGGGCTTTGGCGGATGAAACAGGCCGCTGGCCTCTTGCCCAGTTTTTCGCAACACATTTTGCACGCACTAGTCTTCTCCATGCCTTCATGGGCCTCTTTATCCTGGCATTCGCCATCTGGCTTCTCAAGCGACCCGCTTCCCGTGTCGGATGGGCGATGATGACTGTCGCCGTGGTCCTCCTTATGGGAGTCGGCGCTTGGCTGGTGCATGCTGTGAGCCATCTGGATCATGCTGTCCAGCTCATGGCAGTTACGGTCGTCCATCAGTTTGCTGCTTCGGTCTGGGCGGGAGGAGTTCTTCACCTAGCGGTGCTGAGACGGCCGATGAGAAGTTTTCTTAGGGGAGGCTGCCTTTGGCCTGCTGTCGTAGCGCGCTTTTCTCTTCTCGCAGTATTCTCTATTGGCACTCTGATGGTAACGGCACTTTATCTCTCCTTCCATTACATAGGGGACTGGAACGGATTAATCGGCACTGCTTACGGAGCTACGGTCATCACAAAAGCGGCACTCCTTTCTTGCGCTCTCGGCCTGGGTGCACTGAATTTCCTCAGTGTGCGACACTGGATGCAAAAAAAAGATGCGAATGCTGTTTCCAATCGGGCGCCGGCATTGATTGAAGCCGAGATGTGCACTGCGATGCTCATCCTGATTGCTGCAGCGGCGCTCACGTCGCAGCCGCCGGCAGTCGATATTCCCGCAGAACAAGCATCGCCTATGGCTGTTTTCGAAGTATTTTCGCCCAAGATACCTCAACTCGTTCCCCCCCCGCACCAGGAAATGCTTGCCCATGCTGCTTCCTCTTTCGACTTCCTCGCTCTCCCCGGCCCCCTCGACAAGATACAGAGCAACTTCAATCATAATGTGTCCGGTCTCCTCCTTCTGATCACCGGTCTTTGTGCCATGCTCGATTGCGCCGGAAGGCCGCGCTTTGTACGCCACTGGCCACTCCTATTCTTGCTCCTGGCACTTTTCCTCCTCCTCGTGGGTGAACCATCCGGGTGGCCTCTCGGCAATGAGGGGTTCTGGGAGACTCTCGTTATTCCTGAGGTACTGCAGGTCAGGTTCGCAACGCTTCTGGTAGTGAGTGTAGGGCTCTTGGAATGGCGTGTGCGGGTTGGCGGTCTCGACCGTACTCGCTGGCGTTTTGCGTTCCCCTTGCTGTGTTTGGTAGGGGGCGCGCTGCTTTTGATGCACTCTACCAGTGCATTAGAGGTAAAGCAGGCTTTTCTGATTAACATCTCTCATAATGCTATTGGTTTTCTCGCGGTCGAGATAGGCGTCGGGCGATGGCTTGAACTGCGTCTGCCAAAACCTGTAAACCGTATCCCCGGTCTTCTCGGACCAGCCTGCATCGTACTGGTCGGTTTCGTGTTGCTCTTTTATAGCGAAGCATGAGCGGGAAGGTCTGGCAACAGTGGAGGCAATCGGGGCAATAGCAGATACCCTGGTGTGAAGCGCACCAGCCTAAGCCAGCTCGTCAGTCATCCTTTTTTTCACTCTCAGCATTGGCGACAAAGTCCCTCTTCGGATCAAGCCGCCGGCCGCAGCTGCACCTAAAGCGGGCGCCGTGAACTGGTGGAGTGTAACGTACCTGGTGAACAACCTCAAGACGGCTTCTTCCCGGAGGATACCGAGAATGCATAAAACCGATGTCCGGCAGCTCTATGGGAAGCCCATGTTTTGGCATCGTTCCTCCTGCCCATATCCGCTGCGGGGCGCTCCGCAATCCATCCTTAAACAGTACATCGACCAACAGCGGGCCATCCTCCTGATCACGGAGCCTAACTCCACCCTGGCGTCACGCCGACAATGCGGCGCCCTTTCATGTTCAAAAAATGGGGTACGGCAAAGTCGGCTGTGGAGAGCACCGCGAACGAGGCTACTTCCCCCCTGAACAGCAACCGACAGGGCACATTCCAACGCGTGTACCCAAAGATTTCAGGACCTGAGGCCCAAACTGCTCATAGAAATACTCATATATGATGCGGTCGATTCTCATTTGCTTTTGTTCCTCAGGTGCGATGCACGTGTTATTGCATTCATTTATCGTTGTGTGGCAAAATAGTGACCGGGTTGCGAGCTATCTTGAACAAATATCGGTTCAGATAGAGCTTTCAAGCTTTATTCTGATTCCAATGCTTCATGTATCGGGCAGGCCCCTGTTTTGGGCCTGCTAGGAGAGAGGACAGTAAAAAGGAGGTTTTTATGATAAATCCATTGGCTAATTCCTCCCCTGTGGCGGCCGATCCCCGCTGGAAAACGGTTGAAGCAACCGTGCGCAGGTACGGCGGCGAACCGGGCGCGCTCATCGAAACACTGCATGCCGTGCAGGAGTCGTTCGGCTATCTCGATGAGGGTGCCATGCGGCAGGTGGCGTTTGCGTTGAAAATTCCTCCCAGTAAGGTTTATGGCGTGGCTACCTTCTATCATTTTTTTACCCTGAAACCGCCGGGAGAGCATACCTGCGTGGTCTGCCTGGGCACCGCCTGTTATATCAAAGGATCGGCTTTTCTCATTTCGGAGATAGAACAATTCTCGGGAATAAAGCCGGGCGAAACGACCCCGAACGGAAAGATGTCGCTGCTTACGGCCCGTTGTCTCGGTTCCTGCGGGCTGGCACCCGCTGTTGTCTTTGACGGCGAAGTCAGCGGGAGGATGACGCCGCCGGATGCCCTGCAAAAAATAAGGGGGTGGCTGGACCATGCTTCCTGAAGAACTCCATAGTATCGCCGAGAAAGAAAAAGAAGAAAAAGAGAAGTATAAATTTACGGTAAATATCTGTGTGGCTGCGGGATGTCTTTCGTGCCAAAGTGATATCTTGAAAGAAGCCTTTGAAAAGGAAGTCGCGACAAAAGGACTTGCGGAGACCTGCGCGGTCAAGGGGGTGGGTTGTCTCGGCATCTGTAACGCAGGACCGCTCGTTTCTGTCGAACCCGGAGGAATACGATACGAGTTGGTAAAGCCGAGCGACGTGCCGGAAATTATCGCCTCCCTTGGGGGGAGCCCTCTCAGCCGTCTTGAGTGTAAAGAGAGCAATGCCTTTTCCTGCAGACAGCACAAAATTGTTCTCGAAAACAGCGGGGTGATAGACGCTGAGCGTATTGAGGATTATATAGCCGCTGGAGGTTACAGGGCGTTATCTGTGGCGATCACGACGATGGCGCCCTCAGACGTTACCCAGCAGGTAATTAAGAGCGGTCTTCGTGGTCGGGGAGGGGCCGGTTATCCCACGGGTCTGAAATGGACTACCGTTGCGAAGACCGAGAACAGAAGGAAATACGTTATTTGCAATGCCGATGAGGGAGACCCCGGCGCGTTTATGGATAGGAGCGTGCTCGAAAGTGATCCGCATCGCGTGATAGAGGGCATGGCAATTGCGGCATACGCGGTCAGCGCGTATCATGGATTTATTTATGTGAGAGCAGAATATCCTCTGGCCGTGAAGCGCCTGACCAAGGCGATACGCGACGCCGAAAAACTCGGTCTGCTCGGAAACAATATCTGCGGCACTCCCTTCACCTTTACCGTCAAGATAAGGCTCGGCGCAGGGGCCTTCGTATGCGGTGAAGAAACGGCCCTGATCTCCTCGATAGAAGGGGACAGGGGCATTCCTCGTTTCAGACCTCCCTATCCCGCGGAGCACGGCCTCTGGGGTTATCCAACACTCATCAACAATGTGGAAACCTTCGCGAACATCCCTCCGATCATCAGGAACGGGGGAGATTGGTTTGCGAAGATCGGAACGGAAAAAAGCAAGGGGACAAAGGTCTTCGCGATTGCGGGGAGGGTGAACAGTACCGGCCTGATCGAAGTCCCCATGGGCATCACCCTGCGCGAGATCGTCTATGACATCGCCGGGGGAATTCCCGGCGGCAAAAACTTCAAGGCCATACAGACAGGAGGGCCTTCGGGGGGCTGCATTCCCTCACAGTTTCTCGATATGAGCGTAGATTACGAGTCGCTCGCTTCCGTCGGCTCCATCATGGGCTCGGGGGGAATGATCGTAATGGACGAGACCTCCTGCATGGTGGATGTGGCGAAATTCTTCATGGAATTTTCGATGAGCGAATCCTGCGGCAAATGTATTCCCTGCAGGGTGGGAACGACCCATATGTATAATCTCTTATGCAAGATTACTGAAGGCACGGCGGTGATGAGCGATATCGAACTCCTTGAGGAGAACTGCGACCTGGTGAAAAATACGAGTCTGTGCGGGCTGGGGCAGGCAGCCCCGAATCCCGTTCTCAGCACCCTCCGGTATTTCAGAGATGAATATACCGCCCACATCCGGGAGAAGACCTGTCCCGCTGGCGTATGCAAGCTCAATCATGAAAGGAAGGCACAATGATAGCTCCGTCGGCTCGTACCGTCACCCTTATCATAAACGGCAGGGACGTTGGCGCACGGGAGAACGAAACGATCTTTGAGGTCGCAAACGAAAACGGCATATTCATCCCAACCCTGTGTCACCTGGACGGATTGACAAACATGGGCGGATGCCGCCTCTGTATCGTCGAGGTGAAAGGAATTCCCAAGCTCATTCCTTCATGCATGACCTACGTGAGGGAAGGGATGGAGGTGACGACAGACTCTGAACGCATCGCAAGGTACCGCATTCTGATCCTTGAGTTGCTTTTTTCAGAGCGGAACCATATCTGCTCGGTTTGCGTTTCCAACGGCCACTGTGAGTTGCAATCCCTCGCAATGAACCTCGGCATGATGCATGTGCATTTTCCTTATCTTTATCCGCCCTTACCTGTTGATGCATCTCACGAGCGTTTCGTGCTTGATCATAATCGCTGCATTATGTGTACACGGTGTGTACGCGTGTGCGATGAAATAGAGGGGGCCCATACCCTGGACATCATGGGGAGGGGGATAACTTCAAAAATTATTACCGACATGAAGCAGCCATGGGGAAGTTCGCAAACATGCACGCTCTGCGGCAAATGCGTGAACGTCTGTCCTACCGGCGCGCTTTCGGATAAAGGCAAGTCCGTGTCTGAGATGTCCAAAAGAAGACAGTTCCTGCCTTATCTGTCCCTCATGAGAAAGGGGAAACAATGAGCCGGATGAGGTTGGCTACCACTTGGCTTGACGGTTGTTCAGGTTGTCATATGTCGTTACTCGATATTGACGAGAGGCTCATCGGAGTCGTCGGCATGGCGGATCTCGTATACAGCCCTCTCGTCGACGTTAAGAAATTTCCCGAAGGCGTTGATATTACGCTGGTGGAGGGTGCCGTAAGCAGTGAAGATGACAGTGAAAAAATCGAACGTATACGGGAAAGAACCCGGATACTCGTCTCTCTCGGTGATTGCGCGGTAACGGCGAATGTCTCCGGAATGCGCAACAGATTTGCTGTCAGTGATCTTCTCGACAGAGCGTACCGGGAAAACGCCTCTCACCCTTTGACGGAACTGAAGCGGGGTCCAGCGGACGTCATTCCGAGCCTGCACCGTTCCGCTCGGCCGGTTCATGAGGTGGTGAAGGTTGACGTGTATGTTCCGGGTTGTCCGCCTCACGCTGACGCCATCTATTTTGTGCTGACCGAACTTCTTAACGGACGCGTTCCTGATCTCACCGGCAAAACACGTTTTGGATTATGAAATGCCTGTTGATGCCAGGCAGGAAGTTCAATGTTTTTCAACGGAAAATAAGCCAAGTTGTCGATTTCTCGGTAAAGGTTTCAGGGTCCTTCACCGGGTGAGACCGTGAAACAGCCTTAATGAAGGAGGTCGTGTGAGCAATAAAATTGTGATAGATCCGGTTACCCGTATCGAGGGTCACTCTAAGATTATCCTGCAGCTGGATGAACATGGCGCTGTCGCGGATGCCCATTTCCATGTCACACAGTTCAGGGGGTTTGAGAAATTCTGTGAGGGACGTCCTTTTTACGAGATGCCTTCTCTCATGGCGCGCATCTGCGGCATTTGTCCCGTGAGCCACCTGGTGACCTCTGCCAAGGCATGCGATAACATTTTAGGAGTTGAGGTGCCCCATACGGGAGACATGCTGAGACGGATAATGAACCTGGCGCAGATTGTTCAGTCCCATGCACTCAGCTTCTTTTATCTCTCTTCTCCTGATCTGCTCATGGGGATGGACGCGGACCCTGCGGAGCGCAACATTGTCGGGGTTCTCAGAAAATATCCTGATGTGGCTCGTGACGGCATTCGCCTCAGGAGTTTCGGACAGCAGATTATCGAGTGGCTCGGCGGCAAACGAATACACCCGTCGTGGGTCGTTCCCGGCGGTGTTAATGCGCCTCTTACCGAACACCACAGGGAGCAGATACTCGCAATCATTCCCGAGGCGACAGAGATCGCACGGCGCACCCTCGACTGGTTCAAGAACTCGCTTGAGAACTATCGGGAAGAGATACGCACCTTCGGAAATTTTCCCACCCTCTTTATGGGACATGTAAAGGAGGGAGGGAATCTGTCGCTCTATGACGGCAACCTGAGGTTTGTCGATGCCAGAGACAGGATTCTCCAGGACGGTATCGATCCGACTGATTACGCTCAATGGATTGAGGAGGCCGTGGATCCGCAGTCTTATCTCAAAGCGCCTTATTATAAGCCTTTGGGATATCCCGACGGAATCTACAGGGTGGGACCTCTCGCGCGACTGAATATTGCAGACGGGTGTTCAACCAGGATCGCAAACCAGGAGCTCAACGAATTCAAGGACCTGGAAAGGGGATCTGTCCACAGTTCGTTCTTCTACCACTACGCACGGCTTATCGAGATCCTCTACTCTCTTGAACGCATAGAGCAGACACTGCATGACCCTGACATTATGAGCAAACATGTACGTGCCTTTGCCAGCCCGAACAATTTTGAAGGCATCGGGGTCGCCGAGGCACCGAGGGGAACACTTATCCACCATTACAGGATTGACGAGAATGGACTTATCACCTGGGCCAACCTGATCATCGCGACAGGTCATAACAGTCTCGCCATGAATCGTGGAATCCTTCAGGCCGCGAAACATTTTGTCAAGGGAGGGAAGATAGAAGAGGGCTCCCTGAACAGGGTGGAGGCGGTACTTCGGGCCTTTGACCCGTGTCTGAGTTGTTCCACTCACGTTATCGGAGCGGTCAAATACACGGTTCAGATAGTCGGTCCCGGCGGAGAAGTGCTCGACAGTATAGCGAGGGTTTGACAACAGTTGACATTTCTATGGCAATATATGCGAATATATAGCCATGAAATTAAGCGTATGGGCAAAGCAGCAGGGGATATCGTACAAGAGCGCGTGGCGGATGTGGAAGCTGGGGCAGTTGCCTATGCCTGTGGAGCAACTGCCGACCGGGACCGTGATAGTGCATCCCTCTGCTTCTGTCACGGAAGGTGGCACGGTTTTGTACGCCAGGATATCGAGCGCTGAGCAAAAGGCGGACCTTGACCGGCAGATAGCCCGGCTGAGTGAGTTTGCGGCATCCAGGCATCTCACACCGTAACCGACGTAGTGAAGGAGATTGGGTCGGGTTTGAACGGGCATCGTCGGGCAATGCTCAAGATCTTAAGG
This sequence comes from Thermodesulfovibrionales bacterium, assembly GCA_050014695.1. Taxonomy (GTDB): domain Bacteria; phylum Nitrospirota; class Thermodesulfovibrionia; order Thermodesulfovibrionales; family UBA9159; genus UBA9159. The sequence continues at coordinate 15,035 of JBEKCV010000043.1, forward strand.
AATCCCGCGAGCTGCACGGTGGTTGTAGAACACAGGGACAGGCTCATGGGGTTTGGTTTTGAGTATGTGGAGGCTGCACTTTCTGCTCAGGGCAGAACGCTTACGGTGATTGAGCCTGAGGAAAGGAAGGATGATATAGTCCGGGACCTCCATGCAGTCATCATATCGCTCTGCGCTGGCCTGTACGGGAGGCGATCGGCGAAAAGCAGGACGAGGCGCGCCATGGAGGCAGCCACCGAAGAATGATATGAGCGAATCCATACGTACTTACCAGACACGACCCGAACTGGGCAGGAGCAGTCTGGTTTTCTTGATGTCTATGCTTCTCAGTACGGCCTGGTTGAGAGAACGCTTTTTGCCCGCATTGAGGCAGAGGCTGACCGCAATGCTCTCAAGAGGGACTTCCAGAAACGTTTTGGTATTACGGCCCGTCAGTTTAATGCTGTCAACACAGGACTCGGCGGCAAGATATCCTCCGTGAAAGAACGGCAGCCTGAGCTGATTGACGAGCTCAATGGACGGATCAAGAAGGCGGGGCGGGTACTGAAACGCATCACCGAGCCTGCGGTTCTGCACCAGAAGAAACGCCGCCTTGCCATGTTGAAACAGAAGCTCAAGAGTCTTCAGTCCGATAGAAAGGATGGGATTGTTCGCCTCTGTTTCGGCTCAAAGAAACTGTTTCGCGCTCAGTTTCATCTGGAGGAAAACGGGTATGCCTCTCACGAGGAATGGCTGTCTGACTGGCAGGCAGCCAGAAACAGCCAGTTTTTCGTTCTGGGATCCAAGGATGAAACAGCAGGCTGTCAGGGCTGTGTGGCAAAGGTAGGTGTAGATGGAAGCATCTCGCTTCGCCTGAGACTGCCAAACGCTCTGCCCGGCAAATACACCGTAATCTCCGGCCTATGGTTTGCTCACGGGCACGATGCCATGGTAGCGGCTATCGGCAGAAACCTCTCCGACAACAAAGAGGAGTGGCAGGCCATCTCGTACCGTTTTAAGAAGGACGAGAAAGGCTGGCGAGTGTTTGTTTCGGTTACTTTGCCTGAAGTGAAGAGGATCTCGGACAGAAGGCTTGGGGTAATCGCTGTGGACATCAACAAAGATCACCTGGCTGTTACCGAGATAGACCGCTTCGGCAATCTCATAGAGTTCTGGACGATCCCTTGCTGCACTTACGGTAAGTCCTCTGCTCAAAGCAAAGCCATTGTCAGTGAAGCGGTGAAGGCACTTATCACCCTGGCCTCTGACCGAAGGAAGCCCCTGGTCATCGAGGAGCTTGACTTTAGAAAGAAGAAGGCTGCTTTGGAAAAACAAGACAGGCGATATGCGCGGATGCTTTCATCGTTTGCCTACCGTCTCATTCACACCGTTGTAGCAGCGCGGGCCTTTGATGCCGGGATAGCAGTCCTGGAGGAATCGGCCGCTTACACTTCCGTGATCGGACGGGAGAAGTTTGCAGGCCGGTATGGGATATCCGGTCATCATGCTGCAGCTTTAGTTCTGGGGCGGAGAGTAAACGGCTTTAGCGAACGGCTGCCGAGTCTGCTTCAGGTCACCCTCCCTCTACCTGTAAGGAATCGAGGGAAGCATGTGTGGAGCGCGTGGGCAGTTCTTTCGCGGAAGGCCAAGCAGCGCTTGCAGCGCACGGACGGTCGGGCGAGTCCCGATCCAGGTTGTCACCGACCGAAAGGCACGGCACAACCTGTGATCACACCGTTTGCTGCCGACGAGATTCCGGCATACGAATCGTTATTAGCACCGTTCGAATGACGTCATGGAATAGTTGTCCATGTTTTTAGGAACGGTTTGATTCTATTCAGCCAGTCTGCATGGACTGGAGTATAAACAAGAATCTAAAGTGGAAAGAGGTCTGACGGCAGCCTCACCCCGATGGGACAATCCTTTCTGGGTAATCCGGAAGACACGACGTGCCGACCGATACGGTTGTTGTGATATGACCAGATCTACCAGACGCTGATCAGTCGTTTTGCGATATCTTGCGTCGCAGTTCAAAAACGTAGCTGAGAAGCCTTCTGTGCTTCCTCACCTCAATTCCTAAGCGATTCAAGCTTTATGTGCGTGCCCCTCCACTTCGGCTATCCATTTGGGATGCCTTTTCTGGGCCCATTTGAAGGGCACGGTGCCGTAGATCATTATCCTTAATGTCCCAGGGTTTGCAAGCGTGCCAAGGTACATGTGAACAGGTAACGCGACGGTGAGAATGACAAAGCTGACATTATGCATCAGATGGGCATACATCACCGACTGTTTATCTCCTGACATGAGCCAAAAAACAAAACCCGAGGCAGAGATACCGATTCCGAAGACGAGGAAGGCGAGATAGAAAAACTTCTGGCCCGTATTGAGTTTTCCCATGGGGGGTACCTTCACCTTATGGGAGAGATAGCCACCAAGGACCTTGATCCACCCGATATCGTCAGCATCAAAGGTGAGGGACTCTTTCAGGTAAAAGAAGATCGTAAAAAAGAGAGAGGCCGAGAATGCAATACCCAGATAGTTGTGCCACGCCCTCATCGCGGTGAAACCACCGAACAATGACCCGATCCCTGCTATATGGAAGAGAAACCCATATCCCTGGAGGGCGAGGATGATACAGCTTATCGCCATCACCCAATGGTTGAGGATCTCCAATGCATTCGCTTTTCTGATCATTCTATCCATTTTTTTTCTCCTCCTCTTCTGACTCTTTGTGCGGGCCGATGGCGATGTAGTGGATCAATGATGCAGCCACAACGCCGCTGAGTCCTATGTAGGACAGAGGTTTGAGCACTTTGTGCCAGAAAACGACTGTTTCCGGTATGCCGGGCTTTTCGTTATACCCGTAGAGTATGGGGGCGTCCTTGAACGCGTAAAGTGATCCGAGCCCTCCCAGGTCAGTCTGTCCATAGAGCTTTGCATAGCCTGCCTTCTCAGCGCTGCGAATGAGGGCGTCCCTGTCACCATATTTCAGCGCTTCCGTCGGACAGGTCTTTACGCAAGCCGGCTGAAGGCCGTTAGCGATCCTGTCAAAACAGAGATGGCATTTCGATATCTTGTCTTTCTGGTCATAGCGGGGCACATTGAAGGGACAGCCCACCACACAGAGCTTGCAGCCGATGCACTTGTCCTTATTCGTTGCTACCGCTCCCTCTTTTGTCCGGTAAAGGGCGCCCGGGGAAGGACAGATCTTCATACAGCCGGCATCATCGCAGTGCATGCAGCGCTGATTGACAAAGAGCCACCGCACGGCGTCTTTTTCTGAGGGCATTTCGATAAAGTGTATCTTGTTGTACAGATGGGGAGTGAGCTCAGGTGGATTTTCAAAGCTCCCTTTGTTTACAGTCTTGTCACCGGGTAGCTGGTTCCACGACTTGCAGGCGGTCTGACAGGCCCTGCACCCGATACAGAGCTCCGGTGAAACGAGAATTGCCATTCTTGCCATGATATCACCCCCCCTATGCCTTTTCTACATTGACCATAAAGGCCTTTGTTTCAGGTATCATTGTGTTGGCGTCTCCGGCAGTAGGGGTGAGCAGATTTGCGCTGTCTCCGCCGCTCCCATCTTCGGGGTATTGCCAGCCGAAGTGCCAAGGCAGCCCTACCACATGCACAGTGCTCCCGATGATTTTATAGGGTTTGAACCTGCTCGTCACGATCGCCTTTGCCGTAACCTGCCCGCGCCCGGAAGAAACCTTAACATAATCGCCGTTTTTGATTCCCTTTTCAGCAGCGAGCTCTATGCTCATTTCGACAAACATCTGGGGCTGCATCTCCAATTGCCAGGGCTGATGCCTTGTCATGACGCCGGTCTGCCAGTGTTCGGTCACTCTATAGGTGGTTCCGACATAGGGATACCGTAAATCACAAGAGTAATAGACATCTTCAGGTTTGCCTGTCTTGGTATCCGCATCGAAGAAAAGCTTTATTGTGGGATTCATCCGGTGTGTGGTGAGATAGCGCTTCGTCTGGTCATAGTAGTACAGGGGATTCGCCTCCACCGGACATTCCACAGGCTCGTAGTGTTCAGGGAATGGTCCGTCTGCAAGGCCCGGCCCAAAGATGAGGCCGACGCCTTCAGGCCTCATAATGAAGGGCAGTTTGCCTTTTTCGTCTGAGAGGGGAGGCGCGGGACCGTCAGGGACATCCCCTACCCACACCCCTGGCTTTTTGGTGTTTGGGTCCTCCTTCGTTGGATTCCATTGAATGACCGGACGTGACGGTTTCAATGGTCTCCCCTCTTGATCCACAGAGGCACGGCTATAAAGTATCCGCCTGTTAACCGGCCAGGCCCACGCCCAGCTCGAGTACAGGCCAAGCCCTGTCGGATCTGCCTTGTCTCTCCTCGCCATCATATTGATAATCTTTCCCTCTTTCTGTGTATAGCTGCCGGAGTAAATCCAGTTTCCGCAGGAAGTCGTACCGTCAGCCTGAAGGGTCGTGAAATTGTTAACGAGGTCACCCTTCTTTCCGATAAGCTTTGGAGGATCTGCCTTCTTGTCATACACATCCTCAAGGTAATACCCATTAATCTCTTTTGCGACTCTGTGAATATCGATTTCCTTAACTTTTCCGTCAGGGCCTTTTTCTCCGTAGTCCCAGGTGAGGTTCACGATAGGCTCCGGGAATTTACCTCCCTCCCTCTGGTAGAGTCGCTTAACCCTGAAGTAAAGCTCATTTATTATTTCGGAGTCCGCCAGAGACTGCCCGATCGGCTCTATTGCCTTATGACGCCACTGGGCCCATCTTCCCGAATTCGTAATGCTCCCTTCCTTTTCGACAGAGGATGCTACCGGAAGCAGAAATACTTCTGTCTGGATATCTTTCGGACTTACCCCGGGACCCCTCCAGAACGAGCCTGTTTCATTGTCGAAAAGGTTCACGTTCACCATCCATTTGAGTTTGGCAAGCGCTTTTCTGACTTTTCCCGCATTTGAGCCTGAACAAGCAGGATTCTGTCCCCACGCGAAAAACCCTTCGAAGGTACCGCTCAGCATCTTGTCAAAGAGCATAAGCCAGGAGTAGTTCACTCCAACATCCAGCTTCGGAAGCCATGCGTAACCAAAATCATTTTCCTTTGTGGCCTTAGTCCCGCCAACAGCTTTCAGGTAGCTTGTGATGTACTTGGGCCGGTTGCTCCACCAGTTAACACTCTTTGGCTCCTTCGACTTTGGAGTGCTCTTCTCGATATAGGTAGTGAGATCCACAAGGGAAGCTATCGGAGCCGGCAGATAGCCCGGAAGGTCCTGAAAGAGGAGGGCATTGTCGGTGCTGCCCTGAACATTTGATTCTCCCCGGAGGGCATTAATGCCTCCTCCCGCAAAGCCGATATTCCCCAGGAGTAGCTGTATGATGGCCATTGCCCTGATGTTCTGTGTTCCCACGGTATGCTGAGTCCAGCCCATAGCATAGAGTTCGGTTCCTGCCTTCTCCGGTTTTCCCGTTGAGGCATACAGCTTGTAAATTTCCAGAAGCTTCTCCTTCGGGGTGCCAGTAACCGCAACGACCCTATCCAGGGTATAGCGCGAGTAATGCTTTTTGAGGAGCTGAAACACGCAGTGGGGATCCTTCAGGGAAAAGTCTTTCTTGGGTATCCCATTTTCATCCATTTGGTAGGACCATGTTTTCTTATCATACGTTCTCGTCTTTGGATCATACCCTGAGAAGACGCCAGTCAGTTCTCCAGGTCCCTTAAATTCCGGGTTCACGAGAAACGAGGCATTGGTGTAGGAAGCAACGTAATCCCTGTAGTAGAGCTTGTTATCGATAATGTATTTGATCATGCCTCCGAGAAATGCTATGTCCGTGCCTGGGCGAAGCGGGGCATACATATCCGCCATTTTCGCGGTCTTCGAAAACCGGGGATCAACGACAATGAGTTTAGCACCGTTTTCCTTTGCCCGCATCACCCATTTCATGGAGACAGGATGGTTCTCAGCAGGATTGGACCCCATCACGAGGATGACGTCAGCATTCTTGATGTCAATCCAATGGTTTGTCATTGCGCCGCGACCGAACGACTCTGCCAGAGCCGCTACCGTTGAGGAGTGTCATATTCGAGCCTGGTGCTCGATATAAACAAGCCCCCATGAGCGGAGGAGTTTCTGGAGCATATAGCATTCTTCGTTATCGAGGGCCGCACTTCCAACATGCGCTATCCCATCGGTTCTGTTCACGACGAACTCCCTCGCGACAGCAACCTCTACTTCCGTTGCCAGGCCTGCTTCTTTCACCGACTCAGCGGTCTTCTTCTCCTTCACCGTGGAGATCGCTTTTTCCTTAAATGTTCTGTCTCTCGTGTCCTTGATCTTGCGCGCTATCTGATCCAGCGCCCAGTCCCATTCCACTTCTTTCCATTCGGTCGCTCCTGATGCGCGGTATCGCGGCTTGGTCAAGCGTGTGGGATTGTAGATGATCTCCTGGAGAGATGACCCTTTGGAACAGAGCGTCCCTTCACTGATGGGATGGTCAGGGTCTCCCTCGGTATTGATTACCATCCCGTCTTTCACCTGGACAACGATTCCGCACCCTACGGAGCAGTAAGGGCAGATGGTAGTTGTCTCCTTTGCGGCTGCGATCTTGAGCCCCTGGGCATAGGCCTTTACCGGATCAAGGTTGATCCCGAGTGAACCCAGAGCAAAAGTTCCTCCGGAAAATTTCAGGAAATTACGGCGCGAGATCTGCATCTTTTTCCTCCTCTTCGCAGGGCTTCACACCGTGGTGCCCTGTAATGCTGTTAATCATCCTGATCGTCTCTCCTCCCGAATGCTTCGATAGAAATCTGCACAAAGGACGGATGTGATTCTTTGTCGATCCGTCAGTTGAAGAAAGAATGCTGAAAAACGAGAATAGACTAGATCAAAATAGACCTCATCATGATACTATGGAGGCGTAAGGTATCCAAAATATGTGACACGAAACTCCACATGAAATACAGTTTAACAAAAAAAGATATTTTTAGTCGAGGCCGGAGAATTCGTGAGGCAGCTTTTGAAGGCGAACGATTGCCATTCTCCGCGGGGCTGGTAACGTATCACTCACAGGACGCGTGTGTTCAGCAAAAGGCGGGGAATCGGCAGAAGACCAATCCTGATACGGCAAGAGCATGAAGCCATGCTGCCCTGAGGCAGGGTAAGGGAAATTGATATGCTGAAGCCCGACGACATAATGCACTACGGGGTGAAGTGTGATGACGAGTTGCCTGGCGATGGAGAAAACGAATGAGACAGAAACCCGCCACCATGACCTCGCAGCGGTATGGTGGTTGGAGGATGTCTTAGAGATGATCATCTGAGGCGGGGAAGCTATTTTCTGTTATTGACGCTCATATCGGTTTGATAACGTTCCTGTTTATCCCCCGATGATTCAGGATACACAGCGGTATTTTCTGTTGTGAGAATCCTTCTTCGACATTATCATTTGAGCAAATGGATATTGAGTTCTCATAACAGTAAATTTTTCCCCACGGTGATTTCATCTCCCTTTCGTCAAACGACCCCCATAAGCGAGATAACCATCACTATGGCCAAACAGGACCCTGATACGGGAAGAACTCTGGTCCCTTTGCCACTCCTGCCAATAAAGAAGTGCTGTTGCTGCCGACATTTGCGACCCACACATTGCCTAAGGAGTCTATAGCTATGCCGCTTGGCCCATATCCAACCGGGAAGGTATCAAGCGTCCCCCCGCTGGGGCTCAACTCTGTAACGGTATCGCCGTACTGGTTTGATACCCACACATTGCCTGCGGGGTCTATGGTGCTTCCAGAGGCTATGGCTATGCCGGTTGGCCCACTTCCAACCGTGAAGGTACCAAGCAGCGCCCCACTGGAGCTTAACTCTGTAACAGTATTGCCGGGAGCGGCGGCGTAGCCCTGATTTGCGACCCACACATTGCCTGCGTAGTCTATGGCTATGCCGACTGGCCCATCTCCAACCATGAATCTACCAAGCAGCGCCCCACTGGAGCTTAACTCTGTAACGGTATTGCTGGGAGTGGTGCCACTGCCGAAATTTGTGACCCATACATTCCCTTTGGAGTCTATGGCTATGCCGGCTGGCGCAGTTCCAACCGTGAAGGGAGAAGGAAGAACCGGCGCCCCAATGGGACTTAACTCTGTAACAGTATTGCTGCCCTGGTTTACGACCCACACATTGCCCGTGGAGTCTATGGCTATGGCGACTGGCCCATCTCCAACCGGGAAGGTACCAAGCAGCACCCCAGCATTGTTTAACTCTGTAACGGTATTGTTGAGCTGGTTTGCAACCCACAAATTGCCCGCGGAGTCTATCGCTATGGCGCGTGGATTATGGCCAACTGGAAAGGTGCCGATCAGCACCCCATCCGAGCTTAACGCTATAACGGCATTGCTGCCCTGGGCTGCGACCCACACACTGCCCGAGGAGGCTATGGCAACGCCGGACGGATTATAACCAGATGAGTACCCAAAAGAAGCTGTCGCTTGTTGATTCGAAGACGAACAGGCCACGAATATCACCGGCATAATAAAACACGAAAAAAGTGTGAGCACTATCTTGATTCTTCCCTTCGTTTTCATTTTATCCTCCTTACATTGGACGTGAAGTGCTGCGTTATTTATGTCTCTTCGGGCAAAAACTGCAAGCCTGAAGTTCCCTTATAATAATACGCCTATTCCCACGGGGGAGAAAGAGGCGGCGCGATTCCCCGAACGCGACGAGTTGGCGTCACTCCCCCAGGGATCTGGTTCCCCTTGGCATGTATGCATGGCCATGCCGACGCTGCGCCCGCCACCCAGAAACCTGACCTTGACCTCCATTCGCGTCTGCGGCCGATCCAACAAGCAGTCCGCTTGCGGCCCCGAATGGCTGCGTCGGCGCCCTCACTCCTTATGGCTGACCTGGAATTGCTCAAAAGGACTTTCCCCTGAGCGGCAACACCATATCGCCAGGACCTATGGGGATAGTCTCACATTAGTCCAACACCAATAATACCAAAATTAAGGAAATTCCGACACCCCTTCATTTCATCATTTTTTCACTCCCTCCAATCCGGGTGACCTAGGGAGGAGCAACCCTCAACCAGCCGCTGGGACAATTTTTACGTACGGATAGTATTTTTTTGGAATCAGGGCAAAAATACCAGTAATACTTGTCCTCTGGTTCTGGGGTCAGCTGGACGTATACCGGAGGCTGTTCCTGCGTGATGACATGTGGTTGCCAGTAATAGGGCGGGTACGGGTAAGCAGGAGTTCTCCACCACCATGGACCCCGTCCCGGACCGATCCAAACAGAGTCGTGTCCACGCCCGTCAGCATAACCAGGCACGACGATTGGAAAAAGCAACGCTACAACGACAAAAATAAGACAGATGGTCCCTGTCATTTTTTCTCTCTGCGTGGTTCCCTTGAGAGCAGACATCGAAAACGGCTAAAAAGTTACAAAAAAACCAGGATCATTTCGCTTGCAACGAACACGCAGCAGTTTTGCAGTGGAATCGCCGGCGGCATTAAATGGAGACCGTAAAAAAAGCGGGGGAGCTAAGCGGACATTTTCGCAGCTTCTCGATTTTTTTAGTGGAACTCTGCGCGGTGGTGTTGCTTTTGACCAAGATGCTGCGCCAGATCAAAGAGACTAATGCAGCAGGGTGACCCTCAATTAATAATTATATAGCTGATACTCCGCGCACCGACCACACAAGGGGCCTGGAGGAAATCGTCAGCCTGTGCATTATATCTAAACCCCTTCGGTAACAAAATGAAAAGATTTGTTAACATAGTGAACATTATGGTAATTCATAACTTGATAAGCAATAATGAAGAGATTGTTCAATAATTGAACTCATTTGAGTCAAAAAGAAACATAGTATTATCGGATCCCGTGAGGAAAAGAATTCCTGCGCTCCTTATACTTATTATATTCTTCGTCTCCTTCGCGGTGTATTTTAACGCCCTTTCAAACGACTTCGTCTATGACGATAGCGTTCAGGTTTTGGAAAACCACTGGATCAAAGACGTGAAATACTTACCGGATATATTTTCTAAAAGTGTATGGGGCTTCCAGAGAGAAACTATGATCTCAAACTACTACAGACCTTTGATGCATCTTATCTTTATGCTCAATTATTACGTCTTCGGCTTAAGACCATGGGGTTTCCACCTGGTGAACATCCTTTTCCATGCGGGCGTATCGATCCTGGTTTTTATGATTGCCTCGAGACTTCTCAGAGCTCCACCAAATTCTTCCCAATTAAATGAGGACGGATTGGCCGGGTCATTGCTGTCGCCGCCCTTTCTAGGAGCCATCTTATTCGCCACCCATCCTATTCACACTGAGGCAGTGGCATGGGTTGCGGGGATCCCTGATCTTTCCTATACCTTTTTCTCCCTCCTTTCCCTTTACCTCTATATGAGATCTGCCGAAGGGATGAAGAGAATGTATCCTTTGTCAGTGCTATTCTTTTTTATTGCCACATTGTGCAAGGAGCCAGCGCTGATGCTTCCGATTATTCTCGTGGCTTATGACTCTATCTTTGGGAAGGAAGCGAAGGGAGATCTGCCTTTCATAAAGAGATACATCCCTTATCTTATTGTTGCAGGGGTTTATTTGGGGTTGAGGTACCATGCCCTCGGGGGTTTTTTGCCCCAGGAACCACCTATAGTGTTAAGCGCCTATGGATATATCATCAACGTATTCCCCCTTTTCACCCAGTATCTTAAGAAACTTCTCCTACCTCTAAACCTGAATGTATTTCATGTTCTGCACCCGATCTCTTCCATTTTCGAGATGACGGGGATCGTGTCCTTAGCCGTCACAGCGGCCTTTGTTGTTGTGACTTTTATAGCTTTCAGGAAAAAAAGCAACCTCTGCTTCGGTCTCTTAGTGGTAGCATTACCTCTTTTGCCGTCACTTTACACACCAGGAGTCGGGGAAAACGTCTTTGCTGAAAGGTATCTGTATCTTCCCTCCTTCGGCTTTGTCCTACTGATAGCCTTGGCACTTTCATGGGCCAAGGCCGTTAAACCCGGACTCGCTTCTGACCTGATTATCATTTCTCTTGCAGTTGCGGTTGTCTATTCCGCAGGGACAGTGAGCAGAAATACTGCCTGGAGAGATGATTTAACCCTTTTTACCGATACGGTGAGAAAGTCGCCAGACGCGGCATTGCCCCATGATAGTCTTGGATATGCATATCTAAAGCAGAACCGCGTTGATGAGGCAGTACATGAATTTATCACTGCGTTGAAGCTCAGGCCTGCATATGCAGAGGCCCATAATAATCTGGGAACCGCATATCTAAAGCAGTACCGTTTTGATGAGGCAGTACATGAATACATCACTGCGTTGAAGCTCAATCCTGAGCTTGCTATGGCCCATAATAATCTGGGATATGCATATCTAGATCAGAACCGCCTTGATGAGGCAGTACATGAATTCGTGACTGCGTTGAAGCTCAATCCTGAATATGCAGAGGCCCATGATAATCTGGGAATGGCATATGGAAAACAGAACCGCCTTGATGAGGCAGTGCATGAATTCGTCACTGCGTTGAAGCTGAAGCCTGACCTTGCAGAGGCCCATAATAATCTGGGAACCCTATATCTCAATCTGAACCGTCTCAATGAGGCAGTACATGAATTCGTCACAGCATTGAAGCTCAATCCTGGCTTTGCAGAGGCCCATAATAATCTGGGAATCGCATATCTAGATCAGAACCGTTTTGATGAGGCAGTATATGAATTCGTCACAGCACTGAAGCTCAATCCTGGCTTTGCAGAGGCACGTAAGAACCTTGAAATCTGTTATGGGATAATGAAAACAATAAAACGATAGATAGAAGCAAGGCTTTGTTGCCCCTTTCCGGTTGCCATTTTGCTTAACGACTTTCATCTCGCTATCATCACATTCCTATTAACTGCGATATTGTCAGGGTCTTAAACAATGGGTGAAGCAACCATCCCCTGAGCAGTTTGAACGGGATTTGGAAAAGAACCTGTACACTGGAATAGGATGACCTCGGGCTCGTACTTTCCGCCGGCGGTAAAGGCACTGCCGTAAGTCGCTGCCGTATCAGTTCAGTTCCGCCCAACAACGAAAAACGGTCCTACGGAAGCGACGTTTAGTCTGAGGGCCGTATTTCCGCCTGATCAACCTTTTCACCACAAGACATTTTCATTTCCTAGTCTTGTAAGACATAGGTGCCTGGTGCGTCATCGAGAGGGGGATAGCCTCTCTCCGTAGCTCCCGCTGATGGTGGTGGAATACGGTCATTCGAATGCTCAACCAGCCACTCCTGCCACGCTGGCCACCAGGAGCCATCATGCTTTGACACGGTGGCTTGCCAGGTTTCGGGGTCAATGTACTTTTCGGATTCTTTCTTCGTACCTATCTGATATGACCGTCGGGGGTGGCCGGGCTCACTCACGACACCTGCATTATGACCGCCGCTCGTCAGCACAAAAGTTGTGTCGGAGTCCACAAGCAGGTGAATCTTATAAACAGACCGCCACGGAGCGACATGGTCTCTTTCCGTTCCAACTGCAAAAATGGGAACACGGATATCACTGAGAGCAATCGGCTTCCCTCCCGCTTCATAACGGCCCTCGGCAAGATCATTATTGAGGAAGAGTTTTCTTAAATACTCTGAGTGCATGCGATAAGGCATTCGTGTCGTATCCGCATTCCAGGCCATGAGGTCGATCATGGGCTCGCGTTCACCGAGGAGGTAGTCGCGCACCAGGCGTGACCAGATAAGATCATTGCTGCGGAGAAGCTGAAAGGCGCCAGCCATCTGCTTCGCATCCAGATAGCCATGATCCCACATGAGATTCTCGAGATAGTTGACTTGGCTCTCATCAATGAAAACCATAAGCTCCCCTGCCTCGGTGAAGTCTAATTCTGCAGCAAAGATGGTCATACTCTTTAAGCGGTTATCCCCGTCCCGCCCCATGGCCGCTGCAGCAATCGAGAGCAACGTGCCGCCCAGGCAATATCCCACGGCATGGATCTTCTGCTCAGGCACTATGGCTGTGACTGTCTTGAGTGCTTCCATCACACCGAGGATGCGATAGTCTTCCATGCCGAGATCACGATCTTCAGCACCGGGGTTCTTCCAGGAGATCATAAACACGGTGTGTCCTTTATCAACAAGATACTTAACTAAGGAATTATGAGGGGAGAGGTCAAGAATATAGTATTTCATAATCCAGGCCGGTACGATAAGGACGGGTTCAGCGTGGACCGTCTCTGTTGTCGGTTTATATTGGATCAGTTCGATGAGCCTGTTACGATAGACCACTTTGCCCGGCGTAATTGCTATATTTTTTCCGATCTCGAAGGTTTCTGTGCCGATAGGTTTCTTGCCAGAGATTGTCTTTTCCCAGTCTTCAATCAAGTTCTGCATACCACGGATCAGGTTGCTCCCGCCTTGGCGCATTGTCGCCACCAAAATTTCCGGATTCGTCAGAGGAAAGTTCGAAGGCGACAATATATCGAGGAGCTGACGGGTCACAAACGAAACAACATCCTCGTGGTGGCGAGAGACGCCCGGAATTCCTGTAGTAGCGTCATGCCACCATTGTTCAGCCAAAAGGAAAGACTGGTAAACAACATTGAAGGGCATGTGTTGCCACTCAGCACTTTGAAACCGGTGATCCTGAGAGGGGCATTCGATCTGAGGTTCGGTTGAGGGATCGCAGGATGCTCGGACAACATGGAGATTCAATTGTACGAACTCACGCGCTGCTTTTTCCAGGAGTTGAACCTGCTTACCTGGCGAAATAGCCAGGTGTACAAGCCAATCAAAATAGGCTGACATAAGGGATGCCGGTGAAATGCCCAGGGTAAGGTGTCCAAGCCAAGATTGTGTTAGTCGGTCCAGGCTGGGCACGCTCGTTGACTCGGCAGAGGCTTCTTTTTTCATGCCGCTCCTCCTGATCAGTTGATCCCTATTTGACACGTTCACGTGCACAGGATTTCAGTATGACTATCGCCAGCTAAACCTGTTAGCTGTTTTCCCTTGGGTCATCTCACAGCTCAACACCATCACGATTACGTGTCAACTATGATACTCTAATTTTATTCTAACTCTTCAACCCAAGTTGTCAACTTCGAGAGGCTGATCGTCGAGGGAGTTCTGAAGGACGATAGGCTTGCCTGCGTCATCTCAGATGTGGGCTTGGCGAATTCTGACAGCAGATGCACTCGATCATCGTTCCCGTTGCTCTCTGGCAACTCATACGTCAACGATGCGCATATCCGGAAAAGCATTGCGAAGAGAATCTTGCAGCGGTATTTTGGAACAAGAACGAAATGATAGTTCAGGGTATAAACAGGGTGGTACAGAGCACGAAGGCTTGTTATACTATAGCATATGACCATCACCATAACAGCACGACAGAAAGTGAGAAACAACACCCGTTCCACCGTCCGGGACGCCCTCAAGTATATCAATGCCGTCCTTATGGCGGAGTGGGTCAATATTGTTGCTCTATCCCAAGACAAAGCCAGGATCAACCTCATCGAAAAGCTCATCCATCGGAGATCCAAGAGAAAGGCGGTCCATGAGGAAAATACGCAACTGCGATTTGGCGCCCCATACATTTTTTCGGCGTAGGGTACTGGATAAGAAAAGGAACGGATCGTGCAAAACGGCATGGGGAGAAACCCTCAGGTAGTGACTTCGCTCATGAGAGCCTGGCGCGGTGTGTCCCCACGGGGACTCTCCTTCGACTGTGCCTTGTCCACGTCACTGCCGTTTTCGGAAGGAAGCCACCATCAGAATTGTGCGGACAGTTTGCTGGTCAAAGGATGTCATATATAATGAATATAGACAACGGGGTCCGCACGTCGCGTAATTTACACCTCGAAACCAGAAAGGAGGAATAGATGCCGGTACAATCCGTAAATCCTTTCACTGAAGAGGTGATGAAAGAATTTGAACTAATTCCACCCTCTGAGGTGGAGCGGGAAATCAGCAAATCCCGCCGGGCTTATTGGGCGTGGAGGGCGTTACCGGTTTCCGAGCGGGCTGTTCATGTCAAGAAGTTAGGTGATCATCTCAGGACAGAGAAGCGCAGGTACGCAGAAACCATGACCCGTGAAATGGGCAAACCCATCAGAGAGTCGCTCTCGGAAATCGAGAAATGTGCGTGGCTCTGCGACTATTACTCCGAAAATGGGGAGAAATTCCTGGAACCTGAAGAGATTAAGACAGACGCCAGGAAAAGCTACGTCCTGTTTCAGCCTCTTGGCGTTGTGCTTGCTATCATGCCATGGAACTTCCCTTTTTGGCAGGTATTCCGATTCGGGATACCTGCTATCACTGCCGGCAATGTCGTCGTGCTGAAGCATGCCTCTAACGTCCCGATGTCCGCGCTCGCCATTGAGGAAGCGTTCGGAAAAGCGGCCTTCCCCGAAAATGTCTTCAAGACCCTGCTGATCGACTCCGGGAACGCTCTGAAGCTCATCGATGACGACAAGGTCGATGCCGTTTCTCTGACGGGGAGCAAGAAGGCCGGCGGCGAAGTAGCAGCGCTCTCAGGGAAAAAGATCAAAAAGGTGGTGCTCGAGCTGGGTGGCTCCGATCCCTTCATCGTCCTTGATGATGCCGACATCGAAAAAGCGGGCAGGATGGCCGCAACCGCCCGGATGATCAATGCGGGCCAAAGTTGCATCGCTGCAAAGCGCTTCATCGTGATGGAACAGGTAGCTGAGGAGTTCAAGAGAATCTTCCTCACCCGCTTGAAGGAACTGAAGATCGGCGATCCTATGGACGAAGCCACCGATATCGGTCCCGTTGCCAAGCGCGAGATTCTCGATTCTCTTAAAGAGCAGCTCCGGGATGCGAAAGCGAAAGGCGCTGAAGTCCTTCAAGTAGAGCATCCCTTCAAGCAGGGCCTCTTTTTCTCACCCTGTGCCGTTCTGAATCCGAAGGAAAATATGAAGGTCCTTACCGAAGAAGTGTTTGGTCCGATAGCTCCAATCATCACGGTTAAAGATGAGGACGCAGCCGTCAGCGTGGCGAATGACACGGAGTATGGCCTCGGCGCCGCCATTTGGAGCCGGAACATCGAACGGGCGGAACGGCTTGCCATGAGAATCGAAGCGGGAGCTATAGCCATAAACGACATGGTGAAGTCGGACCCGAGGCTGCCCTTCGGTGGCGTGAAAAAATCGGGATTCGGCAGAGAATTGTCGCACTATGGGCTGAAGGAATTTGTCAACATTAAAACCGTGGTGGTAAAGGAGTGATTTGATGAAGGCATCTGATCTCTTTGTGAGACAGCTTGAAGAGGAAGGAGTTGAGTATATCTTCGGCCTGCCAGGAGAGGAGAATCTTGACTTTCTTGAATCCATCCGTACATCGTCGATCAAATTGATTATCACTCGCCATGAGCAGGCTGCTGCCTTCATGGCCGCCACCTGCGGAAGATTGACAGGAAAAGCAGGGGTGTGTTTCTCGACGCTCGGGCCGGGCGCAACGAATCTCGTGACGGGCATCGCGCATGCGCAGCTCATCGGGGCTCCCCTTATATCAATCTCCGGCCAAAAGGCGATACGGGAGAACTGGCAGGCGCGTTTTCAGCTCATTGATGTGGTGAGTCTGATGAAACCGATCACCAAGGGTTCGACCTCGATTCTTGATCCAAGTACGATTCCGACGATCCTAAGAAATGCCTTTAAACTTGCGCAAGCTGAGAGGCCCGGAGCGGTGCACATAGAATTGCCGGAAGACGTTGCTTCAAGCGCAACGGATGCGCCGATACAGAGAAGAGGGTATGAACGAAGGCCGGCACCGGATCGCAAAGCAATAAACAGAGCCGCGGAATTGATTAACGAGGCTCGGTACCCTCTGATTATTCTTTCGTCCGGAGCAAACAGGAAATTAATATCGGGGCAGCTCCTGGAGTTCGTGGAGAAGACGGGGATATATGCGGTGCATACCCAGATGGGAAAGGGTGTTCTGAGCGACACTTCAGAGTATAGCCTTTTCGCAACAGGTATGCACAGCCGCGATTACATCAATTGTGCAATTGACAGAGCGGATGTAATCATTCCGGTGGGATATAACATCGTCGAGTATCCGCCCTACATTTGGAATAAGCATCTCGATAAGAAGATAATACATATTGACTTTAGCCCTGCAGAGGTCGACAAGTACTATAATCCGGATATAGAAGTGATTGGAGATGTTTCTTGCACCTTACAACAACTCGGGGAGAAGAGCATCAAAAAAGACGGAGATATTTTCAAAAGGTTTCGAGATTTTCTCAAAACAAGGCTTTCGCAGGACTTCCATAAGAAATATCCCCTGACCCCTCAGGAAATCGTCTGGCACGTGCGGAATGCGCTGTCAGAGGACGATATCTTAGTCTTGGATAACGGAATCTATAAATTGTGGTTTTCACGTCTTTATAAAACGTATAAACCAAATACGTTTCTGCTCGATAATGCCTTGGCGACCATGGGCGCAGGGCTGCCGGCGGGCATAGTTGCAAAAATGCTGAATCCGGCCAGAAATGTGATTGCGGTTGTGGGAGACGGTGGCTTTATGATGAATTCACAGGAACTCGAGACCGCCGTGCGGCTGAACGTTCCCCTTGTTGTTTTGATACTCAACGATAACGGATTCGGCTTTATCAGATGGAAGCAGCAAAACATGGGGTTTCGGAGCTTTGGCATGGACTACGCTAACCCTGATTTCGCGGACTATGCGGAAACCTTTGGAGCTGTGGGAATAAAAGTGAACGAAGGAGACAGTCTATCTGAAGTATTAGCAATGGCGTTGTCTCAAAAAAAGCCGGTGCTCGTTGAATGCCCTATTGATTATTCGGTCAACTATGAGGCATTCTCGTTGGAGATTGAGCAGTCAGCCTGCGAGATGTACTTTTCTGCAACAATATAGGAAATGCCTCCAATAGAAAGCTCCCTTCATTTGAGACCTATGGAAGAACCGGCACACCTTTCGAGATAATATTTCCACACGCTATAGGACGTCTCGTCCCATAGCGTTATAGCTTCTCCCAATTGCCGCCAAAGTTCGTGAACCACGAAGTGAGAGTCGCCCTCACGACGCTCTTCGTGACTCATTCCAATTCCCTTCGCCTTCATATGTCCCTTCATTACAAAGAGGATGAGGTTACAGGAGCAGGGTGGTTCCGAATCCGGCTTATGAGTCATTCCAGCTTGCTTCTGTCCAGAATCGCACGTTTTGTTATGCGAATCTGCTCAAAGTCCCTTCGCCTTGAGACAGAACAAATCAATAACGTATCCGGAAGAGAACGTACCCAGAGCAGCAGCGCACAAAAGCTTAACGCATGCTGTTCCTCCCACGGATAAATCACGTGGGCTTTCTGGCACAGGACCTGTAATTCCTATTCCTGCTGGGTGGAAAGAAATATCTGTAAAGTCATGTGGTTGATCTGATCCTGGAGTTCTTCGATACGGTCTATATGTTCATCCTCTTGTTTCAGAATACTCTCAAGGAGTTCGCGTGTCGCAAAGTCGCCTACCTCTCCTGCGAGCACGATGCTCCCATTGTAAGCCTTGATCGCCTCCAACTCCAGAGCGTGATCGTAATCGAGCTGCTTGGGGACTTCAGCACCAATGTGAATTGCTCTGAGGGTACTCACGATCGGAATCCCTTCGAGAAAAAGTATTCTGCCGATCAGGCTCTCGGCATGCTTCATTTCGTCAATGGCCCGTTTCTCAAAATTCTTGTGAAGTTTCTGATATCCCCAATTGGCGCTCATCTCGGAATGCACCATGTACTGGTTGATGGCGGTCAACTCGTCTGCCAGGAGCGAGTTCAATGTCTTGATCAGCTTTGCGTTCCCTTTCATCTAGTCCTCCTTTGATTCAGCGTCGTATTTTGATTTTACATATCTCATTCAAATCATACTAAAGTTCGCCGTCTCTGTCAAAGCCTCGGCAGAGGCCCTAACCCATTTTCCGCAGTTGTAGCTCAATATCTACCAAGAATTCATATGAGCGATAAGCAATGCTGCATCCATCCGTAGTCAGCAAGCGCCTTATTCTGAAAAGTGCGTGTAGTGCAGAAAACCCT
>JBEKCV010000044.1:0-34023 GCA_050014695.1 Thermodesulfovibrionales bacterium
AGCACTCGCGAAGGTTATGGGTAAGGATATCGGGGAGCCATCCCTCAAGTGGATTGTTGATTGATATGCGTCGCAGGATGGCTCAGTTAGCAGCAACCGGATGAGTACATAAGGAGGAAACGGCACTTAGAGAAACTTCAGAGGCATCAGCGATGGACAGGTGCGCCTCGATTCGGCATCTCCGTGGCATTCCGACGGCTGGGGAGACAGTTTCAGTCAATTCCCCGGATCCTCTTCGCCGAAACTGAGGCCGTCACCCTCAGAAAATCCTCAAACTACCGGCATGTTTCAGTTTGGTGGTGGATTCTGGATTTCTATTTCGGCTTGACTTTCCGAAATGCGAAAGTTTATACTTTCGAGCGAGGGAATGCATGGGAACATATACAACGTACCGTCCACATAACATAAAAAGAAAGCGAACTCACGGCTTCCGAGAGAGGATGAGCACAAAGGGAGGCAAGAGAACCCTTCAACGGAGACGTGCAAAGGGACGTAAGCGGTTAACGGTTTAGACGCCTTCGCCCTCACGGAAGAAGTTCTTCTGAAATCACACTCAAAGTCGATTCCTGGGACTTTGACAGAAGGTATTTCCCATTGTCTCTGTGTCATCAAAATTCTGAGAAACAAAGGAGCCTCAAAGACCTGCCAACTTTTTTCCGGTCGTCTTTTCCCTTTACGCCTTGGTCAATGGATAGGAAACAATATGCATAGAATAATCATACGGGTTATAAAGATATATCAATACGTACTCTCTCCCCTCCTTCCCCATTGTTGTAGGTTTATTCCAACCTGTTCTGTTTACGCTCTCGAGGCGCTGAAGAAGTATGGAACCATGAAGGGTATCGCTCTCTCCGTTCGGAGAATCCTGAAGTGCCATCCCCTGCATCCGGGCGGATATGATCCTGTGAAATAATATGGATTTTATTGACAAGAGAACGCTCGCCGCTATTATTCTCTCGCTGGTCGTGTTGATAGGATACCAGTTCTTACTTCCCAAACCGACACCCCAGCCGCCGCAGAAAATAGAAACTGTTCCTGAGGTAATGAAGAAAGAAACGGCACCAGCCGCCGTTACGCTCCCTTCAGGAAAAGGTTCAACCGAGACGAAAGATGTTCGGGTTGAGACCGATTATTATATCGCTACCCTGACATCCAAGGGAGGGACGGTCAAGGCCTTTGAACTGAAATCGTACCGGGACAAGATGGGTGGTTCCGATGTCTCTTTACTGAAAAACCCAGGAGTATTGCCACCCCTCGCTTTAGGGCTGAATACGGATAATTTTGCACTCGCTCAGCTGAATTTCTCTTTGGAGGGCGCTGCGGTCGTGCTCAAAGATAACCAGACAGGCTCTATCGTCTTCTCATATTCGTCGCCTCAATTCTCGATCAAAAGAACGTATACCTTTTATGCAGGCCAATATAAATTTGACCTTAGAGATGAGGTCACAGGACTTCCGGAGCTCTGGATTACCCTTGGCTCTGATTTCGGCATCTTTGACACAAAGGACAGAACTGCTCCGCATGTAGGGCCGGTTATCCTCAAAGACACAGACAGAATAGAGGTGCCGAAAACATTAGGGCTAATAGCGCGGATATTCTCGCTTTTTTCTGAAGCGAAAAAAATAGATGAACCACAAAATTATAAAGGAGGCATCCATTGGATAGCACAGGAAGATAAATACTTTTTTGCAGCCATCGTGCCCTCCGGACAGGAACATGAGGCAGAGGCATGGAAGCAAAAAGATTCCTTCGCTGTTGCTATGAAGCTTCAGCCCGGCGTGAACGATTTCATGATATATGCCGGCCCAAAGGAATATGAGAGGCTTCAGAAATTAGATGTGGGCCTCGAACATATTATCGATTTCGGGTTCTTCTCCATATTGGCACGTCCGCTTTTCTGGGTGTTAAAGTTCTTCTATAAGTTTCTCGGCAACTACGGCTGGTCTATTGTTCTGCTCACCATAATCGTGCGGATTCCCTTCATCCCCCTCATCAACAAAGGTCAGAAATCTATGAGGAAGATGCAGGAGCTCCAACCAAAACTCAGTGAAATAAAAGAGAAATACAAAAAAGACCCCCAGAAGATGCAGCATGAGACCATGGAAATATATAAAAAGTACAAGGTAAACCCTGTGGGCGGTTGCCTGCCGATGCTCCTCCAGATACCCGTCTTTTATGCCCTTTACAAGGTACTCATGATAGCGATTGAATTAAGAGGCGCACCGTTTGTGTTCTGGATAACCGACCTCTCCGCCAAAGACCCATATTATATCTTGCCCGTCATCATGGGCATAACCATGGTTTTACAGCAAAAAATGACCCCTTCATCCCTTGATCCCTCTCAGAATAAAATGATGATGCTCATGCCTGTGGTATTCACCTTTCTTTTCCTGAATTTTGCTTCAGGGCTTGTCCTTTACTGGCTCATTAACAACATCCTCAGTATCTCGCAGCAGTTTTATACCAACAAAAGGGTGTCTCTACAGAGGAGATAGGAATTGTTGCCTAACCCTGCGCCTTGAGCACGCCGGGTTGATCAGCCTAAGTCCAGAAGTTGAGGACTACGTTTGAGAGGTGATGACACACCTGAGGGTGCGTTGCCAGTTCTGGGCTCCGTCATCGGAGTCATGAAGGCGAAGGGCAAAACGCCAAAGGTATCCAGCGCGTTAGCCTATCAGACACCTAAAAGCCGAGATTGTGGAGGGAAACCCTATCAAAAACAAATGAGATCAGGAAAGCTTGCGAAGCAACCGGGAATCCTTGGGAAAGTGCCGTATTCCGTCCCTCCAAACCCTCTCCCCGATTATTCTTCCGTTTCTGCAATCACCCTTTTTTTTTGCGACCCGAAGGGTTGTGAATTCCAACATTCGAGGTTATCTCGAAGAAGATTGGCGCAGTGGAAAAAATGTCGGGACTTTGAGGGGTTAGGCTGTTGACATTCAACACATTATTGATATATGGTAGAGGTTATGGTAGCAAAGCTTGGCCAGATGCTTATTGCCTCAAATATTATATCAGAGGACCAGCTCCGACAGGCGTTAAACCTCCAGAAAAGTGAGGGCGGAAGACTCGGTACAAATCTCATTAAATTAGGCTATATCGCTGAGGAAAAGCTGGTTTCCTTCTTGAGTAAACAGTATGGCGTACCTGCCATAAACTTATCCGAATACAACGTGGATTCATCTGTGACCAAACTCATACCTGTCGAAATGGCAAGAAAATACCTTATTATGCCCGTTACCCGAGTGGGCGCCACCTTGACGATCGCTATGGCTGATCCATCGAATCTGTTCGCCATAGATGATGTCAAGTTCATGACAGGGTACAATGTCGAGGTTGTGGTTTGCAGCGAGAGCAGTATCATTAACACGATAGCGAATCATTACAAGCATGGTGAGAAGGAAGTTGTGAAGGTCGCCAAGAACAGTAGTTCAACGCCAGCCTCGGTACTACAAGCGAAGGATTACACCATTACCGATGAAGACTCGTCGATGGACTCAATGAACGCTATGGACGATAGTCCCTCCCTTGACGTCGATGAATTCGACAAGGTCGTCGGTACCGCTCTCGACGGCATAGAGACTGTCGAAGAAAGAGACGACTCTGAAGTAGTCAAGGAAGTGGAGGCACCGATCGTCAAGCTTGTCAACGGCATATTCGTCAATGCTATAAAGGCGGGAGCAAGCGATATCCATATTGAACCTTACGAAGCTTCACTCCGGGTGCGCTACAGGGTTGACGGGGTCATGTACACCGTTATGAGTCTTCCCACGAAGATCAAAGCTGCCTTGACATCGCGAGTTAAGATAATGTCACGGCTCGATATCGCGGAGAGGAGGCTTCCCCAGGATGGAAGAATCAAACTCAAATTGGGGAAAAAACGGGAGATAGATTTTCGCGTCTCAACACTGCCCACGCTCTTCGGCGAAAAGACTGTCTTGCGGCTCCTCGACAAATCGAATCTCCAGGTCGATATGACAAAACTTGGGTTTGAGAAGAAACAACTTGATGATTTCATGGAGGCCATCGAAAAACCGTACGGCATGGTCTTGGTAACCGGGCCGACAGGGAGCGGCAAGACAACGACCCTGTATTCAGCCCTCAACCATTTGAATAAGCCAGATACAAATATCATGACTTCAGAGGATCCTGTTGAGTATAATTTCATGGGTATAAATCAGGTGCAAGTGCGGGAGGAGATAGGCCTGTCCTTTGCCTCCGCCTTACGGTCTTTCCTGAGACAGGATCCCGATATCATCATGGTGGGTGAGATCAGGGATTTTGAAACAGCCGAAATCGGCGTCAAAGCTGCTTTAACCGGCCACCTCGTCTTAAGCACTCTCCATACGAATGATGCCCCAAGCACCATAAGCAGATTATTGAACATGGGAATCGAGCCGTTCCTCGTATCTTCTTCGGTCATACTCATAGTGGCCCAGAGACTCGCCAGAAGAATCTGCCAGCAGTGCAAGGCCGAGGAAAAATTTTCCGTCCCCGCTCTCGTCAAAGTTGGCTTCACCGAGGAGGAGGCGTCAACGCTTAAATGCCAACGGGGCAAAGGCTGTTCCGCATGTAATAATTCCGGATACAAAGGAAGAATAGCGCTCTACGAGGTAATGCCCATCAGAGATGAAATCCGTGAGCTGATTCTCGAAGGCGCATCAGCCAATGAGATCAGAAAAACGGCTGTCCGGCTTGGTACGAAAACCCTCAGAATGAGCGGAATGACAAAGGTCAAAGAGGGGATTACCACGATCGAAGAGATTCTGAGAGTTACGTTTGGAGACTAAGGAGATACGGCCATGGCGACACTCTATGATTTACTGAAGCAAATGATTGACCACGGGGCATCTGACCTTCATATAACTGTCGGAACGCCTCCGAAACTGCGCGTCGACGGGAAATTAGTTTCTGTCGACCACCCTTCGCTAAATCCGGCAGATACAAAGGCGCTCTGTTACAGCATACTGACGGATGCCCAGAAGCACAGATTCGAGGAATACAACGAGCTGGATCTCTCTTTTGGATTAAAAGGGATCAGCAGATTTAGAGCGAACATATTCATGCAGAGAGGAGCGGTAGCAGGTGCTTTCAGAACAATCCCGTTTGCTATAAAATCCTTCCAAGACTTGGGACTCCCCGAAATCATTCATGACCTCGTGAAAAAACCGCGAGGGCTGATTGTCGTGACCGGCCCCACAGGGAGCGGAAAATCAACCACCCTTGCAACCATGGTAGACAGGATCAATGATGAGCGGTATGATCACATCATAACCATCGAGGACCCCATCGAGTACCTCCATACCCATAAAAAATGCCTGATCAACCAAAGAGAGGTAAACGCTGATACGACATCGTTCAAGACAGCGCTGAAATACGTGCTGCGCCAAGATCCTGATGTCGTGCTTATCGGTGAGATGCGCGATCTGGAAACGATAGAAGCCGCGTTGACCGTCTCCGAAACGGGTCACCTGACCCTCGCAACCTTACACACAAACTCGGCGGTACAGACAATCAACCGTATCATCGATGTCTTCCCTGCGCATCAGCAGGAACAGATACGGGTGCAGCTCTCCTTCGTCCTCGAAGGCATACTTTCGCAACAATTAATCCCCAAGAAATCGGGAAAAGGAAGAGTGTTAGCGGTGGAGATTCTCGTTCCGAGCCCAGCAATACGAAACCTTATCAGGGAGGACAAGGTTCATCAGATCTACTCAAGCATGCAGACCGGTCAATCCAAATCCGGTATGCAGACCATGAACCAATCGCTCCTCGACCTCTACTCAAAAGGCTTTATTTCGTATGAAGATACCGTGGGACGGTCAATGGTCCCTGAAGAACTAATCAACATGATTCAGCGGTCGACAACCACTTCAGGACGAAGGAGGGAATAGAAATGCCAGTAACATTCCAGTGGTCAGGGAAGACGGTAAGAGGCACAATCGAATCCGGGGAACTGGTTGCGAACTCAAAGGATGAAGTCATTGCACAATTGAAGCGTAGAAGCATAACGCCCACAATAGTCACCGAAAAAGCGGGTAAAGCGAAATTCAGCTTCAACATGGGGGCAAAAGTAAAAGACAAGGACATCGTGATCTTCACAAGGCAGTTTGCAACGATGATAGACGCGGGACTGCCCTTGGTGCAGGGTCTTGAGATCCTCTCCACTCAGGTCGAGAATAAGGCCCTTGCCAGAACGCTGACCACGATCAAGTCAGACGTTGAGTCCGGCTCCACGTATGCCGATGCCCTTAAAAAACACCCGAGGATATTCTCTGAACTGTATGCTAACATGGTTGCGGCAGGTGAAGCAGGCGGCATCCTTGACACGATATTGAACAGGCTTGCCGTTTATATAGAGAAGGCCATGAAGCTCAAAAAGAAGGTGAAGGGTGCGATGGTCTATCCGATTGTCGTATCGAGTATTGCCATCATAGTTATTGGTATTATCATGGTCTTTGTTGTTCCCACGTTCTCAAAGATGTTTACGTCGATGGGGGGTATCCTCCCCCTCCCGACACGTGTGATCATGCAAATGAGCCACTTTATCGCTGGCATTGGAGGGCTCGTGGTCCTCATTCTGCTCGTCGCGTTCATTGTAGCCATTAAGCAGATCCGGAGGATGGAGCAAGGGAAAAAGGTGACCGATAGACTTCTCTTGAAATTGCCTATTTTCGGTCCACTCCTCAATAAAGTCGCGGTCGCAAAATTTACCCGAACCATGGGAACCCTGGTGAGCAGCGGAGTCCCGATCCTCGATGGTCTTGAGATAACTGCGAAGACCGCGGGGAACAAGGTGCTTGAATATTCCATCATGGAGGTGAGAAAACAGGTCTCTGAAGGTAAGACGCTTGCCGAACCTTTGTCCAAGGCAAAGGTCTTCCCTCCCATGGTTACTCACATGATCGCTGTCGGTGAATCAACCGGCGCCCTTGATGCCATGCTCACCAAGATAGCCGATTTTTATGATGACGAGGTTGATAATGCCGTTAACACTCTTACTTCCATGATGGAACCGCTGCTCATGGTTTTCCTCGGCGGGGCGGTCGGTTTCATTGTTATCGCTATGTACCTCCCCATATTCAAGCTGATCACCCTTATCAAATAGACATGTTACATCCCCTCATGAACCGATTGAAGGCCCTCATCCTCTTCAGGGTCTTTTTTGTCATACTCCTCATCTGTTCGTTCTTTTGGTTCGATATCGGATATCTGAAGCTTCCCTATCCACGCGCAATACCCTATCTCATCGTTTTCCTTTGTCTGCTTTCTATTCTCTATGTCTTCCTCTTGTCCAGAATCAAAAACCTCCATGCCTTTGCATACATTCAATTATCCCTCGATGCACTGTCGGGGATTGTCCTCATATTGCTCACGGGCGGCATTCAAAGCTGGTTTTCATCAGTTTTGCTGATTACGGTTATGGCCTCTGCAATCATCCTGAACAAGAGGGCAGGCTATATCGTGGCCACGATATGCAGCCTTCTCTATGGGTTAATGATCGATCTCCAGTTTTACAAGATAATCCCCATCACGTACGAACTGACATTAACGGCGAAAGACTTTCTCTACAATATCTTCACTCATTTATCCGCCTTGTATCTTACTGCATATCTCACCGGACATCTGTCGTCGAGGCTCGAACACACGGCACAAAGACTTGAAGAAAAAGACTCTGACCTCAAGGATCTGACCCTCTTTAATCGGAACCTGATAGAGAGCCTTCCGAGCGGTCTTTTGACGACGGACCGGGCGAAGAAAATATTGATCTTCAACAGGGCTGCGGAGCAGATAACGGGAATCAACAGGACCAGTGCGATAGGACAACATATGGCTGATGTATTCCCCTTTCTTACCTTTCCCCTCATGACAGGGCGAAGGGACGGCATCGTTCGGCATAATGCCGGCATGAAAACCATCGGACTCACGATCTCTACCACAGCTGATGTCGAGGGGAACACAACGGGGTACATCTGTGTTTTCCAAGATATTACCCAGCTGAAGAACCTTGAGGCGGAATTAAAGCACAAAGAGACGCTCGCAGCCATAGGCGAGCTGTCGGCGAATATGGCCCACGAAATAAGGAACCCCCTGGCTTCATTGAAAGGCTCCGTGGAGATGCTCAAGGAAGGAATACTCACTGACGATCAGAAAGAGAAGCTCATGAATATAGCCATCAGTGAGATGGATCGGTTAAATAAAATCATAGCGGATTTCCTCAGCTACTCAAGACCCCAGCGACCTGAATTCTCCTGGTTTGACCTTCACCATTTACTTGATGAGACGGTTGAACTCATGAAAAATGCTGCCGTAAGGACAGACCGCGTGACGATACAGAAACATTTTTCTGATCAGAACAGAATCTGCGCTGACCCCCACAAGTTGCGGCAGGTATTTCTCAACCTCGGCATCAATGCCATAGAGTCAATGCCGGAAGGGGGGAAATTGACCATAGCAACAAAACGAGTTGACCACGAGGTAACGATATCTTTTCAGGATTCTGGTGTTGGAATTCCTCCAGAAAATGTGAGGGAGATTTTCTATCCGTTCTTCACCACGAAAGACACCGGAACCGGTCTCGGTCTTTCCATCGCATATCGGATCGTTGAAGAGCATCAGGGTACGATTACCCTCAGGAGCACCCCGGGACAAGGGACTACATTCCGGGTCGTACTGCCGATTTGTGCCGCAGACGTCGCCCTGTTGAATGAAAAAACGAAGCAAGAACTGGAGCCCACCAAAGATGGAAGAGCATAAGAGCAGAATTCTCGTGGTGGAAGACGAGAAAAGCATGCGTGAGGTTCTCAAGATCCTCCTCGAAGGAGAGGGCCACGAGCTCTTTCTTGCTCGGGATGGCAATGAAGGACTCGACTGGCTGAACAGGGATATCTTCGATCTTGTAATCACGGACATAAAGATGCCGGGCAGTGATGGTTTCCAAATTCTGAAGAAATCGCAGGAGATCTCGCCGGGGACACTGGTAATCATGATAACCGCCTTCGGCACAACAGAGTCTGCCATCGAGGCCATGAAGCTCGGCGCGTACGATTATATCCACAAGCCCTTCACCATCGACGAGATGCGTTTGACAGTCCGGAGGGCGATCGAAAAGCGCAAATTGAGGGAAGAGGTCTCCATCCTCCGCGAAAAGATACGGACGACATACGAGATGGGAAACATCTTTTATAAGAGCCCGAAGATGCAGGAACTCCTCAGAATATTGCCCAAAATAGCCCAGAGCAATTCCAACGTCCTCATATCAGGTGAAAGTGGGACCGGAAAGGAATTTGCAGCAACGGCGATTCATAACCTGAGCCAGCGGAAGGAATATAATTTTATAGCCATAAACTGCGCTGCCTTTCCTGAGGGTCTTCTCGAAAGCGAATTGTTCGGCCATATGAAGGGGTCATTCACCGGCGCAGTTCAAAACAAACAGGGTCTTTTTGAGATCGCAGACGCAGGAACCCTTTTCCTCGATGAAATAGGAGAGATGCCGGCAAACCTTCAGTCAAAGCTTCTGCGAGTTCTTGAAAATGGGGTATTCAGACGGGTTGGTGGGACAAGCGATGTAAAGGTGGATGTCAGGATCGTTTCAGCCACGAACAAAAACCTGGCGGAAGAGATCGCAGCGGGCAGGTTCCGCGAAGATTTATTTTACCGTCTGAATGTCATTCCCCTAACCATTCCACCCTTGAGAGAACGGAAAGAGGACATCCCGCTGCTTGTTGACCAGTTCATCACCAAGCTTTCTCCGGAACGGAAGAGAAGGATTTCGCCTGACGCGATGAAAATCCTCTTGCAGAACTCCTGGAGAGGGAATATCAGGGAACTCGAGAATATCATGGAAAGGGTTCTCCTGATGACCGACAAAGAAGAGATATCCGTTGAGGATATGCCGCTAGAGATCTTGGCTCCCTCACCCGAAACGAAAGGATTGCCGGAGATGACGAGGGAGGGATTACATCTCGACGGGATCGTGGAGAACATAGAGAAACAATACCTCATGGAAGCTCTAAAACTGGCAAACGGTGTGAAAACAGAAGCGGCAGCGCTTCTCAATCTCTCCTTCCGATCATTCCGTCATAGGTTGCAGAAGTACGGGATGAAATAGCATATCGGACGCCGCAAAGATTTTTTCAGACTATCAGGCTAGCGTATCCTCTCAGGATGAGAATAAACATTGAACCGGCTCCCCCTCATAAACCCGACGACCGTAATACCCCTTGCCTCCGCGATCTCCACAGCAAGGTTAGTCGGGGCCGTCCGGCTCACCAGCATCGGTATCCCCCATCGGGCACATTTCGATGATATCTCCGAGGAAATCCTTCCACTCGCGAGCATAATCTTCCCCGGAAAGGGAATACATTCAAGAATGGCGTACCCAATCACCTTATCGACGGCGTTGTGCCTGCCGATATCTTCCGCAAAACAGAGAATGGACTTACCGTCAGACAAGGCGGCGCTGTGCATGCATCCGGTGAGCCGATACAGCTCGGAGCGGGCCTGAAACTCACGGTAGATGTTCCTCAGCCTTTCCTTATCCGCCGTAAAACCGTCCTTTAGTGGTTCACCGTACGCTCCTCTGTCAAAGGTGATGCCTCCGACACAGCCGGAGGTTGTTGTCTTGCCTTCAGTAGTGACCTTCCCCTCGGCAGGGATATTTATCTCTACCTGATCCCCATACTCTATGCTCATCCGTTCCGCACACCAGCTACCCTGTATGATTCCCTCTGTCATCATGAGACCCACAACAAGCTCCCGCACCATGTGCGGTGAGCAATAGAGGCTCATCACTTCATTACCGTTGACCGATATCCGGATCTTTTTTTCGAGGGCAAGGCTATCTTCGGCCTGCTCAAAAGAACCGTCTGTATGCTTGCAAATCCTTCTTTTGGTTACCGTCTCCATGTTTAATTATAAAACATCCATACCTATGAGCGCCAAAATTCTTATTGAATATTCAAAGACAGTATTGATATACTGTTACCAGACAGTTGACGTGGTGAATCTTATACCCAAACGCTGAACATGGTTTCTTGTGATCAGGAGATCATTCATTCACGGTTATTCACCGACGAGAGAAACTCATGATGAGAAAGTCTCTTAGCCCGAACCCTTGGACAATAAACTGAGAAGACCTATGAAAAGATCTTTTTTACGCATTGCAGTTATCGCTCTCCTATGCTTTTTATTCGGAATGAACGCAGGATCACCCATTACTTATGGGGCAACATCCAAGGAGAGCGGGAACAGCTCTCAAAAGTCAACCGCTGCGCAGGGATATCCATCACAGGCACCTGAATTATTGTGTTCCATTGATGGGTGCATGCATCTCAGGGTAGGCAAGGAGTTGCTCGAAGAGGGGAATTTCAGCGATTCCATAGAAAACCTCGAGAGGGCATTGAAAGAACTCCCTGTCGTTGGTGACTATGTTCTCTTTTTCATGGCCAAGGCCCAGGCGAAAGCCGGGAACTTCGACGACTCAGAAGGTTGCATACATGAGCTTTTGAGGATCTACCCCAACTCATTGCTTAAGAAAAAAGCGCGGGCATTAGAGATCAGGAACAGTGTCGCGAAATCGACAGACAGGGCCAAGAAGGAAAATATTGATGCTGATATAAAGCCTCTCGAAGAATACGTCGCCAGTTACCCTGGGGACACCGAGATGAAGTTTTTGCTGGGTCAGGTGCTGAAAGTGCGCGGGAAAAAGGAACAGGCAAAGAAACTCTTCAAGGACATTTATATCGCCTCCGGTTCATTTTCGGAACCTGCTTATAGAGAATTGGAGTCCTCAGATGTCACCGCTCAGGACATGCTCACCAAGGCTTCAAACCTCTTGAAGCAAATGGAATATAAAAAGGCAGAGACCCTGCTCAGAAAAACCCTTTCCGTCGCCGGCGACTCGTTACGGGGAGATGCTGAGAAGGAGCTTGGCATCGTTCTGTTCGGACAGAAGAGATATAAAGAGGCTGCTGCTGAATTTTCCAAGGCATCGGACACATACAATGCTGCGCGGTCTTTTTACAGGGCCGGAGAAGTAGAAGCCTTTGATACGGCGGTATCGAAACTTGCTTCCATGGAGGACAAACGAGCCGCCTCGCTGTTGATCGCATTGGCAGCGAAAAAACGTCGGGAGGGAGAAACAGAAGAGGCCTTGCGCATTTACCGCAGTGTTCACGACGCTTTTCCATCACACGCTGAGGAAGCCCTCTGGGGAACCGCATGGACATTTTACCGCACCGGTAATTATGAAGCATCTTTGAACGCATTGAAAGAGCTCGACAAGATTTACCCCAGCTCTCGGTATCTTTACTGGAAGGCAAAATGCGTTGACGCCTTGACCAAGTCAGGAACTTTCCCGGAAGGCGAGGCAACAGCACAGTCTGTTTTCAACGAGCTCGAGGGAAGAAAAAATGATTTTTACGGCATTCTTGCTCAGATGCATGATAAAGATTACGTGATGCATTCACAGAGTTTCCCTGCCATGCCTGCCGATTTCAACGCAACACAACAGGCATCGTGTGGGCAAACCGGAGCTGGTTTCTCCGAAGACACCCCTGAAGGGGCTCCTGCGTACCCGCAAGGATACGCTCTGTCCTTACGAGTAAATCATCCCTTATCGCGATCTTTAGAGCGATTCGTCATTCTCCTATCAATCGGTATGAAAGAAGACGCCATAGCCGAACTCACCACATCTCCCGAGTTTTCAAGTCCGGATGAGTTTCTCTCTGTGTGTTATACCCTTCAGGAAGCGGGCGCTTTTAAGAGTGCGATAGCGCTCTTACCCCGCCTCATGCCACCGGGAAAAACCGGGATAGACCTCAACGATATCCTTTACCCACTGGCATTCTGGCCGATCGTTCAAGAAGCCGCTAAAAACGCCAACCTTGACCCCTACATCCTCTTGTCCGTTATGAGGGAGGAGAGTCGTTTTGATCCTAACGCACTCTCGGAGGCAGGTGCCATCGGCCTCATGCAAGTCATGCCTCAGACTGCAGCCACAATCGGCAGACGCGTTGCGATCAAAATACCGAAATCGGAAATCCACGATGTACGGACGAATATCACTATCGGTTCATACTATCTCGGATTTCTCATGACTGAGTTCGGTTCTTTGCATCTCGCGATCGCCGCATATAATGCGGGGGAAGAAAGAATACGGGAGTGGCTGCAACAAGGCAATTATATTTCATATGATGACTTCATAGAGGATATCCCTTATGATGAAACGAGAAATTATGTCAAGCAAGTCTTGACGACCTACGCCGCATATAAACAGAAGACGACAAAGGATCTGCCTGTCTGCACGAGGCAGGAATCTCCGTGAAGGGCACTGCTCCATGGTGAAAAACCTGTTCGACGACCATATTCCCGAGCGCTTTCACGACTCATCGGGATCAGCGGGAATCGCATTGCCAAAAATCGACAAGGAGGATACGTCATTGGACAGACTTAAGAACCTCGAGGAAAAGATCGCAGGCGCAATAAGCAAGGTCAAGGCCTTGAAGGAGGAAAAAATACTCTTAGAGCGGAGGATTAAGGAACTTGAAGGGCAGCTCAATGAAAAGAATCAGGAGGTGGAAAGACTCTCCTCAGAAAAATTCACCGTTAAGAACCAGGTAGAGGAACTCTTGAATGAGCTCGAGACGCTCGATCTGGGTTGATAAGAACATGCATCTATGGGAACCGTAGAGACTTATATCCTCGGACAGAAATACACGATCAAGGGTGATGCGCCGGAAGAGCATATACAGAAGCTCGTTGCATATGTGAACAGCAAGATACAGGAGGTATATGAAAATACCCCGAACATCGCGCCCCTAAAGGCCTCCATACTGGCTGCTATCAACATTGCCGATGAACTCCAAAAGCTTAAAGACGAACAGGAAAGCATTGCAAAGCATATCGAAGAAAAAACGGATACGCTGTCACGGTTGTTCGATTGAGCGGGGAAGGATGTTGGCAGAGGGATAAAGGATAAAAACTGACTCTTCTGAGTGGGAAGTCAAACGTTCATCATCCTTACATAAGGCATCATTTCCCTTTTTTGCAAAACATCAATCTCGGGACATCCATAAGTGCCTCCCGATTACAGGTATTGACAAAAATCTATTTTTTAGATAAGGTACAATGGTAAGTACTTCTTGAGAGACCCTCTGGATAGGTACATACCTACCGGACTAAAAATACCACCAACGATAAATCCAAAGAGGAGTTGATGCTTATGGAAAACATCTCGATTTCAGAACTGAAAGAGAAAACCATCGATGATCTCACCAAGGTTGCGAAGGAGTTAAATGTTGAAGGGGCATCCGGCCTACGAAAACAGGATCTCATCTTTGCGATACTTCAGGCACAGATTGAACAGTCGGGCAATGTATTTGGGGCCGGAGTACTCGAGATACTCCCTGATGGTTTTGGATTCTTGCGTTCCCCCGATTACAGCTATCTACCGAGCCCTGATGATATCTATGTTTCGCCGTCCCAGATCAGGAGATTCAACCTCAGGACTGGCGATCTTGTCTCAGGTCAGATAAGGCCACCAAAGGAGGGTGAACGTTATTTCGCCCTCCTTAAGGTTGAAGCGGTGAACCATGAATCACCCGAAGATAATATCAGCAGACCCCTCTTTGATAACCTCATTCCCTATTATCCCACGGAACGCATAAAGTTGGAATACAGTTCGTCTGACCACTCTACGCGCGTAATGGAATTGATAACGCCGATCGGGAAAGGCCAGCGGGGAATGATCGTGGCTGCACCCCGCACAGGTAAGACTATGCTCCTCCAGTCAATCGCGAAGGGGATAAAAAAGAACCACCGGGAGATCCATCTGATCATATTGCTCATTGATGAGAGGCCCGAGGAGGTCACCGATTGGAAGCGTCAGGTGGCTGCAGCTGAGATTATCAGCTCTACGTTCGATGAACCACCTCCACGGCATTGTCAGGTCTCGGAGATGGTGATTGAAAGAGCCAAAAGGCTAATAGAATCAAAAAGAGATGTCGTCATCCTTCTGGATAGTATCACGAGGCTTGCGCGGGCATACAATGCCGTCATACCGACAAGCGGGAAGGTTCTATCCGGCGGTCTCGATGCGAATGCTCTCCAGAAGCCGAAAAGGTTCTTTGGAACTGCCAGAAACATTGAAGAAGGAGGGAGCCTCACCATCCTCGCAACTGCCCTCGTCGATACTGGCAGCAGGATGGATGATGTCATATTCGAGGAATTCAAAGGTACCGGGAATATGGAACTCCATCTCGACAGAAAACTTGTTGACAAACGGATCTTCCCTAGCATAGACATCAATGCGTCAGGAACCAGAAAAGAAGAGCTTCTTGTGGAAAAAGATACCCTCAACAAGATGTGGATATTACGAAAGGTTCTCAACCCTCTGAGCACCGTTGAGAGCATGGAATT
The DNA here is from genome assembly GCA_050014695.1 of Thermodesulfovibrionales bacterium. Classification (GTDB taxonomy): domain Bacteria; phylum Nitrospirota; class Thermodesulfovibrionia; order Thermodesulfovibrionales; family UBA9159; genus UBA9159. The sequence goes on from JBEKCV010000044.1 coordinate 15,421, forward strand.
CCTTATCGGGAAGCTCATGGGCACAAAAACCAATAAGGATTTTTTGGAGATGATGAACAAATAAGTCCCCCGTGCAGCCGGGAAGTTATGTGCTGTCGTTCTTGCATATCTCTTACCGCTCTCAAAAACTCCCTTGGTGAAACCGGCTTTGAGATAAACCTTTCCCTCTCTTCCATACACTCCTTTTCTGGATGCATTCCTCATTTGCGAAACCTGATTAGATCGAGGATGTGAAGCCCCCCGCGACTGTCCTGAAACGCTTCGCAATTAGAGCCCACAGCTGGCGGATGACAATCAACATTTCACTGATGCCGATAGCGCGGGATTCACCAGGAGAAGATCTCGAGCATGAGGGATTTGGCCTGTACGGAGTCCAGCGGGTGTGATAAAGCGCCTTTCATTAGTGACTCTCATTGAATCCGCGTGGCCAGCGTTCAAACAGACTTCGTTCTGTTCAGTATCGCCTCTTCAGTTCTCTCGAGGCCCTCTGATACCGTAGGTGGATCGATTTTAAATACTCCCGTATCCCTTTTCTGTCCATTCTGCAACCCCTTTCTTTCTTGACTCTCGGTCACATCTGAGACGGCGCAATAGGACAGCCCTTGCAATACGGACACAATTCGGACGGCCTGTTGACTCTTATCCCAAGTTGTGCTATCCTTGTTGTAGAGTTTCAGAGTTTTTGAGCTGAGAAGGCGACAAAGACTTTTAGCTTTGTGGCCTTTTTTTATTACGGTTATTCTGAGATTTTAGTTCATTCATAAGGAGGTACAGGAAATGGCAAATGGAACGGTAAAGTGGTTCAACGATTCCAAGGGTTTCGGTTTTATCACAAGCGAAGACGGCACGGATGTGTTTGTCCACCATTCTTCCATCCAGGGCAATGGCTTTAAGTCACTCGCCGAGGGTGACGCAGTCAGCTTCGATTCCGAAAAAGGCCCCAAGGGTCCTAAGGCAATCAATGTAGTGAAACTCTAATGTCCCCGAAGCCCCCCTGCGTTGCAGGGGGGCTTCTATATAGAACAGGGCGAACGAGAATTAAGACAAAAACTGCTGCAAGGCTCAAAACAACAACCTCTTGGAGCCGCGCTTATATCAGAACAGTTCCAGATGACATACTGCTACAACGGGGGTAAGCCGAATTCACGTTCCTCGTTCAGTTCATTTTCAGCCTGACGGTTTTGCCTATATCAAGATAGAGTCTCCCCAGGCTGCAGGCTTAGTGAGGAAGGGAAGATCGAGTATAACGGAGATAATCCCTCTTCCGCCATTCGTGCATTGACTATACGATTATCATCCGGCGTGACAACGCTGTTCAGTAATTTCTCCTGATCCGCGATTTTTTCCTCTGCAACCTCGATAAGAATTTCACGAAGGCAATCACTCTATCACTTTTTCTCCCATTTCTTCCTTATGATGCCTCCTTTGATTGCCATTGCAAGCGGATGAAAGATCTTCCCTGATACCACCATGTCTTTGATGACTGACTTTCCCTAGCCGCAAGGTGAACCGCTGAGAGCAGAACCGGAAGGTTTTTATTGTTTCTGGAGAATTCTTCCAACGCATATTTCGAAGAGAGATGTCTGGATGTCCCTAAAGCATTCAGACCGGAAAGGTTACGAAAAAATACGAATTTAGGAAGGACATTATATTTCGGGAATGGGCATGAAAAGTTGAACAGGATTGAAGGTCGGCGTTTTGTGTTGCTTGCTTGACGGGGATCCGATACCGCAGGAGAGAGCGAGAATCAAGCTCATCGGGAAGCTTATCCACTGTCCTGCCGACAGCAAGACTGTCTATGGGCAATCGAATACTGCTGCTATTGGCCAACAACGAGTATGAGTATCACGTCACCGACGGCAGAACTGAGGGTGAAGTACAAGGCCTTCTTACCCCTGACAATACGGTAGCCATCGCCCGTATTGGCGATTTCTTCCGGGGCATTGATGTCCATGGTCACACCCTTCTGCGCCATCCTCGCGATGATGTTCCCACAGACGATGTTGCAGAACTCCTTGACACCGTCAGCAATGACATCGCGAGTCTCTCCAGCGGCGCTTTCACCAAGGATACCCGATGTGATCAACTCCGACACCTCACGGGGCGCCGAAAAAACATAATCATACTCAACACTTCCGGTCAGGAGAATCTTGATCATCATGTAATTCTGTCCCGGCTCCGAGTAACTGATGATTCCAGTTTCTGCTTTTGTGATGATGTTGGCGATGCGCCGCAGCATCCTCTGCGTCAGCGTTACGATGTCCCTGACAACATCGGAGCGCTCGATGCCGGCAGGAACCGATATATCGAATGATGCGTACTGGCTCTGATCCTTTATGAAGAGATCGAGCTGGCGCCCGAGGAGTTCTTCCGTGATAAAACCTTTTTTCACAATGGCCTCGCCAATCAGGACATGGTCGTTCCTCTGGAGGGTCAGGATCTCCTCTACCTGTTCAAGGGTGAGGATATTGAGTTTAACCGCGATTTCGCCGAACTGCAGGTCCGTATGTTTCTGTTCCATAATGACCGTCGCGACGTCCTCTTTTGACATAAACCCTTTTTTTGTAGCGTAGTCCCCGAAACGAAGGTTATGTTCTTCCTGGTACTTCACCGCCTCGAGGAGTTGCTCAGCAGTAACGATATTCTTCTCCAACAGGTATTGACCGAAGAACTTAATGGCCATGGTATCTCCTTTTCTCTAAATTCTGTTTACAGTTTCTTGAGTATCTCAACAATCGTTGCCGGCTCAAAAGGCTTTGTGATGATGTTTTTGGCCCCGAACTTGAGTGCTTCAATCGCTTTTTCCCCAACGCCGGCGGCGGAAGAGATAACGAGAATCTTCGCGTTTTTATCGATCCCGATGAGCGCCCTGATAGCCTGGAGTCCGTCCATCTCGGGCATGACAAGGTCCATGCAGACTATGTCAGGTCTCAGGGAAGCGTAGAGCTTAACCCCCTCAATGCCGTTCTTTGCATGCCCCACCACCTCGAACTCCTCGGAATCATCGACGATTTTCCGTAGCTGGTGTGCAATCGCAAGGCTGTCATCAACGATAAGAACCTTTTTTTTCACCATATGAGTACTCCTTTCGACTCAGTATTGACTCTCCCCTTATTCAACTCGATCCTCAAAAACAAATGCCTTCACCGAAGTGAGCTGTAATTCTATCCGTATCGAAGCACTCTTGTCCAAGATAGATTTTTGAAAAACCACCCGATCTGGACAATAGAGCTGTATCGACCAAAAATGAAACTCGGATCGGAGGGCTGTATGAATAATTTTACCAGTATTTTCAGCCAAATTCTATGGCTTTTTATGCGGTTAGACTTTGAAAAGGCGGTAGACGAGACGAAAGCAGAGTATAAGGCAAATGGGTTCACACTGTTGGGGGGCAATTTGTGTCATTGCTTTTCTGTCAATGAGGAAGGGCATATTCTCTTAGAGAAGTGACGGGGGGTCTTATGAGTTGCGAAAGGACATTGAGGCATCTTGGGATTACCGCTCCGAAAAAATCGCCCCGTGCTTACGCCAATAACACCTCCGTGGCAACTGTATCAGTCGGTATTTCTTTCTCTGTACGAGAAGTGCGTGAAAGAATGTGTAGTGAAAAAGAGGAAGTTCCGCTTCAAAAAAAAGAAGCTAAAGATCATTGATTCTTCTCCGGCCTCCAGCATAGTCTCGCCACCGGAAACTCTCACTTACGGTTTCCCTGCAAGGTCTTCCAGTACCATGAGTTTTGATCTCTCACCGAGGGCTATCAAGATATCCCCTGATTTGACCGTTGTCCTGAAGGTGGGATTAAACCGCATTTCACCGCCACTCCTTTTTATGGCCACAACAATAATGCCTAACTCCCGGCCGATCCCGCATTCATCGAGGGTCATGCCCGCTATCTTTGATCCTTCACGCACGTAGATCTCTTCCATCTGAAGATCGATATTTCCTGACCTCGTCGCAAACTCAATAAAGTCAACGACCGCCGGTTGCAGGACGGTGTGGGCTATTCTCAATCCTCCTATATAATAGGGCGAGACGACCCGATCGGCCCCGGCACGCAAGAGTTTCTGTTCTGAGCCCTCCTCGCCCGCCCTTGCAACGATGTTCATTTCCGGGTTAAGCACCCGTGCACTCAGCACGACATACAGATTCTCAGCGTCAGTGGAGAGCACCGATATGAGACCTTTAGCCCGATCAACGCCCGCTTCCCTCAATACCTCATCCCTCGTCGCATCGCCCCAGACAAAGAGCAAATCCTCATCAAAGGTTTTAGAAGCGAGAGGCTCCTTCTCCACCACCACAAATCGAGCTCCTTTTTCCTTGAGCTCCCTGCAAATAACCTTCCCCATTCTCCCATAACCACAGACGATATAATGACCTTTTAATCCCTTGATCTTCTTTTCCAATTTCCTCCTCCCGAATATCTCCTGTATTTGGCCCTCAACGACTATTCGCGCCGCGTTATTGAGGGTATAGAGAATCGTACCAACTCCAAAGACAATTAAGACCATGGTGAATAATCTTCCGCTCGTAGAGAGTGGATGGATCTCCATATAGCCGACCGTTGTTATGGTTGTAATGGTCATATAGAGAGAATCGAACAATGACCAGTGTTCTATGAGGAAGTATCCAAAGGTTCCCACAAAGATCACGAGCACGATGAAAAACAGCGAGAAGATAAACTGTCTCCTAGGTGTTTTCATGGGCCTCCACTTTCTCGTCCACGATGTTCCCAAGCATCATCTTGAATCGCTTCACATGGGTGCCTTCCCAATACACCCTGCCGCAGATAGAACATCGCTCAAAACTGTTGCAACGAAGAAAGACATACTCAGGAACCGCATTGTTGAGCGACGCCTTTTCATCAACACGGTGGAGCATCCCATTACAGTGAGCGCATCTCCCCGTTTTGAACTTCCGTATGTTATATGCAGCTATCACTTCCCTGAGCTGCTCAATCGGACTATTTGCGTGCACGAAGTACAGGTTCCTCAGGTTTTTCATGCGGATAAAGTGCGTATCTCTCGTCAGAATCAACCGTCCCTCTTGCATAGACAATTTGAGAAGATCACGATCGCTTATGTCGGGATAATAGAGGGTGTCAAAACCCAGGAGCCTCAGCCAACGTGCGAGGCGGCCGAGCATGGAATCAGCGATGAACCTCAGGTCAGTGCTGACCATCGATTTTGCGCTCACTGACGCCCTGACGTTTTGCCTTCAATGCGGAGACAATCGCAAAGGCACAGGGAACACGGCAAGTCACAAAAATCTCAACCCCTTTTTTCCCTTTCGCCATTCATCCTTCGTCAGTTATTCAGAACCTCTGCGTCTCTGCGGTTCTCCATGCTTCCGATATGATTCCTCCGATATGGGGGAAAAAAAAGAGGGTCATGGCATTCACCAACGACCCTCACACTGCATCAACAGTTCATTGTCGCAACTTTATATACTGCATCTCACCTCATCTATATTTCTTCTGGTTGTGGCTCAGCCGGAAGAACCGGCTGCAACTCACGCTTCACAAAGGTGTTGCGATATTTCAGCATACCCGTCCCGGCTGGAACAATCCTTCCCATAATCACATTTTCCTTTAATCCTTTCAACTCGTCGACCTGGGCGTTGATCGAAGCCTCTGTAAGCACCCTCGTCGTCTCCTGGAAGGATGCGGCTGACACCCAGCTTTCTGTCGTTAACGAAGCCTTTGTTATACCGAGGAGGAGGGGTTTCCCTTGTGCAGGAGCAGCGCCTTTTTTCCGTATCTTTTCGTTCTCCTCCTGGAAAAACGCTCTGTCCACCTGCTCGCCGATGAGGAATGTTGAATCCCCGGGGTCTTCGATCCTCACCTTTCTCATCATCTGTCGCACAATAACCTCGATATGCTTATCATTGATAGAAACGCCCTGAAGCCTGTATACCTTTTGAACCTCATCCACAAGATATCTCTGGAGTTCCTGTGGTCCGAGAATATCCAAGATGCTATGGGGGTTAACAGCTCCATCCATTAATGGTTCTCCCGCTTTTACCCAATCACCTTCATGAACACTCACATGTTTGCCCTTGGGTATGAGGTATTCCCTCTGTTCGTCTCCACCCTTAACGACAACAACTCGCATGCCTTTATGTGCACCCTTGAACTCAACAACGCCGTCGATCTCGGTCACGATGGCCTGCTCTTTCGGACGCCGTGCCTCAAACAGCTCAGCAACCCTCGGAAGACCTCCGGTGATATCCTTGGTTTTTGTCGTCTCCCTCGGTATCTTTGCGAGGATATCCCCCGGATAGACGATATCTCCCTTATCCACGAGGACGTGAGCGCCCGATGGCAACAGGTAGCGCGCGAGGTTCTGGGTTCCTGGTATCTTTAAGGTCGCCTTTCCATGTTCATCTTTTATGGATACCCTCGGCCTCATCGCCGCAGGGTAATCGATGATGACCTTATGGGAAAGGCCGGTAACCTCATCAACCTCTTCCTTGACCGATACCCCTTCCAAAATATCGCCGAGAGCAATCTTGCCGCCGACCTCAGTCAGCAGCGGTGTCGAATAGGGATCCCATTCAACGAGTCTCTGACCAGTTTCAATCTTTTCCCCTTCCTTGACCTTCAACTTGGCGCCATAGACGAGATTGTATTTTTCCCTTTCCCTTCCATGACCGTCCACAATCGCTATCAGCGCATTCCGGTTGATGACGACAAGCGCGCCTTCACGGTTTTTCACTGCATTAATGTTTATGAACTTAACCTTTCCAGGATTCTTAGCATCAAGAACCGCCTGCTCTATAACCTTTGTCGCGGCGCCGCCGATATGGAAGGTCCTCATGGTAAGCTGGGTTCCCGGCTCACCGATCGATTGGGCCGCAATAATGCCCACAGCCTCTCCTATTTCGACCAGTTCACCCCGGGCAAGGTCCCTGCCGTAACATTTTGAGCAGACACCGAACTTTGCACGGCAGGTTAGGACAGACCGTATCTTCACCCTGTCTATACCGGCTTCGATGATCTTCTGGGCTTTCTCCTCATCAATCTCCTGGTTCTTTTTCACGACAGATTCCTTTGTGACGGGGTCATGGATATCCTCCACGGAAAATCTGCCGATTATCCTCTCTTCGAGTGGCTCGATGATCTCCCCTCCCTCGACAAGAGGGACGACAACGATACCATCGGCAACGCTGCAATCATCCTCCAGAACATTGACGTCCTGGGCCACATCCACAAGCCTTCTCGTCAGATACCCTGAGTTAGCAGTCTTAAGGGCAGTATCTGCAAGACCTTTCCTTGCCCCGTGAGTCGATATGAAGTACTGCAAGGGAGAAAGGCCTTCTCTAAAATTCGCTGTGATGGGAGTCTCAATAATCTCGCCCGAAGGCTTTGCCATCAACCCCCTCATCCCTGCAAGCTGCCGTATCTGTGCAGTGCTTCCCCTTGCCCCTGAATCCGCCATCATGAATATGCTATTGAACGACCGCCTCTCCTTGAGCTCCTCATCAGAGAATTTCTTCCCCTCCTCAGCTCCGAGCTCCTTCATCATCTCGTCAGCAATCCGTTCGGTAACATTAGCCCATATGTCAATTACCTTGTTATATCGCTCACCATGAGTAATCAATCCATCGGCATACTGCTTTTGTATCTCCATAACCTCTTGTTCTGCGGCCTTGATCATTTGGGCCTTTTTCGAGGGGATATGCATGTCGGCCATGCAGATGGAAATTCCGGACCGCGTGGCGAACGCGAATCCCAGTTTTTCGAGGTTGTCTAGGAAGACTACGGTCGAACGCCTGCCCGCCTTCTTGTAGGTGTATTCAATAACCTTTCCAAGCTCCTTTTTGGTGATCTCTTTATTGATCGCGCTAAAGGGAACTTCAGCGGGAAGGATTTCGCTGAAAAGAATCCTTCCGCACGTGGTATCCACAAGCTGACCGTCTATCCTCACCCTGATCTTTGCATGCTCATCCAGCTGGCTTGAATCATACGCAATCCTCACCTCGCCAGGATCTGCAAATATTCTGCCTTCCCCCTTAACAGCCGCCCTCTCCTTTGAAAGGTAATAAATACCTAACACCATGTCCTGTGTTGGTATCACAATAGGCTTTCCATTGGCAGGCGAAAGGATATTGTTCACGGACATCATCAGAACCCTGGCCTCGATCTGAGCTTCGATGGAAAGGGGTACATGAACAGCCATCTGGTCACCGTCGAAGTCGGCATTAAACGCAGTGCAGACCAGGGGATGGAGTTTGATTGCCTTGCCTTCCACGAGTACAGGATCAAATGCCTGGATGCCAAGTCTATGGAGGGTTGGTGCGCGGTTCAACAGTACTGGGTGCTCAGAGATAACCTCTTCCAGTGCATCCCACACCTCCGGCTGTTCCTTCTCCACCAGTCTTTTAGCTGCCTTTAACGTAGTAGCAAAACCTTTTTCCTCTAATCTGTTGAATACAAACGGCTTGAAAAGCTCCAACGCCATCCTCTTCGGAAGCCCGCACTGATGGAGTCTCAGATCAGGACCGACCACAATCACCGAGCGACCTGAATAATCAACCCGCTTTCCGAGAAGGTTCTGTCTGAAACGCCCCTGTTTCCCTTTGATCATGTCACTCAAAGATTTCAGCGGCCTCTTTGTCGAGGTTTTCAAAACCCTGCTTCTTCTGCCGTTGTCGAAAAGCGCGTCAACAGCCTCTTGGAGCATCCTCTTCTCATTCTTGACGATAACGCTGGGGGCCTTAAGCTCCATGAGCCTCTTCAACCTGTTATTCCTGTTGATGACCCTCCGGTAAAGATCATTCAAATCTGATGTGGCAAAACGGCCACCCTCCAGGGGAACAAGAGGCCTCAGGTCGGGAGGGAGAACAGGAACGGCGTCCATGATCATCCACTCCGGCTTATTCCCTGACTCCCTGAAAGCCTCAACCACTTTCAGCCTTTTAGTGAGTTTTTTCTTAACGCCGAGAGACGATGCCTCTTTGATCTTTACTTTCAGTTGAACGGCAAGGGTTTCGAGGTCAATCGCCCGTAAAAGTTCTCGTATCGCCTCCGCACCCATACCGACCTTAGGCCGAGAACCATATTCAGCCATCTTCTTCTTATATTCTTCGTCGGTGAGGAGCTCTTTTTCTTTCAGTGGCGTATCGCCGGGGTCTATGACGATGTAACTTTCAAAGTAGAGCACTTTCTCGAGATGTTTCATGGTCATGTCCAGCAGCGTGCCTATCCTGCTCGGAACCCCCTTGAGAAACCAGATGTGCGCTACCGGGGTTGCAAGTTCTATATGGCCCATCCGTTCACGTCTCACCTTGGACTGAATAACCTCGACCCCGCATTTGTCGCAGACAACCCCTCTGTGCTTCATCCTCTTATATTTGCCGCAGAGACATTCCCAGTCCTTTACGGGTCCGAATATCTTGGCGCAAAAGAGTCCGTCTCTCTCCGGCTTAAACGTACGGTAATTAATGGTCTCAGGTTTTTTAACCTCTCCATACGACCACTCCCTAATCTTCTCTGAGGAGGCGAGCTTTATCCGGATCGCCTCAAAGTCCGTTGGATTCTTCGGCCGCTGAAAAAGGGCATAAACATCTGTTTCTGTTTCCACCAAGACTTATTCCCCCTTACTCTTTTTCTCCAGGAGCTCAACATCGAGACCAAGGCTCTGGAGTTCTTTAATTAATACGTGGAAAGACTCAGGGACGCCTGGTTCGAGAGTCGCGTCACCTTTCACGATGGCCTCATACATCCGCGCCCTTCCCGTTACATCATCGCTCTTTACGGTCAGGAATTCCTGCAGCGTGTAGGAAGCCCCATACGCCTCGAGTGCCCAAACCTCCATCTCTCCCAGTCTCTGGCCGCCAAACTGCGCCTTTCCACCGAGAGGCTGCTGGGTCACAAGGGAGTACGGTCCGATAGATCTTGCGTGCATCTTATCGTCAACGAGGTGATGCAGTTTCAGCATATACATGCACCCGACAGAGACAGGCCTCTGAAAGGGCTCACCGGTCTTTCCGTCATGGAGTGTAATCTGGCTCGACGACGGAAGGCCTGCCTTTTTCAGCATTTCCCTTATTTCGCTCTCTTTCGCACCCTCAAACACCGGAGTTGCAACATGAAGGCCCAATGCCTTCGCAGCCCATCCCAGATGTGTCTCCAGGATCTGTCCGACATTCATCCTCGAAGGCACGCCGAGCGGATTCAAGACGACATCGACCGGAGTTCCGTCAGGGAGGTAGGGCAGATCCTCTTCAGGCAACACCATGGCAACAACCCCCTTGTTGCCGTGCCTCCCTGCCATCTTATCTCCGACCTGAAGCTTCCGCTTCATCGCTATGTACGTCTTGACCAATTTATTAACTCCGGGAGGGAGTTCATCGCCTCTCCTGACACGATCGACGCTCTCGTCATACCGAGATTCGAGGAAGCGTACATACTGGTTCGCCTCATGATAAACCACATCTATCTTTTCTTTCGCATCGGGATCAGATAGCTTGATACGCATAAGATGGTCATCTTTTATCTTCTCCACGTGCTTCTCCGTAAGCTTTTTTCCCGCCTGACAGATAACCTCCTTTGACTTCGGGTCCTTAATATCCTCAACAACCTTATTACCGACTAATAGTTCCCTAATTTTTTTGAACTTTTCCTCTTTAACGATCCTGACCTCTTCTTCGAGATCCCGCTGCAACCTCAGAATGTCGTCTTCTTCGATGCTCTTTGCCCTTTCATCCTTCTCCGTCCCCTTCCTCGAGAAAATCCTCACATCGACCACAACCCCCTCAATCCCCGGTGGGACATAGAGGCAGCTCTCCTTAACATCCTCGGCTTTTTCACCAAAGATAGCCCTCAAGAGCTTTTCTTCGGGAGTGAGCTGGGTTTCACCCTTCGGCGTCACTTTCCCTACAAGGATATCACCGGGCTTAACTTCCGCGCCTATTCTGATTATTCCACTCTCATCGAGATCCTTCAGCGCTTCTTCCCCCACATTCGGGATATCCCTGGTTATCTCTTCAGGACCGATCTTTGTGTCCCGCGCCTCAACTTCAAATTCCTCGATATGAACGGAAGTGAAGACATCTTCTTTCACAAGCCTTTCACTGAGGAGGATGGCATCCTCAAAGTTGTATCCCCCCCACGGCATAAACGCAACAAGGACATTCTTACCGAGGGCCAGTTCTCCCATATCTGTTGAGGAGCCGTCACCGAGAACATCCCCTTGCTGAACTACGTCTCCGACTTGTACGATGGGCTTCTGATTTATGCAGGTCGCCTGATTCGATCTTTGAAACTTCACGAGGGTGTAAATATCAACACCACCGCCGTCCTCGGTTGCTCTCACGACGATTCTCGACGCATCAACACCCTCGACAATCCCCGCCCTTTTCGCGAGCACCAGGGCTCCGGAGTCGCGAGCCGTGACATGTTCCACACCGGTCCCCACAATAGGCGCTTCGGTCTGAATCAAAGGCACCGCCTGTCTCTGCATGTTTGAACCCATGAGTGCCCTGTTTGCATCATCATTTTCGAGGAACGGAATCAATGATGCTGAAACACCGACGATCTGTTTCGGAGAAACGTCCATGTACTGGACTTCTTGCGGCGTAACCATCTTGAAATCTCCACCGACCCTCGCAGATACAGCGTCACCGACCAAGTATCCCTTCTTATTATCAACTGGCGATGTAGCCTCGGCGATAATATAGTCCTCGCCCTCAATCGCGGATAGATATTCGATATCCGAGGTAACCCTCCCATTGACAACCTTCCGGTACGGAACCTCGATAAAGCCGAAATCATTGACTCTTGCATAGGTGGCAAGAGAAGTTATCAGTCCGATATTCGGACCTTCCGGCGTCTCTATAGGGCATATCCTCCCATAATGAGTCGGGTGAACATCCCTCACCTCAAACCCTGCCCTCTCCCGTGTCAGACCTCCGGGGCCGAGTGCGGAAAGCCTCCTTTTGTGGGTAATCTCCGAGAGAGAATTTGTCTGATCCATAAACTGACTCAGCTGACTAGAACCAAAGAACTCCTTAACAGCAGCCATCACCGGTTTTGCGTTGATGATGTCGTGGGGCATGGCTGTCTCGAGTTCCGTCAGCGTCATTTTTTCCTTTATGGCTCGTTCCATCCTCACCAGTCCGATCCTGAATTGATTCTCCAAGAGTTCGCCCACACCCCTGATCCGCCTGTTTCCGAGATGATCAATATCGTCGACATCTCCCCTCCCTGTTCTCAGATCAAGGAGATAGTGCACAAGCTTCACAATATCCTTATCGGTGAGCACCCGCGTATCGAGGTCGACGTCGAGACCCAGCCTCTTGTTTATCTTTAATCTGCCGACGGGCGAAAGGTCATACCGCTTGGGGTCAAAGAAAAGACCGTTGAATAAATCCTTGGCTGAATTGATAGTCGGCGGTTCCCCTGGGCGCAGCTTTCTGTATATCTCGATGAGTGCTTCATCCTGGGTCGTGACCTTATCAGTTAAAAGCGTATCGCGCAGCGAGGAGAGATACTTGACGTTGTCGATATAGAGGAGATTTAAGGCGCTCACTTTCAGTTGAATAATTTTACCGAAGACCTCTTCTGTTATCGACTCATTACTCTCCAACAGAATCTCGCCTGTTTCTGGGTCCACAATATCCTTTAGCGTAATTCTGCCGATAATATCTTCCTTGCCTATCGGGATCTCTTTAATGCCCGATGACTCCATCTTCTTGATAGCACCTTTAGAAATCTTGGCACCTTCTTTTACGAGAACCTCCTTTGTCTGGGGGATCGTAATCGTCTTGACTGCCTTTATCCCCGCCAATATTTCGCTGACAACCCGGGTATACGTATGGCGGTCCTTTATGGCAATTGTCTCGATCGGGTAGAATGTCTTCATCAGATCTTCATTGCTATATCCGAGTGCCTTCAGCACAATGGTTGCTGGAAGTTTTTTTCTCCTGTCTATTCGGACATACAAGATATCCTTTGCATCGAACTCAAAGTCGAGCCAGGACCCCCGGGACGGGATGACCCTTGCAGAATAGAGGAGCCTCCCACTGGCATGAGTCTTTCCCTTATCATGACTAAAGAAGACACCCGGAGACCTGTGAAGCTGGCTCACGATGACCCTTTCGGTTCCGTTAATAACGAAGGTCCCGGTATCGGTCATAATAGGCATTTCCCCGATGTAGACTTCTTGCTCTCGGGACTCCTTTAGCCTCTTCTTTCCATTGTCTTCGACTTCCCACAGGTTCAGCTTAACCCGTATTTTAATCGGAGCGGCATAGGTTATTCCTTTTTGTAAGCAATCCCTTACACTGAATTTCGGCTCGTTTATCGTGTAACCAAGGAACTCAATGGATGCCGTTTCGTTATAATCCATAATGGGAAAGACACTCTTCAAAGCGGATTGTAAGCCGGTGTCCACTCTCGCATCCATAGGAATATCCTTCTGGAGAAACTTCTCAAATGAGCGCTGCTGTATCTCGATAAGATTCGGCACCTCTAGGATGGGTGGAACCTTACTGAAATTTAATCTCTCTCTCAAAACCCGTGCCATATTTCTCCTTCTCTTTCGTTGATGAGTCGAAGAGCCTATTAGTCAGCGAGTGAAAGGGAGGCCTCTACATCCCCCTTTCACTCATCCACCCATGTGCTCAATGCCCCTTTACTTTACTTCCACCTTTGCTCCCTGCTCTTCGAGTTTCGCCTTGATGGTTTCGGCCTCTTCTTTGCTAACCCCGCTCTTCACCGGTTTTGGGGCGCCGTCGACGAGATCCTTAGCCTCCTTAAGACCGAGCCCTGTAAGTTCCCTTACAACCTTAATTACCTGAATTTTCTTGTCACCAACAGCCGAGAGGATAGCATCAAAACTCGTTTTCTCCTCAACAGCGGGTGCCGTGCCTGCGGCAGCCCCGGGCGCCATTGCAACGGCAACAGGGGCTGCCGCCGTAACACCATACCTCTCTTCGAACTCTTTTATGAACTGTGACATATCAAGTATCGTCATGGTATCAATAAACTCAAACACCTCTTCCTTCGTAATCGCCATAATCCCACATCCTCCTTTACATTTCGTAATAGGTAGTTATTCGTAATGCGTTATCAGCCGTCAAACTCATCAGCCGTCATGCTTCACGTTTTGTTTTTAAAGAACCCATCGCATACCCGAAACTGCTGACTGTCGCCGCGAGCGTAGCGGCCAGCTTGCTTAACGGTGCCTGGAAAGTGCCGGCAAGGATTGAGAGCAGCACTTCCCGGGGCGGCAAGGCCGCGACAGCCCTCACTTCCTGAATACCGAGATACTTTCCTTCAATGACCCCGCCGCACAACTTAAGTTTCTCGTTCTTTCTCGAAAACTCGATGACCTTTTTGGCTGCTGTCACGGGATCATACCCTATAGCGATAGCTATCGGTCCTTTAAAGGCGTCTTTCGCTACAGATATCGGGGTATCTTGAGACGCTCTCCGGGCGATAGTATTTTTCACTACTCGGTAGTCCACTCCGCCAGCGCGGAGGACACGCCTCAGATCAGACAATTCGGCTACGGTCATACCCTTGTAGTCTGTGAAAATTACTGTCTTTGCCTCTGAGAACTTCTTCTTCAGTTCTGCTATAGCCTTTCCTTTTTCTTCCTTATTCAGATGATCCTCCTTTCTCAGAGACCGCTTTTCTTCGAAACCGGGATACGTTCTTTCACTGACACGCCATGAATAAATCAACCCCATTGTCTCGGTAGGCAGCCCGTCCGCTTATTCGGACGGACTTTTACGTCAAACACCTACTGTCTCTGACAATTTATATACCGGACAAAATCCGGAACAAACAAGCACACACATTGCACCTTGCACACTATCGAGACCCTCAGAGGCACCGAGATGCCATGATGAAAGCATTCATGCCTTCCTCTTTTTTGAGGAATTCCTTATTCCTCAGTGTCTCTACGATTATCCTGATCCTCTTCCAAGCAAGGATGCAGTCGTTATTGTTTTTTTATTTCGCGGTGAGTTTCCCAATATCAATCCTGATGCCCGGTCCCATGGTTGCGGATACGGTAATCCGTTTCAGATACTTTCCTTTGCTTGTGCCCGGTTTTGCTTTCACAATCGAATCGACAACAACCTTCGCATTATCAACAAGCGAGGATTCTTTGAACGAGACCTTGCCGATAGGGACATGCACGATCCCGCCTTTTTCCGTTTTATATTCCACCTTCCCCGCCTTTATCTCCCTTACTGCCTTTCCGACATCAAAGGTGACCGTGCCGAGTTTGGGATTGGGCATCAAACCCCTCGGCCCGAGTATCTTACCCAACTTCCCCACAAGACCCATAATATCCGGGGTTGCGACTGCGCTATCGAAGTCCAGCCATCCCTTCTGTATTTTCTCGACGAGATCCTCAGCTCCGACATGATCTGCGCCGGCCTCCACTGCCTCTCTTTCCTTTTCCCCCTTCGCAAAGACAAGGACCCTGACTTTCTTGCCTGTTCCATGGGGCAGCACAACCGTCCCTCTCACCATCTGGTCGGACTTCTTGGGGTCTATCCCGAGGTTCAGAGCCACCTCAACAGTCTCGTCAAACTTTACATAGGTCAGTTCTTTCACAAGCCTTACGGCATCGTCAAGGGCGTATTCTTTGCCACGCTCAATCTTTGCGACGGCTGCCTCTATTTTCTTTCCCATCCTAAAACCTCCGCGTTCGAGAATATTATTTTGAGAAAACCCTTTCCACAGAGATCGGAAAAGACACCACGCGTACCACACATATCTCCATCCAATGATCCTCTTCCCCTTCTCGCACTTTTTCCCTCTGTGGTTTTAACAAGGCCGCATGTTCTCCCCCTCAGTCAACGATATCGACCCCCATACTCCTTGCAGTACCCCGGATGATTGCAGCAGCCTTCTCCAACGAATGCGCATTCAGATCCGGCAACTTTGTCTTTGCTATCTCCATCACTTGGGTTGAGGTTAACTTCCCGACCTTCTCCTTATTCGGCACACCCGAACCTTTCACAACCCCAGCGGCCTTCTTGATCAGCTCGGAAGCCGGTGGCGTCTTCGTTATAAAACTGAATGACCTGTCGGAATATACGGTAAGAACGACGGGAATGATCGTATCGACAATCGCCTGAGTCTGGGCGTTGAATGCCTTACAAAACTCCATGATATTGACTCCATGAGGACCCAATGCCGGCCCGACAGGGGGCGCAGGATTCGCCTTCCCGGCAGGGATCTGCAGCTTTACCTGGGCAATAACTTCCTTTTTCGCCATCTAAACCTCCACTGTTTGAGTCATCGATCTAATACTTTATTGGGTCTCTCGAAATCCAAAACTCTTATCCATTCACTCCGTGAACCTCATTTATGCCTTTTCCACCTGGAAAAACCCCAGTTCTACCGGCGTCTGCCGTCCAAATATGCTGACCATAACCCGCAATCTCCCATGGTCCATATCGACCTCATCGACAAACCCGATAAAATTGCTGAACGGCCCATCAATAATCCTCACATTCTCCCCCTTTTGAAATTGGGTTTTGACCTGAGGGGCCGGTCCCCTTTCGAGTTGCTGAATAATAATATCAACCTCTTCTTCAGGGAGCGGAACAGGCTTTGTTCCGCCCACGAAACCGGTAACCCGGGGGGTGCTTCTCACGAGATGCCACGTCTCATCGTCCAGTTCCATTTCGACCAGGACATACCCTGGATAAAATTTCTTATCGCTTTCCCTCTTTTTCCCTGCCCTGAGTTCAATGACCCTTTCTGTCGGTATGAGAATCCTTGTGACCTTGTCCTTGAGTCCCTTTTTCTCAACCTTATCTTCTATGCTGAGCTTTACTTTTTCCTCGAAGCCGGAATACGCATGAACTACATACCAATTTCTTGCCATTAGCCTACCTTAATGCCGCTTTTACAAGTTTCGAAAGAGAGAAGTCAACGATTCCCAAAAAAACAGAGACGACGACAACCGTTGTTATCACCACCCACGTGGAACCAAGAAGCTCTTCCCTAGTCGGATAAACAACCTTCTTGATTTCCGTTTTTACCTCTCTGAAAAAGTCTTTTATCTTGTCCATTATGCCCTTACCATTCCTTGCCGTTCACCTTGACCGGTGAACCGTTATTCTGGCAGGCCAGGAGGGATTTGAACCCCCATCCCTCGGATTTGGAGTCCGATGCTCTAGCCGTTAGAGCTACTGGCCTATACCTTATAAAACTCCTCATGCCATATGTCACACCTAAACATTCAGCCATGGTGATTCGGTTCTCTAGGCTTTTGTTTCCTTATGTACGGTATGCCGCCTGCAACTTCTGCAATACTTTTTTAACTGCAGTTTTTCGGTCGTATTCTTCTTGTTTTTCATGCTCGAATAGTTCCGATTCTTGCATTCTGAACACTGAAACAGGATTATATCTCTCATGGTTACCTCACTCCACTACCGCGGTAACGACACCGGCACCCACTGTCCTTCCGCCTTCCCTGATCGCGAACCGCAGTTCCTTCTCCATCGCTATCGCGCTTATCAACTCCACCGTCACCCCAATATTGTCCCCCGGCATCACCATCTCAACGCCCTCAGGCAGTTGCGCCACTCCCGTGACATCCGTCGTCCTGAAGTAAAACTGCGGCCGGTATCCATTGAAAAACGGGGTGTGCCTCCCCCCCTCTTCCTTCGTCAGAATATAGACCTCTCCCTTGAATTTCGTGTGCGGCGTGATGCTCCCCGGTTTCGCCAACACCTGCCCCCGCTCCACTTCGTCCTTCCCAATCCCCCTCAGCAATACCCCTATGTTGTCCCCTGCCCTTCCTTCATCAAGAAGCTTCCTGAACATCTCCACCCCCGTGGCCACCGTCTTCCTCGTCTCCCCTAACCCAACAATCTCCACTTCCTCTCCTACCTTCACGATCCCCCGCTCCACTCGCCCCGTCACCACCGTCCCACGTCCCGATATGCTGAACACGTCTTCAATCGGCATCAAAAACGGCTTGTCTATCGGCCGCTCAGGCGTCGGTACATAACTGTCCACCGCCTCCATGAGCTCCATAATGCTCTTGTATTCCGGCGCGTTCGGATCGGTGCTCGTGCTCTCGATCGCCTTCAATGCACTCCCCTTCACCACCGGTATCTTGTCCCCGGGAAACTGGTACTTCACCAAAAGCTCCCGCACCTCCAGCTCCACCAGATCCAGCAGCTCAGGGTCATCCACCATGTCCGTCTTGTTCATGTACACCACAATGTACGGAACCCCTACCTGCCTCGCCAACAAAATGTGCTCCCTCGTCTGCGGCATCGGACCGTCCGCTGCGCTCACCACCAGTATCGCCCCGTCCATCTGCGCCGCCCCCGTGATCATGTTCTTCACATAGTCAGCATGCCCAGGACAGTCTACGTGCGCATAATGCCTCTTGTCCGTCTCATACTCCACGTGCGCCGTCGCTATCGTTATCCCCCGAGCCTTCTCCTCAGGTGCATTATCTATGCTGTCATACGCCCGGTACTGCGCCTGCCCCTTCATCGCCAATACCTTCGTTATCGCCGCCGTCAACGTCGTCTTCCCATGGTCTACATGCCCAATCGTCCCTACGTTTACGTGAGGCTTCACCCTCTCAAATTTCGCCTTCGCCATCTCTCCTCCTT
>JBEKCV010000045.1:0-33686 GCA_050014695.1 Thermodesulfovibrionales bacterium
TGCCCATACCTCCTAGAAGGCTTACCATAAAGGGTTTCAGAGCGTGACAGAGATGTCTTCGATAAGGTCCTCCCAAAAGGTTTTATTTAAGAAAACATTTCCGCTAAAGAAACGCAAGATAAATGTGAATATCCTTCTAAAAAAAGAACCGATCATGCAGTATTTGGCGCCTACAGAATCGGTTCTTTTTACGCGCCCCCAACACTGTATGGTCTTCAAAGAGACTGTAAATCTTTTCCGACGACAGCACCTGTTGTCCCAAAAGTACCCGTCGTTAAGCCTGTCCTATTACCTTCCCGGTTATCGGCAAATAATGGTTCAGCTCAGCTGTTGCCACCATTGCATCGATAGAGCATCCTGAGAGTAATTCTCCCGCCGCTTCCCCCACCGATACAATCCATTTTACCCGTTCGATCAAGGTCCGGTAAGTACTCTTTATCTGCCTCTGAACCCCCTTGTCCTTCTTATCACTGTTCCGACTTATATACTGTGCCAGCTTCTTTATTTTCTTGGTATGAAACCGATGCACGCATCCCACCACTCTCGGATTTCATCTCTGACTGCGCTCATCACCCTCCCCAAAGTCCTGTAACACGCCGAGGTAATCGCCAAGCTCTTCAAAGTCTATATTCATTGTCAACAACATGGAACCTTTGAAGTAACGACCATCTATGACCTTGAAGAACAGAGATGCATTTTTTGCATCCTGCTGCTCAAGCCGGTCGAACCCCAACTCGTCAATGAGGAGTAAATCGGGCGAGATGTATTGCCTGAGTTTTCTGTGGAAACTATTGTCGGCGCGGGTCGACATCAGGTCCGTGAGCATGTCGGCTGCTGTGGTATACCGGCAACGGTGCTGTTGAGCGCACCCGATGAGAAGCAGTGCCTTTGCAATATGGCTTTCCCCCGTCCCGGAATTTCCTGCGAGCACAAGCCCCTGCTTACGTCCCACAAAGTCAAGGTTGGCAAGTCCCATCACCTGGGCTTTGTCTACCCCGGTCTGGAAAGTAAAGTCGAAGTCTGAAAGAAGCTTCCTATCCGGCAGTCGTGATTCTCTTATCTTACGTTCTATCCTTCTGTCTCGTTGACGATATCGATGACTTCAGACGTAGACCGTCCCAGTCTGGAGAGCTCGGAGATAATCAAAATGTTACCGGCATGTAGCTTTTCAAGCAATTCCTCGATCCGTCGTTGCTTCTTGTTCTCACGTGATGAGATCTCGATATCAATGAAGTCCTTGATCTTAAGATCATGCTTCCGCCCGTACTCGAGAATCTCCATCCTCTGGTTATTAACATCCTGCCGCTCTGTTGAAACCCTTATATATCCCAGAACTTTTATGATTACACACCTCCTGTCTATCTTAACCTATAAATGATGGTAACATAGTACACTTGCTGCTAATAGTAAATATATAATTTATAAGCACATACTGACGTGTTTTAACGGTCGTTAAGATAGATAATAGACAAACTATTCTCGATTTTGGAATGCCCTAATAATGGGCCCTTTATCAGAGAGGGCTTGATACTTATTTTGAGTCTGCTTCTTTTTTGTGAGCAGTCGGCGATAGCGAGCAAGACGGCTTTATTCCGTGCTTTGTCAGTTCCGAACGCGCTGGTCCTCCAGAAGCCACAGCATAACGTAATCCTTCTCAACCTGATCGAAACGAAGACCCTCTGCTTCAGCCACGCGATGCAGTTCCGCAGTTGTAATCATGCATTGACCTCCGTGTTCTCTAGAAGACCCCACCAACGGTTGTATTTCCCTTGGCGCGGAAGCACAGGATCAAGCAGTGAGAAGCCTGGTGCGAGCGAAACTGCTTTTCTAAGGGCTGGGCTATCACCTAAGTCCAATGTTTCCATCAAGAAACCAAGACGCCTGGCAACAGCGCTGTTTCCGATTTTCGCCGCGTATTTCCGGAGCTTGGATTCATTAAGCTGCGTCCAGGCAGTTGAAAGTGCCTTGGAGACCTCTCCTACTCCTCCTGCGTATTGAGGAAGGTCGAGGCCATCGATAATCGTCTTCTCCCTGTCCGTAACCATAAAGGGCATTTCCCCGATCCAATCCTTCATAATGCCGAAAAACTTCTGCGGTCGCAGCGAAATGACCTTGTAGTCCACGCCGAGCACTTCAACGAGAGGTCTCCGCGGGATGGTTGGTGGCTACAAACACCGTTCGCGGAAGCTGTTCTGTCATACCGTGATGGTTCAGAGCAGACCAGTACGCAATCGCCGTAGGGGAGAGCAGTGCCATGGCAACAATAAATTCATGCAGAGAGTCCTGTCTTCTCCTGACGAGAGCGGGATGACGGCAAACCGTCCAAGTTTGATGCGCAAGATCCAGCCTTTGGTTTGAAGTCGTTCAAGAAATTGCCTCGTCGGATCACTTTCTTTGTGACCGAGGACGCGACGCGCATCCCCGATACTGAAGATCGGGCGGATGCCTATTCTGGCAAGAAACCGTGCTTCCGACCTCCCTAAAGGACCCCGTGTTATATTTCGAGTGCCATTTGTCATCTTAGCAGCCTACTTATGGCTTACTTAATATTACCTTTCTTTAAAGAGGTCAACATATCGGGCAGTTAGGTAATGGAACAGTTTGAAATGATATTATTGCCATATAATCCTTTCCATTGCGGGTATTACTCTCCATGACTAATGCACACGGCAGAAATTGTAACACATGAAGAACAGAGCTTTTGGGATAGATAGCTATTTTTTTACAAGATACGCCCTTTAACACATTTTTTTTCAATTTACACCTGTCGCTTATATGAAACACCTTATAAACTGCGGAGCTTGAGGTATATGCTGCTCCAACACGCATCCCAGCGTCTAGGATAACGTCCCCGATGTGTATGAATAAATGTGCTTTCAGCATTCTTCATCATTTCAATCAAATTACGCCTGGATAATTAAGAAAGAAAGCTTTTTTGATTATCTGATTATAGTAGACCCCTTTTTAAGTCATCAAAGAATGAATTATTGTCTCATGGTATTGCAGAGGTACTATATTCAACATATCTAACGTGATATAACATATTACCATTTTGCCTCACTGTTTCCTTATGATTAGGGCAAAAATAAATGAAAATGTCAATAGTATGCATATTCGAACAGCGATCGCTATTTATTGGGACGGTGATTCCAGCCCGTTCCTCATCAGAGAAACCCAGGAAAAGGGATAGAAGGTCATACTTTGGGCATGCGCAAGGTGATGGATCTTACCGTGCTTCCCACAAGGAGGTGGATACTGATCACAACGATGCTCTGGTTTTAACTTGTGGGGATGGACGATACCGAGATAAGAGATCTATAGGCCGTATCGGAAATGGAGGTGATATTCTTCACTCGCTCATCTTATAGCCAAGTTTTTCGATGCTGTCCCTGGTAATTTTCAGGATATCCTCTTTCCTAAGCTTTGTATCGTCATATGTGATCACAATTTGGCCCTCCGCAACATCTATGGAGTGAACGCCATTCATCTTTCCGATGAATCTTCGCAAAGCTAGGGAACATTCCTCACAGAATTCCTTTTGAATGCCGACAGAGATCTTTTTCATGTCATCCTGACGAGGGAACACCTCACTGCTCCTTTGTCAAGAAAGACAGGAGGCGGGTGACCATAACGGCACATATCCCTCCCATAAAGGCGCCGAAGGCACCGATCAATCCAACGATGACAAAGACCAGTGAGAGAACAAAAAAGGAATTCTGATCAAATGTTCTCCCAAAGAGTGCTCCCAGGTCGTGGGCAACGGCCTCCCTCCAGCCGCTGCCTACAGCTCCTCCAAGGAGAAGGTCCATGCTCAGCGCTATCACGACCCCCATGATTCCGCCACAGAGAGAACCAATATAAAATGCCTTTTTCATGATTCCCTGTGAATCCATCCCTGATCTCTCTCCAGCGGCTGCTGAATACTGAGAAGGCAATTAGATGCAGTAAAGCGGAGATGCCCCATGTCAATTAATCAGCTATCCCGTATTTTTTCAATTTTCGGTAGAGGGTCGCAAGGTCAATGCCAAGCATCCTGGCAGTTTCCTCCTTGTTCTTGTGATAGGCACTGTATGCATTTTCTATTAGTTTTTTTTCGAAGTCATCAATGGACGTCTTCAGGGCTGATACCCCTTCCTGTCCCTTGATGACGGAATCGTGGTTTTTCAATTTATCAGGAAGCTCATTGAGAGTAATCTGTTCATTCGGACACAAAACAACGGCCCGTTCAATAACATTCTTGAGCTCCCTCACATTGCCCGGCCACGGGTACTGCATGATAACCTGTAGCGCGCCGCTGTCTACCCCCTTCAAAGTCTTCGTGTTCTCTTCTGAAAATTTTTTCAGGAAGTGGGTTACCAGGAGAGGGATATCGTCTTTCCTCTCTCTCAATGGAGGGACCTTAACCTCTATGACATTCAGCCGGTAATAAAGATCCTCCCTGAACTTCTTTTCCCCGATCTTTTCCTCAAGATTCTGATTTGTCGCCGTTATTAATCTGACATCCACCAGCCGGGGACGGATATCACCCAGAGGTGTAACTTCTGACGATTCGAGGACCTTCAAGATTTTCGCCTGGAGATTGACCGGCATATCACCTATTTCGTCGAGGAAAAGCGTTCCCCGGTGCGCCATTGAAATGAGCCCGGGTTTATCCGCGACCGCACCGGTAAACGCACCCTTCTTGTAGCCAAACAACTCCGACTCGAGAAGCCCCTCCGGTATGGCAGAGCAGTTTATGGATATGAATGGCTCATTGCGTCTCGCGCTGTTAAAATGAATTACTTCGGCAATGAGCCCCTTGCCCGTGCCGCTTTCTCCTATAATGAGGATATTGCTCCTCGTTGGTATGACCTTCTCCAGGGTATCGAAAATTGCGAGCATTGTCCTTGATTCGGCGACGATGCCTTTGCATCCCAGCTGGCTCAACTGGTGTTTGAGTGCTAAGTTTTCTTCGATGAGCCTCTTCTGTTCCAAAACCCTCTTGACAGTGAGTTTGATCTCCTCATTGAGAAAAGGCTTCACAATGTAGTCGGCCGCCCCCTTTTTTATGGCATCGACTGCTGATTCGATGGATGCAAAAGCGGTCATGATGAGTACCTGAGTATCGGAACTCAGCTCCTTTGTCTTCTCAAGAACTCCAAAACCATCGACCTTGCCCATTTTGAGGTCGGTGAGGACAACGTCAAAATGTTCCTTGCGGAGATTCTCGACCGCCTCTTCTCCGCTATAGGCAATCGCCACTGAGTAGCCCTCATGCTTGAGGAGGAACTCAAGGACCTTGCAGATGTCCCGCTCGTCATCAACCACCAAGATCTTCGGCTTCATCGCTCTCCCCGAGACGGCAGGGTGATCCTGAACCGGGTCCCTTTATTCACTTCGCTCTCCACCGTCATGCTGCCGTTGAGCTTTTTTATGATACTATAACTCACCGCTAATCCTAAACCCGTTCCTTTCTCTTTTGTGGTGAAAAAAGGATCGAATATCCTGCTGATGTTCTCCCTCTTTATTCCGACTCCGGTATCCTCGAAAGAGATCGCGATGCTTCCATCGTTCATGCCGCTCCGTATCGTCAGTATCCCTCCTTCCGGCATTGCATCCACAGCATTCAGGATCAAATTAACGAACACCTGAGAAAGCTGGCCTCCGTCAGTAGTGATCTCAGGCAGATCAGGGTTGAGGTCTCTCATAATCGTAATCTCTTTCGCCCTCTTGTCATACTGAATAAGTGAGAGGGAAGTCTCGATGAGGTTATTGATATTCCATTTCCGTAATTCCACCGTGGGCATTTTTGAAAAACCGGAAAGCTGTTTAAGTATCTCAGCGATCCTGTTCATATGGAAATAAATGGTCCCGAGACTCTCTTTTTTAAACTCGTCCTGCTCCATATCTTTCAGTATCTGGACGAAGGAAAAGACCGATGTAAGGGGATTGCCTATCTCATGGGCGATGCCCGCGGTCAGCCTGCCGAGGGAAGCCAGTTTTTCGGAGTGCAACATCTGCTCCTCCATCTTCTTCATCTCGGTCACATCCTGAATGAGTCTGACATACCCGTGCACTTCACCGTCCTCCCCCTTGATCGGAGCGGTGGTGAGCTGGAAAACCCTGTCCGTCAAACCGAAGAGATTCGACATAATCTCCGTCTGCATCTCGTTCACCGCGTAGGAACCGACAATGGTACAATCAGTACACATTTCGTCACAATGTATCCCAACGATGTCTTTCCCCACCAGTTCCTTCATGGTCTGGTTTATCCATTTTACTTTTCCCCGAACATCTGCCAGGATGATTCCGCTTCCGATAGCACTCACAATGGTGTTGAGCTTCTCTTTCTCCGCAGAGAGCTCCTCGGTCCTCTTGGCAACCTCGCGCTCCAGATTCTCGGCATGTCCCTCAAGCTCTTGATCATGCCGTTCTATCTCCTCAGCCTTAAGCTTCTTCCGGTAAAAGACGATGAGCAGCGCAGATATGATACTCGTGGTCAGAAAGATCAGAATGATCAGCCATGAATAGAACCTCATAGCCCGTTGAATCGACACGGTGACCTCAGAATATGGAGCAGAGACAGCCACAACCCACTTTACGTCCCCTACGGCCGCTCTGGAATAAGCGAGGACCTTATCTTCGCCGGAAGGCGCAACATAAATCCCGTAATGCTCATCCCTACTTTCGATGATCTTCTTCTCCAGGGCGAATGATTTGTGACACTTGAAACACGAAGAGTCTGTCTGATAGAGATTCTTCCCCACCATACCTGGTTGCATCGGATGGTAGAGAAGGTCGCCTTTGTCATCCATCATCCATGCATATCCCCGCGATCCGGACTTTATTGATGCAAGGTACTCTGAAGCGATATCCTGTATACCAACAGTGAGCACCGCGACACCTTCAAAGGTTCCTTTCCGACAGATCGGCGCCAGAAAATAGATCTTCTCCTTATTCTGTTCCATAGACACCGTATTTGAACAGAATCCTCGGGACTTGTCGATCATGGACCGTATCCAGGATTTCTTCAGGGGTTCCTTCCATTTCGAGTAGAATACCTCGCCTTTGTCATCAAGGAAAAGAAGATTAGTCTCTATCTTTCCCGTTCCCTTAAAAACCTCATCCGACTGCAATAAAAAATCCTTACTCTCCTGCATCTGGAGATTTGAAGTGAAATGGGCGATATGCATGAGATCGTGTTCCAGGCTCTGGAGATATGACTGGATATTCGAGGCCTGTGCCTTGGCGAGCAGCAGCTGCTGCGTATTGAATTGCTCGGCCATTTCCATCTGGAGCGAGTGCTGGAAAAAGATGTTCAGCGTTATAAGCGCTGAGACGACGGCTGCGAGGATACCGATAATCAGGACGTAACCCTTCATCGCTTATGATACCAGAAAACGACTTTCTGGAGCATGGCACCCTGTTTCATGTTTCGGGGCAGTGGTGATTTTAGACTCACCACTAGAGCGGCAGATATGCTATGGGATTCAAGTCCAGACCAACGGTATCGCGAATCATATAGTGGTGATACCCCGCAGCAGCAATCATTGCCGCGTTGTCCGTGCAGAGCTGCAGAGGCGGGATGAATACCTCGGCCTCTTTCTCAGCCGCCAAGCGTCCCAGCGCCCTCCTCAAGCCACTGTTTGCCGCCACGCCGCCTGAAACCGCAAGCCTCTTGATCCGCTCCCTTCTGAGAGCCCACTCTGTCTTCTTCACAAGGACGTCAACCACTGACTGCTGAAAGCTAGCGCAGATGTCGTTCACGGAAACAGGATGGCCGTATTTCAGATAGTTCGCAACCGCTGTCTTCAGTCCGCTGAAGCTGAAGTCGAGACTGTCCGGCAGAAACGGCCTCGGAAAATCTACCGATTCAGGGTTTCCCTGCTGTGCACGGCTATCGATGGCAGGACCGCCGGGATAGCCAAGACCGAGCAGCTTACCAACTTTATCGTAAGCCTCCCCGGCAGCGTCATCCCTTGTTCTGCCAAGCTCTTTATACCTGCCGAACCCATCCACCCGGTAGAGGCTTGTGTGACCCCCGGAAACAATAAGGGAAAGAAAGGGGAAGTCCGGGTGTTCGTCTCCCGGGAAGCAGGAAAAAATATGTCCTTCGAGGTGGTTCACTGAAACGAGGGGAATATCCCGGGCGAAAGATACCGCTTTTGCAAATGAGCAACCAACGAGCAACGAACCGATCAGACCGGGCCCGTGGCACACAGCAATTGCCGAAAGAAGATCCAGTTTGGTCTCTGCAGACCGTAAAGCCTCATCCACCACAGGCCATATCATCTCGATGTGCCGCCGGGATGCAAGTTCCGGCACGATCCCTCCGTATTTTCGGTGGATGTTTTCCTGGCTCGAAACGATATTGGAACGTATTTCTTTCCCGTCAGCGACCACGGCGGCGGACGTGTCGTCGCACGACGTGTCTATGCCGAGGATCAGCGCAGCCATGGCGGTCCAGACACGAGGCAAACTATATCAGAATATTTATAAGCTACACGATAATAATACGTCATCAGCTGCTTTATGGAATGTTGCGACTCTTACGCCTCCGGGTCTCCCTTGAAAGGTGTCAACGAAACATTCTTCACCGGCACATCTCCATCCCCTTGCCGCCGGTATTAACGTGTTCCGTTTAATTCGTACATACTGACACCCATCGGCAGGGAGAACTCAAAAGCAGCATCAGCCATCCCCGTATTCAGGGTGATATCCGAAAGGGTAATATCGATGCGGTTTGAAAGCCGGTCAGTGATGGTTAATGAGCCGATAGGGAAATTCCCACCTGAGGGGGTTATCTCTATTGAAACAACCGCGCCCATTGGCTTTTTGGGTTTGAGCAGCAACCTCCCGTCTTTATTGGTGATGTCGAATTCTTTTTCGATGTTCCCAAAACCCCCGAGGAGGGCAATAGGAGCCTGTCCATACGTATCCCTATCGAATTTGCCCCTGAATGCCTGTTTGTCTTTTTTCTGGTAAATGATTATTTCATCGTTAGCAATGATAACTTCTGTATCCTGCGAATCGGTCCCGTGATACTGCCAGCGCATCTTTGCAGGCAGCTTTATCATGAATTTTCCTTTAAAGGTGTCCGTCCTGTCGAGATCCTTCAGATGACTCTTCTGCACAAAGCTTCCCTTTAAGTCCCTGATCCCCTGGTAAGCCTTCTGGATTTTCTCGACCGCAGGGTCGGCGCTGGAAGAAAGACAAGGGAACAGAGCGAAAGCCATGACCAGGGAACATAAGGTCCCGATGAGGCACGATCTACCGTTCCTACCCCTCATGACAATCTCTGCTTCCTCTTCGCTCCGATCCATACTGAATAATATTATAAAACAAAAGTTCGAAATAAACAGGTGCTGTCCTGATTTGCTACACTTTCTGATAAACGCAGCCCGGTTTTATTCCCTTCGCCCGTATTGATACCTTTGGAACAGATGCTGGCTGGCCTGCACATCGGTACGTTGGCCGACGGCAGGGATAACGAATTTAATCAAAGAGTTGTTTTTCGAGGACTTGACTGTGCAGGAATAAGTCGTAAAATTTAGTCAGGAATCATAGATTTTTATTGTGCACTCTTTGACCCAAATAACGCACTGATGATTTGAAAAGGCGCCCAAGAATTTGAGTATGTTGGCTGTTGTAGCCTCTGCAGCGAGAAAAAAGGAGGTGATGTAAATGACAAGGTTGGCGATATACTTCTCATTGATAGCGTTATTGACTGTATCCGGTTCTGTGGTATACAGCGTTGAGAAGCCAGAAATTGACGCCAAAGCACTCTTCGAGCAAAAATGCAGCACATGCCATAGTAGTGATAGGCCCAAGGCAAAAGCGAAAACGGCAAAGGAATGGGCGAGCACGGTAACACATATGAAACAGGTAAACGGTGCGCATTTGTCGGATGAAGAGGCGAAGCTCATTGTAGATTACCTTGCCAGAACACAACCAAAGTACATGAGAGCGCCCTACACAGGCACTTAGGAATGCGTTAAAAGGAGGTTTGTCATGGCGAAAGGAAAATTAATAGAAAAAGCAGGTGTGCATATGAAAAAAGTGAGAACCATAGCACTTTTATCGGTTTTACTGCTTGCAGTGTCAACGGCATTTGCTGATGACGATTTGATGAAAAGAGCGCAGACGCGGTTCAAACCGATTCCGAAGACCGTATCCGAGATGAAGGGGAAATTCTTTACACCGCAGAAGGCGGAATTGGGGAAAATGCTCTATTTTGAGCCGCGACTTTCATCGAGTGCCCTCATCAGCTGCAACACCTGTCACAATGTGGGGATGGGCGGCGCCGATTTTCAGGAGACCTCTGTAGGACACCACTGGCAGAAAGGCCCGAGAAATGCGCCTACGGTATTGAACTCGGTATTCAACGTCGCCCAGTTCTGGGACGGGAGAGCCGAGGACCTGAAACAACAGGCAAAAGGTCCGGTCCAGGCCTCGGTCGAGATGAACAATACCCCTGAAATGACGATCAAGACGTTGAAAAGCATGCCCGAATATATCGCGCTATTTCAGAATGCATTCCCGGGTCAGATGGACCCTGTGACCTTCGACAACATGGCAGAGGCGATTGAATCCTTCGAGGCAACGCTTCTCACACCTGATTCTCCTTTCGATTTTTATCTGGGTGGGAATAAAGATGCCCTCAACGCAGCACAACTAGAGGGTCTAAAACTCTTCATGGATAAGGGATGCGTTACCTGTCACGGGGGAATCAACATGGGCGGAGAGGCATACTTCCCCTTCGGCCTTGTCGAGAGACCGACAGCCGAGATTATCGCTGGAGATACCGGCCGCTACAAGATAACGCATTCAAAATCGGATGAATATGTCTTTAAAGCTCCCTCACTTCGGAATATAGAGCTCACGCCGCCCTACTTTCATTCCGGGAAGGTGTGGAATCTGAAAGAGGCGGTAAAGATCATGGGAGTTGCCCAATTAGGCGCTGTGCTCACCGCCGACGAAGTGGACAGGATCGAGGGCTTCCTGAAAACGACTACAGGCGTCCAACCGAAGGTCGAATATCCGATACTGCCGGCGCCGACCGGGCAGACGCCAAAACCGAAACTGGATTAGAATCCCGAGAAGGGTGCGGGCTTTTCGGTCCCACACCTTAATTCATATGTTTAGGCCTGACGGGTTATACCAAGGAGAGAAATCCCCATAATGCTGTCCACGATATATCCTACCCCTATGCCGGATGAAAAAATCGACGTCGTTGCTTATTCAGGGTATCGCGGTGCGGAAATACCCAGGGCATTCATGTTCTCCGGCGAGAACATTGCTGTGGTCGAAATTTTACGGGCGTGGACCGAAGAAACATCGGGAGACAGGAAAAGGAGACGCAGATTTAGACTGCGGGGGAGCGACGGACATATCCACGAGATCTATCACGATGAAGAAGTATCGGCATGGTTTTTGGCCGCTCGTCGTAGCTCCTGAAGTCGCCGAGTGTCCGAGAAAGGACTTTTGCCCCCGAGTGGCTACTCGTTTAAGAAAAGTACCACCTCGCGGTGAAATCTTTCCGGAGCCTCCAGATGAGGCACATGGCCCACATTGTCTATTTCAACCAGCGAAGAATTGGGAATCATCCTGGCGGCTCTTCTGCCCAGTTCCGGAAATTGACCTACAAAAGGAAGGATATCCTTTTTTACGCGGGCCTTACCGACAACGGTTCTGTCCGCCTGTCCAATAATGAGAAGTGTCTTCGCCTTGATACGAGGTAGTTCATAGCAGACAGGCTCTTCATAAATCATTTGTGAAGTGAGTGCGGATGTCATTGCAAGCCTCGGAAATTCCCCACTTAATCTCCATCGAATAAAAACCTGCACATATTCTTCGTACTCGAGTTTCCATTCGGCGTAGTACGCTTTATGATAATTGCGAATGGCCTCCTCAGTCATTTTCAGTTCATCCGCATAAAGATCCTCGATAGGCGCATAGGGTACGAAATCTCTATAATCTTCGAGTCCGATTGGATTTTCGACGATCAGATGGGTCACTGTTTCAGGATACAGAAGGGTAAATCTCACCGCCAGCATCCCGCCCATGGAATGCCCGACAACAGCGACCCGCGCAATGCCTAGGCTATCTAAAAGCTTTTTTGTACTCAATGCCAATGCATGGAAACTGTAATGAATATCCAGTTTAGAAGACTTTCCAAAACCGATCTGATCAGGCACACTCAAAGGCCGGGCATGCCAAAATGAAGCATATCAAACTATATATTGCCTTATAATATGGTCTCGTCAGAGAAAACTCCCTTCTTTTGAAACCATCCCGACCTTCGACATGTCTCTATCCGATCGTGGTCATATCGTCAATTGAGGTCGCCACGACGAATATCTTTATGTTATTGCTTTCGCTGTCGACAGGTTTGAGGAAAAACCCCGTCGACTTTTTTGGGCCAAGGAAAAAACCCTTCCGCCACGGGATATCTCCTTCGATGTGCCCGATCATGGACTCACCGTCTTTGAATCTCACAAAAACCCTCTGCCCGGTTTGTCGAGTCCCCCGGAAGGCTTTCTTTTCCTTCCGGCGCTTATCTCCCCCAAATGTTTTTACAAAGAATATCCCCTTCAGCTCCTTCATGTCGACGTTATGCCTCCTGGACGACTCATCCTCAATGGAGACAACTTTATCGGACTGCGAAACATTATCCACAAAGCCTTTTATCAGCCTGCCATCAAGAAATCTCAAAATAGCTTTTTTGCGTTCCATCGCGGTCCTTTGTATCATTCTACCATATACCATGAGTGTCCGAAATCATGTCGTACCTCTTCTACCTCTTCCGCCTTCACCCTTTCTGAAACGGGGAGCAGAAAACCCGACATACAGCGTTTGTGGTAAAATATGGAGCCGTTATGGTGTCTGTTGCCATTGATGTAGGGTCAAACACGCTCAGGATGCTCATAGGCTCTGTCCGGGACGATGGGATAACCCGCATTTACGCTGACCGCTCAATCACAAGGCTCGCCGAAGGAATCGGGGATACAGGAAATCTCAGGGAAAAGAATATGGAAGAATCCGTATCAGTTCTGAAGGGCTTTTCGCGTGCGATATCCCGATTCCACCCCGCTCAGGTCAGGGCAGTGGGAACGAGCGCCCTCCGGAACGCCCAAAACCGCGAAACGTTTCTCCGCATGGCGTATCGGGAGAGCGGCATCGAGATTGAGGTCATCTCGGGAATGCGAGAGGCGGCGCTCACCGCACACGGTGTCATGGCGGGATTCAGAGCTGCACCCGGTTCATCACTCATCATCGATATCGGAGGGGGAAGCACCGAATGGATCATTCAGGAGAAAAGCTCTCCTGACCCAGCCCTGTGCGGGACCGTGCCCCTGGGTGTTGTCAATCTCTCCGAACGGTTCATAAAGACTGACCCGCCATCCCGAAAAGACATCACTGCGCTTATGGATGAGGTCTCTTCGTCGTTGATCTCCGGGAGATGGGGAATGCCCCGTCCGGCGCATCTATCCAGTCTTATCGGGACAGGCGGCACCGTGACGACCCTTGCTTGCCTGGATCTGAAGCTGAGGGCATATGAGCATCAAATGGTTCATATGCACCAGATCCCCCTTTCACGGATCTGTCGGCTAAAGGACATGCTGCTCTCACTTCCCCTGAGCAAGAGAAAACAGATTGCTGGCCTCGAGGCCGGCAGGGCAGACTTGATTATCCCAGGCATTCTGCTTACAATGAGATTGATGGAAATCCTCGGTTTCGACGAGATTTTGGTTAGCGACTATGGGTTACTCGAGGGTTTGATAAAGGAGATGGACCATGAGAAGAGTTTTTGAGAGACCAGAAAGCCTGAAACCGACACCGTTCAGGTACTGCCCTGGCTGCGGCCACAGTCTTATTCACCGGCTGATTACTGAGTCCATTGACGAACTCGGTCTCCGGGAAAAGATCATTGGGATAGCGCCCGTCGGCTGTGCTGTATTCGCTTATGATTATTTCAAATGCGATATGCTTGAGGTTCCCCATGGAAGACCGCCGGCAGCGGCAACGGCTATGAAAAGGGTCTTGCCCGACAGGATTATCTTCTCGTATCAGGGAGACGGTGACCTCGCAGCCATCGGCACCGCTGAGATTATCCACGCCGCAGCCCGCGGGGAAAACATATCGATATTCTTCGTCAATAATGCAACCTACGGAATGACCGGCGGCCAAATGGCTCCGACAACCCTCCTGGGACAGAGGACCAGTACAACCCTCAAAGGCAGGGATGCCGCTGTTACCGGATATCCCCTCCGCATGTCGGAGATACTCGCAACGATAGAAGGCGCAGCATTCATCGCACGAGCGTCTGTGGATTCACCGAAGAATCTTTTGACGACGAAGGCACATATTCAGAAGGCATTCAGATATCAGATAGAGGAAAAGGGGTTCAGTTTTGTCGAGATACTTTCGCCCTGTCCGACTGACTGGGGGCTCACCCCTGAGGCCTCTCTGAAATGGATCCAAACGGATATGATGACCGTATACAGACTCGGCATATTAAAGGACCGCTACGGCTTGCATGAGTGAACTGAGAATCATCGTAGCCGGCTTTGGGGGACAGGGCATTCTCTTTCTCGGAAAGCTTATCGCATGTGGAGGGATGATGGAAGGGAAGGAAGTGACCTGGTTTCCCTCCTATGGCGCGGAGATGCGCGGGGGAACGGCGAACTGTACAGCGGTTATTTCCGACCAGATGATCGGTTCGCCCGTCGTCAGGAACCCCGACATCCTCATCGCCATGAATGAGGCTTCCCTCAAGAGATTTCATCCGCGGATTAAACCAGATGGTCTTCTCCTCTTTGACTCTTCCCTTATCCATTCACCGGAAACAAGGCCTGACGTCCGCACCATCGGCGTCCCGGCAAGTGAATTAGCCGCTTCCTCCGCCACGGGGGTAACGTCTGCAAACATGGTGATGTTCGGGGCATTGCTTGCCACAACCGGCATCATACAAAAGGAGTCTGCCGTCAAGGCCCTCGATAAACTCACGCCGCAGAAGCGGAAGAAAGCCCTCGAGGAAAACAGGGCGGCCATCACAAAAGGAATGCAATACATTGCTGATACGGAAAGCAGGCATAGCTGACATAAAGGTTGTCCACACGATTGTCAATGAATTTGCACGAAAGGGCCAGATGATCCCGCGCGCCCTGAATGACCTCTACGAAAACATTCGGGACATTTTTATTTGCGAAGACAAGGGCGAGATTAAAGGCGCCTGCGCTTTGCATATCCTGTGGGAAGACCTTGCCGAGATCCGGTCCCTAGCGGTAAGAGGGGATTCGCAGAGTGTCGGCATCGGCAGAAGACTGGTCAAGACCTGCGTCAGAGAGGCTGAGAAACTCGGGATACAGAGGGTCTTCGCCCTCACGTATCAGCCCGCGTTTTTTAAAAAAATGGGATTCAAGGATATTGATAAATCGAAGCTGCCGCAGAAGATATGGGGTGAATGCCTGAAATGTCATAAGTTTCCCGAATGTGATGAGACAGCGGTAACCCTGAACCTGAAATGAGTCTTCCTACGAGGGAAAATCCTTCATGAGAATCTTCACATAGGCCTTTTCCCTTAACGCGACGATCTGTTTTTTGAGGAGGCTATTAATTTCCTTTTCCGTCAGGTATTCCTCAATCTTATCGCGCACCGACTCGTAGGCAGCTCCCTTGAACTCCTGTTCGTTCTTCTTATAATAGTCCGCTATTTCTTCCTCCTTGATTCTTATGACGGCCTTCACCTTGAGTTCTATGTATTCATTGAAAAGTTCATCGTCGGTCTTTGCCTCGATCTTCAGTCTCCTCGCATCATTGAGAACCAAACATCTGTTCACCATGGTATTGAGCACTTCCGACATGGTGACATCAGGCTGAACTTTCCGTGTCTTCTCGTAGGTCTCCCTCAGTTCGGTCAGTGTGATGGCCGTGTCATCGACAAAGGCGACGACCCGGTCAATGAGTTCTCCCTTTGCTTCGCTGATGCAGCATGAGAGCTGCACAAGGAAGAAAATGAGAGTGAGAACGTGCCGAACCTGATATTTTCTCTCTTCAGTGTTCATGTCTTAGAATGCCTGTCCGATGCTGAAGAACAACTCTCCCTTGCTCAGGCCCTCCTCCTTTTTGAGTTTATACCCGTAATCCAGACGAATCGGGCCTACCGGCGTGTCATATCGCAACCCGAGGCCGGCAGCACTTCTCAGAGACAGATCCATATCCTCCACCTTCTGCCAGACATTGCCGCTGTCCAAAAACGTGACAAGGCCGATCCCTCTCCCCAGAGCAGTCCGGAGCTCAAGGTTCGTCTCGACGAATGCGTTGCCGCCGGTGGGGTCCCCCTGCTCGCCCCTCGGCCCGAGGGTGTCCTGGGCATATCCTCTGTTCGTGGTTCTGCCCCCGAGGAAAAATCTCTCTATGAGCGGGAGGATCGTAGTTGGACCAAACCCTTGCGAGACTCCCAGCCGGAAAGCGGTAGCGAGGACAAAAGGTTTGGAGATTTCGTGATAAACACTGCTGTTGAATACGACCTTGTCGAAGTTTACCTGGGAAAGGAACGCTGAAGAAGCCAGTTTCATCGTCAACCCCACCAGGATACCATTCCGAGGGTCAAAGGGATTATCTCTCGTATCATAGGTGATTGCAGGCTTCAGACTGGCAATCGTAATTTTCCCCGTATCGTTGTCGGTGAGGATCATATCGGGCTGGACATCGTAGGTGTCCGCGAGAACGTATTCATAGGAGAGCTCGCCTTTCAGGGTGTCAGTGTATTGCTTCGCGACTCCGATGGAAAAACCGTATTTCCGGTCCTTATACAGGATCACCCCGGTGTCGATATTCTTTTCCTCCTTGTCCGTATAGAAAACTGTATCTCTGAGCTGTAACTGTCGATTCAAAAACCAGGGATCATAATAATTAAGAGAATAGAGTCTCTCGAGCAAATTGTATCCGAGCCTGAGCGATAGCTGCCGGTTCATCCCGAAGAGGTTCTTATAGCCCACATCAACAACGACTGTGAACTGACTATAATTGCTGTACCCGAAGCCGAAATCAACCGAGCCTGCGTCTCCCTCCACAACGTCGATACGGATATCCCGCTGATGGTCATATCGATCGAGGCCTTCTATGCGGACCTCCGTAAAAAGGCCGAGCTTGTAAAGCTTCTGCCGTTCCTTCGTCAGAAGAGCGGCATTGAAAGGCTCCGATTCTTTATGGAGCAGTTCCCTCTCGATTACCTCCCTCTTCGTACTGACGTTGCCCGTTATGATCGTTTTACCAAAGAATGTCCTCTCCCCCTCCTGTACCTCGAAGGTGAGCTGTGCCCCTTCCGAACTGAACTCTACTCGCGCATTAATCTGGACATCAAGGAATCCTTTCTCAAGGAAGATATCCGACAGCCTCGACCGTGCGTCCGCGATATCCACTTCATTGTACGGGTCACCGGCTTTCAGTCTTATCGCTTTCCGCATCTCCTCGAGCGAAACCGAACTCCCGCCCGTTATCTTCACTTTGTCAATGAGCGTCCTCGGGCCTTCCTTTACCGATATCGTCATCATGGCCTTATTCTTCTCGATGACCACCTGGGGCGATTCAACGTCAACGCTGAGATATCCGAGGGCGATATAAAACTCTCTCACAACGTCAACGTCGGAAGAGAGAAGTTCCGGGTTATAGTCATCCCCCTCCTTCATCGGGAGGACCTCTTTCAGGTTCTTGTCAGGCAACGTCATGCCCGAAAATGTCAGGGCGCCAACTCGAACGCGTTCTCCTTCGAAAATGAAAAATTTGATCTCTATGGTATCACCCGCTTTTTCAGTTGCCTCAGGTATGACCGGCGCCACCTGTGCAAAGGCATATCCCTTCGTGTGGTAAAGGGATACTATCTTCCTCCTCGCATCTTCGACAAGATCATCCCTCATTTCACCGGCCTCAAAAAAGGGGACCTCCTTCAGAAGGCGCTTCGAGCTGAAGGCGGTATTCCCTTCAAACGTCACGACGAGTTTTTTCCCTTTGACGACATCGATATCAAGCCTTCCCTCCTGAAACTGGAAAGAGACCTTCGGATTCAGATAACCCTGCCCCCGGTAATATTCCCTGACTTTCTCGAGATCCTTTTTCAGGACTTCCTGGTCGTAGATTTTCCCCTCAGCAATGCTCATCACCCGACTCACCTCTTCGGCGGGGACCCCATTGACGGTCATCCGCTCTACCCGAAGGGGTTTCCCCTCGCGAACCGTAATGGTCAGGTCTTTTTCATAGGGCCTTGATGTCGGGGAGACCGCAGTAGAAACAGATGCAGCAGGGAATCCCCGCTCGGCCAGTGCCTTCTCCAGCTGCCTCGCCGCCCCGTCAAGAAGGTCATATCTCAAAACCTGTCCCTCCTTCATCAGGAAGAGCTTCCGTATTTCATGTTTCGACAAATAATCGTTTCCGGTCACACTGATATTCCGGATGCGGTCTCTTTCCGTCACGAGGACCCTCACCTGCGTCCTCCCATCATCGGCAAAGACCTCTATGTCCTCGAAGATCCCTTTGAGGAACGCTCGTTTTATCCCCGTCCTAACCTTTGCAGGATCAAGGGCTTCCCCGACTTTGATGTCCAGAAGGTCAAGGAGTTCCCTCTTGCCGATGGACGAGAGGCCGTCAACGTCTATCTTTTCTATAGAACGCGGAGTCGCGATCGCAGGGGATGCAATGAGGAAAAGGAGTACCAGCTGGAAAAAAAGGACCGGACCGCCGCAAAGGCGAAAAGACCGCGACACGAAAGAAAAACGGTCTCTCCCTGCGCTCCCACCTCCGGTTCTCCGATTCATTCGCTTCTATTTGAACCCGAACCGGAACTTAATGCCGCCGCCAAAGCCGCCGGTTTCATCCCTCTCCCCAATAAGAGAGACCGTGTTGGTCACATTGTACTCAATCCTGATCACGTTCGTTACCGAAGCAAACGGCGTCGAATAAGTCACAGAGAGTCTGTCCCCGATGAGCCGTTTTGCAACCGTTAACCGTTGTTCGGGCTTCCCGGTAATCTGCGAGACAGAAGAATCCACGCCGATCCTGTCGAGCCCGGTTATGCTCTTAATCCTCTCTTGAGCGAGATCCTGGACCTGGCCACTGAGGAATGACGTTGCAACGCTGGAAGAGAGTCCTCCCTGGGCGCCAGTCGGTCCTGTCGCTACGGTGCCCCCGGTGAGCAGGGTCAGGATATCGGTCTCTGCCAGGGAAGGGCTGGAACTCAATGACAGCGTGAAATGGTCAAGCTGCCCTTCAAGGCTCATCCGTATATCATAGTCCTGAATGGATGTCTCGGCAACGATGTTCATAACGGGGTTTATCCTTTTCGGATCCGAAAAATCAGCGCTTGCGCTGAGTATCTTGAATTCGTTATTCCGGAAAAAGACAATACCTGTTATCGTCTCGACGCGGCCGAAAACCAGGGGGCTGGCCAGCGTCCCCCGCACGACCACATCCATCTTAATGGATGCCCTCGCAATATTATTGTTAATGCGTATATCGTCTCCACCCTGAACACTCACATTCAAGCGTATCTTTTCAAGCGCCCCTATCTCGCCGCGGGGCCTCTCCTTGGGTTTTGCCTTGAGCAGCCAGCTTTGCCACTCAATAGGTTCCCGGTAGACTGCGTGATTCACTTTGACCTCCCCGCTCAGTGTCTGTGATTCAAGGGTGCCCGCGTACAGAAGGTTCCCGCTAATGTTCACAGGGACCTCCTTCGATAGGTCGAGGCCGACCTTCTCCGCGACGGCGTCGATATAGAATCTCCTTATCTTCAGCGCCTGGAGATAGGCAACACCGGAAATATTAATCCCCCCGCCTCCGATTCTGCCGGAAAGCCTCTGAATCATTATCCTGTCTTCATCGAAATAGAAGTAACCGTTTATCGAGCTTATGCGGTACGGCATGTCCTTCATGGAGAAGACGCCTTCCGAAACAGTGACACCGCCATTGATTCTCGGATTCTCCCACGCCCCCGTAACACTAAAGACAAACTTGGCATCTCCGCTAATTGTCTCTATCTTCTTCGAAAAACCCCTCACCGGAGCCAGGGACGAACTACCCTCTATGAGGAGCTCATAGGTGCGACCGATCTCCATGTTGCCCTGCACCTTGAAGGAGCCGGTCCCACTCTGCATCTGCATGGCGGAGAAGACCATCTTCCTGTCATTCAGCTCAAACCGCAGTTCCGAGTCATTGGAGAAACTGTATCCGTACAGTGTTACATTCAGCTGATTGACGAAGGCGCTCGCTGAAAAATGATTCCTGCTGCCCGACATCTCAGCAAACCCTCCCATATTGATGAGGAGGTCTTCGGGGACGTCCTTGAGGAAAGCTGCCAGGAGAAAGTCGTATCTCCCCTCCTTGACGTCCAGGCGGGCTTTCCACGGCATATCTCCCTTAAGATCGGCCTGGCCGCGCAGCACGACCCTGTCCCGGAAGAAAGCTGAATCCAGCACAAGCGTCTGACCGCGCAGGGATGCCTTCATCCTGCCGTCGCCCACGTCAATATTCCTGAACTTTCCACCTTTCATCGTTCCTTCCACGGTGACCTCGGGATTATCGAGAGTCCCCTT
This sequence comes from Thermodesulfovibrionales bacterium, assembly GCA_050014695.1. Lineage (GTDB taxonomy): Bacteria > Nitrospirota > Thermodesulfovibrionia > Thermodesulfovibrionales > UBA9159 > UBA9159. The sequence continues at coordinate 20,568 of JBEKCV010000045.1, forward strand.
CCCATCCGCCCTGAAGGTAAAGTACGCGTCAAGAGGCAGGGTTCTGCGGGTTATATCCTTAAGGAATATCTTGCTGCCTGCCGCCTTAAACGTGAATATGTCTCCCCTGGAGAGGCTGCCTTCAGCGGTCAGCGTGGATTCCCCTTTTTTCACCAGCGATTTGCCTATCACAAGGTTTGTGTAATCGTAGGAAAACGATGCAGACGCAGCATCGAAAGACAGTCCGTCCACCTCAACATCGGTCGCGGTGAGAGATCCCTCATAGCGAGGAGTCGATCCGGTTCCTGCTATGCTGAGTTCCGAATTAATCCTCCCTCTGGGAGAAAGGTCCACACCCTTTCTATAGAGAATCCGAGTAATCCCTTCGAGGTCGCCGTTTTTCAGTGAGACCCGGAGCGCATACTGCGGCGTCTTGAAATCAAAGAGCTCTTTTGCTTCCGGAAATCTGATACTCCCCGCGGCCTTTATGACTACTGATTCCTGAGGATGAGAGGCATCTCCCGCAGAGACCTCTCTTACCTCTAAGAGGTCTCTCCGGTAATCGAAATCACCCGCGACGTCTCCGAGCTGGTATTGCTCAAAGGATGCTCTTCGCACTTTTATTTTCCCGCTCAGAACGGGATTGCCAAAGCTTCCCGTCACTGTTCCCGCCACATGCCCCGAGCCGGTGAGTTCCTGATGATACGGCATGGTTATGTCTCTGAGATCGCTTGTCTTCATGTCCGCCCTCAAAGAGAGAGTGGCAGCAGTGGTATCAATATCACCGTTTACGGTGATGATCGACCGGGGGGTGCTCACTTCCGTATCAGTCAAGGTCAAGACGTTGCCAAGGAGTCGGAAGGAACCCTTTGCGCTCTTAACCCTTCCGAGCAGATCCTTGCCTTCGGTAGCGCTCTCATACTCGAACCGGCCTGAAGGATTGAATCCTTCGCCCGAAGTGCTCAGTTCGCCGTTCACTTTCCCCGGAGGGATGCCGGGATCCCATCCGATGAGCTTAAAAACAGCGGGGCTGTCAACATCGGAGACCTTCGCCTGAAGGGAAAAATAATTCGCACCACTCACTGCCAGTGACGCCTCGGCATCCGCCTGCCCGTGGGAGAGAGAGGCCTTCCCGTCAGCAAAGCGAAACAGGCCGTCACCATACGTAATTGCGCAGGTCAGTTTATCCAGCGCGACGTTGAAGAGATTTCCCTTCTCCAGCCGCGCCTGGGCAGTCCCTCTGAGGCTCTTCAGGGGGCCCTGTATGGCACCGGTAAAAGAGACACGGCCTTCCACCCGGTCTTTCACCTTCAGCAGTTCCATGAGTGTCTGGAGGTAAAAGTCCCCCTCAAGCCGCATATCAACACCGGAACGGAGCAGGTCATCCGCAAGGAGATGTACCGTACCTTGAGCAGAAACCCTGCCTTCTCCGGGCTGCTTGAGTCCGAAAATCTGCTTAAAGGAATCGGCCAGGAGCCCCAGCCGAACCTGAAGGTCTCCCCACCCGTTTGTGTAGGTGCCGCTCGCATGAACCATCGAACCGTAAAACCCGAGCTGGAAGCCCTTCACCTCTATCTTGCCGTCCTTTACCGCTGCCATGCCCCTGATCTCACTCTTTACTTCCGGCCACCCCTCAATGCGTGAAGAGAGATATTTTATCGAAAGGCTGATGCGGGGGATGGCAGTCCCCGGCTGAACCGGCTTCTGCGGGGAGTTGAGGACAACCTCTCCACTCAACCCACTCCCGCTGAAGGACGAGCCCCGGTATCTCACCGCAAACGTCCCGTCATCCAGAGCAATAGCCTTCAGCAGCAGCTTGAAGGGCGATTTCCTTTCCCTTTCCAGATACTCCTTAACCCTCCGTATGATGTCCTCCGCCTGCCTGTCGTCAATCGAGAAAGACGGCTTCTTTATCACGAGCCGTCTCAGGACGATCTCTTTCTTCAGAAGCCCCGCTATCTCCGGGTAACCCTTGATCATCGGGACATCGAGAATCTCTTTGCCGTGTTCAAAGACCTTTAGCCCCTTTGCCTCAATAAAAAAGGGGAACACATTGACGGAGATCTTCTGGGCCAGGACCTCCCTGCCGGTTGCCGCTGACAGTTCAGGCAAGATGAGTTTCTTGAGCTGGTTCGAAACGTAGGGCCCTCCGAGAAGCAACGAAATGGCCCCAAAAATCAGGACTATGCCCGATAAAAGAATTATCCTTTTTCTGTTAATCGTGTCCATAATGATAGCAGGAGTTCATGGATCGTGATCCCTTCCACTTTTTTCCCATGCCGCTGTACGGAGAAAATGTCGTGGGCGATTCCCGATTCCGTATTGATCCGTGCTGATATTATATCAATATCCTTCTCATGAATCAGGCTGGTAACATCAAAGAGGAGTCCGAGCCTGTCCCGGGCAAAGAACTCCAGGACGCTGCTCTCCGAGGAGGTCTCGTTGTCAATCTCGATAAACGGCCCGAACCTCCCGAAGACCTCAGTCGCCGCGGGAGCATATCCCTGGGCATCCCTGATCTTGCGAATGACTTCCTCGTATTCGGCATGCGTTTTCGTGCCGCAGACAGCGTCCTGGAGTCTCTCCTGCAGGACGCAATAGAACCCTTCCCAGGCAAGGGGTTGCCAGTTGGAAACCTGGATCTTGTCAAGAACCAAGCCGCCCTTGCCAGTATACACCCTTGCCCGGTAGATATCCATCTTCAGGGACGAGAGGACGCCAACCGCTCTTGAAAAAAGGCCGGGCCTATCCCATGCGCCTATGGTAATCTCCGCTGCCCCGCTCAGACCTTCCTGCACCCGCAGGGCAAACCCTTTTTCAATAACCTCCAGAGAGAGCCGGTAATCCTCATATATTCTTTCCGGGGTTGTAGAAATAATATACCTCTTCGGCATCAAAGACAGAAACTCCTTGATACCTGCCTTTTCGCTCTGAGTGAGATAGTCGGCGCCAAGTATTTTTTCCGGGCCTTCGCCGGACCCATCCATCAGGCCGTCAAGGTGTTGCGCTGTCGTCTCATAGAGGTCCCTGAGCAAATATGCCTTCCAGTCCGTCCAGAAGTCAGGGCTCACGGAGGCCATATCGGCGAAGGTGAGGAGATAGAGGGCATCGAGGGTTTCCCTATCCCCGACATCATCCGCAAACTGAGCAATAATCTCGGGGTCCTCTGTCTCCATGGTAAATGCCATTGAGGACATCAAGAGATGGTTCTTGACGAGGAACTCTATCTTGCCTCTCAATTCAACGGATAGATTGAACCTCTCAATAATGTTCTTCAACTCCGTATAGCCAACCTCCTCATGATGTCCGGCGCCAGCGCCGTAACGGTAGCTCTTCACAATGCCTCTCTTCCCGATGTCATGGAAAAGGAGGGAAAGGATGAGCGTTTCTTTCTGCCTCACCCTCTTGTATACGGTGCTGAGGTGTTCAAGGTTTCCGTAGCGTGTATTTCTCAGGCCCTCGAGGTGTTTGATCGCACGCATCGTATGTTCATCGACGGTATAGCGGTGATACGGCTCGTATACCACGAGAAAGCTCAGGGCGCCAAATTCCGGGATAAACCGCCCGAGCACTCCGTTCCGGTGCATCTGCCTCAGGGTCTCGTAAGCCCTATCGCCCCTGATGATAGCCATAAAGAACTCAACAGCCCTCTGAGACTTTCTCGTTCGCCTGTTGATACGAAAGAGATTTTTCTTTATCGCATCCCCCAGTTTTGGACTGAACCGTTTTCCTGTCCTCGACATGCTATAAAATGCCTCAAAGATTTTCTCGGGCGCCCTCAGCAAGGCGTCATCGCTCGCAATAATCCGGTTCTTCGACAGGGAAAAATTATCGGTGATCTTCTTTTTACTGGAGAAAAAAAAAGCAATACGGCCATTGCCCTCTTCGCCGAAGGCTTTCCGGGGGATTCCGAACATATCGAGAAAGCGCGATGCAATATCATCGATGATCGATGTCTTGAGATACAGGTACCGCATAAACCGTTCAGACGAGAGAAATCGTTTCGACGCCTTGAACATGAGCATTTCCGCGATGCGTTCATGAAATTCGAAAGAAAGGAGATCGTTTCTCCGTCCGCTGAAGAGATGCAGACAGAACCTCACCTTCAACAAGAAATCAAACGCCTTCTTGAGGCGCACAAAGTCCTCGGGGGCAATTACCTTTATCAGTTCATCAAACTGCCTGATCCTCAATTTAATACTCGCAAGCCACACAAGAGTGTGGACATCCCTCAGGCCACCCCGACCTTCCTTGATATGCGGTTCAAGCATGAAGACCGTGTCACTAATTTTTCTGTGTCTCAGTTCCACCTCCTGCAATTTCTCAGAAATAAATCTCCTCGATTCTCTGAATGCAATCTCGGGGTACACATGGTCCATGAAATAGCGGTACAAGTCCGTGTCGCCCGATATCAATCGGTGTTCAAGGAGGGACGTCCTTGTTTTGCTGTCCTTTCGCGCCTCGTTGATGCAGTCAGCAGGAGTTCTGAATGAATGGCCGACGGCAAGGCGAGTGTCCCAGAGTTTATAGAGAAATTGTGTCGCCTGTCCTGATGCGGTCTTGTCCCTGGCAAAAAGCATGATGTCGATATCTGAATGAGGAGCAAGTTCACCCCGGCCGTATCCGCCTATGGCAATGAGACAAAGGCCTGAATGGACATTGGTTGATGCGAAGATGTCCCGGAGAAGGGCATCAGTTCTCTCCGTAATCAGGGCAGCCAGCTGGATCCCGCTGGATCCTTTCTGTAAGAGTCCCCTGAGCTCGCTTATATCCATTTGTGATTCTCTGTTCCTCAAAATGTAGTCAACCATAATCACCTACAAGATGACCCTGGGAGCGGGCGTTTCGCTCTGCGATTGACCGACGTGGTATTGACGGGCCGGTACTGCTCATGGTTATATTACCGCCGATTTGTGGCAGTCCGGTACGCTCTTCGTATCCCTTTCCGGTCCCACTTCTGCAGCGTAAACACTGCCTTGCCTATTAACTTTCCAAGCCCTTTTGGTAAATATATATCCTGCATGATTATATTGTATCATGAAGAATTATAAATATCAATAACTATTGACTACTCCCCGTTCCTCCTGGCCGACATGAGCTATTATAAAACTACATATTGAATTATTACACCAAAATCGGTCTCACAGCCGAGGCAGAGGCATGCAGAGAATCTTCCGGCATGTGAGCAACCTGGCCGTAGTGGTACATCCTTTTCCTTGTCCAAAGAAATAGCGATCTTAATAGGAGTGGACAAGGCAATGACTACCCGAAGAAAAAGGAAGCGAGCGACGGCTCGATCACCTTGAACAAGGGCTGCCGGAGGCTTTGTGCGCCGGTCTGTTCAAAAGCAGGGCCCTTTACGCAAGGCGTAGTCGCGCAGCATTTACGAGGCTGGCGAAGACGGTGCACGTTGGCATGCAGAACGCCATGGGCAGGCTGCCGCGCATCATCATGGGAAAACGCCACACCGCTGCGCAAATGCCGGCTGCTCCGGCACTGATAGGGGAATCTTACGGGCACGTCGTCAACCCATCTGATTCCATCAAACAGGCCGACCCCCAAGAGAACTGGTGGATGCAACGAGGTGGCTGCTGCATCCGTTGCCGTCCCCGCTGAATCAGCTGCGTATCTGCATACCGATAAACAGTCCCGTGCGCCAAATCCCCTTACAAAAAATCCGTATAACCATATACAGCGAAATAGCTCCGCATCGGGCTCAAAAAATCCAAATTTTGCCCAACGATGATTTTCCCCTCGTGCATCAGATCTTAAGGCTGGCGGGAGCGATTGGCAACAAAGAAAAACCCAAAGGATGTTAAAATGGTAATGGAGGCTACCGTGAATGCGAGTGATTTTCCATGCCATAACCCGACAAACCAACGCGTGATTTCATTCGCAAGCACATTCGCCTTTCCCCCATAGAGTTCCATATCATGCATATAGGTCTTGGAATCTTCAGGCGTAATCGGATAGACAACTCCACCCTCTACTTCATAACCCAAAACGCTGCCCGAGTCATTCGCAGCCGTCAGATAAATAAAGACGGCGCTACAGAGACCAACCAGCAAGATAACAGCGCTGATGAGATAAAGGCGTTTCTGCATATTGATGATTTGCCATTTCATGTTGTGCCTGCCTTCCCCCCCGGCATTGATAAACCCGGATAAGTCGGGAGACGTCCATAATTCGGTTAACGCCGTATTCGGGCTTTCCTTATCCTATTTAAACCTAACAAGTAAAAGCCGGATAAGTCAATCACGCCTATAGGAGACCCTCAAAATACCGGGAAGTCAAACGGCCATCTTCGCAGTAGCCGCATTTTTTTCAAATCCAGGGCATCGGCGACCGAGATGCGCCGCCAGATCAGAGGACCGTCGGGCGGTCGAATGCCTTTGCCGAACCTGCCGATAAATCTTGCTCCACGGATGGTATGCCAGTCGTTTTTTTGCAGTCGCAATAATCGGCCTGCTCACCATCGATGTGCCGTAGCCCAGGGCCATAAACCCCTCCGTTTCCCCACCCTATCGGAGAATTAGACCCAGAAGACCCTGAGGAGACCGGCCGTCGATTCTTACAATACCTCCGATGAGACCTCTGACGGACTTATTAACGCTATTAACGCCAAAAACATCCGGCGAAAAGAGGGGGGAAAGCGGATAGACCATCTCCGAACTGATATCAAGGGAATGGCTCACCAGCCGGTTATAAAGACGTTTTTCCCAAAAAAACGGATGGATGTTCCGTCTTCCGTTGTCACCGGTCGTGACTGAGGAAGCGCTCTATTCTATCGAGAACAGAGCTTTTATCCGTCGTTTTTATAATATAGTCCTTTGCCCCCGCCTGGATTGCCTTTACAACGGCTCCTTTCTCTGCTTCTGTTGTGAACATGACTATCGGAATGTCCCGTGTACTCGGATGGTTCTTTATGATCCTGGTGGCTTCGAGCCCGCTCAATACAGGCATGTTGACGTCCATCAAGATCAGATCCGGAAACATGCTGAGGGCCGTTTTGATTCCTTCTGCGCCATCCTTTGCCTGCAACACGACAAATCCATGCTCGAATAAAAACTCGCTGAACTCATCCTGTACAGATGGGGAATCGTCGACGATCAGGATCTTCTTTTTTTCTCCTGCAGGCTTCTCGATAGTCTCGGTCTTCTTCACTTCTTTCTCGATGGCGACTTTGGGGCCGACCTCCTGGATCTCGATGCCCCTCCTATAGATATATCTTCTGATCTTGTGCAGTTCAGCCTTTTGGAACTGATCGAATTCAATATCGTATCTTCCATCGGTAAGGCCGCCCACTCGCCCGGAGAGAACACAGGCATCTTCTTCAGGAATTGAAACCTCAAGAACGTCAATTCGGGTTCCGGGTTTAATGTCCGCCTCGGCGCCACGGATCTCCAGGTGCACACCGTCCATGCCGATATCAATCACGTCTATCCGGGAAGATGAATACTCTGTGTCTGCCAGTCTCAACTTGACCTTTACCGGATACTCCCGTGTGGGCACAATCCTCTTATTGTCACGAACGTTAAGCAATTCGATCTCCCGTTTGAAGATGTATCTCGATATTTTGCCGAGCTCTTCTTCAATTTCATCAACGAATGCAATGCTGCATTTCCTGCCTTGCAAGAAAACGACCGTTCCGGACATAACACATGCATATTCTTCAGGGAGGGAGAGTTCAATGCGCTCGATGGACATGCCGAGCTTAAATAAAGACTCCGCGCCAGGGACATCAAGCCCAAGACCGCCTACACTGATATCGGTTACCGTTGTCCGGGAAGCGATCTGATCCAGGCCTTTCTTTCTTAAAACAACGGTGATGGGCTTTTGGGGTGAAGGAGGAACACGCAGATATTTTCTTCTCATATCATCCATACATCGCCTCGCCTCCTATTATAGACCAGCATGCCCTCTTTTGAGAATAGCCGGATTGTGTATCGCTGAAACGGCTTCCATGGTGCTTTCTCCCGATGAGATGGCGCAGCAATTGCCCGTGCTGACCGAGCACGTAGGCCCAAACGGCAAGGTCACGGATGATGGCATCTATGCGGTTGGCCAGGGGGGGAAAGCCGATCGGCGATTGCAGGTCCGGCAATGGAACTTTCGGACAACCAAGGGAGAACAATCCGCGCGGATCAGTCCTGGTTTTATTCTTGCGGCCTCCGCTTAAGCTTTTTCTGTTCGTACATTAACTTGTCCCCCTGAAGCAGCAGCTCATCAATGGAGCACGGGTTCTCCGGATCGTAGTGTGCCACACCAAAGCTCATCGACAGCTTGTAGCTGCGAGCACTTTCTGCGTTGTGAATCTCAAGGGCTTTCTGTAGCCGGTCAGTAACGATCTTGACATTGTCCCCCGTAGTTCCTATAGGAAGAGCCACAAACTCATCCCCGCCAATACGTCCAACGATGTCGGACTCTCGGAAGGTTGCTTTAAGGATATTGGCGATATCGATTAACGCCCGATCGCCCTCCTGATGTCCCCAGGTATCATTAATTGCCTTCAAACGATCCAGATCCGCATATAACATGAATATGCCCTTCTTCAGCCGCTTGGACAACTTTAACTGCTGCTCAACTAAGGCAAAGAATCCCCGACGGTTGTAAAGACCTGTCAGTTCATCGCTAAACGAAAAGACGCGCAGTCTTTCTTCCATCCTCTTCAAGTCAGTGATGTCCTTCGAAACGACGGTTACGGCCATTATCATTCCATCTTCTTTCTTAACGGGACTCATCGTTCGGAGGAAATATCTGCCATCCCTGTGGCTTCTATGCTCAACCTGGAAGGACTCGCCAGTTTTAGAAACTTTAACAATCTCCTCAATGAACTCTTTATTTTCTTTCGGGCCATGGAAGTCGTCATATGCTCGGCCCAGAAATCCGCCCTCTGGCAAGCCCAGCCTTGATAGATGCTTTTTGTTCATAAACAGATACGAGCCATGAATATCCACCAAGTATATGGAATCATCCGTGGACTCGACCAAAGAACGATACTTCTCCTCGCTCTCTCTCAGTGCCTCCTCAGTCATCTTCCGTTCGGTGATGTCCCGCTCGAAGGCAAGAATATATTTATGATTTTCAAGTGCCAGTAACCCGGCACTAATCTCGACGGGGAAAACGGTACCTTCCTTCCTGCGGTGGGCACTTTCTGCCCTGATCCACTCCCCATTCAGTATTCTCCGAATCCGGCCTGGGGCCCCTTTCACAGCATCGGGCGTATCAAGCGCCTCGATGTTTAGAGTGAGTAGCTCCTGAACAGTATATCCGTGCATGTCTGCTGCCGCCTGATTGGCTGCCACAATTTGACCTGCCTTTTCGCCCTCAGCCTCAAGAATGAAAATGGCATCCCCTGCGCTCTCGAACACCTCCATCTCATAGCGCCTCTCACTCTCTCCCGATGCCTCCTCGGCGAAGTTCTGGCCTTCCCCCGCTGCTTTTAATTCTGCGATCTTTCGATGCAATACTGTCAACTCATCCATCAGCTGCTGTCGTGTTTTCTTTCCATCCTTCATCTTGTGTGTTTCACCACAATATGCGCGTAATCTTTTAACTCATCACCATATGAAGCATACAATTTTGCATAGTATATCATAGGAAGCACCCGCCCGCAGTATATCACAGGTATTGACCAGAGGCGAGGTGCTGGACAAGGACAAAGGCCATACCCGGATCAGCAGGCAGATTCTTGAATAATTGCGTAAACGCCTCAAGCCCGCCCGCAGACGCGCCCACTCCTACAACCGGGAATTGGCCGTGGTTCGATGATTCTGTTTCGGTTTGTTCAGTTAGACCGGGTGTTGACTTGGGTTTGAGGGCAGGTTTCTTACGAGCCATTTCAGCCCACCTCACGCTTGAAGTTCAATGGAGCTTTATAGTGCACGCTCATTCATTCCTCATGATTTCGATTGATTTGATAATATTATAGCATGGCAATTTCTCAGGGAAAAGTTGCATCAGGCATGGTCGTGACTGCCAGAGTTTGTCACGAAACGTTGGTTATGGCTCTTGATGTAGTTTCGGCTTTTTGAAAGCATTGACCAGTCGATGAAAGTGTAATCGCGGTATTGGTGGCTAACTGCTTTGAGCCGAAGCATGGAGCAGCCCCCTGGGTCAATATAGCTGAGACACTCGCCATGTGCTACATTAAAGTAAACGGGCGGGGAGAAAAAGGGAAAGACGTGAGATGTTAAGACAGCAGGATTGCCAGCAGTTGAGGGAGGAGAGAGACCGGCAAGATCCTCTTCGGGGCCGGTCTTGCCGGCAGCGCTGAGACCGATCCGTTAGTAGCGGTTTCGCCTGACCCAGAGGTATTAGAGGAGCCTGAGCGCCAACGGAGCCCGGCATCTGTGTTTGAGGAGATCCACTGACTGTGGCGGAGTTTGTCATTCAATGAGGACGAAGGGAATCATTTTCTTATGCGACTATTAGGGATTGTTCTTACGCTTGGTTACTACCTGTCGATGCTGGTCTTTCTGGGTAGTTATGCTGCTAGAGTACTTGTATGGGTAAAGGGAAAGCCTCTGAGTGCGGTGACTTCTGAAAAGATGACACTGAAAACATTGGGTGCCGCAGTTATCGACATTCTGTTTCTCGGAAGGCTCCTCTGGGTTAATGACCTCCTCTGGTTCGGGGAATGGACCTTCCACGTCTGTTTTTTGCTGACGATGCTCGGACATTTAAGATATTTCCTGAATCCCATCCCCCACTGGGTATGGGCTCTTCAGCCTTTTGAAATCATTGCGGGGTATGTTCTTCCGCTTGCGCTGGCATATATATTCGTCGTGAAACTCCTTATTGAGAAAAAAAAATACGTCTCAAGTTACAACTTTTTACTGCTGGTCCTGATACTTGGCTTGAGTGTCTGCGGGTTGCTGATGAGAACGGTCTTTCATCCCGACAACATCTCCATAAAAGCATTTAGCATGGGAATCGTGACCTTCAGGTTTGCCGCAGCTCCCGGCAGCGCTCTGTTCATCTTCCACTTTGTCCTGGTTTTGGTATTGATTGTTAATTTGCCCACGCATATCTTTGCGGCCCCGCTGGCGCTCGTAGGTGCGCGGCAGCGGGAAGAAACACTCAATCGGGTGATGCATGAAAAATAAAGGCTGCTTTACCGAAAATCTCACCGTGCAGCAGCTGATCGAGCTGGATGCCTGCACGGAGTGCGGTGAATGTCTCAAATTTTGCCCTATCCAGGACGTGAACAGTAAACCCTCGATATCACCTCCCGAGAAGATCCGTGTCTTCAGGGAATTCATAAAGGCAACCGAAGGCCTGAAGGCGAGGCTCTTCGGGCCAAAAGATATCGATCGTAGGCTTCTTGAAGATTTTACGAAGGCAGTATTCGAATGCACGACCTGCGGCGCATGCGGAGAAAACTGCCCTGTCGGCATCTTTACCCAGAGGCTCTGGCCCCTCTTGAGGAAGGAAATGGTGAAACGGGGGTTCGGCCCCGTGGGCGGCCAGGCCAAGATGCCCGAGGTAATAGACAATACCGGCAACCCCTACAATATGCCCGCGGCAGAGAGGTTCAAACCGTGGTTTCCCGAAGATGTGAAAATCGCTGAAAGGGCCGACATTGCTTACTATGCCGGATGCACAGGCGCGTATTCGGCGCAGCCTATGGTAAGGGGAGACGTCCTTGTCCTGAAAGCAGCAGGAGAGCCCTTCACCATGCTGCCTCCCGAAGAAGAGGTTTGTTGCGGATTTCCTCTCTTTGCTTCCGGGCAGCATGACATGCTCGAAGCTCTGACGAGGCGGCTCGTGCAAGCGTACATGGCAAAGGGGGTCAAATTGCTCTTATCCTCATGTCCATGCTGTGTGAACATTATGTCAAGAGATTGGCCGATATTTTATGGACAGGAATTGCCATTCAAAATACGCCATATGACGCAGTTCGCTGCCGAAGCCCTGCAGAGCGGAAAACTGAAGGTGAGGAACGGATTGTCGGAGAAGTTGATCTATCATGATCCCTGCTATCTCAGCAGGGGCGTAGGCATTATCAAAGAGCCCCGGATTATTCTCAAAAGTATTCCCGGTGTTCAGCTCCTGGAGTTTGACAGGTACGGCATCAACTCCAAGTGCTGCGGTGCCGGGGGAGCTGCCAGAAAAGTCTATCCGGAAAATGCCAACGCCATTGGAAGATCGACAATCAATGAGGCGGTTGCGAAAAAAGCCGACCGGCTCATCTTCAGCTGTCCGGCTTGCTATGCGCAGGTGAATGAGGGAATGCAGAACCCTGACAACCGGATAAGAATTACTGATATCATGGAGTTGCTTTCAAGCGTTGTTGAGCGAAATGAGAAATAGACTCTTTGAATCATGGTGCCGGACCGGATTTTAGGTTGGAAACCTGATTCTTTACTAAATGCAATGATGGAGGGACGTATGAAAAGAGCGTCGTTGTTCGCAATATTTGGAGTTCTTGCTGTATTCCCACCGGGGAATGATATGAGCGAGTCCATACGAACGTACCAGACACGGCCCGACCTCGCGCAGAAGCAGTCTGGTTTTCTTGATGCCTATGCTTCTCAGTACGGCCTGGTTGTCCGGCGGGAAAGTTACGCCTGTCATATATGATTTCCGTCCTCAAGAGAGATCAGGGCAGGAAGATGGCTGTGCGTACTTTCGTGCACAGAAGAAGTAATCGATCAAGCGATAGTCTGCGGCTCACCTGCTTGCCGCTTTTACCGCAAGAGATGCCGACAGCAACTTCTCATTCTGATTTTTCCGAACCTGCTTCCTCGGTAAAAAAATGCATGAGAAATTCCTCGTCTTTTGGAGGTATATCAAATTGCAGACAGGCCTCTTCGATTAATTTGAACAGGCTGGCTCCAGGATCGTTGAGACGCCCATCTGACACCCACTTAATAGCCCTTCGCAGATGTTCACCCTCGGGAAGAACACTCACGATACGTTCCTTGCAAAACTTTTGATCACTCAGACCTCCTAAGCTGGACCTTGTATGATTATATCATGGCAAAACGATTTGAACAATCAGAGGAGCCGCCCAGAATCCACCACCAAACTGAAACATGCCGGTAGTTTGAGGATTTTCTGAGGGTGACGGCCTCAGTTTCGGCGAAGAGGATCCGGGGAATTGACTGAAACTGTCTCCCCAGCCGTCGGAATGCC
>JBEKCV010000046.1:0-33623 GCA_050014695.1 Thermodesulfovibrionales bacterium
GGGGAAAGGACACCAGTCGACGTCGAGGATGCTGTAGCTTCATGTTCGTATAGATGCAGCGAGAGCCCCGAAAAGACCGCTGTCACCATAAGAAGAACCCCCTCCCTTTAGGGATGGGGAGGTTCAGTACGACTTTTGCCCTCACCTCATTGACTTTTCTCGCGGCTCTGCGATACCCTGTTGAAATCATGAAAGCGCTCATCCAGAGGGTTTCAGAGGCATCGGTGCGTGTGGATGCCGAAGTCCTGGGAAAGATTGATAGGGGGATACTGCTTTTCCTCGGTGTCGAAAAAGGCGATGGATTAAAGGATATAGAGTACCTGGTGAGGAAAATACCATTTCTCAGGATATTTGAAGACCGAGAAAGCAGGATGAACCTCTCGGTAAAGGACATTCAAGGGAGTATTTTAGTGATCTCACAATTTACCCTCTCCGCAGACTGTGGAAAAGGCAATCGTCCTTCCTTTGACAATGCAGAGACTCCCGATACAGCAAGAAAACTCTATGCAATCTTCCTCGAAAAACTCAAAGACTGCGGAATCCATTTCTCATCCGGAAGCTTTGGCGCGCATATGAAGGTAAGCCTGGTCAATGACGGACCGGTGACTTTCCTTCTGGATTCACGAAGGTAGCAATCGTGACGCAAAGGTATGCGTGGCCCTCATCTATCCAACCCAGAACCACCGATCTTCAGATGGAGTCTTCCACGCGGGCTTCGTTCTGAGCCTTGACGGAATACTGAGACGTACGATGATTGACGTACTATGTACAAAGATACGTCCTCACTGGTTATACGATAGTCCGCTCCTCCTTATCAGTATACCCAGCCGGCTGCTCTTTAAGAGGCTCGATCAGAATCCGGTTTTCCCCGTAAAATCAGTGCATTTCACTTGATAATTCCCTTTTCGCGTCTTATCCTTTCTCCTGTGAACCGTTGAAAAGATGGGCAGATAGTCATAAAATATGAGAATGGAGAAGAATACTAAATCAAAACTCGTCACCGAAGATGTCAAAAAGGTTCTCAAAGATACCTTCAGAGAACTGAGAGACGACGTCGCCATTGAGGTGTATACCCAACAGGGTACAAACGACGTATTTAATGAAACACTCATCGGCCTCGTAAAGGCGCTTTCCGAGACTACCGATAAGATCAAGCCGGCTTTTTATACCATCGGTGATGAACATTCCAGTGAAAAAGGCATTACGAAGTCCCCGACTCTCGTCATAGCCCCGGACAAATATAAGATCCGTTTTACCGGCGCACCCTTGGGCGAGGAAGGCCGTTCCCTGATCATGGCAATATTGATGGCTTCGACCGGAAGTGTCGTCATCTCAGAGAATTCCCTGAAAAGGCTTATGGAGCTCGATACAAAACGTGAGGTTCAGGTCTTCGTGAGCCCCACCTGCCCGTACTGCCCCCAGGAAGTCGTCTACGCTTTATCTGCCGCTATAGCCCGAAACGATCTGATATCTGCCGAGATCATTGAGATATTCGAAAACCGGGACATAGCAGAAAAGTATGGTATCGTATCTGTTCCGCAGACATTCATAAATGGCATCCTCACTTCACCAGGAGCGGAGCCCGAAGAGTACTTCATCGAATCTCTCCTGACTCTGAAGCGTCCTGAGGTGGTGCCGACAGAGTTCTCCGATACTCCGGTCGAAAAAGACCTCTTGATAGTCGGTGCGGGGCCCGCCGGAATGACGGCCGGAATATACGCTGAACGAGCCGGCCTCAAGGCCGTGGTCCTCGAAAGAGAGAACATTGGTGGGCAGGTTACGATAACCCCTGAGGTCGAAAACTATCCTGGCTTTGCAAGAATCCCTGGCAAGACCCTTGTGGATATGATAGCGCAACAGGCAGCGCAGTATACAGAGCTCCACCTTTCGGAAGAGGTAAAAGAGATAGAAATGATCGAGGGCAGGTTCCAGGTTAAAACAAACTGGGCAATATACAGAGCAAAGGGGATTCTTATCGCAACGGGAGTGAGCAATAAGAGGCTGGATGTGCCTGGGGAAAACAGGCTTTATGGCAAAGGCGTGAGTTATTGTGCAGAATGTGACGGATACTTTTTCAAGGACGGCAAGCGGGTGATAGTCGTTGGCGGCGGCAACACGGCAGCCACCTACGCCCTGTATCTGAGTACCCTCGGAGCAAAGGTGACCCTCGTGCACAGAAGAGATGCTTTGAGATGCGAGATGAGGCTCCAGGAGAGTCTGTCCCGGAACGGGATAGATATCCTTTGGCACAGAGAGATCAGAGAGATCCTCGGTGACAAGGTCGTTCAGGCCGTCAAGATCGAAGACACAAAAGAAAAGACTGTTACGGATATCCCCGCCGATGGCGTGTTCGTCGCCATCGGATATATCCCCAATAACGAAGTCGCAAAGATGCTCGGATTGGAGATTGACGAAGAAGAAGGGTACATAAAGGTCGACAAGAACCAGAGGACATCGATGCCCATGGTATATGCGGCCGGAGATATTACCGGCGGCGTTAAGCAGATCGTTGTTGCTGTATCAGAAGGTTCTCTTGCCGCCCTTACTGCCTTTGAAGATATGACAAGCCCCTACTGGAAGAAGGAAAAGAAATAAAAGACCCCTATCCGCCAGATTCCTTCGTACACTCGATGGCTTCAAAAGCAAGGAGAACCCTCTTCTCCCTTTCCATCCTCTCTGATTGGTAGGCTGTGAGCGTTGTTGCACGAATCATTTCTTCTGCCTGAGATCTATCCGGTATCGAATCCAATCCCTCAGCGAGGAGCTTCCCAGTCACGGTATCGAGCAACCGCGCGCGGAAACCGTCAGTCACCATGGCAAAGGGAATCTGGTAAGTGTCCACAACCCTCGCAAAGGAGACAAGATGCCGCTCCCTTGATTCCAGGGCACCCGGAGAACATTTCAAGACCATGAATCTAACCCCATTGAGGTTGATGATGTAGTCAACCGATATATATTCCCTCTTTTCATCCACGCGAATCTCAAAGACCGTATCCCTTTCGATGTCATCTTCACGATACCCTTTTGCAGCGACCAAATAATCGCGGATGCTCTCTCTTATGAGAGAAAGCTGCTTTACCGCTTTCTCTTCAGATTTCTCTATCTTCTCCCGAACGAGTCTCTGGCGGTCAAAATCTTCTGGCATCTCCATATCCTCAGGACTCAGTGAAAGGATTTTTCTTTCACCAAAAGCACCGGTAACGGCGTAGAGTTTACGAGGGTTCCATCGATACGATTTTCTATCCAGTATGTGCCGGGCTCCTTAAACTCTATATTCAGATGGATGGATATATCCCTGTGCTTGAATCGTGCGTCAGTGAGCCGCAACCGAGTCTGCGTTTCTCGAAGGATGGTTTTCCGATCGGGTGAGAGGATCCTCAGAAGGACATCAAATTCTCCGACGCCTTCACTCCATTCATTAATGATCACAAGTCTCGTCTGAACAGCAGGGAAGTGAGTTGCATAGATATTCTCAAAAATACCCATGAGACTGACCTTCCCTCCAACTTCCTGTCTCACATCATCGCAAAGCAGGATGAAATTAAGACTCGGCCTCGTTCTTTCTGCCATGCGGTATTATACCCGAACTGCCATGAAATCTTCTCGATAGGCCTTGAAGCTGGAAGAGGGAATAGACGCCAAAATCCTATCGTATCTGCCATTTCGAGCAACCGAAAGATGTGCGGTGGTCTTCGTGAAAAAGGAAAGATCGCTTCGTTACACAGACCATGACAATTCAGCACCTCTCTTTTTCAGTTCGAGGAAGATCAGATTGGTAGAACCCTCAATATGTGTTAGCATGTTGGAGGGAACAATCACTCGCTATAACTGACGGCGAGAGGCCGATTGCCTGCCGTAAGGCCAAGGAGCGCATGCAGCGAGCAGGCGGTCGGGCGAGTCCCGATCCAGGTTGCCGGCGAGATTCAGGTATGCGAATCGCCATGAGTACCGTTCGAATGACGTCATGGAATATTCGTCCATGTTTTTAGGAACGGCGTTTGAGGATACGAGGCTCACAACGCTTCCACCATAACATCATTTAGAGGTATGATGACACCCATAATAGCTGAGGAGAGGGTGAGAGAGATAGGGCTTGAAATCTATGCCCACATAGAACATGAAATCCCGTCCCTCTTCGACAAAAAGAGATGGATGGGAAGGCTTTTGGAATGGACGATGAGGGATGAAACATTCAAGATCCAACTCTTCAGGTTTATCGATGCACTTCCGTCCCTCAAGACCGATGCCCTCGTGGTGAGGCTGCTGCAAGAATATTTCCCCAAAGAAATCAATCTCCCTGAGGGAATGCGATGGGGATTTGACCGCATTTCAAGAATGAAAGGCATCTCGTTCATAAGCGGCAAGGCTGTGAAGGCCGGAGTGGGACAACTCGCACGACAGTTCATTGCGGGAAGAGACGCAGGAGATGCCCTGCGCTCCCTCGAGGCACTCAGGAAGACAGGGGTCGCTCTCAGCATCGACCTCTTAGGTGAAGCAGTAGTGAGCGATAGAGAGGCAAGACAATACACGGAAAGATATGTGAGTCTCTTGAGCTTCCTTTCCCAGCACAACATGAGCTGCCAGGAGCCTGCTTCAATCGCGGGCGCAGGGTGCCCTTCCTCAATCGACATATCCCTCAAGATTTCATCCTTTTACTCTCAACTCGACCCTATGGACTGGGAAGGGTCTATCGCGGGCATAAAAGAGGGGTTGAGAAAGGTATTCGAGAAGGCACGGGAACTCCATGCATCCATAACGTTTGATATGGAACACTCTTATTACAAAGATCTCACGATCACAGTTTTCCAGAGAATACTCGAAGAGTTTAAAGATTCGCCCTCCGCGGGGATCGCTCTTCAGGCATATCTCAAGGATACGAAAGAAGACCTTCTGAAATTGATCTCGTGGGCAAAGGAAAACAGAAGACCGATCACCGTACGCCTGGTGAAGGGGGCATACTGGGACTATGAAATCACCATAAACCGTCAGAAGGGATGGCCGCTGCCGGTATTCCTGGACAAGGGTGAAACAGACCATGCCTTTGAAGAACTCACGAGGATACTCTTAGAAAACGCTGATGCTGTCCGCCCCGCCATCGCCACCCATAATGTTCGCTCGATAAGTCATGCAATCGCCGTTGCAGAGTCATTGCATTTATCGAACGAGACCTTTGAGTTCCAGATGCTTTACGGGATGGCTGAACCTTTGAGAAAGGCCTTAAGAAAGATGAATCACCGAGTGAAGGTCTATACCCCTGTGGGAGAACTCATCCCAGGAATGGCATACCTAGTGAGAAGGCTCCTTGAAAATACTTCTGACGAGTCTTTTTTGAGGGAGTCCTTCTCCGAAAAGATACCCTTTGAAGTACTGATTTCCCCTCCCCACCGGGGAGGGGAAATAAAGGGGGAAAAGACAATGGGGGATGCCTTCAAAAACGAGCCTCCTTTGGATTTTTCTCTCTCTCAAAACAGGGAGAAGATGACGGATGCCCTCAAAAAGATTCGGGGAGAATTCGGCAGGAGATATCCGCTTTATCTTGGCGGAAAGGACGTGGTGACGGGGAAAGAGATGCGCTCCCTGAATCCCGCGATGCCTGAAGAGATTGTGGGGACTGTATCCGCTGCCTCAGAAACCGACGGGGAAAATGCTCTTGCAGCGGCGCGGGCGGCCTGGGACGGATGGAGAAAAGTGCCCGCAAATAAGCGGGCCGATTATCTCTTCAAGGCAGCAGTGGAGATGCGGAAGAGGAGGTTCGAACTCGCAGCCCTTGAGGTTTATGAGGTTGGGAAGACGTGGAAGGATGCCGATGGCGATATCACCGAAGCGGTAGACTATCTCGAATACTACGGACGGGAAATAATGAGGTTCGGGACAGTAAGACATCTCGGTGATTATCCTGGTGAGGAAAACTACTATGAGTATGAGCCGAGAGGGGTCGGTGTTGTCATCTCACCGTGGAACTTTCCCCTTGCCATTCCCACCGGCATGGTCTCCGCAGCCGTTGTCGCAGGAAATTGCGTGATTTTTAAACCCTCAGGTCTCTCCCCAGTCATGGGCTGGAAGCTTGTAGAGATCTTCAGGACCGTGGGGCTGCCTCCGGGTGTCATCCAGTTCCTTCCCGGCACGGGAGCAGAGGTTGGTGAATATCTGGTATCGCATCCGACAGTGGACTTTATCGCTTTTACCGGTTCAAAGGATGTCGGATTGGCAATAATAAAACGTGCGAGCGAAGTCCATCCCGGACAGAGGAACGTTAAAAGGGTAATAGCCGAGATGGGGGGGAAGAATGCGATTATCATCGATGAAACGGCGGATTTCGATGACGCGATAAAAGGTGTTTTGGAATCCGCCTTTGTATATCAGGGCCAGAAGTGCTCAGCCTGTTCAAAAGTGATCGTGATACAAGGCGTCTTCGACGAATTCTCTCGAAGACTCAGAGAAGCGACGGAGAGCCTTCCGATAGGA
Organism: Thermodesulfovibrionales bacterium; assembly: GCA_050014695.1. Lineage (GTDB taxonomy): Bacteria > Nitrospirota > Thermodesulfovibrionia > Thermodesulfovibrionales > UBA9159 > UBA9159. Next base: position 6,466 of record JBEKCV010000046.1, read on the forward strand.
CCTCCTGAGGAGCCAGGGAGCTTTATGGGCCCTGTAGCGGATGAAGGTGCCCTGAGCAAGATCGAGAAGTATATACAGATCGGAAAGAGAGATGGCAAGGCTGCTCTTATCAGGAAAGCGAAGGGAGAAGGATATTTTGTCGGGCCGGCGATCTTTACAGATATCAGTCCGGATTCTCCTGTTCTCCGGGATGAGATATTCGGCCCGGTGCTTGCGCTTCTGAGGGCACAGGACATCGATGAAGCCATAAAGATCGCACACAGCACCCCCTACGCGTTGACAGGCGGCTTATTCTCAAGGAGCCCCCGCAACATCAGAAAAGTGAAGGATGATTTCAAGGTCGGCAACGTATATATAAACAGAAAAATAACCGGTGCCCTCGTCGGAAGACAGCCATTCGGCGGATTTGGCATGTCGGGGGTGGGTTCTAAAGCAGGAGGGCCTGACTATCTCCTGCAGTTCATGAATCCAAGAAGTATCAGTGAAAATACTCTGCGAAGAGGATTTGCGCCGTTTCGCAGAGACAATAAAGGACGCTCAGGGTCGCCGCAATGAATAAAACGACACTGTAAAAAGACCCGCCGAACACTTCAGAACGAGCCGTCACAGCGTTATCCTTCTTCGCCGGTTGCCCGCGTCGTCTTCGGCCTCGCCCCTTTTTTCTGCTCTTGGAGCTGTTCCGTCAGGGCTCAGCACCCGGTGGCATTCCCTCGATGGCTTTATAATCCTGAGGTGGCTGCTTATGGTAGCCTCGACAGGCATCTCTTTTGCCGCCTGCATGATATTCAGACCCAGCCGACATCAGCGCGAATTCATCCTCTCGATCCTCGCACTGCGACTGAGTGGATGATGGCCGATGTATTCCATCAATTCTTCTTGTCATTCCTCACCATGCGTGCGGATCATCCATGATTGCGGAGCATGAGTTCAAGGGGGTGAGGATTGAGATAGTATTGGCGCTTTAAGTACGGTTCATTGTATTTTCGGACGTAGTGGTTTATCAGGACGACGGGGACGATAAGAGGTATCAACCCTCTATGATAATTTCCGATCAGTTCGCCCAATTCCTTTTTCTCCTCCGATGAGAGGTGCTTCTTGAAATACCCTGTTATATGCAGCAATACATTGGTATGCTTCTTGACGGTCGCTATCAGCCTGAGCACATCCATAAACAACTCGAGGTATTCCGAATGAAGAGTCTCCGATCGATATCTCTTGGTATTTGCCACAAGACGGCCGAGAGCAGTATAGTGTTTGGGACTGTGGGAAAGGATCAAGAATTTATGGTCAGTGTGGAAAGCGACTAAGTCTCGGGTGCTTCCTCCCCTCTTTATAAAATCCTTCCACCTTCTGAAGACAAAGACCCGCTCGATAAAATTCTCCCGCAGGGCCGGATCATTGAGCCTTTTGTCATCTTCAACCGGCATGAGGGGAAAATGCTCCATGAATGCATTCGCGAAAATGCCCACTCCTCTTTTATGATTCGGCATTCCGGACTGAGTATAAACCTTCACCCCCTTCATACCCGAACTGGGAGACCGACTTTTGAAGACGAAACCGCAGAGATCCTGCTTTTCGAGTTCTGCAAGCTTCTTCTTCGCCCAGCGCAACATCCCCTCAGTGTGATCTGTCCCGGTTTTCCTGGCCACCAGACGAGGCGACGCAGCGTCTCCCTCGAGGCGCATGGCTTCTCTCGGAACCGGCAGCCCATATTCGACTTCAGGACAGACAGGCACCCATTGAACGTAGGGTCCAAGGGTATATATAAGGAAATGATCTAGTTTGTGCCCTCCGTCATAACGGACCCTTTCCCCCGATAGACAAGAGCTGATCCCGATTCCAATCTTCTCTTCCATGCCGTGTTATGGCTCGTGCCGGACTATCCGCTTGCAAGGGACATCACCTAAGCATCACCGTTGAAAACATCGTCTCCACTCTTCGTGGATATGAGCCTTGCCCCGTGTCCTTCGTTCCCAAAGGCTTTCTGGCATAAACGCTTGGCTCACCGATTTATTATTGCTGATCGAGAAGAGTCCTCAGTCCTCTCACCGCCCTCTCAGGGGACGGGTACACCGGTATCCGCGCCTTTTCCAAAAGGGCGGTTAACCTGGCTGAAATGCCGCTCGGGGCCAAATGGAAAACGAATGGCTTTTTTACACTCTCCTTCAAATCCTTCATAATCCCCCCAAGCCTCTCGGTAATCCCTAATACATTGGGCAGAGCGATGACCAGAAACCCGTCATAGTCATCCTTCAACGCATTGATCGTGATGCCATAATCCTTATCCGTCACTTGTGCGGTCAGATCAACGGGATTATTGATCCCGAAGAAATTCGGGAATTCCCGCCCGAGTCTCTCTTTTTTATCCTCGGGTAAATCGGCCACTGCCAATTCCTGTCTCATGCACTCATCAGCAGCTAGTACCCCCGAACCGCCGCCGTTTGTTATGATACAGACCCTACGGCCTTTTGAAGGTCTCTGATAAGAGAGCGCCTTTGCCGCGTCCATGAGCTCATCAAAATCAGTTGCCTCGCGTATTCCAAACTGTTTCAGTACAGCATGAAAAACTTCGTATCTTCCCGCAAGCCTGCCCGTGTGAGAGTATGCCGCAGCCTGCCCGGTCTCACCTTTCCCGGCTTTGAGAGCAATCAGGGATTTTTGTTCCGATAACCGCTTTGCACTTTCAATAAACTTTCTTCCGTCACCAACCGATTCGATATAGGAGACCACAACGTCTGTATAGGTGTCGTGAGCAAGATAGTCATAGAGATCGGATACGTCAATATCCATAGCGTTACCATATCCGACGGCCTTTGAAGCCCCGATATTCGCCTCTCTCAGAACGCTCATGAGACAACTCAGGACGGCACCGCTTTGCGAGAGGATTGCCACGTTTCCCTTCCGGGGCCTCTTCAGTCTTTCATACGGAAGGAAAAACGTATCGAGCCTCGCATGGGGATTGAAAACACCCATGCAGTTTGGCCCAAGTATCCTGATGCCAATCTCCCTGCCTATTTCCTTAATCTCATCCTGGAGTTTGTTCTGTCCGACTTCTGCAAAGCCCGAACTCATAACGATCGCGCATTTCACTTTTCCGTTAAGTTCTCTGAGGATCTCCGGGACTTCAGATGCAGGTCGTATGACTAGTGCGAGGTCTACGGGACCGGAGATTTCTTTGAGCGAGGCATATGCGGGCAAGCCCATGAGTTCCCGGTACTTCGGATTTACGGGAAACACCTTCCCCCTGAATCGCAGGAGGTTCTTGAGTATGACGCCGCCGAACTTCATTTCCGTGTGGGCAGCACCGACAAGGACAACAGACGTCGGATTAAAAAGGATGTCGAGGGAACTCATGCGCTTTCGATGAACAGGCGAGCGGGGTCTTCAAGGTAGTTGATCACCTTTGAAAGAAACTGTGCCGCATAAACGCCGTCCGTCACCCGATGATCAAAGGTCAACGACAGAGGGAGGATCTTTCTGATCACCATCTGTCCGTCCTTGACCCAGGGTCTTTCGGAAATCTTGCCCGTCCCCAGGATCGCCACATCAGGGTAATTGATGATAGGGGTAGCAAAAACTCCACCGAAGTGGCCGTAGTTTGTAATAGTGAAGGTATTTCCCTTCATCTCCTCGAGCTTTATCTTCCTCGCCCTCGCCTTCTCGCTCAGTTCCTGGATCTCCGCTGCAAGTTCATGGATCGTTTTCTTCACCGCATCCTTTATCACAGGCACCATGAGGCCATCCGGCGTGTCTACCGCAACGGCGATGTTATAGTATTTTTTGATGATGATTTCCTCCTTTTCCTCATCGACCGCGGCATTGAGCATCGGATACTCAGCAAGAGCATGGTAAACCGCCTTGATAAAAAAAGGCAAAAAGGTTAAATGAGTCCCTCCTTCGAGCAATGATTTCTTCTCCCTTTCCCGGAGATTCCACAGATCGGTGATGTCCGCCTCATCCATCCCTGTCACAAAAGCTGTTGTCTTCTGCGATAGGATAAGATTTTTTGCTATAGTCCTTCTCAGCCCCCGTAACGGCATTCTCTCCGAAGGGCCATACTGGTCTTCTGTTTTCCTGTCCTTTTCTGAGCCTCTTGTAACATCCTCCTTTGTGATACTCCCCCCCGGGCCAGAACCTTTGATCGTCTCGAGTTTTATCCCAAGCTCTTTCGCTAGCATTCGCACAGCCGGAGTAGCCAAAGTCTCCTCTTCCTCCTCTGGCAGGACGCCAACGACAGATACCGATTTCGGCCTTTCTTCCCCTTGTGGTTTCTCGTGGGCCATCTCGTCTTCTTCGGCGATCGTCATCAAAACCTCACCGACTTTTACGATTGCTCCCTCTTCTTTGTTGATCTTTCGGACCCTTCCCTTTTTGGGGGACGGTACCTCCACCACCGCCTTATCAGTCTCTATCTCCAGGACCGTCTGATGCTCTTCGATGGCGTCACCTTCCTTGACAACCCATTTTCTTATCTCCCCTTCCGTTGTCCCTTCCCCCAAATCGGGCAATATAAAATCATATGGCATGGTGTTACTCCTCCCGGTTATTTCAACTTAAAATCGACCCGGCTGTCCCTTAACTTCTCCTTTTTTTCCGGTTGCAGTGATTTCGGTTCCACAAGGAATATTCTACCCTGTTCGATCCGGCCGGATTTCATGATGAATTCCTTTACCGTCAATGCCCGCTGCGAGGCGAGTTGTCTCAAGTCATCATCCGTTACCTTGATATGAGTAAGCATCAATTTTTCCATCTCCGGCACGGGGAGGTCTTTCGCGATACCGATGATATTTCTCGGTTTCGGGAATTTCTCTTCTTTATAGGCCATTTTAAGGTATTTCGGGTATTCGTCCTGTTCGACCTTAACCTCATCCACCGGGACAGCAGGCAGCCCCTTTTTGAGCATATCCTTTAGTTTTTGAGCCTTTACCTTCCGATTGAACATGGACTGCCGCAATCCCTCCTTGTCTTTTTCAGTATCGACGTATCCCTCTATATCGACTTTCAGCGAAGGCCTCTCATAGAGCGCCTTCATGAGAGTGTCAAGCTTCTTCTGTCCCTGTTCATTGATCGCGGAGCTGCCATAATCAAAATCGAGATAGCTCAGTTCTTCTCCGCCGCCGAAGATGGCTCCCAGGAGAGCAAAGGGAGACGTCGCCGCCTTGACAAGAAGATTGACGAGTATTTTGACGATAATCTGGCCAAGACTGAATTTGGGATCATCGATGTTCCCCGTCACAGGGATGTCCAGCTTGATCTCTCCTTTCCTGTTCTTCAAAAGCGCTATCGCAAGTTTTACCGGCAGCTTTGTCGCGGCAGGGCTTTCGACCTTGTCACCGAGGGTGAGCTGGTCAATAGACACGTTGTTCTGTGAGTCGAGTTTCTTTTTCACGATGAGATACTGCAGGGAAAGGGAGAGCGTGCCTTTCTGTATCGTATATCCGATGAACTTTCCTGAGTACGGTGTCACTGGGCTCAGATCCATGTCCTGGAAATTGACTTTCAGATCCACATAGAGATCTTCCCGCAAGGGGTTTATCTTTCCGGTGATTTCGAGTGGCGCATAGTCTTCGAGTTTTCCCTTGAGGTCCACATCGGCCAGCTTATTTTCTTCCGATGAGAGGCCCGATATCCTTCCTCCTATCTCCAGGAGGTTGGCGGAATAATTCGGCTTAACGGATCTGTCAGAGAAATTGATCGTACCTCCCTGCAGCGTCACCGTTCCGATCTTCACCGTTTTGGGCGCTGCGCTCTTCTCAGCATCAGCACGAGCCTGCCGGCTCGGCTCGGGCGCCGGCGTTTCCGTCTTGGATGCGTCTTGTTCGATAATCCCCTGAACATTGAGAGACCCGTCGGGATTGATGATCAGGCGGGAATAGAAATCAGTAAGCGCCACCTCATTTATCGTCAAAAAAAGGGGATTGTATCCTACGTCCAGTCCCTTCAAATAGAGGGAATTGCATTTCAGGAAATCCTCGGTATTCAGCTTGTCCAGCGATGAGAAATGTGCAAGGGAAGCCTCTCCCTTGTATGACGCTTTGATCCCGCCGCCTTCGGCATAGGCAAATGATAGATTGCCCTTTGCCGAAATGCCCCCATCGCTCACTATGATCTTTACTTTATCAGTAAAATATGGTTGCAGGGGCACGATGCTTAAGTCTTTTACATTCACTGCCAGAGACGCGGACAAGGGATTAATGCCGACCGATCCGCTTGTCGAAACAGACCCCTTCCGGTTCAGCGTAAAAGAGAGTGCGCCCTTTCCCTTCACGCCCTTAGCCGTTGAGATGTTCTCGCCCTTGAGTCTGATCCGCTCTGCGGCAATGCTCACTCGCTCGGAAGGCACAAGGTCTTCTATCTTTACCGCATAGTTCTCGGCGACGACGTTCTTTAATACCGCGAGCCAGGGTTTTTCAGGCTGTCTTTTCTTAGCGGACTGTGGCTGTCTCTTCGTCGCGGAAGAGGGGGGAAGGAGTGACGCGACATTCAGTTTTCCATCCTGAAAACGTTTCACCTTCAACAAGCCCTTTTCGGTAAAAAGCTCGCCGACAGCGATTTCCTTCTTGGTAAGATCTATCAACGTGTTCCGAACTGTGAACGTCGGTATTCTGAGGAAGTCTTCCTTCTCGTCCCGCTTCTTCAGCATCAGAGAATTCAGGGTTACCGATAGCTCCGAAAGTTTCACATCGACATCGTTTTCAGTCTTTGCAAACAGGTACTGGGTTACCAGTCCAAACTCCCCGTTTTCAATGTCAAACAGCACCCCTTCGCGGTAGTAAGGCGAATATTTTTTCAGCTGTATCCCCTTCAGCTCAATGGTCCCCGCCGATGCGGGAGGCTCAAGAGAGAAATTACCCGTGAGTTTGAAGCTCTCCTCTGCCTCTGTTTGGAGAGATACTGCTACCGCTGATTTTTTATCCCGCCCGTTACTGAAATGCTCCACGTTCAGATCGATATTTTGTAACGTTGTTTTGAAAGGGCTTTTTTGCGACATATCGGCAAAGGAGACCTTTCCGGCAGCTATCCGTATTTCGTCAGCATCGACAGCAAAAGCCACGGGATTGTCTTTCTTCTTCTTATTGTCCTTCTCTTCTGCTTTTCCCTCAGGAATGAGAGATGCCGTATTCATTATCCCCGATTTTGACCGCTCTAAATCGATTTCGGGTGATTGGAAGAGAATTTTTGAGAAATGTATCTTCCCCTCCAAAAGATCCGAAGACGCGATGGAGATATTGAGCATGGGCAGACTGATGAGGGGATTTTCTCGTGTGTCAACGACCTTTATCCTTTTCACATCGATATTCCCGTTGAGGGCGATTAACGGCATTCTGTCCCTGTAGTGAGTGTATGAAAACACCGCCTTTGCGTCGATATATCCTGACAGTACCTTGAAGTTCATCTGAACGGGCGCATAGGCGAGATAATAGGGAATATCGAAATCTTTTATGTCGATATCAAGGGAGGTTTCCTCGGAATCGACAAAGGGTTTGGTCATCCCACTGAAAGAGAAGGGATGACCATTGACAACTGCCGAAAAACTGGGCCGGACATATGTTTTGAGATAATAGGGTAGATTGGAAAGGGTAGGAATGGTTACATTGACATCCCTTATGACGTGGGTGGTATGTTTCGGACCATCAATGAAGTCTGCGCTCCCATTGAGGATCCGGATATTATTCAGGGAAAACCGTAAGGGTTTTGATTCAGATGTCGGTTTTGCTTTAAATTCCTCGATCAGGTCCGAGAAGCTATAGGTCTGGTCTCCATTTCGGATGATGTGTATGTGGGGCTTGTCGATTTTAAACTCGCTCAAAATCAGGGCCTGTTTCACAAGAGAAATACTCTTCAGGTCCACGAAGAGTTCATCAAATGAAACAAACGTCTCCGGGCTGTTACGCTCCTTCATGACGAAGCCCCTGATGTCCAGTGACAGGGCAAACGGATTCACTTTTATCTGACGGATGGAGACCTCACGGTGGAAGTTTTCCGAAAGCTTTCTTACGAGAACGGATTTCAGGACGGGAGGCACTATGAAAAACCCGGTTATAGTAAAGATAACGAGGAATATCACCACCCCGACTAAGATCTTCTTCAGCGAGGCCGATAGCCTGATCTTTTCAAAATAGCGCACGCTGATAACCCTCTATTTCCCGAAAACGGTTTTCAGCAAGTCTGTCACCCTTGCCGCCGGGTCCGTCCTGATCTTCTTTTCCTCCTGTCCCACCATATAGAAAAGGCCATCCATGGCCTTGGTCGTCACATAGTGGTCGAGGTCGAACGATTCCTTGCTCATAAAAGGGATTGATTCGTACTTTCCCATCATCTCCTTGTAAGCGCGTGTCGTTCCTACTTCGTCCATGCTCGATGAGATGATTGGCTTGAATGCGTCATAAATCTTCGCATGGGTCTTTTCCTTGAAGTAGTCCGTCGCAGCAGTATTACCTCCGGTGAGGATCTTCTGCGCATCCTGAATGGTCATCTCCTTGATTGAATCGCCAAAGATGGATGCCGCCTTCGGCGCCGCTTTCTCGGCTGCACGGTTCATGCTCAAAATAAAGTCATCAACCTGTTTCTGGTAGCCGACTTTTTTAAGGACATCTGCGACCTTCTGGATCTTCTCGGGCATAAGGATTTTGATGACCTGGTTGCCAAAATACCCATCCGCTCGCGAGACGTTCTTTACCGCGTTCTCTGTGCCTATTGCCAGTGCCTGCTTGAGACCGGAGGCCGTGGTATTCTCATCAGGCCCCCCTTTTGGTTTACTGCCTGCAGCTTTCATAGCGTCATCGAGCAGTCCTCCGTATGCAACGCTTGCAGAAAAAACGGCGATGAATGCGATGAGAAGATATCTCTTTTTCATGGCGTTTCCAGTGACCAACACCCCGCGGTCTTGCCCCAGGGAGAAGCCACTGTCCTTTCACAAAATAGTTTGGCACTCTCCAAGAGAGTAAGTGTTACTGCTCAGAGCACTTAACCATCCACAACAGTGTATAGGGCGTCCAGAATATTCTCCGGTGTCACGGCCTGAACAACTTTTGTTCGGCGTTGCCCGTTGTCCTCCTTATCAACCGGGCGCTGGCCTGATTGAGTCCGTTCACGCTCCGCTCTTAGCGCAGGGCTCTTCCGTTCGCCTCCTTTCGGGCTGATTTATGCCGTCTTCAGATCGGAAGTGCAATGAGGGCAGCGAGACGCCTTCAGGGGAACCGCCGACAGACAGTACGGGCAATCTTTTGTTGTCGGTACGGCAGGCGGAGGCACCTCTTGCCTTCTGAGCCTATTGATGCTGCGGACAAGGAGAAAAACGGAAAAGGCGACGATGACAAAACTGATGACTGTATTGATAAAAAGACCGTAATTCAGTGTGACCGCGCCAACTGCCTTGGCCGCAGAAACCGAACCATACGGTCCTGGAATCTTACCGTCCTTGAGAAGCAGGAAAAGGTTGGCAAAATCTACATTCCCCAAAAAAAGCCCGATAGGAGGCATGATGACATCGGCGACGAGTGAATTGACAACAGTTCCGAACGCCGCACCGATAATGATGCCAACGGCCATATCGACCATATTTCCCTTCACTGCAAATTCTTTGAACTCTTTAAACATGTTCCCCTCCTCCCTTCACCATGCTGATAATACTCAACTCAATTCTTCCCTCATCCCATTCCATGGTCGCGCCGTTGCTTCATTTATTTCTTAACTGAATCAGTAATTCATAACCTCCTGAATCGCCCCTCTTATTTTCTCTGCGGTCGGCGTATAATAATCCTCGAGCTTCGGAAGGGGAAGAACGACATCGTAGCTTGTGACCCGCCTTATCGGGGCCTTGAGCGAGAGCATCAGATCTTCCGCAATGGATGCAGAGAGTTCCGACGCGAAGCTTCCTGTCTTCGGAGCTTCATTGACGATTACAACCCTCCCGGTTTTCTTTACCGAAGCATAAATAGTCTCCTCGTCAAAGGGGTTAAGGGTCATCATGTCTATCACCTCGGCATCAAATCCCTCGACGGCCTGTAGCACCCGGTGCAACATAAACCCCCAGGAAATCACAGACACCTCTTTGCCCTCCTGGACAATTCGTGCCTTTTCAAGGGGTACGGTATATACCCCTTCGGGCACCTCTTCCCTTATGAGCCGGTAGAGTCGCGCCGATTCGAGGAATATCACAGGGTCTGGGTCTCTGATCGCTGAAATAAGAAGCCCCTTTGCATAATAGGGCGTTGAAGGGACGACGACTTTTATGCCTGGCATATGGCAAAAAAGGGCTTCACAGCTCTCTGAGTGGTGTTCCGGGGCCTTGATGCCGGCTCCATAGGGGGTCCTTATAACAAGAGGACAGGTGTATCTTCCTCTTGAACGGGAACGAATCCTTGCGGCATGGTTGGATATTTGATCAATCGCAGGATAAATAAATCCTAGGAACTGTATCTCGGCAATGGGCTTTACTCCATATGCAGCCATGCCGATGGCCATCCCCACGATGCCCGACTCTGCCAGAGGCGTATCCATTACCCTTTCCGGGCCGAACTCTTCCAGAAGTCCCTCACTGACCCTGAACACTCCGCCGTCCCTTCCCACGTCCTCGCCGAGCATAATGACATCCTTATCCCTCCGCATTTCTTCCTTCAGGGCGAGGTTTATCGCTTGCACCATGTTCAGTTTTGGCATATCAGAAATCCTTCAACTCTTTTCTCTGCCTCTGCGTAAGCTTTGCAGACGTGTAGGTAAACATGTCGGCAGGATTGGGAGGCTGCACTGATTCGGCCTCTTTCTCTGCCTTATCCACTTCGGCTTTGGATCTCGTTTCGATCTCTTTCTGGTACTCCTCTGTCCAAAACCCCTTTTTTTCCATAAAGAGCCTCAGCCTCGAGATAGGGTCTTTTGCCTTCCATGCCTCGACCTCTTCTTTTGCCCTGTACCGTGAAGCATCATCTGCGGTTGTATGGTCGGACATCCTGTAAGTGAAACATTCGATGAGCGTCGGGCCATCACCCCGTTTTGCTTTATCAAGGGCATCCTTCGTGGCCTTATATACAGCGAATATGTCATTGCCGTCCACCTGAATGCCTTCAAAGCCGTAAGCGATAGCCTTTTGCGCGAGGGTTTTTGACGCGGTCTGTTTTTCTCTCGGGACTGATATTGCCCACTGATTGTTCTGGCAGATAAAAAGGACCGGGAGTTTGTATACGCCGGCGATATTAAGACCTTCATGGAAGTCACCTTTGGACGTCCCGCCGTCTCCGAAATAGACAGCCACTGCAATCTTATCACCCCTGTATTTTGCCGCCATAGCGGCTCCCACGGCATGGGGTATGTGTGTCGCCACGGGGATGCAGACAGGAAATATGTTGATGTTGTCAGCGGTTCCAAGTCCCCTTTCGTCCCCCGACCAGTACTGGAGAATCCTGTAGGGCGGTTGGCCGATGGCTAAATAAACACCACTCTCCCTGAAAGAAGGAAATGCCCAATCGGCCTTATCGAGGGCAAACGCGCTGCCGATCTGAGACGCCTCCTGCCCCAGGATGGACGCGTATGTGCCGATCCTCCCTTCCCTCTGGAGGCTCAGGGCGCGCTGGTCAAAGGTTCTCGCCAAGACCACCAGTTCATAGAGTCGCCTTATCTCCTCAGGGGCCAATGAAGGGACAAGGGATTCGTCCGCATTCCCCTTTTCGTCAAGGATAGAGAGATGCTTTACGTTAAATGCTGTAATGATATCTTCCGGCATATCCCACTTTTAAATAACAGAGATTCCTAGCCTTCGTTAAAAGCATACCACACCGCATAAGCAGATACCACAAATCGCCGGGATCACCACCCGGGCCGGTGCCCTTCAAGCATTCCGTTCAACCGGGAAAACTCAACAAGGGATCTTGATACGCAGTCTTCAATGGCTAATCCTGAAAAATAATTGCCCGTCAACAGGAGTCTCTTGCCGGCAAGGAGTCGGTCGATATCGCTGATCAGGGCATCGTGGCCCACGGTGAGAGAGGGTACGAAGTTCTCCTTGGTGACCACATGCTCGATCTGCCCGGGGCTTACTCCCAGGACTTCGCTGATTCGCTTGAGCTTCGCGTCCTGGTCAGCACAGCGAGGCTTAAAATGGAAACTGAATCCTCTGTGGGTTGCATGCTGGACGGTGTCCCTTGAGACGGCTGAGAAAAAAGAATCGTCAACCGCAATAATCCCCGCAAGAGGACATAATGACAGCGCATCCTTCCCCACTACGGCACCGACGGTCTCCACCGATGCGACCCCGATCTCCGATAACCTTGCCGAGAGATCCGGAAAGGAAGACCGCAGGAGTTTTGCCGCCTCCGTCGGGGGAACGGCTATCGCAAGGGCCTGAGCCTCAAACCGGGCGCCATCCCCGACCGCGACATCGAACCCGTAACTCCTCTCTGCTGCCGATTGCACTTCCTGGCCCGTAAGAAGCGTGACACCTTTTTCGGAAGCGATAGACTCTATGATGGTCTGGAGGCCGCCCGCAAGGGTGAAGCTCTTTAAAATTTCCTTTTTGCGGGGGCGCTTTTTAAAGAGCATCTCAGCGGGAAAGTGATCTGCCTCCTGGCAGATCACTGCGTTAAAGGCTGGCGCAAAGACCCTTTTATAATTTGTTTTGCCAACGATCTTGGCATAATACGACTCGATGCTCCGACCGGCCTTTTTCAGGGTAAGGAGTCTCGGCGCAGAGACGAGGATCTCGGCGAAGTTGATCTGCGAGGGGATCGATTTGACCTGGTTGTTGACGAGCATTCTATAACCAACCTTCTCACGCTTGATCAGGCGGCCGAGGATCCCGCAATCCTCCATAACGCCCAAAAGGTTGCCGTACGAGTTGTAGCACGTATGCGAACCTAATTCCATCCAGAAGCCGGAACCATCTTCAAGGCGATGGGAGTGAAAGCAACCGCCGGCCTTCACGCTCTTTTCCAGTACGAGTGTTCCAAGCCCTGATTTCGCGCAGTAATGTGCCAGGCTCAAGCCGCTGATGCCGGCCCCAACGATAATAATGTCATAGCCCATCCCAGTCATCCTCCCTCATCAATATCTCCTGACAGTTTATCCTAATTAAACACGGTTTTTAAGCGGGAAAATTCACTTCGGGATCTCAATACGCAGTCTTCAATTGCCAACCCCAAAAGATAATTTCCTGTTACGAGTATTTTTTTGCCGTTGAGCTGCGCATCAATCTCGCCCAACAATCGCTCGTGATCAACACTGAGAAAAGGCACGAGATTCTCCGTGGTTACTACCTGCTCTATCGCTCTCTGCGGTATTCCCAAGACCTCCGCGATACGTGTGAGCTTGGCATCATGGTCGATGAGCCCGTGCTTGAAGTGGAAGGTGAACCCCCGGTATTCGCTGTGGGATACGGCATCCCGCGATACAACCGAGTAAAAGGAATCACTGGCAGGAATAATCCCGGCCAGAGGAGATAGCGAAACCTTATCCTTTCTGACGACGATACCGACCGCGTCGGAGACAGCGATCTTTATCCGGGACAGAATGCTGGACAGTTCCGGGAAAGAGGTCCGTGAAAGTTCTGCCGCAGCTGCTGCTGGAGTTGCCAGGGCGAGGCCCTTTGACTCGTACCCAGCGCCGTCAGCCGTAACCACTGAAAAAAGATCATCTGAGAACATGACCGTTTTGACTTCCTTGGCACTTTCAAACCGGATGCCAGGTTGCGCCGCAATTGAGTCTGTGATCGTTTGGAGTCCGCCTGCCAGGGTAAAGCTCTTCCGGATGTCCTTCCGGCGCGGACGTTTCTTGAAGAGGATCGTTGCCGGGAAATCGTTTGCCTTCTGAGAAATTACAGCGCTCAAAGCAGGGCCGAAAACGCGATCAAAATTGCGCTTGCCCGCAATACTGGAATAGTACGACTCTATCGTCCTGCCTTCCTTCTTGACGGTAAATATGCGCGGGCCGGAAAAGAGAAGTTCGATAAAGTTCAGTTCGGAGGGAATCGACTTAAGCTTCCCGCCGACCAGCATTTTATAACCGACTTTCCTCCGCTCCAGAATGCGGTCGAGGAGCTTGCATTCTTCCATAATGCTCAGCAGTCCACCATAAGAGTTGTAACAGGTGTGAGCCCCCAATTCAATCCAGAAGCCGGCAGCTTCATCGAGCCGATACGAATAAAACGTTCCGCCGGTCCTTCCGTTTTTTTCCAACACGAGGGTATCGAGTCCTGATCTTGCGCAGTAATGTGCCAAGCTCAAACCGCTGATCCCCGCTCCGATAATGATAATGTCATAACGCTTCATTTTTTTTACATCCTCCTTTCCTTTTTGCATAAATCCGTACACCACTTTGCAAAACGCCTTCTAACCCGACTTCGAATCCGCTTTCATCTTCCGAGGAAACCTCGTCTCCCCTAAAGGTCTCTTTTTTACGGGAGGCAATTACCTTAAGCATAGCTACAGACTTTGAAACTTTCAAGGGACAACAACCCCGCGCTCACTTTTATTTCCTCTTTGTTTGTTCACTTCCGGGGTGATAGTTTTTTTGTTTGTTCGAAAGATTCATTACAGGGATCAATCGCCCTTTAAGTGTTTTTTTGACGCTCATGAAATCATTGCCTATCACCGCCTTTTTTTATCTTCACCAAGCCCCATTCCTTGATATAATCAACTTAGGAATTCTTTTGATCTCTGACCAAGAGCAAGGAGGAGGATATGGTTGAAGACTGGATATCAAATGCATATGAGGGTATGTCCCGGCGGCAGTTTCTCGCTCGCATGAGTGCCGCAGGTGTCGGCCTCACGGGTTTTGCAATCTCCGCGAGTTCAGTTGCGGGAGAGGTCATAACCACCTCTACTGCGGGTCTTACCGTGGCTGACGGCACAGTGCTCTCCGGAAATTTCCCGCTGCCGATCTACGAGGCTCGCCCCGCACCTGCCGGAAAATATCCGATCCTGGTGGTAATTCCCGAGATTTTCGGGATGCACGAGCACATCAAGGATGTCACTCGCCGATTTGCCAAGGAGGGTTTCCTGAGCATAACCTTCGAACCTTATGCGCGGGAAGGAGGCGTCTTGCATCTGCCCGACATGGCTGCGGTGCGGAAGGTGGCCGACTCGGTTCCCGACAAGAGGGTCATGAGTGATTTAGATGCCATTGTGGCAGTTGCTAAGCAACACTCATCCGGGCGCACCGCTCGGATCGGCGTAACGGGATTTTGCCGAGGCGGGATGTACACCCTTCTCTACGCCGTCCACAGCCGCGAGCCGAAGGCCGCCGTCGCTTGGTACGGCCAGATCAAGCCGGACAAGGCACCTGGCATCCGCGAGGTCGGACCGCTCGACGTCGCGGCACAGATGCACCCCCCGATCCTCGGCCTGTATGGCGAGTCGGATCTGGGCATCCCGGTGGCAGACGTCAAAGAAATGGAGGCCGCCCTCAAGGCAGCTGGCAAGACTGCAGAATTCGTGCTTTATCCCGGAGCGCCACACGCATTCTTCGCGGACTATCGGCCCAGCTACCGCCCTGATGCAGCCAAGGACGCTTGGGGCCGCTGCGTTGCGTGGTTCAATAAGTACCTCAAGGGATAGACTGAACACGTCTTCACAGTGTCAGGTCAGCCACCGCAAGATACAGAAGTCACCTAGGGACTTACACCCACGGGATTGTCTGTATTTCGTGCCCGTACCAGCCTCCAAGCATCCTTCGACCAGATGTTTCGCGGTAGCTTCCTTATTTCTTCATTGTGCGTGATGCTGCGGCTACTTTATTGATGTCCTTTTGCACCGAATGTTAAATCTTATGCTTATCCTCCAGAAAATTCCTTCTGTGTTTCTCGGAAATTCTTCAACAAATCATCACTGTTTAACGACATTAATAGCCTTGGGGCCTTTCGGTCCTTTTTCAATATCAAAGCTTACCTTGTCACCTTCAGCAAGGGTCTTAAAACCATTGCCTTGGATGGACGAATGGTGGACAAAAACATCAGTGCCGTCTTCAGCAGTAATAAAGCCAAAGCCCTTACTCTCGTTAAACCATTTCACCGTCCCTGTTGCCATTTCTTTCACCTCCTTCTCTGTAATCTAAAATATCAGACGACCTTCACAAAAAAAGGCCATGGAGTCAAAATAGCATGTCCTCAAACCGTTCGTCAAGGAGGACTTTTACCGTTACTCCCCAGATAGAATGAAATGGGTAAGAAGAACCTTGTCGTATGCGCATCTTTTTTTAGGAAGGGAGACACGGAAAACAGTCCTCAACGAACTGTCCAATATCATTGTGGCTTAGGCAGCAGCTTCAAGACGGAAAACGGATCGTATCGATCGTGGCAGAAGAATTATGGCAAGTCAGTAGGTAGCTTTGCCCCCTCACAGTTTATCAAAACGGTATATTCCAAGGCTGAGAGAGCCGGGAGTGAGACGACAAAACTACCTGTAAAGCATGCCTTGTCCCAGCTGTGTGTCTGCAGCGCAAAACGCATGAGTGCACATGCGGCTGCAGGGCGCAGCGGGACGTGCTATCAGATCATCTCGGGTTGCACCGCAACCCGAACCCTGGTGAGTGGGAGAGCGCAGCTGCTCGAGAAGCAGCGGCTTTTAGTCCTGTATTCCCCCGGATACCCGTTATTTCCATCCCCCTCGTAAATATCATCCGCGCTTCGCTCGGCCGTGGATTTTTTTTCCAAAGCATCCGTCACTTCTCTTTTCGGTTCCCAATTCCCTATTGCTCTTCGATTTTTCCCGATTCTTCCAACCTTTCTATACAATTATGACCGTATCCTGCCCTTATTCCTGTCCTCTTCTAGCTCTCTTATTTCACGCTTGTTTGAGCCTGTCAAGATATTCCCCGGGAATGTGTATGCTCATTGACAGGGTAGATGGGGAAGAAGCGTGCACCTTTCATTGTGCATGACGAAGGAGTATACTAGAAGAAAAGCAAAGGAGGAACCAGCATGGGACGGGTGATCACGTATGAGTGCACACAGTGCGGCACCGAGGTAGTTGTCACGGAGGCCCTTGAAATGGGCTTAAGTCCTATTTACTGCTGCGGGTTTGAAGTGACAGAAATATCTTCGCTCGATAAGAAGGCGCCAAAATCGAAGAAGAAGACCGTGAAAAAAGCGGTCAAAAAGACCGTGAAAAAAAGCACGGGAAAGGGATCAAAAAAGAAAGTCACTCGAACAAAAAAACCGTAGCGAAATAAGGAGCGCCAAACAAACATAAGGGAGACCGGTCTGTTCCTGCCGGCATCGTTGTCTGTCCTGTCTGCCAGAAGAATGCTGAGACAGGGGTCCCGAGTTCAGGCCGTTAACCCTCATCAGTAAAGGGAGATGAGATAGTCTTTACTTCGACGCTCCCTTATAAGCCGAAGGATAATCAGAGTTTCGTTCGTTTGCCGCTTCTATAAAAGGAACTCTTGAATTTCTCAGGATGAAATGGTTTCAATCTCACAACGCTGCAGTTTGGGAGCCGGGCCTTTATCTCCTCTTCAGAAACTCGCTGGTCATACCCGACGGCGACTATTTCAGGCAAGAGTTCATTCAGGATGGAAAAAAGGTCATTCTGGAGATAGCCGAGGACGACACGGGCAGGAATGCCTGTTGATGTAACGTTCATCCTTCGGCAATTCTCGTCATGCTCAGGTGCGATGCCCTTTATCCTCTTTACTGTCTCGTCTCTCGCAATAATGACAATGAGTTCATCACCCAGGGCAGCGGCCTGTTCGAGGAAATTGAGATGCCCCGGATGCAGATGGTCAAAGGTTCCGGCACACACAACTCGCGCACTCATTCAACCCGTCCCCTCATTCCCTGTCTAGAACCATTGCCTCTTGCCGGGGTTTCGTCATCCTGTCTCTTCCCCCATTGAAGGAGGCAATTGAAACGTCTGAATACCGAGAGGAAACCGTCAGGCAGCGGATGAAAAAGCCTTTGCATACTCTATGGCTATGGCTGCCTGCTCTGCAAGAGCTGTGACAAATTCAATCTCATCATCATGAAAGTTCCTGTGCTCTTTTGTGAGTATCCTGAGAACGCCGATAACCTTGCCCCGAAAGAGCATCGGGACGACCAGCATGCTACGGATACCTTCTTCTATCGCCTCCTTTTGGTAAACGATCCGAGGATCTGTCGGCACATCATCGATGGCTACCGGCTTGCCAACCAGGGCATCAGCGACACTCTTTTCGGCATCCACGGGCCCTTTGTTGAGGTATCTTTCGCTGAGGCCATAGGAGGCGAAGAGTTCAAGCCTCTTGCCGAAGGGGTCGAGAAGTCTGATCGTGGCAGCATCGGTGTTCATGGCATTCGCTATCCTCCTAACAATCAGGTCCGTCACCGCCTGAACGCTGAGTGTGGAGCTGACAGCCTTTGCTATGTCCTGTAACGCATTGAGATACCGTGCCTCCTTGTACTGCCTCTCGTACATTCTCGCGTTCTCGATAGCCGTGCCACATTGTTCAGCAAGGGCAGAGGCAAAATCCATGTCTTGCTGGCTGAAGTATCGCGGCTGTGCGGTTAGGAGCCTTAAAATCCCTATGATCCTGCCCCGAACGACGATCGGCAAGGTTAGCATGCTCTTGATACCCTCGTCCTTGGCCTCCTTTTGGTAATAGACCTTCGGGTCTGAAGGGACATCGTACATTGCAACCGGCTTCTCCCGTAAGGCTTCCCGGATGTTCTCTTCCATATCAACAGGTCCTCTCTGGAGATACCGTTCACTCAACCCGTGAGCCGCGGCAAGTTCGAGATGTTTGCCTGTTTCATCAATGAGACGTATGGTCGCAGCCTTCAGGTTCATCACCTCGGGCAGTGTTCTCACGATCAGGTCGAGGACTTCATTCAGTTGCAGCGATGCGCTCACCGCCTTGGTGACCTGCTGAAATACCCTGAGGTACTCCTTCTCCTTTGAGACAGTCTTTTCAAAAAGGCGGGCGTTGACGATGGCAACTGCTGCCTGGTCCGCGATCGCCGTAACAAACTTGAGTTCGTCCCCTGAATATTCAACGGGTTCCAATGTGTACATCCTCAGGACGCCGATAACCTCGTCACCAAACCGAAGCGGAATGGAAAGGATGCTTCGTATCCCCTCTTCCATGGCCTGATCCCGGTATTGCGCATTTGCATCAGCGGTAATGTCGTATATGGAGACAGGCTTCCCCGTCAGTGCGTCAACGATGCTTCCGTCATAGACAACAGGTCCCTTGTTGGCATACCTCTCGCTCAACCCGTGAGAGGCGACCAACTCCAGTTGCTGCGTGTCCTTGTTGAGGAGTCTCACGGAACTCGCCTTGACGTTCATCACCTTCACCACATTGGTAACGATGAGGTTCAGAACCTCTGTGAGGGAGAGGCTCATGCTGATCGCCTTACAGATGTTCTGATAGCTTTCGAGATAAATCCGCTTTGAGAATATCTTCTCAGCGCAGATGGGGCATATGGAGTGTGTAAATTCGCCCAAACCGGTTTTGGTAAAGTAAATATCGATATCTTCCCATGCATTCCGTTCTGTCCGAATCTTCTTGCACCAGCCACAGATCGGAATAAGCCTCTCCCGGTTTCCTCGATCCACTTCTGAATCTCCTTGCATCGCCTTAAGTATCCCCCACTTTATTTTACGCTTGTCTCTTTATTTTTTACCGTAAAACAACATGATTTTTCCATAAATTCTTTTAATGGGTCTATTCGCTCGGCTCTGTACATCGATATGGCGCCTTTTCATATGCTATAATGACCTTATGTCAGAGGAAGTCAATTACAAGAATTTCAATGAGGAAGAAGGCAGGATATACAGGAAATATATCGAGGTAATCCGGTCAGGCATAAGTAACGGAGTGAAATTCGATGTTGCTTGTGACTTTATCACGGTCGAAGATGTCGAATTGAGGAATCTGATCATCGATGATGCCCTTAAGATCGAGATCGCAGAGATGCATTACGGAAAAGGGCGCTCCCTGCTTGATGTTTCGAAAAACCTCGGGGTTCCCATGGACAGGCTTTTGAAAGCAACTGCCGAGATGATGGAAGACATCGTAAACACGGCGAGAGAAGTCTCTCAGGAACAGTCGGACGGCTCCACGCCCCTTACCCACTAAGCATGATATGAAACGGGTAACCCTCTTTTCCTTAAGTACCTGTGCAGCTTGCAAGCAAGTGAAGAAGTTCCTCGATGATCATGCTGTTCCCTATACCGTGATCGAGGTCGACACGCTTGAAAGCGGGGAGCAGTGGCTCATGACCAAGGAACTCGCCAAACATAACCCCCTGGCAACGTATCCAACGGTTGTTATCGAGGAGGTTATCAGGGGATATGACATTGAGGCTTTGTCGTCAAAGGTCTTAGAGGAAATCCCTAAAGAATCCTGACTTAACAGAAAGAGCTGTGCGGTCATCTCTCTGTATCGCGCCGCAGTGGCATGAGGGGAAGATTCCCCATGCTGTCGTGCCGGAGAGGAAACCCGTGAGGAGGTGAGCAGATGGACGAGGAACCAGGATGTAATATAGACATATTTGCCCTGTTAGGACTAAAGGACTTAAAGAAGAGCCCCGATATCCTGCCAAAGATAAAACTGGATGTCACCCCTCGCATGGTCATGGAACCGAGGTTCCAGTCGAAGCCGGAGGATCTCGAAAAACTTAAGGAAATCTGCGGTTATATGTTCTATATTGAATCTCAATCGGAACCGCCCGCACTCATGCTCATGAAAGTCGGGAAGCTTGATGTTACCTCCACGGTGGGCAGGATCGATGAGATCCCCGGGGAACTTCTCCAGAGGGCCATAGCAAATCCTGTCGAAACCCCGTCGAACGGGATGTTCGCGATCACAGACGATATCCGGGAGTGGATAAAAAAAGAACTCGGTCTTTAGGTTAGGGAGTTGGTTTGGTCTTCAGGGTCTCTTCCACCAACAGGATATGCTTGAGAAATTTAAAGCCAAAGAGCATCAATTCAGCGTCGTCTCTCCGCATCTTTTCTCTTGTCACATCATCTATGTCAAAAATGTTTAGGAACTTGCTTTCGAATATAAACCGGCGAAACCTGTCCATGTCATAGCAAGCCATAGAGAAGATCGCCTGCTTCTTCTCATCAAGTTCCCGTCCCGGCACATTTCGCATGAGGAGGATACTCTTCCAATCCCTGTTCAGTTCGTCGTACCGGTCGACGCCTTGATTCTTCCTCCATTGCGCGACAGTCCACTCGTCAGGCTCCTGAAAGCCCTTGCAGTGGGACTCCCGCACGAAAAAAAAGAACTCTTCGTCCACAACCTTACCGTCGAGTGCCTTTTTCAGGGTTCCCTGACCAACGGGATAGTATCTGCAATTTGCGGGTCTGTCCTCATAGATGGTACAGCCCTCAGGGGTAACAAACGGGCAGCTCCTGGTTTCGTTGTCATTCATCCGGAGAAAGATGAAGGGAAATGCTCCCTTTTCGTCTGTCTTCATGTACGTATATTTTTCGATGAACTCTCCGGATGTGAGACCGAGTTTCTTTTTGAGGGCAATAATATCATACGGCGTGAGCATGATATCGATATTGCTGCAGCACTTCGTGAAACAGGAGATCCCCTTGTGACACTTAAATCTGAATCTGCTCTCTAAGGTAAGCTGAACAGGATCGACCGCCGACATATTCACCATATTGGCCTCCGTATTCTTTTCTGTGCGGATAGTATAACCCGCCTGTTACGCCATAAACAAATAACCATTCGTAGAGAGGAATTGGCCTTCAAAGGGTCGGCATCTGCTCGGTATGATTTTCAATTTCAAGGTAGCTCGTCAATGACAGTATGTCAAAAAACGATTTTATTTCTGCTACAGGCGTTTTGGCGAAAGGATCTTCAGGCCCTCTCTTTAAGAAACCGATTCTCAGCTTCCCGTATTTCCGAAAGCTTCCGATGACTTCCATACGAGCGAGGTAAACAACGCTCGGCAAAATAATGGTGTCCTCGTCAAAGACTATATTATCCCCGAAAGAAACGATGTCATTCAAGAAATGCGGCATCCGAAAGTCTTCGATAATTTTCTGAAAGAAGTATGTGTGGTGTTTCTCTATAAATTCATCTGTCAAACTGTCTTTCCCTTTTTCTTTCCTGTACATCAGCATGATGACCTTGCCTACCTCGGCAAACAGCCCTCCCAGTTGAGCTTTCTTCACTACGTCGTCCTCATAGTTTCCCATTTCCATGAGTACGCGGGCAAGGGCGGAGGTCCCCACACTTCTTGCGAATAACTCTCTGAAGTCTGGGCCTCTGTCCAGAGAAAATAACGACAGCGACAAAACATAGATCTTGGCCGGCCACATGCCGATACAGAGCATAAGATCATTAAAGGTTACGCATTCCCCCATTTGAAGCCTTGAGTGGTAGGCAGATGCTCCTATTTTGAAGAGACTCGCAACTATCTCCCTGTCAATCATGCCCTGCAGCGAGTTGATCTCCTCAGCTGTTGCATCTTCATCATCGAGGATTTCGAGGGCTGCGGGATCGAAGCCCAGATCGAGGTTGCGATACACGACATTTTCGATCTCGTGCAAGAGGACTACGTCTTTATCGTCAGCCGTTGTGCCCACTATCAGCTCCTCAGCGCGCTCTCGCGCGCCCGATCCACGTTCCTACTGAAGTCCGCCGAATGCACGCCTCCGCTCATTATCGCCGTTTCGCAAGGAATCATCGCACGCGCGATTATCACCCGTCGTTCTGAATTATACCAGGGTCTGAGACACGGATGACGAGAGAGGACTCAGAGTTCTTCAACTTCTTCTTGCCATGCAATACATTTCTCACAAGATGTTACATTGCTGAGGTCGCTAAAGGACGCCGACTGTCTCATTGAAGAGTCGGGCGCACAAACAAAAAGGGGCTGACCCTTGCGAGGTGGTCAGCCCCTTGAACTTCTAATCTCTATCTTATCAACGGAACGATGAGTAGTGCCACAATGTTAATGACCTTGATCATCGGGTTGATGGCCGGCCCCGCAGTATCCTTGTAAGGGTCACCGACGGTATCACCGGTGACGGATGCCTTGTGTCCATCGCTCCCCTTCTTATGGACAATGCCTTTGTCGTCGGTAACACCGTCCTCGAATGATTTCTTGGCGTTGTCCCAGGCGCCGCCGCCGCTTGTCATGGCGATCGCCTGGAAGAGTCCGGTTAAGATACTTCCGATAAGAACTCCTCCGAGCGCTTCCCTACCAAGGAAAACACCGACAACAATCGGAACCACCACCGGGATGAGAGCCGGAACCATCATCTGTTTGATAGCGCCTTTCGTGACTATGTCAACGCACTTGCCGTATTCCGGCTTTGCCTTGTATTCCATAATTCCGGGAATCTCCCTGAACTGTCTTCTCACCTCTTCAACAATACTGCCTGCTGCCTTTCCAACAGCCTCCATGAGGAGTGAGCCGAAGTAATACGGGAGAAGACCGCCGATGAAGAGACCGGCGAGAACCATCGGGTTTGACAGGTCAAAGAGAATTGGCGTGGAGAACGACCGCGAGTATTCTGCAAACAAAACAAGGGCCGCTAGTGCTGCTGACCCGATTGCATAACCCTTTGTGACAGCCTTTGTTGTGTTGCCGACTGCATCCAATGGGTCTGTGATGTTACGAATCTCATCAGGCAGTCCCGACATTTCAGCGATGCCGCCTGCATTATCCGTTATTGGACCGTAAGAATCAATCGCCACAACAATGCCTGTCATTGAGAGCATGGAAACCGCTGACAGCGCGATAGCAAAAAGACCGCCCGCTGCGTCACCAGCAAATCCACCTCCTAAAGCATAGGCTCCGAGGATTGAGGCAACGATAACTATAACAGGCGCACCGGTTGACTTCATGCTGACTGCCAGGCCTGCGATCACATTTGTACCGTGGCCGGTCAAGCTGGCCTTGGCGATGTGTTTCACGGGGCCATATTCCTTAGCGGTGAAGTATTCCGTTATAGCCACGATCAGCCCTGTCAAAACGAGGCCAATAATCGCCATGAGGAAAACGTTCAACTGTGTAAATGACGGATGATCAACCAGTGAAGCCGCTGCCGATTCGCCTTTCAGAAACTCCCCTGTCACGATATAAAAGGTTATTGCCGCCAGAAAGCCCGCAACAGCAAGCCCCTTGTAGAGGGCACCCATGATATACTGGCTTTTACCGAGCCTTACCGCAAACGTCCCGATGATGGAAGCGACGATTGATATGCCGCCGAGGAGCAACGGGAATTCCACCCAATCGCTGTTAGCTCCGAAAACGGTTTTGGCAAGGAGCATCGCTGCAACGAGCGTGACCGTGTACGTTTCATAAAGGTCTGCTGCCATGCCTGCGCAGTCGCCGACGTTGTCGCCGACGTTGTCAGCGATAACCGCCGGGTTTCTCGGATCGTCCTCAGGAATTCCTGCCTCGACTTTACCCACGAGGTCAGCGCCTACGTCGGCAGCCTTTGTGTAGATACCGCCCGCGATACGGGCGAACACGCTCATGAGTGAGCATCCGAAGCCGAGTCCCACGAGTGCGTGGAATGCCATCTCAGGAGCTGCCTGCTTTGCTATTGTATAAAAACCGGCAAGACCTATAATTCCCAGGCCAACAACCATAACACCGGTCACAGAGCCGCCCTTGAATGCAAGGCTGAGTGCAGCCTGGAGACCTCTGTATGCTGCCTGCGTTGTACGAACATTTGCCCTGACCGTAACCCACATGCCGACAAAGCCGGCAAGTGCCGAACCTACTGTGCCGATAATAAACCCAACAGCTGTCCAGATTCCGAGATTGGCTACTGCGATCAATATGACAACAGCAATAAGCACAACTGCGACCGTCTTATATTCACGTGCAAGGAACGCATATGCACCCTCTTTGACCGCATTCGAAATCTCCTGCATCTTGGCACTGCCTGCGTCCTGCTTTGATACCCACATTGCAGTTATCACAGCGTATATCACGCCTAACAATCCGCAACCCAAGGCAAAAAGTACCGTTGCACTCATTTATCCTCCTCCTCACTCAAGATTTTCAATATCTGGATGATAAAACCGAACGAGCTGAACCGGCTGGACTGTTACCTCACCTCCTTCATCATGAGGTTATTTTAAGAACAAACGATTATAGTGTATCCCCTGGAAATTTTTAAAGTTCTTTCTCACTCTCACCCCCTTGCCGTCTGCTTGGCAAAGACCATCGCTGTCGTCCGATAGACCATATGGGCCATCTTCGAAAATGGGGCGTATAAAAAAAGAAACAGAACACATGCGAGATGTATGAAGTACGTTGGATACGCCAGAACACTGACATCGGCAAGTCTGAACATCTCCGACAGTATTCCTGTAGCAGCGATAGCATAGATAACTGAGATAAAGAGCCAGTCAAAATAACCCCCCATGCCCGCCTTCTCTTTGTTCTTCACGCGGTTGAGCGCCACGAGGGTTATCCCAGTTATAAGGGCGAGGGCGCTCGCATTTCCGACGATCTTCAAAGGGTCATAAAGAGGATAGGGAGAGGGTCTGGACATAACGTAAAGGTAAAAGACCGCCCAGCTCGTTGTTATCGCCAGACCGATAAAGGCATAAAAAACGAGGAGATGGGATGTCGACCTCGAGGCGGTTACTGCGCATTTTTTGAATCTGCTGTGGGCGAGGATTTCCGTAATCGTCTCCCTGATGCTACCGGACAGGTCTCCCTTCATCACAACCCCTTTGCCCAGATCAGACCAGTATTTCCTGATACCGAAGACAAAAGAGAGAAAGGCGAAGATGGCGGCGGCGGTGAAGACCAGATCGATGCCATACTCCGAAAAATGGATCGGGATGAACTTAGAATAAACGATGTTCCCGTCCACCCCCCTCGGCACTTCTGAAAGAGTGCCTTGGTGTACTGCCACACCGAGAAGAATGAGCACAGGGATCAGGAAGAGAAGGATGAGATATTTGGAATCGCCTGCCATAGCTGCGAGGAAAGAAGGCGCTGAGTACTTCTTAATCGTCATCTTTCGTACAGCACCCAGCACTTCACCCGGTTTTGCTCCCCGCGGGCAATAGGCTGTACAGTCACTGCACTGGTGGCAGAGCCAGATATCGGGACTGCTGAACAACTGGTCCTTCTGTCCCCATTGGGCGAGGATCATCTCCTTTCTCGGAAACGGCGTGCTCTCAGGCGTAACATTGCAGACTACTGAGCACGTGGCACATTGATAACACTTTTTGAGTGACTCTCCACCATTCGCGATTATCTCCTTAACAAAGGCTAAATCTGGACTTATTACCTGTTCCGCCATTCATTCCTCCTGTACATCAAGTCATCGAGCCACGAAGTTTTTCTCTCTCAATCCCTAATAACTCAATTCCTTCATTACTGAATCTAAAAGCCCTTAAATGGATTGGGCCCTATCTCTTTGACTCTCTCGACAAATGCATTGATCATGTCAGGCAGCTGGTCATACTCTGAAATGGCCACCTGCATCATCTGAACCCTCTCCGACTCTAGCTGCAGCCTGTTGAGAGTCTCCCCCACCTTACTGAACCGGTAATTGGCAAGTTCACTGCCCTTCACAAAGTGGCACTGATAGTTCTCCCCGTACTTGCACCCCAGGAGGAGCAAACCGTCGATACCCTTTGAAAGGGCATCGGCGACCCACACGAGATTCATGCTGCCGAGACATCTCAGGGGAATGAAACGAACGCTGGGGTCGATGGATTTCCGATTGAGCCCAGCCGTATCGAGGGCAGGATAAGCATCGTTTTCGCAGACCAGCGCTATGATCCTGAATTCATCCTCTTCCGACTCCACGGATTTTAACATCGAACCGATAATGTCGACACTATAATCCTTGAAGGATACGATCCTTTCCGGGCATGCGCCCATACAGGTTCCGCACCGTCTGCACCGGTTGACCCTGAAATACGGTATACCCTTTTCGTCCTCGTCTATGGCGCCGAAAGGACATTCTTCGGTACATCTCTTACACGCCGTACACCGAATCAGCATCGGGTCAGGGAAGGTTATATCCCATGCCCTGGGATGAACCGCTACGCCCCTGGCAGCATGGTCGAGACACTGTATCGCCTTGAACGCGGCGCCTGCTGCGTCCTCCTTGGCTTCTGCCATGTTCATCGGCTGCCGCACGCCGCCCGCTGCATAGACGCCGGTCCTTCTTGTCTCATACTGGAAGCAGATGAAGTTCGAATCCGCGAACCCTGACGCGCCTTCAAGGGGAGGTATC
>JBEKCV010000047.1:0-33281 GCA_050014695.1 Thermodesulfovibrionales bacterium
GCGAACGCCTCTGGAAGAAGATGATTGGAGAGCCGTATTCGCGAAAAGCGACTGTCCGGTTCGACGAGGGGGAGCTGGAGATAGAACCATCTCGGCTACTACGCCAGCTCTCTACTCTACTGTACTCGATAAAATACCCTTCCTTCTTTCGGGTGAAACATTCGACAGAAGACTGGAGGGCGTTTATTTACGAAAGAAAGAAATCGTCTAGAGTGGCTCGGCCTACGCGTGATTCAGGAAGAATATCTCGATTCATGTTTCGGGGAGAAGTCGATATTCCCACTGCCGGGGTGGCCAGTTTGCTCCGGAACGGGTGGCTGTAATAAAACGGAACAGCCGGCCAGAATAAATCGAATCAGTGGCCGAAATGGTCCGGAAAATGCACTTTATTGGCTTAAGCTACTTAACGGTTTTTATTGGGCCACCTGTGGCCTGATCGGAAAAGAAAACGGCCTGCCCAAAAATGTAGCGAAGCAGTTAATGTTCCTCTTCGATAAGGACAAGAGATCATTTGGCTGGCAGTTGAAATACAAGAGCAGCTTTTCGAGGTCTTTCCTGCTGAAGTTGTACTCGAGGGACTGCAGTGGAGGCCTTGAAGGACTGCCTAGCGAGGATAAGAGGGGTGCACTTCGACAAAATCATTGTGGGATATCCTTCATCCGAAAAGGGAAAGGAAGAAAAAGAGAGACAGTAGAGAATACGGAATGAATTCAGCAGGGGGCTTGTTACAAAGAGGGGCTCGGCCGAGCGTTGCTGAAGTTGGAATTCCTCGCAAGGCGCTGGACACGCTTGGATGGAAACTCGATTACTTCATACCTGAGGCGTTATTAGTATCAATTGCGGACAAGTCCTCGCCGTATAAACGAATGGGCCACTCCCAAATTGTTCACAGCCAGAGAATGAGTTGGTCCAGCGACGCAGTGTCGTCAATAAGCGATAACTGCCACGAACCCGTTCTTGAAGCGAAGGTTCCATAAAATAAAAACAGCACTGATCGTCCAACAAATGTTGCAGGACGTGGATTCTGCATGTACTACCGACAATCAGAAAGGAATCTTTTTTCGGCAGAAAGAGCTTTGGCATAGGTCCGTCTATACGGAAGGGCTGATCAAAGGAGGTCACCGTCTCGTACCAATGTGAGCTCATACTGAGCAATGTCCTGGGAAGCTCCAGAATAGTCCTTCAGCAAAATGAGCTTATCCTTGGCGTCTAGACCGAAAAAAAGGGAACTTCACCATCAATCCGCAAACTGTGGGAGTCAGGATATAGCTTGGCTTGATTTATGATCCTTAAGTGACTGAAATAAATGACAATTTTATAGATCCGCATAGGTAGCATGCTTTAGGGGTATTCTGAGGGGTTACCTGAGGGTTTTAATTGCAAGCCAAAAGACGAATTCCACCGTGCGACGCAGTGTCGATTCAGCAAGGTGTCTGTTTTTTGGCATAATTAGCTAAATAATTTTAAAGCCTTCCTTAAGTCTTCTATCGAAGCGCCTATACTTTTTGCATATTGGACGATTTTCCCGGGCTTGTCCTCGAACAAGAGACTTGTTGGCGACATTACATCGGTTTCCTTTATAACTCCCGAGTCAAAACCAAAAAGGTCATGGTAAAAAGAGTTCAAAACAGAGTTAAGGTGTACAATTTTCTTCTCATCGAAAAGGGAAATATATTCCTCTAATTTTTGCCTAAGATGGCCAATTGTCTTTCTTGTAGGAGTTGTTGAATAAAAGTTATCAAGTGCTTCAGATATCGCTTTGAGTGAGTCTCCTAATCCCTGTTTGTCTTCGATAGGAAACAACCTTATTCGATTATTTTGAGCGACACTCATAATGATTCCGGCGAGATATAAATCAGATCTAATTACCAGATATTGACACTCTTCGTTTAGGTGACCAACACCCCTTGCTATATCGTACTTCGTCTCACATATGATGTAACATTTCTTCTCAGAGTATAAAAAGCAGCAACTTTCAATATATTGCTTTTCAAGAAGATAACTGGCGACTTTCTCCACGTATGAAGCATCCAGCAAATCTTTCTGGGATCTTGAACCCCTCGTTACATCCTCCCCTGAAAGGACCGTGAAGACAAGCTTAGACGTGAAAATCGGACCTAAATCCTGCAGGAACCACTTGAGATTCACATTTGCGACATTCGCCAATTTCTCAAAAACGGAAATTGGGGGCGTGTACTTGTCCTGTTCAAGTTTATTAAGGACTGTAGTTTTTATGTTTGCTCTAGAAGCCAACGAACTCTGAGAAATACGGAAAAGAAGTCGTAATAACTTTATTTTTTCACTTCTTGCAAGCATGCTTTTATTGTCCATTTTTAGGCTAAAAATGTCAAGGTAGCTTCACATAGCTTAACATATGTTGACATACTCGAAAGAATCTGCTATGCTCTTTTGCATGGAATATAACGAAACGGAAGATTGGCATCAGTTCAGATCAATGTACACACTACCGATTAGGGCCGGCGTATCTAGAGATAAGATCGGCAAGCTGGTGGCGAAAGAAACTGTAGATAATGGTCTCGACAGCGGAGGACAGTGCAGAATCGGATATTTAAGAGAAGGTTTTTTTGTCGAGGATGACAGTACAGGTATTGATGGGACAGACGAAGATATAGCGTCCCTCTATTCGATGAGGCGGGGCCTACGAACAACAAAGATGTGGCGACTTCCGAAACGTGGCGCGCTGGGCAACGGACTCCGCGTTTTAGCTGGGGCCGTATGCGCGACTAATGGTACTCTTCTCGTTTCAACAAGAGGAAGAAGCTTGAGACTAACCCCCGAATATGACGACGGCATCACTAAACATGAGAGCTTGGGTCCATGGTGTGGCAAGCGAACGAGGGTAGAAGTTACTTTGCCAGGCTTGGACGAAAAGAGTATGCTGTCATGGGCCGAAGAAACAATCCTGATGTCAAACGGGAAAGACTTCGACGGGTGCACTTCTCCGTGGTGGTATTGCAGCGAATCTTTCCGAGCACTGGTAGACAGCTCACCGTGTAGCCTGGTGCTCAGCGATTTCGTTAAGAAGTTCGGTGTTCAAGAGGACAAGAAGGCATTAAGACTTGCCTTCAGATTCTCAAACAAAAAACTTAAAGAACTCACTGAGACAGAGTGCGAAGAACTACTGTCAGAGCTTCGCAGATTGCAAAAGCCTGTGAAACCCAAAGTGCTTTTGGAATATGGTGCCGTATTACACGATAGTAACCATTCATATTATGAGGGAAGCAGCACCTACATAATTAAGCCGGTCAGAGGTCGTCATGAGGCACACATACCGTTTGCGGTACAAGTGTGGGGAGAAAAGTGTTCCGCTGAGGATGATCTATCAGTGAAATTTTTCGTTAATAAGACGGTTATAGCCGGTAACGCAAGCATAACTGTCTGGAACATGCAGAACAATAAGAAAAACAGCAAGGAAGAAAAATACTTCTGTCTCGAAGGGTGTGGACTGGAGAAAGGTAACGTGATTCAAATCTCAAGAATTGCTTTTCCTGTAAATCTTATTATTAGCATAATCACTCCACACATGCAAATTACGAGTTCTGGCAAGGAGCCTGACTTCAGCTATATGAGAGATGTTATTAAGGATGTCATTGAAAAAGTTGTTATAGAGACAAAGAAGAAGAATAAAGTGGATAAGAATAATGAAGACGGTCCAAAAGTAACCATAGTATCAGTTGTTAGAAAAAGAATTGATGACCTTATAAAAAAAGTGTCTGATAATCTGTCGCATAGATATAATCCACGCCATTTATACTATCCAATGAGAGATATTGTTAATGAGGAACTGCCGGGAACTGTTCTTAACTGGAAATATTTTGAGCTGATGGTGACAGATATAGAGAGTGAAAATGAAAGCGATCTGCCGGGGATATACAGAGATCTGCGTGGCACGTTATACCATCCTCATCTCAAGGAAGATATCCCTCTCGGCACGCTGAATGTGGAGAGATATAAGAGGCCGGATTGGACGTTCAATAAGATCCTCTACATCGAGAAAGAGGGCTTTTTTGAAATTCTTAAGGATCTGGAGTGGCCGGAGCGCAACGATTGCGCCTTGCTAACCAGCAAGGGATTTGCGACGCGAGCAGCGCGTGATGTCATCGACCTTTTGGGAGATACGGATGAAGAGATCATGTTCTTCTGCGTTCATGATGCAGACGCCTATGGAACCCTGATATATCAGTGCCTTGTTAGAGCCACCAAGGCAAGACCTGCGAGAAGAGTGAAGGTTCACAACTTAGGCCTTGAGCCTTGGGAAGCATTAATGATGGGGCTGCGGGTTGAAGACGCTGAAAAAACGAAGGATAGAAAACCAGTAGCCGAGTATGCAAAATATATCGAGATTTACGATGAAGAAGACATTGAAGAAAGTGTTGATCAAAAAGTCTGGAATGAATGGTTGACCTTCCTGAGAGAGCAAGGAAGAAATCTTAATAGAGAACAATGGAATGAGTGGCTGAGCGAATGTAAGATAGAGTATGTCGGCAATGGGGTAGACTGGGAAAAGTGGCTGCAAAGTAATAGGATAGAGCTCAATGCAATAACTATATTGAATTTTATGCGATGGCTTGATGAGAAGATGCTGAGATATGGGCCGGGAAAGGTGCTACCACCAGAAGAAATCATTCGAAATGAAATACGTGAAGTGGCAAAAGAGAAATTCTCTGCCCGCATCAGGGAGCAACTGAACAGAAAATTCAATATTGAAGGGTTGGTGGCGCAGGAGCTGAATAAGAGACTAGCAAGAATAGAGCGAGAAATTAATAGCATGAACCATATCAGAGAGGACATTCGTAAATCCTTACAGAAAAATGCTACTCGGACATGGAAAATCTTTGTAAATAAGATAGTTAGCGGAATTTTGGCGAAATTGAGGTGATTTTTATTTTTCTCGGCTTGCCAAAAAATAGATTTTTTTGGGTTTTAGAGACTTTTTCGGGTTTCCTTTCTTGAGGTTCAGCTAAATTACCCCTTTAAATTAATTCCGGAATTGTTCAATAAGCAATTAAGCTTTCTTGACTCATCTGTTAATTGTCGCGGTGCAATATCAATTGTGTTTCCTGCTAAATCTTTCCCTAGCCAAAGAGGACCAGAAGAACGTACGTCGGCATTAAGGTAATATTTGTAGCCGACGAGTACCGGATAGCGCGCTAACAACGTCGTCAGAGATAAGTGGAATCCATAAATATTGCCGCGGCGGTTATGCGGTACATCGCATTGGACCCGAATGAACCTATGGCCGCTATATGTCTTCCAGTCCGGGCCGCACACTGGCCCGATCAAACTAAGAGTCCTAAATACAGCTTCGTCCTCATGCCGACCCTTGTTAAAAGGTATTATCAGGACCCTGTCATCGTGAAGTGAAGCGGAGCGTTTTAGTTGATCAAGCGCGGATAAAATATTGTTAAAAAGATCATCTTTGACAAAAATGATTAACTCGTGCCTGCGGTCGTGATTGCGGACTGCCGGGGGGATATCCAAGAAGGTTGGGTAAAGCGTCAGCGGAAGGTGTAAATAACATCTCCGATTAGAGACCTCTGGGGTATTTAGTTCCGAGAGAGTGCTCAAAGCCCACTCCTGAGAAACTGTTTGAGGGATGCCGAAGGTATTAATAGCCAATAGGGGGACGCCCATCGACTGTACCGCGAGGCATTTAAGCAGTTCGAACTTATGCATATGCTCAATTTCAACTATGGCTCGCAGAATCGGTTCTGCAGCCTCATCCCCCCTATCAATCATCTTGCGTGGGCTATTACCGAGTAAAGCGATATCAGCTCTAAAAGTCAGACCATAAGGGGTAACCACCGGGAATTCAGTTTTGACAGCTGACACCTCGCCCAATAGATTTCCTACCAGGCGAAATGAAGAAATCTGTCTGTCAAGTAGGTGCCATGGCAATGGCGTTCCGCGCCGTATGTACTCGTTTAGAACGCTGGCAACCGTATTCTTGGCATCCGAATGAAGCTGTGATTCGCCAGATAATTTTTGCCTGTGGATTATGTCTTCTTCCAGACTTTGGTAGAGCGACCTTTTATTCGAAAAGTGTCTGAAATGAGCCACCACATTTATCTTTTTCTTCCTCAAACTTGCGGAAACGTAGCCTGTTTCAAATTGCTTGCTATCGAAAAAAGGACGCAGATCTCTGGCCTCTTGGGCGTTCATTATTTCACACGCATTGACCTCAATTATTCTTCCTGCACGGAAAGCGAATGCCTTATCCATCTTGTATCCTCCTTTGAAAGGTCTTCTTCAAGAGATATTACTCAAAGCATCTCCATTGATCTCAACCTTGAAAGACACTGCGACCACGAGACAAGAAACTCGAAACGCAGCTTTAAGAGAGAATTTGACTTCGAAACCAATAACTGTCTTAACAGCGTCATCGAGCCTGCTCGTCATCAATCAAATGTCAACCGCATTGTTTTGTCGGAAATTGTTATCAAATCAGTATTTCTAAACCCTTCCTTCTCGAAATTGCTTATCAATGCAAAGAGCACGTTGTCGCCGTCGTATCGCGATTCATGGCAAGCTTTACGCAGACTCTCAAGGTGTGTTTCGCTGTGACACATGACCAAAATGATCTCTGCCGTCTTGGACTGAATTGCAATACGCCTGACCATTTTCGGAATTAATACTTTCCCCAGATCAACCTCGATGTTCATACGAACAGTCCTCTTTCTGAAATAGAGATTCACAAGGATGTCGGGGATCGGATCTCTCGATGCTTTTTCGCGATATTGTTTTAAGACAAGCGAATCAAGGAAATCATACTTGTAATAGTTTTGGTAACTCTCCAAGTGAATCTCATGAAGAATCGACGTAACGTTGAGATCGTGACGCACAAAAAAAGGCGAGGGCAAGCCTATCCTCATGTGCTCGATGGGATAGCCAAGTTCGGCGAGCACATACGCCGCCTTCTCGGTAAGAGCATAAATCGTGAAACAGCCATGTCTTTTCCGAAATGCTTCTTTCCGCCTCGCAATGTAGCCGTCCCGGCTGAGGATAGACAGCCGCCCAAGAAGCGCTGCTTTACTAATTGTGTAGCCATACGCTTTTTTCAAAATATTCAAGATCATCCTAAAAGTGGCAGCGCCCAGCGAAGACGCATCCAAAATGTCTATGTCCCGGTTTGTTAGATTGACCATAAGCATGTCCTCCGTTACCTATACCTAATATTACTTTTGAGGCTGCGCTATGGATGGCAGGCAGTCCAAAGATGCAAAAAAAGCAGGAGAGACTTGAAAAGGTTAGCGTGCTCTAAGTGAGAGAGAAAAGAGAGTTCGGCTTATGAGAAAGCAACAGAATTTCTTCCCAAGATCGAAAAAAAGGCTCTAGCTGGAGCTGCTCAAAAGCCTGCAACTACCTTAAGGAACACGACTTTGTAGAACCATCGGCGCAAAAGCGTGTTGACTAAATCATGAGGGGTTATCTGAGGGCTCAATTTAGCACAAATTGATGCATTTTCCACCACGATGCTGCAACGTTCAGGAAAATTCACTTCTTGCCAGTAATATCCTTTTATAAACCTGAACACGCGAGCGGAGATTCTTGCGTGGAAAGGAATTAATAATCTTTTCTGGAAAAAAAGAGAATCAGAATCACCCCGATCGGGCAGAGAGGTGATCCCAATTGTCGTCATTTCAACATGCCGAAGAACGGGTATCAGACAAAATAATGGCGGTCGTATTCAAGAAAGAACCATATGATTTTCCGATTTGGTGAGGGTTCGAAGGTAATATCTATTAGGACACCAATAAACTTAAGGAGGTTTCAATGGGAAAAGGAATAAAAGATCTATTTTCAAGAAAAGGTGAGGTAGCTCTTAAGAAGATTTTGCACAAGGATGAAGATTTACCCTTCGGAGGAACGATTCGGTCGCCTGAGGCGATTGAGAAAGAGAAACCGAAGAACAACTCTCCAGAAATGACCAATTCTAACCATGGTCAAAACGTACTATTGATGCCTCTGTCTGATATAGTGCCAAACCCGTTCCAACCGAGGAAAGTTTTCGACGAAGAAAAGCTGGCTGCCCTTGCTGAGTCGTTGAAAGACCATGGCATACTCCAGCCAATCATAGTGAGGAAGGCCGGCCAGTCCACGAAATATGAACTGATTGCCGGCGAGAGGAGGCTACGTGCGGCAAAGGCGGCGGCACTGGCCGAAATACCCGCCATTGTGAAAGAGGCCGAAGATAAGGATATGAAGGTATGCACACTCATCGAAAACCTTCAGAGGGAAGACCTAAATGTAGTAGAAAAAACGCTGGGCATAGGAGCTTTGCAAAGGGAAATTGGTGACACCGGCACTACGGCTGATCAATTGCGATTGACCCGGCGAAGCGTGGAAAGGTATGTGCTGATATACAAAGTTATCATATCTTCGGAAACGCTCCTATCGTTATTCCAACGTAGTGCTCGCACGATCGACTTTCGGATGGCTGAGGCCATTGCGAACCTCGGCAGGTACCTGAAACAGGAAGAGTTCAACAAATTCGTAGATTTCGCAAACAAGGAAGGTATAGATCGAGCCATAAAAGAATTCCGGCGTCCGATGAGCGTGATAACCGGCACTGGACGGAAGAGGCAGCCCCTCTCCCATATAACGAAGGAGACTGAAACCCACGTCCTCTTCCAAGCCAGATATGAAAAAAGAGCAGAAGTGAATACAGAAGACAGGGAGAAATTGAAACGGGCGTGCGCCGACTTTATAGGAAGACTTGAAACCTCGAAGTCAGAATGACAAGGGGTCAAAGTAATATCAATGTATGAGGTACTACGTCTGTCAGGAATGTGATTTGTAGAGTCGACGTGTTTCTTCGAGTTCGTACAGAAACTATTGTGAAAAGAAAGTGAAGCGAACAATGGAGAATCTACTGAAAGCAAAGGTGGTTGAAATACTTGCGATAAGTCGATCAAAGGTCTATCAGCTTGCAAAAGACCGTAAGATTCGCCACGCCAAACTCGGTGATGGCGGGTGTTTCGTTATATCTTCTCGCAGAGCATAAAGACCTCAGCCTGATTAATAGACCGTTGGTGGAGTGAGAGGGATCCTGTGAGATTGGTAAAATTCAAAAACAGTTACTTAGTGGTGAGCGGCCTCCACCGCGTCGCCCTGGCCATGAAGCATGATCTTGCCATATTCCGGCGGTTGTATCTGAAGCAAGACGGAAAAGATAGGGTATTGCCGTTAAATGCAATTATTAGAATAACCATGCATGCAAAGGCTTACCATAGTGTAGCAGCAACGCTCCAAGCCCCCAAATGCTCAGTCGTATTGAAAAGAGGCAAAAGCGAGGCATATGAAAGCAAATGCGAATGGTTGATTCGTGAATCCGACTTGCTGAAGTATATTTTTGAGTGGGGGCCTTAATGGCACTTCATGACAAGAATTATCTGGATGTAAATGATATTAGTCGCATACTGAAAACTCGGCCGAAAACGGTCTACAACTGGGCGGAACTCGGATTGATACCAAGTTATAAATTTAATGGGTGTCTTCGGTTTGATCCAGACAGGATTGAGAAGTGGATAGACTCTTGCCGTAATGGACCGAAAAGAGATATTAATCCGTCAACGTAACGCATTTTGATAGAGGTTCAAAGAAAGGACGTGGAGGACATACGTAAAAGAGAACAACCGTTGGCGGATATCTATGAGTGGAGACAGCAAACAGACTAAGAAACCGCTGAGAACCAGCTATAAAACCGTTGCAGAAAGGCGATATGCAGCCTTTTGTACTATACTGCAAAGATCCTTCAGCGAGATCAGTGCCGCAAAAGTGATGTTGGTATGGGTTATAATATAACAACCCAAATCGTTGCTGGTGCCCGCGGAAGGAGGGAAGAAAATGGGCACCTATTTTAAGACAAATGAGAAAGGCAAGAAGAGCAAGGATGGCAAAAAACTCGGCATTTACTGGTTCAAGAAGGTTTGGAAGAAGGAAAAGTTTGAGGAATCACTGGGAACAAAAAACAAGAAGTTAGCGGATCAACGGTACTACAATGAAATTCTTCCTCAAATTCTCAGCGGAACTTACAAGAAACAAGAAGTAACAATGCCGGGACAACAGGACATACCTGAAGCGCCAAACGCACTAGGAATCCGCGAGGTGATAGAAAAGTACATGAATGAAATATCGCCGGCCCAGAAGGGCCATTACAGGAATCTCGAGATAGCCCCTCATTGGTACCAGTACCTTGGTGATTGCCTCGTGTCAGAAGTTACAAAGTCAAAGCTCTCTCAGTACAAGAACGGGAGGATCAACGGTAACATCAGATTTGTTAAAGGGAAGATGGAGATCGGGCAAGGCAAGGGAAAACGCGCTGGAAAGTCGACCGTGAAGAAAGAACTCTCTTTTCTGAGGATGGTCTTTAATCGAGCAATTGATGATTGGGATGGCGAAGAAGACTGGGGAGGTTACTTCAAAAGCCATGATAGTAACCCTGTAAAGAAAGTCATCAAGGGCTTAAAGGATGTTGAGCGGACGCGCTATATCAAGCCGAAAGAGGCTAAGAAGTTAGCAGACAGCCTTGCCAAGTCAAAAATGAGATACCTGACAGACATGGTTGTTATCGGTTGCAACACCGGCTTGCGCGAAGATAAGATCGTAAATCTTAAAGAAGACCATTGTGACTTTGATAATGGGCGCATCAACTTTCCGGCAGAGGAGATGAAAAATGATAAAGCTTTATCTTGCAAGATGACCGCTGAAGTCAAGTCAACGCTTCTCCGCGTGATACAGGAAAAACAATTTAGGAGCGATTTTATTTTTCTTGATGAGAATGGTCAACCTTACTCTGGCAACGCTGTGTCGATGGCGTTTCACAGGGCTTGCAAACGAGCCGGAATTAAGAATCTGAGGTTCCACGACCTCAGACACGATTTTGCTTCTCTGCTTATCAACAATGGTGCTACTCTTTACCAAGTGGCTCATGCACTTGGACAGAAGGACCTTAGAATGGCTGCCAGGTATTCGCATCTGTTCGAAGAGAACAGGGATGTTGCAAAGTATATTGAAGGGAAAGGGACTGCTGCAATTCTGCGACACTCAGCGGAAGAGGGAGACGCAAAAGGGGCCACAGATTCCGTAACCTCTTGATTTAATTGGCGTCCCCAATGGGATTCGAACCCATGTTACCGCCTTGAAAGGGCGATGTCCTAGGCCGGGCTAGACGATGGGGACACTCATGATGAGCCGCGTTGGATTCGAACCAACGACCCACGCCTTAAAAGGGCGTTGCTCTACCTACTGAGCTAGCGGCCCTGTGGGTCATTTAGAATACATTCAAGGTCGGTTCTTTGTCAATCCGCGTTCGGGTTTTGATTGCGGATCACTCTGGAATGCGTACGCGTAATATTACTCTGAACCGAGACAGACGCATTTGACCACGTCAAGTTTTTGAAACTCCATGCATCCGTTGCAGGAGATGCAGTCTGCCTTCTCTTTGCCTTCTTTGAAGCTGTTAGGGAGGTCAGGTTCCCTAATCAATGGTCTTGAGAGGGAGATAAGATCAGCCTCTTTTTTCCTTAACACGTCCTCCATAACAGAGACTGATCTCATACCCCCTACGAGCATAATCGGAGAGTTCAGCCTTTCCTTGTATGACTTCCCCGCATCTCTGAAATAAGCCTCTCTATCCTCAGTAAGGATATTCGGTTGAACTGTCTTCTGGACTGACTCAAACATCCCCCCGCTTACCTCAAAAGCATCGACGCCTAATATCTCCAGTCTTTTGGCTATTCCCACTGAATCCTCAACCTTTAATCCAGACCCAATCATGTCATTAGCATTTATTTTTATCAAGATGGGATAATCTTCCCCGACTTCCTTCCGCATAGCGAGATAGGTCTCTTCTAGAAAGTGGAACCTTCTCTCTTCGTCCCCTCCCCAGTAATCGAGACGTCTGTTTGTGTGGGGCGAGAGGAATTCGCTCACAAGGTAGCCGTGAGCGCCGTGGATCTGGACTGCATCAAAGCCCCCAATCCTTGCCCTCCTTGCGGCATCGCCGAATGCTTCGATGATCTCCCATATTTCTTCGTCTGTCATCGTCTGAGGGGTTACATCCGTGGAGGGGTCATGTACTGCTGAGGGGGCAAGAGGTGCATGACCTCCGAGCAGTATAGGTAAACTTTGTCTGCCGCCATGCACTAACTGAATGGCGATCACTCCACCGAGTTCATGGACAGCATCGGTAAGATTCCTGAGTCCCCGGATATATATATCACTGTGGATACAGAGCATCTGGCGTACAGATCTTCCTGATGGATGGACAAGGGCGTTGCCCGTGATGATGAGTCCGACCCCGCCTCTCGTGAGGTCACAGTAAAACTCTATGAGTGATTCTGTTACAAAACCGTCTTCATTTGCCCTCTTCTCGTAGGTCGCGGAACGGACAATACGGTTTTTAACATCAAGTCCGCTGAAAGAGAATGGATCGAATAGCATAATTTCCTACCAAAATGAACGACAGCGGAGAGAAGGGATTGCCCTTGAGTCTTTCTCCGTGCCTCTGCGGTTTGTCATGAGTATTCGCATTGCAATATCACAATTTCAGCCTGATGGCCATCTTTATCGCCTCAATTATGCTGGAAGGATTCGCAATACCCTTCCATGCAATGTCATACGCTGTTCCATGATCAGGAGATGTTCTGATGATGGGCAACCCGACCGTCACATTAACACCTCTATCAAAGGATACCATCTTGAGAGGAATCAAGCCCTGGTCGTGATACATACAGACTACTATATCCACGTCACCCTGGTATGCCTTGTGAAAGATGGTATCCGGAGGATAAGGTCCCACTGCGAAGATACCGTTTCCTCTTGCCTCATCAACGGCAGGTTTGATTTCCTGGATTTCCTCTTTCCCGAATATGCCCGATTCCCCCGCATGGGGGTTCAGTCCCGCAACAGCTATTCTCGGTTTTTCGATTCCCAGCATGTCACAGGCCTTTTTTGCGAGGCGGATGGTCTTTAGTACCGTTTCTTTTGTTATGAGGTTGGGTACGTTTTTCAACGCAGTATGGATGGTCACGAGGATGACCCGTAACGGTTCGCCTACAAGCATCATGGCGTAGTCCCTTGATGCGGTTAGCTCTGCCAGCATCTCAGTATGTCCGGCCCATGGAAACCCGCCGTATTTCAATGCCTCTTTTGAGATAGGCGCTGTTACTATAGAATCAACCTTTCTCTCCAGCACGAGTTCAACAGCCTTTTTTATATAACTGACACAGGCCATGCCGTTGTGCGGATCAGGTTCTTTTTTCTTAAAGGAGGTCAACGAATGAAGGTCTATGAGCCAGAGCGTTCCAGGAGAAAAAGAGCTATCGTCGGGAGAATTGATAACCTCCACTTCAAGCGGAATCTTGCAAGTCTTCATGGCATCGCGCATGACACACGCGTCTCCTATAACTACGGGTATGCACTTGGGTAGATCGGGAGATGATAGCGCCTTGAGGACCACCTCGGGGCCTATGCCTCCGGGGTCTCCTGTGGTTAAGGCAAGTCTCTTCATAGAAGTCCCTGGATCCCTCTCGACTTTCATGCTTTTCCTTCTGTCTTCCTCTTACTTATTATCGTGAAAACCTCAGGAGCTAGTCAAGGATTGTTGTTCATGGTTAGGGAGAAAGGTCGGTTTCAGGACGGCGGACGATGAACCTCATAGGGGCATTCCTCTCAGACCGGAAGGCGGTGAAAAAGCCAAACTGACCTTGTCTTTGTCCATAAATGTGATATAATTTTATCGTGAGCCAACTCGAAATCCAACCAGCGCCTGATGCCGAGGTTTCCTTCTCCGACGGAACGCGAAAACACCTCAGTCACTTTTGGAAGGTAAAGCCCTTAGTGTTAGTCTTCCTCCGCCACTTCGGGTGACCTTTCTGCAGGGAGCAGGTGGCGCAGTTGTGTCGCGGAAAGGACAAGTTCGACGGGGCCGCCCTTCAAATTCTGCTGGTGAACATGGGTACGCCCGCAGAAGCGGAGGACTTCCGAAGGCAATTCAGTGTGCCTTTTCCCATTATCTGTGACCCGGGGAAGTTTCTTTACAAGACTTACGGACTTAAGGGAGGAAGTATGTTGCAGATATTCTCACCAAGGCTGTTCTTGAAGGGGTTACGGTCAATCAGCCAGGGACATCTTCCTGGTTTGCGCCAAGGAGATCCGTTCCAGTTGTCCGGTGTAATTCTCATTGATAGGCAAGGAGATATCGTTTTTCGCTATTATTCCCGAGACCCGTCGGATTATGCTACCGTGGAAATGATACTGGGGGCTGCCGCTCATCTCTCGTAGCGTTTTTTCCATGCTTCCGCTGCGACCCGCAATAGGTCCTGGCAGGAGCGATGAATTGCTTCTCAACCCATTCTCTTATGGTAAAATAAGCACATTCTTGATTTACGGAGGACACTATGAAGGTAATCGAGGGTGAACTTCAGGCAAAGGGGCTTAAGTTCGGTATTATTGTCAGCAGGTTCAATGATTTCATCACGAGCAGGCTACTGGATGGTGCGAAGGATGCGCTCCTCAGGCATGGAGCAGACGACAAGGACATAACCGTCGCAAAAGTTCCCGGTGCTTTTGAGATACCCATGGCCGCAAAAAAGATGGCATCAAAGGGCATGTATCACGCTGTCATCTGCCTGGGTACGGTCATTCGGGGCGCAACGCCCCATTTTGAGTATGTGGCGGCGGAGGTCTCAAAAGGAATCGCATCAGCATCCATGGAGACCGGCATTCCCATCGCTTTCGGAATCATCACTGCTGATACGATCGAGCAGGCAATAGAGAGGGCCGGCACAAAGAACGGCAATAAGGGCTGGGATGCAGCGATGACCGCCATTGAAATGGCACAGGTGATGAAGAAACTGGCATGAAGCGTCGCAGGGGAAGGGAATATGCCCTCCAATTTCTCTTTCGATTCGACTTTACCGGCAAAAGACCGGAGAAGAAAGACCTCGACGAGTTCTGGGCAGACCTGGATAAAGACGATGAAGTCCGGCAGTTCTCAGAGGATATCATTTACGGAACCCTCGACAATCTTTCGGAAATAGATGTGGTCATACAGAAGGCGGCAGAGCACTGGGTCCTTCAGCGGATGGCAGCGGTTGACCGGAATATCCTCAGGTACGCTTCCTATGAACTTCTCTTTCGCAAAGACATCCCCTCCACGGTGACGATAAATGAGGCTATCGAGATTGCAAAGAAATATTCCGCAATAGAGTCTGCATCGTTTATCAACGGAATCCTCGACACCATTGCAAAGGGAATAAAAGATAAGAAGGTGCGGTGATGCAATACGCTGTTCTTTCGGATGTCCACGCAAACCTTGAGGCCCTCGATGCAGTGTTGAAGGATATATCGAAAAGGGAGATCAAGGAAATATTATTCCTTGGAGACGCAGTGGGCTACGGTCCGAATCCGAATGAATGCGTGAAGAGGCTGAAGGAACGCTGCAAAATCCTCCTTGCTGGGAATCACGACAAGGCAGCCGTCGGCCTTCTGGACATAGACTATTTCAATGAATATGCACGAGCAGCGCTGCTCTGGACGAGGAAAGTCATGACGGAGAAGAGCAGGAACACCCTCGAGACTCTCCCGGTCATGCAAAAAATGGACAAAGAGGACCTTCTCTTGGTTCACTCGACGCCGAAGGAGCCCGCTGCATGGCACTATCTCGTAACATTGTGGGATGCGGAGATCAACTTTGATTATTTTGATCAGCGGATATGCATCCTTGGCCACAGCCATAAGCCTTTTATAATCGAACGGGTGCCTTCGGGCGAGATGGTCACCTATGGAAACGGAGCGAACCTCGGGGAGAGCGAACGCTATATCATAAACATTGGCAGTGTTGGTCAGCCGAGGGACGCCGATCCTCGGGCATGCTACGCGGTACTACACGATGAGTCTGTGGAATTTGTGAGAGTGCGATACAACATAGAGAAGGCTCAGATGAAGATGCACGAGGCCGGACTTCCCCTCCCTTTGATTGAGCGGCTCTCACGGGGAATTTAAACTGAGTGAAACGTAAACCTTAATGATGATACGAGTAAGAATCTTCCTGTAACTCTGCATATACTACGGATACATTCCGGATGAGGGAGGAGATATGATAGCGCGCTACACACGGCCAGAGATGGGCAAGATCTGGACAGTTGAGAACAAATACACAAAATGGCTTGAGGTTGAGCTTGGTGTGTGTGAGGCGTGGTCGGAGATCGGAGAGATTCCCAAAGAGGCCGTCAGGAGGCTGAAGAAGAAGGCGCGTTTCGACGTGAACAGGATCGATGATATCGAGAAGACCGTAAAACACGATGTCATCGCTTTCCTCACCTCTGTCGCAGAAAGCGTGGGACAGGATTCGAGATTCATCCATAAAGGTTTGACGTCATCTGATATAGTTGACACAGCCCTCAGTCTCCTCCTGAGGGAGGCATCGGATTTGATCATAACCGACATAAAGGAGATGATGACTGTCCTGAAAAGACAGGCATATATCTATAAAGACACAGTATGCATGGGCCGAAGCCACGGAGTCCATGCTGAGCCGATGACATTCGGTCTGAAGTTTGCCCTCTGGCATGAGGATATGAGAAGAAACCTGAACAGGATGAAAAGGGCAAAGGAAGCGATCAGCGCGGGGAAGCTCTCAGGCGCGATCGGGACGTTCTCCAACATTCCTCCCATCATTGAAGAAACGGTCTGCAAGAAACTCGGTCTCCGTCCCGAGCCTGTGGCGACTC
This sequence comes from Thermodesulfovibrionales bacterium, assembly GCA_050014695.1. Lineage (GTDB taxonomy): Bacteria > Nitrospirota > Thermodesulfovibrionia > Thermodesulfovibrionales > UBA9159 > UBA9159. The sequence goes on from JBEKCV010000047.1 coordinate 16,758, forward strand.
AGGTTGTCCAGCGGGACAGACATGCAGAATATCTTTCGTCCCTTGCGCTCATCGCCGCCTCCGTAGAGAAGATAGCTGTTGAGATACGACACCTCCAGAGGACTGAGGTCCTTGAGGCGGAGGAACCTTTTGAAGCCGGACAGAAGGGCTCGTCTGCAATGCCTCACAAGAGAAATCCCGTGGGTTCTGAAAACCTGTCAGGACTTGGCAGGGTTGTGAGGGCAAATGCATTGGCCGGGCTGGAAGATGTTGCGCTCTGGCATGAAAGGGATATATCCCATTCTTCAGTGGAACGGATAATCATTCCTGATAGCTCAATACTTGTTGACTTCATGCTCCACCGGATCACCTGTATCCTTGATGGCCTCCTGGTTTATCCTGACAGAATGAAAGACAATATGGCTAGGAGTTACGGGCTTCATAACTCCCAAATGGTTTTGCTTGCCCTCGTGGGTCAGGGGCTTAGCAGAGAAGATGCATATGTCATTGTCCAGGAAAACGCCATGAAGAGCTGGAGGGAGAAAAAGGATTTCAAGTACGTGCTGTTGAGGGATAAACGTGTTACACGACATCTTACGGAAAAGGATGTGGAGCGAATTTTCGACCTGAGGCACTATTTCAAGAATATCGAGTACATTTTTTCGAGGGTATTCGGGACAGCGAACACATGAATGCAAGGATATCCTGACCCGGCTTCCCTGCTCCGACATCCCCCAAAGGTTTTTGTAAGATGTCTTAGTCAATCAGAGAAGCCGCAAGGGTGAAATAATTCTTCACCCCGTGTCCTCTGGAACGCAGAGTTGGTATAATAATTTGCTTGAGGAGTTCTCTAAGCGGAGGTTCAATAAAAAGGTGTCGTTGATTTATAGGTTCAGAAAACCCACCCTTTCCGTGGCAAGGGGAAAAAATCTCTTGCTATATCTCGGACGGACCATTGGCCTCGATATGGAGGATATCGAAACGGAGTACTGTTTTTATATCGAGGCGAACGAAGCCCTCTCGCCGGGTGAGATGGCTGTCTTGCAATGGCTCTTGTGCGAAACCTTTGAACCTGAGAATTTCTCTTCCGAGAGTTTCCTGAACGTTTCCCCTGAAAATGTCGTGTCGGGGACTGGCGTGGCTCGCAATAACGCCGCAAAGATATTCGAGGTCGGCCCCCGCATGAACTTCACAACAGCCTGGTCAACCAACGCAGTTTCAGTATGTCATGCCTGTGGTGTAACAAAGATAATCCGGGTTGAGCGCTCACGGAGGTACAAATTAGTCTTCGCCTCCCGGTCTTCGGTCTCCATGCGAAATGCAATTGGAGAAACAGAGAAGGATTTCTTAAAGGTCGTGCATGACAAGATGACGGAATGTCCATATCCGGAACGGCTTCAGACCTTTGAGACAGGGGTAGAGCCCGAACCTGTATACGAGGTCAAGGTCATCGAAGCTGGCAGAGGAGCTATTGAAGAGATCAACAGAAAGCTCGGCCTCGGACTGGATGGATGGGATATCGACTACTACTTCAACCTCTTTGCTCACGCGCTAAAGAGAAACCCAACAAACGTGGAATGCTTTGACCTCGGTCAGTCAAACAGTGAACATTCACGCCATTGGTTTTTTAGGGGCAAACTGGTCATCGACGGGCGGGAGATTCCCCATACCCTGATGGAAATAATAAAAGACCCGTATGAAAAAAACCCTAACAACAGCATCATAGCATTCGGGGATAACTCGAGTGCCATACAAGGATACCGGATCAAGACGATCATACCGGATAAACCGGGCAGTCCTTCCTCTTTCAGAGAAAAAGACCTAACATACCATATCATATTCACTGCAGAGACACATAATTTCCCCAGCGGTGTTGCGCCTTTTCCCGGCGCGGAGACAGGAACGGGGGGAAGAATACGGGACGTTCAGGCGGTCGGCAGGGGCGGGCTTGTCATCGCAGGGACTGCGGCATACTGTGTCGGGAATCTCCGGATCCCTGGATACCAGTTGCCGTGGGAAGATGACTCCTTCCTGTATCCGCAGAACCTCGCATCCCCGCTCCGGATAGAAATTGAGGCGAGCAACGGTGCGTCAGACTACGGAAATAAATTCGGAGAACCGGTGATACAGGGTTTTACACGATCTTTCGGCATGCGACTTCCTCAAGGAGAGAGGAGGGAATGGGTAAAGCCTATTATGTTCACTGGCGGTATAGGCCAGATGGATGAACGGCATGTGAAAAAGGGTGACCCTGAAAGGGGCATGCTCGTTGTAAAGCTAGGAGGTCCCGCATACAGGATTGGCATAGGGGGGGGTGCTGCCTCGAGCATGATCCATGGGGAAAACATCGAGGAACTCGACTTCAACGCAGTGCAGCGCGGGGATGCTGAAATGGAACAGAAACTGAACAGGGTTATTCGCACCTGCATTGAACTCGGGGACGACAATCCCATAATCAGCATTCATGACCAGGGTGCCGGAGGAAACTGTAACGTAATAAAAGAACTGATATATCCGGCCGGAGCGAAAATAGAGATAAAGAAAATACCGTTGGGCGACAATACCCTTTCCGTCCTCGAGATCTGGGGTGCTGAGTACCAGGAATCCAACGCCCTTTTGATACAGCCAAAGAAGGCGGAAATGTTCACAAAACTGTGCAGTCGGGAGAAGGTGCCCTGTGCGATTGTCGGGCAGATAACCGACGATGGGTATATCGTTCTCCATGATGAAAAGGACGGAAGCACTCCCGTTAACCTCGACCTGAAGATGGTTCTGGGGGACATGCCGCAGAAGACATTCGCCTTCGAGAGAATGAATCCCGAACTCATTGCGCTCAGGCTGCCCGATGGTCTTACGGTAAAGGAGGCGCTGGAAAGAGTCCTCAGACTCCTTTCCGTAGGCTCAAAGAGATTCCTTACCAATAAAGTGGACAGGAGTGTGACAGGGCTCATTGCAAGACAGCAGTGTGCCGGCCCCTTGCAGCTTACGGTCTCTGATGTGGCCGTGATCGCCCAGAGCCATTTCGGTTTGACGGGGGCGGCTATCGCGGTCGGAGAACAGCCTATCAAGGGTTTGATAGATCCCGCTGCAATGGCAAGGATGAGCGTCGCTGAAGCGATTACCAACATCGTGTGGGCGAGAATCAGCGCTCTTGAGGATATACGATGCTCTGGGAACTGGATGTGGCCTGCAAAATTACCGGGGGAAGGCGCTGCTCTCTATGACGCGGCGGTCGCTATGAGGAATATTATGCTGGAGCTTGGCATAGCGGTCGACGGGGGAAAAGACAGCCTCTCCATGGCAGCGGTAGTGGCGAAGGGAGAAGCGAGCGAGATTGTCAAAGGACCTGGAACATTGGTGATCTCAGCGTATGCCACGTGCCCTGATATTACCAAGGTCATAACCCCCGATATAAAGAGACCGGGACGGAGCAGACTACTCCGCGTGGACATAGGAAGGGGTAAATACAGACTCGGAGGCTCTGCCCTCGCCCACGCCTATGGTCAGATCGGAAATGAATCTCCTGATATTGAAGACCCTCAACTTTTGAGAAAGTCCTTCAGAGCGACTCAAAAACTCATAGAAAAGGGCCTTATCCTGTCAGGGCATGACATTAGTGACGGCGGTCTTATTGTGACTCTTCTCGAGATGGCCTTTTCGGGAAACTGTGGCCTCGCAATAAACGTGGATTATAACCCTTCCGAGGCAATCTCTCTCTTATTCGCCGAGGAAGCAGGATTGGTCATCGAATTCAAGCCAGAAGATGAGGAAGAAATTTCAGGGATCTTGAAAGGTGAAGGGGTAGCCTATCGGATTATAGGGGAGACCTTGGCTGAAAAAGCAGTAACCGTGCGGTTTTACGATACCATTGTCCTTAAGGAGGATATGCGACATCTCAGGGCAGTTTGGGAGGAGACGAGCTGCCATCTCGACAGGCTGCAGGCAGACCCTGACTGTGTTGAAGAAGAAAGGAAGAATATTTATGACAGGGAAGGCCCTTCTTTGCACTTATCCTTTGTACCCGACAGGACGCCGCGGGAGATAATCGACCGATCCGGCAAGCCGAGAGTTGCGATAATCCGCGAAGAAGGCAGTAACGGAGACAGGGAAATGGCATCGGCCTTTTATGATTCTGGATTCGAGGTGTGGGATATTACCATGATCGATTTCCTCAAGGGTGAGGTATCCCTTGAGGATTTCAGAGGGATCGCGTTTGTGGGTGGGTTCAGCTATGCGGATGTTTTGGATTCAGCGAAAGGCTGGGCTGGGGTGATAAAGTTTAATAAAAACATATACGAACAATTTCAGGGGTTTTATCACCGGAAAGATACCTTCAGTCTGGGTGTCTGCAATGGCTGTCAGCTTATGGCGCTTCTCGGCTGGATTCCCTGGCAGGGGATAGAGAACAGATTGCAGCCGCGGTTCGTTCATAACAGATCAGGTCGCTTCGAATCGCGCTTTTCGACCGTCAGGATACTGCAAAGCCCTTCCCTGATGCTGAGTGGTATGGAAGGCTCAACCCTCGGAATATGGGTTGCCCATGGGGAAGGAAGGGCGTATTTCCCCGATCGGAAGATCCAGGAGAGGATCCTGAATCAAGGACTTGCCCCGGTCAGGTATGTGGATGATTCAGGAAAGATTACGGAATCCTATCCATTTAATCCCAATGGCTCGCCTCACGGTATTTCAGCCCTTTGCTCCTCTGATGGAAGACACCTTGCGATCATGCCCCATCCGGAAAGGACTTTCCTGGCATGGCAATGGGCATGGATTCCTGAAGAATGGAGGAATACCCTTGCGGCATCGCCGTGGCTCAAAATGTTCCAGAATGCCCGGAAGTGGTGTGAAGAGAAAAGATAATCCTGAGCCCTCGAGCATCCTAAAAGAGATCGCTGTCTCCCATAGTGTAATAGAAATGCTTTTTCACATTCTCAGGGGCATCATGATCTATCACGTTACCAATACAAAAACGAAGGTTATTGGGCTCACTTTCATTACGGAATCCGAGAGACTGCAAGGCGACATCCCACCATTCTGGCCGAGGGGGAAACCAACACTCGATAAACTCAGCGCCTGAGGAGAGGGGATTCATTCTCAGATACAGAAGAGCCGACTTTACAGAATCCAAATTCCCTTTCTCAAACAATGCATCGCCCCATATTATTTTATTGCCCTCTCGATAAAAAACTGCCCACCCAGTGAGTTTCGCCCTCTTTTTTACCGCTATGATAAGGTATTCCTTATCAGGCCTTTGCAAGTATCTCCATCTTACGTAAGATGCGTCCCGTTTAACAAGGTATCTGTAAGGCGACGCAACACGATAAAAAAAATCGGTCCATGTTTCATCTATCTCTGAAGTGGTCTCGGCTTTGATATCGTTTATTATCTTTTTGAAGAGATGGACTTTGAGTTCAGACAACTTGATACATTCAAGCTTTCTATAAGGTACTGGCTCGATTATCGTGTAGTTAAGAAGCAATATGCCGAATCTCAGACTGTGATGGGTCATAAAACCAAATTTGAAGAGGGAATCGGGTTCGGCAGGAGTCTCCGTGAAATGGGTATATGTTCTGGCGAGCAGAGCGTTTTTCCCAAAGCCGACAGACCTAAATTGTCTTCTGGTCATCTTATCACCTGCATGATAGATTGTAGCTATATACGGTTTCTCTCGTTCTGGCCGGTAAAAAGAGAGTTTTAGAGGATACGCTGCGAAGTGTGCAGCAAGAATACCCTCAGCACTGACAGCAAGGCTGATGATGGGAGGCCCTTGCGGATTATCACGATACTTCCAATACCAGTAATCAATGCCCCTGTGCTGGGTGAACACCTCGTTGAACATCTCTACAATCTGTATTTCATCACCCTTTCGGTATGATCTTATTGTGACATCCTTCGCGTGCATTATTTCCCTTCCATGCATGGGAATTCCCCTCCTTCGACCTGCGATCTCTTCTCACGGAAAGAAGCCGAATTCATGTTGCCAGCACGTAATCCTGCAATGGGAAAACTACTCATCAGTTCTTGGTCCAGCAGTAGGTTTTCGCATGGGCAAAAAACTCAGAAAGGCTCGAAACCCTGCTATAGTAAACTCCCCGGTCAAAAAGATTCCAGACCTCTTCCGATATCGCAAAAGTTTTCCCCTCCCCGAAACACCCTACCGAAGGCACAAAGAGCGGACTGGGGCTCCACTCGAAGAGATACCCTTTTTCAAGATCCCGCGGAATCGGAAAGACCGGCGGGCTGTCATAGCCTCCATGATCGACGCATCTATCTGTCCCGCGATATTGGGATAACGCAGAGGACGCTCTCATAAAGGGGATTTTTTTATAGTGCTTATCGATATAGAGATGGCGGGTCTGTGCCATGACCGCAAGTTTCTCGTTGCCGTGACAATGGTTATGAACAGCTTTTGCAGTTGGCAGGATAAAGAGACGGTACCCCGATTTTCTCAGTCTCAAAAAAAGATCCGTGTCCTCATAGAATAAGAAGAAGCGTTCGTCAAAAAGACCACCGGATCGTTTGATAGAAGACCTCCGTACCATGACAGTGCCCCCGGAAAGATTTTTAACTTTCACCGGCAGAGTGGATCTCCAGAGTTTCAGATTTTTCCTCCTTTCGTTGAGGGAAAAAAAACGTCTGAAGAGAGGCGAAAAACCGGTAAACCTTGAGACAAGCTCCCTGGATGGAGAAAAAACGGGATAAAGGGGAAAGTGGTAGCTCATGTCCTTATCCCAAAATACTTGTGGAGAGACGGCACCGACCTTGGGGTTTCCCTCAAGGAAATTTCTCAGTACGCTGATGCAGGGAGACACCGCATAGGCATCGGGATTTATCAGGAAAAGAAACTCTTCCTCCGAACAGGAAAAGGCTTGGTTGCATGCGCGTGCAAATCCTTCATTTCTTTCGTTGAGAATGAGGGTAACGCCCTTCATCTCTAATGATGCCCTTAACTCTGCCCTTTCTTCGTCGGTTGCGGTATTATCCACAACGATGACTTCAATATTTTTTTCATCCTTGCGAACAGATTCGACGGCCCTGCTGGCAAGACGTGCAGAATGGTAATTAATGATAATCACTGATATCATTGATGATCTCTCCCAGGCAAACCTTGATGGAGCACCTTTGTCTTTCCACATCCCGGCATCTCCCATGGTCAAAAAGACCGAGAAATATCCAGCAGCACAGCAAGTTCCCCGACATCCGATCGGAAAGACGGTCGGCATAGGTCTGCAATATGGCAGCTGTATCGGATTCGCAGGCAATCGAGTTTTCGATACTCAATCGCCGCTGAACCTCTCCGTCTCTGTCTTCGACGGTGTTCCATCCCGCCAAGAAGACAGCCCCTCTTTTCACGCCCCAATGTATTATTCCCGACGGAGAGAAGAAGGTCGACCGAATAATTTCACCGGTAACGGCTTGTGCCGATAGAGTCTCCTCGGGAAATCTATTGTGGTCCAAAGAATTCCGCTCTTATTGCGAAGGGCCACGAGCATCCAGCCAATCTTACCCAGAAAAGTTCGTGTAGAGGTATCTCGAGGAAAACCGAAGTTCGGGAAGTCTGTAGTTTAGCCTGCGATACATGCGAAACAGCCTTCCACACCTTGAGAAGATGTCTTCTGTAGTGCATCGAATCGATAACACCGAAAATCCCCGATATCCTTCTTACCTGTTGAGACAAATCGACCGATGGCGAAGGGAATACAGTCGGAGGGAGCAAAGAGATTTTCCGGTCGTCCCAATCATCCCCGGTCTGGCTGCTTGACTTAACGATTGCACTGCCTGACAATATTCCGCAACTTATGATAGAGGTTTTGCACAACTTGAGGACTAGTAAACCTTCTCCTGAATTCCTCGACCGCTTCTACAACATAAGCTGCAGGCAATTCAGGCGTATCAAGGGAGGGCGTGCAATAATCCCATCGGTCCTCCGGGGGTGGCGTGGCCATATTATGTTCGTAGGCAAGACTCGACAGCTGTGTCCCGGGGAAGGGCTGGTAAATAAAGGGCATGGCCGCATCCGGTTGTATTGCTTCGTTCAGCTCATGTGTCTTCCTTATCGTCTCCTTCGTCTCAAAAGGCATGCCGAACATATTAAATGTGACAATCATGATGCCGTATTTCTTGAGAAGTCGCGCGCCTTCCTTAATGGTCTTGTCATACATGATCCTCTTAAGATAGTGCATGCGGTATGCCTCGTCTCCACTTTCGAGCCCGAAGAAGACCACCTTAAGTCCGCTTTCCGCAAGGACGGCAACTGTCTGATCGTCAACGGTGTCGATCCTACTCATAATAGAAAAGGGAAGGCCGATCTCGGTCTTGTAGAGAGAACAGAAGTCCCTTACCCATGTCCTGTTTAGCGTGAACGTCTCATCAAGAAATTCTAAAAACTGGGGATGGTATTTTTTTATGGCACCTTTAATATGGGCAACAGCTGAGGCAGGATCATATTTTCGCAAGAACCGTTTAACACCGCCGTAGGCGTTTATCAGGACGCTGTTGCAGCAGTAAGTACACTGATAAGGGCATCCCCTGCCGGTAATGACCGGAAAAGAAAATATCCCGGCGGCAGAAAGCGCCCCCATGTATTTCTCTGAAAACCTTGTCTTTCCTTCCGAATCAAAAAGGTCGTAGTCCATATAGGGGTATTCGGCCAGGTTTTCGACGAGCCATCTTTTCTCGAAGGACGCTGATTCGCCTTTGAAGACCATCCCCGTTATGGCAGGGAAATTCTTCTGGTCCCCTTTAATTGAGTGTTCTGCCAGTTCTTTCAGTGGCATTTCTCCTTCCCCTGTGCAGACAGCATCCACCCCCGGAAACGAGATGACCTCTTCAGGGGCGAGGATTGCATGATACCCTCCCACCACGATCAGTCCGTCAAATTGTGGCCTCAAGTGTGCGATGACCCGTTTCATACGGTGCCAGTTGAATGTCAAGACCGAGAATGCAGCGACCGTTGGTCTTTTTTCGATAATCAGCCTCGCGATATCTTCGGGTGTATCAGACTGTTTTCCGGCAATTTCCCTGTAAATGACGATACCGACATCTATGCCGTTCTGTTTGAGAAATGCAGAGATAAAACCAATACCCATGTTATATTCGTGGTCATTGGTGTGAAAACAAAATACTACGTTCGGCCTCATAGTTATTCCCTCTGCGCGACTGCTACTTGTGCAACTATATAATACCTCAAAGCAGCCAAACTTTTCTCGTCGACTTCCAGGCCGGCTTGCTTCAGCAGGTCAATGCTCTTTGCGACAGTATCAGGCAACGGTGTCAGTTCTTCTCCTGTCGCCACAATCCTGAACCCATTACCCCGCAAAAGAGATTCGACGGTAGCCTTTGTAAAAAACCTCACATGAGAAACACACAGGGTACCGGCGGGAATATAGTCCCATCGACCCGCTATCAAGTCTTCGACAACGGCCCAGTGCCCTACGTTGGGGACACTCAATATAAGATGGGCGTTATCCTGGAGCAGTGTCTTTACCTTCAACAGGAACTCATCCGGCTGGACAAAATGTTCCACGACATCCAGGCAGGTGATGCAATCGAATTTCTCCCCGATATCTACCGCAAAGATATCTCCCTCGATCACGCGATCAAGGCGTGATTTCGCTTCCTGCGCTTCATGGAAGTTTATCTCGATCCCTACGACCTTACATCCGCGCTCCTTTTTGACAGCCTCTCCAAAATAACCCCTTGTGCATCCGATATCGAGGAGTGATGTGATGGCCTTAGGCAGGTAAGGAAGGACGTCTGACCTTGTTTCCTTGTAGTAGTCAATAAAGGGATGAATGTATGCGTTAAGCGAAATGCAGACATTGTCAGGGGGGAGGGAACATGGTATTGTCACTGGGTTTTCAGGAATCTCGATACTCCTTAGAAACTCACTTCTTACTATAAACATCCAGGGCTCCCTTCCATCATACGGTGCCACAGCATTGTCGGGGTCATATAAAGATTCTGCAAATTTTTCAAATCCTCTCATCGTATAGTAATTAGGGGCCCTACCCGGCCTGGATCCTCTGATATCAGAAGGCAAGACACAAGATATGTCGGGATGGTCTCGCATTACTTTCAGCATCTCACCGACCGTATCTTTTTCGATCAAAACGGCAGGTTCTTTCACAACGCAGGTATACCCGTCCACGTCCGGGATATGGTCTCTTACCAAATCTCTCAACGCATCGGCCATATTTTCCTCCGAAATAAAGAAAGAAGTACCTTCAGGAAAGGCGGCCTTGAACATCTTGAGGGCCAATGTAAATTCAGAGGAGTAGAGATAGGAGGGAGAAATTTTTGTGACGACAGTCATTCCTTCAGACATTTTTTCCATCTCCGCCATTTTCACCGTATTGTGTGATAATAGGAAGCCCCATCCATTGCCAAGGCTGCTTGGATACCCTGTCCGTGAGCCGATCGGCATACGTCTGCATGACTGTTGTCACGTCTGTACTGTCCGGGATCGGTTCAACAGTCAAAAACCGATAAAACTTCCTATCGTCCGAGAACTCGACGCTGTTCCAGGCAGTTAAAAAGAGGGCTCCTTTCTTAACTGCCCACTGGATTAATCCGGCAGGTAGGGTCGCGGGCTGTCCGAATAAAGTGACGGGAAGGTGCTTATAAGGGTATAGCCGGTGCGGCAGGTCGATGCAAACCAGGAGGGTCCCTCCACAATTCATAATGTCAAGAACTGAGCGGTCTATCTTCCCTGAAAAGTCCGTATAGATATACCTGACGGGGGATCTGAACTCTGTAAACCGGTAATTTATTTCCTCGTAAAGACTCCTTGCAAGTGGAGTAACGGGAGAGTAGTCTACGATTCGCACAATCGGATGTACAACTACATTGAGAAGAGAGAAAGCTACCTCAGCGGAATAGAAACTGCCAAAATGTCCTGTCAAGAGGACAATCGGGCGCCGCGTCTCTCGTGCAGCCAGCAAATGCTCAATCCCTTTGGGATCGAAGTACATCGAAAATCTTTTCTTGCTCATTCTCAGGCAGGTATAGGCATCGCTTTCCCTGACAATCTTGACCCGGAAGGCCTTTTGAATAATATCTTCTATCTCGGATTCTGTTGCTGAACGTCCCAGATAATTACAGAGCGTAATAATCCCGTCCCGGAAGGAGGGGATTTCAGGTTTAAAGAAAGAGAACAGACGCTTTTCGACACTGGTTGTCCTGATCCCGTATGCCCATAAGGGTAGATCGATAAAATAATAACGCCATCTTCGCAGTTCCTGAGTGGCAATCATTGCACTAACCGTGAAAAGAGCGACTCCAATCTGGCAGCGACAGACTCGCTCCTGAATTGATGATGTACCAGTTCAGGGCCTCTCTTTTTAAGTCTATCCCGTAATTGTCGGTCACGAAATATTTCCGTCGATGCCTCCGCAATCGAGGCAGGGTCTCTTTCCGGCACAAAACGGGCATAGTCATGGCTCCTGTCAAAGCTCAGATGGGAGGGGATTGCCGTTGCGACGGCTGGGACGCCGCATGCAAGCGCCTCTGCAAAAGGCAGACCGAAACCCTCATGTGATAAGGAAGGAGCGATAAACAGATCGCTGCTCTGGTAAAGCTTTGCCATTGCAGCCGATGGGATGTTTGCATAGTACTCGTCAATGTGCGTTATGGCAGTCTCTTCCCGTGACAATTCCCCTGTTGAGACCCGTATCAGACGCACGGCGAGCCCACGTGCTCTGAGTGTGGCCACGGCTTTTACCGCGTATGGGATGCCTTTTACGGAACTCTCATAAAGCCCGCAGATTAAAACCCGTTTTTGGGAAGTCAGGGTACGGGAAAAGAGCTCTCTCCAGAATGGCAGCGGATGAAAGAGACCCAGATCAACTATTTGTCCTATGGTGTACGTCTGAAAACCGCCTTTTCCGAATAGCCGTTGCAGACGGTCCGTGAGCCATTCCCCAACGGTTATCTTCGGAATGGGGATGCGATACACTGCTTCAATGTCGTGACGGATGGAGGCATATTCAGTAATATCACCTTCGTAGCCTTGGCAGAGATGGAGCCTCAGGCCGCTTTCAATCTCCAGCGCCGGGCGCACCGTCGTCCAGAAAGTCGCTATCACCACATCCGGCCTCACGGCATCTCCCGAAGCAAATGCTGAGACGTATTCCAATGTAATGGGATAGGGATACCAGCGGTGATCCCCTCTCAATGACCTGATGAATACCCTGTGCCCTCTTTTCCGGAGTGCCCTTGCTTGGTCAAATACTACCCTGACGCCGCCGTTGAGATCCGAAGACTCGATGAGATAGAGTATGGTCATCTTCTGTTCTCAGGGGAGTTCAGTTTCCCAAATCCCATGAGTGGTTTAGCCTCGTAATACCCAAATCGCCGTACAGGTTTTCGACAGAGAACATGTCTGTTCGGTAGATGTCATACGGGTGTAAGGCATGTTCGTCGGCCAGAACAAGAATGAAATAGTACTGTCCGGCAAGGAGCGGAAAAGATGGGAACCTGACACAGACCTCCTGTCCGTCAAATAGCCACAGCGGAGTAAAGCCGTCTATTTTGGTAGTAGCTCCGTACACCGGTTCTTCGTCATTACGGTTTATGGCGATACCGATATGCCCCTGCCGGCGTATCGACGGATCCTTCGTTCGCATTCGTATCCTGACACAGACGTCCTGACCACTTTTGATGACTTCAGCCTCATGCCCCTGCCCATCGGTGATCTTTATCCAGTCGATCCACAAAGGACTCTCCGTTTGTCTCTCAAGAGGCGCTCCCCCGGCGGTTGTGATATTCATGCCGGCGTCCTTTTCCCTGACCCAGTCACTGTAAGCGTTTATGACTTTGGGCGTTTCACCGATCTTCTCTATTTCGCCGTTCTTGAGCCACAGGGACCGGTTGCACAGTTCCTGGACGAGATAGAGAGCATGACTGCAGAAGAATATCGTCTTGCCCTCATTCTTGAACCGCATCATCCTATCGATGGATTTCTTCTGGAAATGCTGATCTCCGACCGAGAGGGCCTCATCGATTATCAGGATCTCAGGATTAACGGACGTTGCAATCGCGAAGGCCAGCCTCACGGTCATACCCGATGAATAGGTTTTTACCGGCCTTCGAATGAAATCTCCCAGCTCAGAGAACGCTATGATCTCCTGCTTTTTCTGATCAATCTCCCCTTTCGACAATCCCATCAGGTAAGCATTCAGATAGATATTCTCCTCGCCGGTAAGCTCCGGATTAAAACCGGTGCCGAGTTCCAGCAAAGCGGCTGTTCTTCCGTGTATCTGCACCTCCCCCGACGTGGGTTTGAGCGTCCGCGCCAGCACCTTGAGCAGGGTGCTCTTTCCCGCCCCGTTTTCTCCGATGATACCAAAAGTCTCTCCCTTGCCAACGGAGAACGTTATGGCGTTAAGAGCCACAAACTCTGTGTGAAAGGGTCTCCTCAGAATAATCTCTTTGAGCCTGCAGGCAGGTGACTGGTAGAGTCTGTACACTTTTCTCAGATCTTTAACTTCGATTGAGGTCATAGCCAGTCCGCAAATTCATACTTTAGTTTGCTGAAGACAAAGGTCCCCAAGACATAGAAAACCGACGTCCACAGGACAGCGAGTAGAACCATATGCCACTGCCCCAGAGTGCCGTCCAAGAGGAGAGAGTGGTAGAGAGAAATAAACGGATAGAGCGGATTGCCATACATGACTTTTTTAGCCCACTTCGGAAGCATGTCCACTGGGTAGAGTATCGGTGTAAGGAAGATCCAGAAGCTGATCACGACCTGGGTCAGTTGAATGATATCCCTGAAAAATACAGCCAGAGCTGCGCAGAGAAAGGCGACCCCAAGGGTAAAGAAGATCTGGAGCAACAGTACGACGGGAACGAGAAAGAGCGGGCCAAGGAAACCGTGGAAAATGACCTTATATGCCGTGATGAGAACGAGTGCGATCCCGTGGCTCAGAACCGGTGCAATTACGGCCTTTGCTGTCAGTATCTCCGTCGGGAAGGAGGACTTCTGGATGAGGTTTGCGTTCTCGATAAATGAGAGTGTCCCCCGCAACAGTCCTTCGGAGAAGATAATCCAGGGGAACAGTCCGGACATCAGGAAGACCGCAGATGCACCGCTCTCTCCGGAAGTTCCGACTCTCATCTTGAATATGTAGATGAAGACAAAGATATATACGATGAGGAGCAGAAGGGGATGGGCGAAATGCCAGAACAGCCCCCCCATGGATCCGGCGAATCTTCCTTTGATCTCCCTGACAACCATCTGCATGAGTATGTGACGATAGCGATAAAGGTTCGCCAGAACATCGAATGGTGAACGCAGCATTTCTTTTGAATATCTTACGAGCGTTTTCCCCATGCCATCCTCGTACCGCGTTCCCTTAAATGTCTTTCAGCAAAAGTGTAAAACACCTGACCTCTTAAGGCATAATTGCTCTTGTTCATCTCTGCGAGTGCACATGGCAACAATAAAATCCATCAAAGCCCGTGCTGTTCAAAAGATATTCCTGGCGAATTTTTACTTCATCACTTTTCTCAACATTTTATAATATCATAGCCTCTGTTATTTTACACATTTCGCGGAAGTATTTTTTTGGAAACATTCCTTTTTTAAAACGTTTCGTTCAAGAAAAAGCGAGATGGCGGAATCAGGCATCGAAACAAAAAAACCAAAAAGCGAAAAGGTTGGTTTTGCGCGCAGGGACGTCGCTAGTGCAATTGTGGTAATCGCAATTGCACGGTTGGCGTGGCTCTGTTACCACCTGATGGGGGAACCGACGATACCGGGTTTTAAAGCGCTCTGAAGAACAAGTCCTGGCAAAATTCTTATCCCAGCGGATTCCTCTTGCATGAGCCCTGAATTGATATCTCAAACGATATAGTATCTCTTGATAATCACGCATGCCGTATAGGTCAAACAGAACAGAGAATAACATACAAGTGCCAACTGAGCGCAGCTGCCATTGAGGTTAAGACTGATTTTCCTCTTATAGAATAATAGAAAGAAAAGCGGAGACACGGGGATGAAATACCGGCCTTGCACGTTGATAATTCTACTGCCCACAGGAGTCCATCCGATAAACGCCAACGTGCTGATCGCTAGTATGCTCAGGAGTACCGTTGCAAGAATGATACTTCGCTGTTTGAGGGAAAAGATGATGCTTTCTCGACTCCCCGATAAAACAGCAAAAAACAACATAACAATATAGGAGACTCTGAATAATTCCGGCAAACCGGTGTCTAACCAACCGAGTTGACCGATAAAGGAGTCCATGCAGAATCTTCCGTTCTGTATGAACGTCATGACTACTATTTTGCAATATTGAAGGGGATGGGAGACAATATAGAGAGTCTGCTTTTCTGCTGAAAATGTTGGTATGACAGCGTTGTAAAGCTTATAGATATCCTTGTAGACATCTGCCACCAAAGTCCAAAGCAGTATTACACTAACGGTTAACAGGTATAAAAGCAAAAATGATGCGTAGAATTTTCGTTTCGTGCCGATTTTTTCCACCGGAATCAACAAAAACAGCAACGGCATTAGAAAATAAGCCTGCTTCGAAAGTGAGAGCAACAGGGAAATGACGAAAATTGCGATGGTACTAATTTGTGACCCAGAGCTTTCATCGAATGCATACCGGAGAAAAACGGATATGAGAAGGAAAGCGATCCCATTTGTAAAGCTATCAGCGGAAAGGGAGGCTGCCTGAAAAAGGGACATCGGCATCAAGGCAAGAAGAAAAAATAACCATTTGCAGACGGGAGTGATTTTAATAGAGAGGTGAACGAGAACAATCCAGATAAAAAGATTTGCGATCCTCCCCAAATACATGAGTACCAGAGGTGAGAAATGCGATATCTTTCCTAAGGCTATCCCAAAAGCCTGGGGCAGGTATGGAATCGGTGAATATAATGCAGTGTTGGGAAAATGTACAAACAACCGGTTATCCCTGTTGAGAGGGAGAGTAAGGAGAGGAAAGATATCCCGCACATTCTGTCTGTTTTCCTGGTTGAGTAAGCGGAAAAATGCCTTTGCAGTCGTTCCCAAACTTTCCGGCAGGTATCCGCCGATGCCACCCGTGTACTTCAAATCTTGGGACTCCTTTAGCACTGCTTCTGAGTCTCCTTTTGCAAGGGAATTCCTAAGATCTCTCACCTCTCTCTCTCTCTCCGCTATTTGATCGGGATTAAGGACAGGCGGAAGTTGCTTGACAGGAGTGAGGCGACCTTCTGATATCTGATATGCGCGATAAAAATGGTTAGGCTCGTCGGGAGCCTGAAAGGGGGGAGTAATGAGTAGAAACACAATCCCGTAAGCAATCGCAAGAGGAAGAAAGATTTTGTCTGGCGATAGAATAAAGGCCCACCTTTTCACTTGCGAATTGCCCAATGTGTAAATTTCGATCTCATCTTCTAATTGTCCTTACGGCGCCACTGCGCAGAAGAGGGATTCGAGAAATAGCATTTTGGTAGCCGTGACGCCGAGGCATACTGCACAGCCGGATCGGGGAGATATTGATTTTTCATTCTTCGATCCTTTTTTTGTCTCACCCACTGCTATTTTGCACC
>JBEKCV010000048.1:0-31943 GCA_050014695.1 Thermodesulfovibrionales bacterium
GGGCGCCTTCCATTATTCTTCCCTTTACGGGATAGTCGGCTATTTTAATACGGTGAGATAAATTTGTGGGTCAGGCTAATACGATTAATGCGGGCAGATTTAGGTTATTACTTTTCGCCAAACAACACACCCGCCTCGATTTGAAGGCTTATAAGACTCTAAGGGATGTAGTTATGCTCTCCATTGATTGCTTCCTCTGTTTGATATTCCCTCCTTTCTTAAGCGGCGCTGCCAGAATCTCAGGCCAACATTACGGTCTTCTCCTGACCATTGTTCTTGACTCACATGCTATCACGAATTTCTCACCTGTCAATAGAATACTCTGGCTGCCGGCGCGGGGATAGCGTTGGAGCGTTTGTGCTATTGAGGATAGACAGCCCGTTGACCTCTGCTACCGCAGGAGCGGATCCAGATCTATCGACCTAGATGTGCAAGTGCCTTAAGCAGCGGAGCACTGGAAATTTTGATCAACCCCCCGAAAGGCTGGTCCAATTCCAGAATCAGAAAGAGTGAGCTTGCCGCCACCAACGCGCAGACAAACAAGACGGCCATTACCGTTGTATTGCGAGAGGTGAACAGGCCAAAGTTAAAAAAGATGATGGTAAGCCATGAAACCAACAGTGCAAGAAGTGGCATAGGGAACGAACGTTCCCCCACCTGCTGGATGAGGAACAAACGTGTTTGGTCCATTTCATCACTGATCTGTAGGGCCTGCGACTGAAGCCGACGCTGGTCGTCGTTGCGTGGGGACAGTTGCCGGAGTTTTGCCTGGCAATCTTCGATGCCGCTCTCTGCTGGATCAACCTTATCCACTGCCATCGTGGTCTTCTCTGCCGGCCAAATCCGCTGGACCGTGGAAATGACACCGCGGCGCAGACTATCCCGGGCTTCTCTCGTTTCCGACCCATATTGGGCCATTGTGTGGTCAAGTAATAAGAGCTTCGCATTGTTCTGCCTGAGCCCATTGTTTATCGTATCAAACGTACCCTTTGCCGAGCCGATCAGCAGACTGAGTACAAGAGCGGCCATCGTTGCAATCATGCCGGTCCCGAGCTTCATGACGTCCTTTGAATCACCGCTTAGATGCTGTTCGTGCAGAAGAGGACGAAGGAAAGTGCCGAACAGTGTGCCGCCAAATATTATTGCCAAAGCGATCAAGGAAATTACAATCGGGCTCATGATTCACCTCCATTTATTAATGATCGCTACAATTATATCACTCATAGAATCGTTTATCTAAAAAAAAGTATGACATGTACCAAGCACTCTCTTTTCCATCAGTCGAAGATAGGTTTGAAACGATAACTGTGATACCACTAAAAAGACGGTCGTGAATGTTCGTTGATGTACTTGCCGCCGAGGGTTGACAACACTATCTCACTTCTTTTAGGGGTCTATCCTTATTGTTCGCGATGTCATTACCAATCTATTACTGTCGCAAGGTACTAGCAAAAAGATCGAAGAGATAGCAAGTACGATGTTGACGTTACTTTCTACCGAAAATCTTTAGTCTCGGTCCTTGAGTGATTTTGCGGATTGGCCGGTGAAATCCGCAAAATTGCTATGCGTATTATGGCCGGAAAAAAGGCTAATCAGTCTCTCAGTGTTCAACTTTATTTGTCATGAACAGCTCCCTTTTCCCAGAAAACAGAGTTGGGGCTGGAAAATAAAGTGAGAAAAGTCATTTTGTCCAGTATCCAACCTTATTTTTCCGAAACAGCATTTGTAGCATTGAATCCAAAAAAAATTGGACAGTATTAAAGAAACGATGGGCAGCAACACGAGGCCTCACAGAAGGCAACGGTAGCATCATATTTATGTTGCCAAGGACGTCACACCGCACTCTGGAGGGCAGCGGCGCACTGGAGAGCAAAGAATGCATTGAGGGAGTTTGCCGCAGCAGTTCCACTCCTGTGAACGTTCAAAAGTAACCTTAAACAAACGCTTTTGGAACGGCCTGCCGACGACAGTTACGGCCGCTACTAAACGTTTTGGCGATCAGCGGATTGTTATCACTTACTACTTGCAGTATACTGTGCGCCGATGGCGCACCTCTCGGTTATTGCACTTCCTGTACGCCGCAGTAGTTTCCAGTTTTGATAACTTTTTTTATAATTCATAACCAGCATGGATAAAAATATATGCTTTAGGCAGGCGAGGCGAAGGACATTGTCCGTAGTCTTGCCGTTAGACAAGCCGCCGACAAGGTCGGTGGTAATTGACTGGCGATTGCAATTAGCAACATTTCTACTTTGCCTTGACAGTTGTGGCATTTAGTGGTAGAAGGTAAATAGGTTCTGATGAAAATAGCATCAGTAACCATCAAATAAGAAAAAGGAGGTATTAGAGATGAAGAATAAAAACATCCCGGCGATTGTGATCATTGTGCTATTGCTCGCTGTCTTGGGCAGCATGGCCCTTGCGGCGCAGGACAAGTACACGCTGAAAGCGCCGAACGGGGTCGCGTTTTCTGAGTTCAGAGGATATGAAAAATGGCAGGCTGTCTCAATGAGTGAGGTCGAAGATGGGATGAAGATTGAACTGGGAAATCCCGTGATGATAAACGCGTATCAGGAAGGCATCCCCGGCAATGGCAAGCCTTTTCCCGAAGGCGCCATCATTGCAAAGATCAAGTGGTCCAAAAAAAAGAGCGTTTTGTCCTCCGAGGGGGCGGTGGTGCAGCCGGTCACCTTACAATTCGTTGCGTTCATCCAGAAGGATTCCAAGAGATTCCCGGAGACGAGCGGATGGGGATATGCCCTGTTTCTTTATGATGCAGCCTCTGATACGTTTAAGCCTTATGGGAGCGACAGCTCATTCGGAAAGGAATGTTACGCGTGCCATACGCTTGTAAAGGCAAGAGACTATATTTTCACGCAATACGCCCCGAGGTGAACCGGTAAGAATGGTAATGCGTGTCCATGAGTTAGGTGCTCTTGGCATTTTCTATGTCCTCCCTGCGCAAAATGAGTACGAGAAGCTCTCCAGCCTTAACGTTGACAACGCTGGCAGTTGATTAGAATTTCCGTGGCTGTGCCATGGATTGGAGGCTTTATGTCAAAAATGCGCGTCGTGCAGGTCTCTCACCCGAATGGACCCTTTGAACTCGTTCAACGCGAAATCCCGGAGACTGGCATCGGGTCGGTAAGAATAAAGGTTCAAGCGTGCGGCATATGCCACAGTGACTCTTTTACAAAAGAGGGGACCTTCCCCGGCATTCAGTACCCGCGAGTACCTGGACACGAAATCGCCGGAATTATCGATGAGGTCGGATCAGGTGTTACCGGATGGACACCGGGACAACGGGTCGGGGTCGGGTGGCATGGCGGGCATTGCGGCCGCTGCGATTCCTGCCGGCGCGGTGATTTCGTTACCTGCCAGACCGCTGCCGAGGTGCCAGGCATCACATATGACGGCGGCTACGCCGATTATATGATAGTTCCCTCTGAAGCTCTGGCTGTGATCCCAGAAGACCTTTCGGCCGTGGAGGCAGCACCGATGATGTGCGCCGGTCTTACTACTTTCAACTCTTTACGAAACAGCGGTGCGCAGCCCGGCGATATCGTAGCCATACTGGGCATAGGCGGGCTTGGCCATCTGGGAGTTCAGTTTGCCGCGAAGATGGGTTTCAAGACTGTTGCAATAGCACGAGGGACAGACAAAGGGCCGTTAGCCAAGAAGCTTGGTGCTTGGCATTATATTGATAGTCAGGAGGAGGATCCTGCGGCGGAGTTGATCAAGCTTGGCGGCGCCAGAATCATTCTCGCAACCGCAACAAGCGGCAAAGCCATAAGCGCGGCTCTCGGTGGTCTGGGAGTCAATGGGAAGATGATCATCGTCGGCGTTGGTGAGCCGTTCGAAGTTGCTCCGCTTTTCCTCATCGGAGGACGCAGGTCGATCGCAGGCTGGCCAGTTGGCAGGTCGATCGATTCGCAGGATACGCTGCGCTTCAGTGCGCTAACGGGCGTACGGTCTATGAATGAAGTCTTCCCGCTGGAACGCGCTGCGGAGGCTTACGAGCGGATGATGAGCGGCAAGGTGCGGTTTCGGGCCGTTCTAACAACCGGGTACTAGCTGGCCGCATTGCGGCCTGACACTTAATTTTGGAGAAACATTGCCAGCATGGCGGCCTTGATCGCTGCGATCAAGGGCTGATCCTTCAGCCGCAAATCGGTAGGGCGATGGGTCGGATCTGAGGAGGGTGGGGCGGCTACGCGACCGCCGGATCTGCGGCAGCATGCTGATCTGTTACTTGCGCGCTATGGCGGTGTGCGCCGCAAGTATACGTTCGATCTGGGCCGGAATGGGACCTTTTTTTTCACAACTGCTTTAAATCCAATAGGAATGAATACAATTTCGAAAGAGCAAATGGCAACCCGCGAAGGATCTCGGTCGGCTAGCGCCGAGCAGCGATTGAAAGAACTTGGCATCAAGCTCCCGGCGCCGCCTGAGCCGTTCGGCACCTATGTGGAAGCGGTGCAGACGGGCAATCTGCTTTTTCTGAGCGGGATGCTTCCCACGGAAGGCGACGGGGCGAAATTCATTGGTCGCGTCGGTGCGGAGCTCGATGTGGAAGCAGGGCGCAAGGCGGCTCACCTCGCGGCGCTCAACGTCCTTGCTGTCACGCGGCAGCATTTAGGATCGCTCGACAAAGTTACGCGGATCGTCCGGCTCGGCGTGACGGTGGCCACTTCGGGAGATGTCCGCGAACAGCCGAAAGTCGCTGACGCCGCTTCGGAGTTGCTGCAAGACATCTTCGGAAAAGACAAGAGCCCTTGCCGTTTGGTGTACGGCGTCGCGAGCCTTCCGCTCGGTACCCCCGTCGAGTTGGAGGCGATCTTTGAGGTCTCCGGTCATCTAGAAGGTCAAGAAAGGATCAAGATGCCCATGTCACAGCATGTCTTTTATCGCACGGTGAAGGTTGATGGACTCACAATTTTTTATCGGGAAGCGGGATCGAAGGATGCCCCAACGATTCTCTTGCTCCATGGACTGCCCTCTTCGTCGCGAATGTTCGAGCCACTCTTCGCCCGGCTTTCCGATCGCTATCACCTTGTCGCGCCCGATTACCCAGGCTTCGGACACAGCGAATGGCCGGACCAGAAAAAATTCGCGTATACGTTCGATCACTACGCAGACATCATGAATAATTTCACCGAAGCGCTGGGGCTTTCGCGCTACACGCTTTTCATGCAGGATTACGGCGGCCCTGTGGGTTTTCGCATGGCCTTGGCTCATCCGGACCGGATTGAGGCTCTCATCGTCCAGGACGCTGTGGCGCACAACGAAGGACTGGGGGCGAATTGGAAGCCACGGCGGGCCTTTTGGGCCGATCGCGCTGCCAACGAGAACGCTCTTCGCACAAATCTCCTCTCGCTGGCTGCGACGCGTACGCGCCATGTTGGGAACGATCCCAATGTGGAACGCTATGACCCGGATCTCTGGACCGATGAATTTTCCTTTCTCAACCAGCCCGGCCAAGCCGACATTCAAAGCGACCTCTTCTACGACTACCGCACAAACGTAGACGCCTATCCCAAGTGGCAGGCTTGGATGCGCGAGAAGCAGCCGCGCCTGCTAGTGATCTGGGGTAAGTATGACCTCTCGTTCGACCTCTCGGAGCCGGAAGCCTATCGCCGGGATGTGCCGAACGCTCAAATTCACGTTCTCGACGCCGGTCATTTCGCATTGGACACGGCTGCCGATGAGATTGCCGCATTGGTCCGAGGCTTTGTCGGTTCTTCAGGTTGAGGGTTTCTGGCGCGGCACGTTGGATGAGGCCGCTATGAGAACGCCGGCTAGTAACCATTCAGACGTAACCCGGCGATGCAGTTTCAAACAGGGAGGTATGCATGTCAGACAAGAAAACAGCAATCGTGACGGGAGCACAGCAGGGTATTGGTGCGGGTTTGGTCGACGCCTTCCAGGAGGAAGGTTATAACGTCGTCGCAACATCTCTTCATGTCAGTCAATCGTTGACTGCCTCACCCAGCCTAGTTGTCGTCGATGGCGATATAGGTAAGCAGGAGACCGCTGCCAAAGCTGTTGAAGCAGCGATCGAGCACTTCGGAAGCATCGATGTTCTGGTGAATAACGCCGGAATCTTCTACGTCAAGCCCTTCACGGACTTTACTACCGAGGACTTTAATGCCTCGGTCTCGACCAACCTGCTGGGATTCCTTTACATCACTCAGCTCACTGTGAAACAGATGCTGAAACAGAAATCGGGGAATGTTGTGAGCATCACCGCGGCGCTTGCAGATCAGCCATTCGCCGGCATAAATGCCTCGGTTTCGATGATTACGAAGGGGGGCCTGAATACAGTGATCCGAAGTCTCGCAATCGAGTATGCAAAAGAAGGTATCCGCTTCAACGCCGTAGCCCCCGGCGTCGTGGATACACCAATGCACAAGGATGATCCCAAGGACTCTCTTAAGACATTGCAGCCAATGGGGAAAATCGTGGACGTAAAAGACGTTGTCGACGCTGTGCTCTACCTGGCACAGGCAGGTCAAGTAACCGGAGAGGTACTCCACGTGGATGGTGGCGCTCACGCTGGCCGTTGGTAGCCGCCGGTGCTGACACGGCTCTGAGTTTGGTTCTGTCAGCTCTCAAGCGTGCCGTCTTTGGTCGTAATGGTGCTCATGGTATGCCCTCCTTTGCTCTGGTGGGAACATGAAGAAGCTGTAATAGATAAATCGTTTTTTAAGTTGATCGAATGAAGCGATTCATTAGCACTGACATCAGTAAATTGCTCAGCAATTGCGCGGAATGTAGCGTGTATCTCCCCAAAAGCGTCGATGAGTTGTGGATCGAATTGCGAACCACGTTCGTCCAAGATGATTTCTACGGCTTTTTCGTGAGAAACGGCTTCTTTATATGGACGGCCCGATATGAGAGTATCATACACGTCGGCTATCGCCATAATTCTCCCGGACAAAGGAATCTCCTCACCTTTGAGTCCATTCGGGTATCCTCTCCCATCCCAATGTTCGTGATGAGAAAAAGCCATTTCTCCCGCGACCCGTAAAAAGGAAGTATCCCCAAGTTTAGCCTGTGCGGCATCGATGAGTCTTTTGCCATACTGGGTGTGCTTCTTTATCTCTTCGAACTCTTCCGCGGTCAGCCGCGCGGGCTTAAGCAGAATCTGATCTGGTACGCCTACTTTGCCTAAGTCATGGAGTGGTGCAGACCAAAAAAGGTGCTCAATATAGGTATCATTCACAGTGTCGACATATGCCGTTTTCTTTTTGATATGCTCGGCGAGAGCCTTCACATAGCTGCGGGTTCGTCTGATGTGGCCGCCTGTTTCTGGATCTCGCGTCTCGGTGATATTGGCAATAGTTTCAAGCATTGCTTCCTGCGTTGTCAGTTGTAGCATGGTCTTTTCCCTCAGCAGCCGCTCCTCGCGCCGGAACTCCAGAAACGATAATAAGGAAAAGTTTGAAGTATAGGCCAGTATAGGGTAGAGTGGAGAAAGATAAATTCCCTTTCGGAAGAGGAAAACAGTCAGGATTACCGTGACCAACGCAAAGAGAAATAAAAACGTCAGATTTGCAACTACGTTGCAGCGGCCAGAAACAATTGTTGAGAACAATCCGATAAAAAGAATGGCAATAAATTCAGCAGCCGTCGGCTGCACAAGAAAATCCCCTTGCCGAATGGCGTCGATGATGTTCGCGTGCACCTCTACCCCAGCCATTGCCGGGTCGGTTGGCGTAGCGAAATGATCCAACAAGCCGGGCGCTGTCGCTCCAATGATCACGATGTGTCCTGCAATCTCCCGAGTTTCGGTTGTGCCGTTCAGAATATCGGAAGCCGAGATGTGACGATATGTTCCGTCTCGACCGTGAAATGGAATCAGGAAGGATCCGTTTTTTTCAAGCGGGATCTCAACATTCTCCATAGAGAGACGTTCTGTTCCTGCTTGGCCAACAGTCAATACCATGGGTTTCGGCTTTGCTGCTGCAAGAAGCACGGCTAAAGAGAGGTTGGCGTAGAATCGACCATCATATTCCATTATGAGGGGGACTCTGCGAATAATTCCGTCTTGCTCGGGTATTATATTGAAAAAACCTGAAGCTGGAGTTGCCTCCGCGAGCGGCTGATATAGGCAGTCGACAGAAGACGGTTTGAAAAGGCCGTTCACAGAATCCGGCACCTCGGGTTCCTTCCTGAGCAATACATTGACCGGATGAAGTGTGCATCTTCTTTCTATAGGCTCCCCAAATAAAAACTGGTATCCAAGCACAAAAGGACCGTTCCTGAGCGTTTCCGCCAGCAGCGCATCATTGTCGATATATTGTCGGGGAACTCCTGAGAGGCTAACAGTGTAGTTGAAGTCTGCTAAAATATTTGTTTGTATATTGCGCAGCGAACTTCTGTCAGGCTCGGCAAACAGGATATCAACACCGACACTTAGGGCTCCCATTTCGCGCAATTTGTCCATCAAACGTGCTATCCGGTATCGCGGCCACGGCCACTGTCCGTACTGTGCAAGGCTTTTTGTATCTATAGCAACAATAACGATACTACCGGATGCGGCGGGTCCAGAACGCGATCTGAGCAGGGTGTCGTATATTTTAAAGTCGATGTTCGAAAGCAGACGTGGCTGGAATAAATATAAAAAGACTACAACACAGGTGCATGCAATTCCGAAGAGAATAATGAGAGCATGTTCCTTGCTTTTTTGGATCCACTGGGCATAGGAAGATAGTCGTCGTAAAGCGCGCATTATGGCAGGCTATTTTACAACGACTTCAACTCTGCGATTACGTGGTTCTCTCACATTGTCTCCCGTTGGAACAACAGGGTCCCGCTTTCCGTAATAACTGAGCTCCATCTGACCAAACCGAATGCCGTGAGAGAGAAGTGCGTCCCGGACAGCCTCGGCGCGGGCAGATGACAATCTCATATTGTACTCATCGTTCCCGGTTGTATCTGTATGGCCAACAATGCTTATTTCATAAAACCCTTTTTTATTGACTAACGACACGATTTTAGGAATATAAGACTTTGACTCGGCAGTCAGTTCCGTTGAGTTGTTCAAAAAATATAAGAGAAAACTGACCGGTGGCAGAGGAAGGGCGTTGATGGAATCAGTGAAGAGTGAATCAATTTGGCTTTGGTCTATCTTTTTAGGATCAGACGGGCTCTCCCCAGATCCGGTGACCTCTACCATTGTATTTGCAGCGGTAAGAGTCTTAGTCCCACCCCTGGTAGTAACTGTTAGTTGCCCAACTTTACCATCGGCATCCTGAACAAGAACAACCGTATCCTTTATGGTACCATCGGCATTCTGAATAAGAACAACCTTGTCATTTGCGGTTGCGCAGCCTGATATAAACAGCAATACCAAGAGAACAAGAAGATTACCCCACGTCTCATTGCATGCGACTCTTACGGGCACGATAAAGAACTGGGAGCATTTAGTCTTCATTAACCTTAACATTGTATGTAGTGCCACGGACACCAATTGTAGATGTCGGGGTCTCAAGGATGACAGACTCCGGAGATAGCTTTGTCATCTTTCCTGAAACAAATGAGGCAGTCCCTTTTGTCAGCTTGTTAACCATAGAAAATTGTCCCTGGGCAGGCTTAAAGACAAACTGCTTTAAATCCAAGCGAGAGTTCGGTCCTAGGCTTATTCTTGAGTTATCCTTGAAAATTATTCCCACCGAGCCGTCTCCGCCTGTTTTAACGGTATCATTTGGGTACACGGGAGAGCCATCTTCAGCTTTTACGATGTTTCCGTTCCGCTCAATGAGAACGTCTCCTTTCTTCTTTCTCAGGCTTCCGGCAGATTCATCTGAAGCGTTGACAGCAGTTGCAAGGAGAACTACAAAAAGAAGTAGCAGGGAAAGAATCTTACTCATAGAAACCTCCATTGCGCATATCTAGGCATATCGATATGGGACGCGGTCCCAAGTGCTACCAAATAAGATTACATCTACGGTAACATGTGTTATGCGATTGTTCTATTTTTGCCGACCATTAATATGACATGCACGTTTTATACCCACAGTATCATTATCCATAACTTATTGATATTTCGATGAACAAAACAATTAGACTATAAAATATCTGTTAAGAAACTGACATGATGTGTCAATCCTGATACTTTTAATGGCACCCGGCGGACAGGACAAAGAGTTTCTCGACCCGTATACTCTGTATAGTGAAAATGCAAAACTTAAGAATGCGCAGATATTCAGATATCACATTGTTTCAGTCAATCACGGTTTTATGGAAGGTCAGACAGAATGGTCTGGACTGGTGAGAAGCCTGTAGTCATCTAATGTCATCTACTGCTGACTTGGACTAGGAAGATTCTGCTTTTCAAAAATAACCCAATCAGCTTCAAAAGGAACTGAAACAGATAAAGATCAATCTTGAGGATTATGGTATTGAGTTTTAAGTAGGTGAGACAAACCATATAAGTGTGCCAGTGACATTTGGTGGAATTGATACCGGCCTCGTGACTTAGCCGCATCGCAACTTTCCATTGAAAATCTTCATTGTTGCCCTTTCTCGAAACGCGTTTGTTTATCGGCGGCGTTGAGAGGCAAGCATCCTTCCTGCTATACGTAACACCGTCTCATGTATTGCGAAGCGCCGAGGCCGGCAAAGGGATAGTTTTCATGCTTAGATTACGAGTGGAGGTGTGAATAACTGCGATGTATCAGGTGCATCACTCCGACTCCGGAGACGAACTTATTGAGCTGCCACCTCACGCAAACGCGTCTCACACAAGACACTACTGCCTTTTGCTCAGCACCTCTATCGCCAATGGGATTGTACTAATCGCTCCGATAATCAACAGTGTCCACCCGATGGCCTTTCTCTGGTCGTCATTGAGTCTGTCAGCCAATAACAGACCGGCTCCTGCTCCCAGCATGCCGCGTGTGCCAGCTATTAGAGCGATTTCCGGTAACGTTAATTCTGCTTTTTTCATAGTTCCTCCCTGATAATTAAAATTTTACCATGTCTTAGATGTGATGGTTACAGGATGGTATCGAGAAGCAAAAACCATTTGCAATCAGCACAATTATATCAGATCTCAGAGGTGAGATGCACAGTCAACTATTATGAGTTCACCTTTCAGGCACGCGTGAAAGAGCCCTCTTGTGGTTAAAATAGTTGGTCCTGAACGGTATGCACTGAGACCTCCGAAATGATCTGGAGGCGTTAGTTTTCAGCCACCACTCTTTTTTGTCCTCACAGGCCTGAGACTCTTGATTACGGGCTTAAACATATAAGCCTAAAACTATGTGTTACCCTCCTGGATACTTTCAGTGACGTGATCTGACGCGCAATTGCGGATAGAACGCTATCCATTTTCTCAATAAACTGAATAAGAATAGCTGAACTGACGTTGGAATTAGAACTAATAATTCTCATGATATAATAATGCTCGTGGGCAAGGCGGCAAGAAAAAAGAATGTTTCAATTCATAAAGCCCTGGGCAATGAGGGGAGCTATGAGAAAGAATTAAAACCCTCCCAGGAATCGGCATTAAAAGGCAGTCTGCAAGAGACTACTTCAATAATTACGGTTATCCCGATTTTAATCTTGCTGCTTGTCTCTTTCGCCGTTTATTTTAGCGCCCTTTACGGCGATTTTGTATATGACGATGCGTCGCAGATAGTGGACAATCCATGGATCAGAGATATCAGAAACATACCGATGATATTTTCCAAGAGTGTCTGGAGTTTCGAACCAGGGATAGTTATCTCGAACTACTATAGGCCCCTGATGCACATTGTCTTTATGCTCAATTATCATTTATTCAGCCTGAAACCTTGGGGGTTTCATCTGGTCAATATCCTCTTTCATTGCGGCGTATCAGTCCTTGTCTTCCTGATCATACGGAGGGTACTGACTGAGCCTAGGGTCACAACGTCCTCGGTATACCTCTCCCCTCCGTTCATAGCTGCCATGCTCTTTGCCTCACATCCCATCCATACGGAGGCGGTTACATGGACCTCCGGATTGCCGGATGTGGCATTCACATTTTTTTATCTCCTTTCTTTTTATCTTTATGTCAGGTCACAGACCATACTGTCAGGCAGCTATCTATTTTCCATAGTGTGCTTTGCTGTCGCAGCGTTTTTCAAGGAACCGGCCCTGACCCTGCCCGTGGTCCTTGTGGCACATGATTACGTATTTCGGGGGGAACGAACCCGTTTTCCGGATTATGTGAAAAGATATATCCCCTACCTCGTAATCGGAGTGGGTTACCTGGCATTGAGGATTCACGCCCTCGGAGAGTTTGCTCCTCAGAAGAGGTATGTTACCCTTAGTGCCTACCAATATGCTATCAATGTTTTCCCCTTGTTCATTCAGTATCTCGAAAAACTCCTTGTCCCTCTCAATCTCAACGCCTTTTATGTTTTTCACCCGATCGCCTCCCTTTTTGAATTGAAGGGGATCCTTTCATTGATGGCAACAGCAGTCTTTGCGGTCCTCTTTCCTATCGCCCTTAAGAAAAACAGGGTTGCTTTTTTGGGTCTTTTGTTTGTGACAGTGCCGCTCCTGCCCGTCCTTTACATCCCTGCGCTGGGTGAGAATACTTTTACCGATAGATACCTTTACCTGCCCTCTGTTGGTTACGTGCTTCTTCTTGTAATCTTTTTATCATGGGCCAAGAAGAAGCTGCCGCGTGCTGTCATGAGTATCACAATAGTCTTTGCAGCAATATGGGGGTTATATACCATCGGAACTATAACCAGGAATAACGTCTGGAAGGATAATCTTAAGCTCTGGACAGATACGGTCAAGAAGTCACCCGATAGTGAAATAGCGCATGATAATCTTGGTCTTGCATACGCATCGCAAGGCCAATGGGATAGGGCAAATGCAGAATACCAAACAGTATTGCGGCTGAAGCCCGATAGTGAAATAGCTCATAATAATCTTGGTCTTGCATACGCATCCCAAGGCCAATGGGATAGGGCAATTGCAGAATACCAAACGGTATTACGGCTGAAGCCCTGCTTCGCAGAGGCTCATTATAACCTTGGCGTTGCATGCGCATCGCAAAGCCAAGTGGGTAGGGCAATCGCAGAATACCAAACAGCATTACGGCTGAAGCCGGACTACGCAGAGGCTCAGAATAACCTTGGCATTGCATACGCATCGCAAGGCCAAGTGGATAGGGCAATTGCGGAATACCAAGCAATATTACGGCTGAAGCCGGACTACGCAGAGGCTCATTATAATCTCGGTCTTGCATATGAATCGCAAAGCCAAGTGGGTAGGGCAATCGCGGAATACCAAGCAGTATTACGGCTGAAGCCGGACTACGCAGAGGCTCATAATAACCTTGGCATTGCATACGCATCGCAAGGCCAAATGGATAAGGCAATTGCAGAATATCAAGCAGTATTACGGCTGAAGCCAGATTACGCAGAGGCTCATAATAACCTTGGCATTGCATACGCATCGCAAGGCCAAGTGGGTAGGGCAATTGCAGAATACCAAGCAATATTACGGCTGAAGCCGGACTTCGCAGAGGCTCATTATAATCTTGGCATTACATACGCATCGCAAGGCCAAGTGGGTAGGGCAATTGCAGAATACCAAACAGCATTACGGCTGAAACCAGATTTCTATGAAGCACGCCAGCGTCTCAATGATATCTTCTCAAGACGGCACTAAGGCGCATCATTGCATATTTCCGGATGACGTCTTGGTGCGTGGACTCATCGTTTCCGAAGGATATCCTCATCAGTTCAAGTCCGCTTTCGCGTGTGATGTTTACGGAGGATACGTGAATCATTGCTGATGCTAAATTATATTTGTTTCAAGCGTATAAAACAGTTCTCTCTAAAGCCGAAACGACGGCGGACTTCAAGAAGGAGTACTGCGTGGACATGCCTTTTCAATACTCTCGCCATTCCATTGGCACATTATTATCCATCACATAACCATCAAGTCTTCTGAAGAGTTTGTCGGCGTCTTCGTGCTGTAAATCCACATATTTCCTTAACTCACACACGGCGATAAGCGATGTCTTTTTGCCACTTTGGGGAACCTCTACGGGTTGAGATGCGTCCTGGAAATGATAGAGACCATAGATATTGTCCCCTATTTTTTTCCATTCTGCGCGCCTCGAAGCAAATTCATGAAAATGCTCTTTCCACCAATTTGTCATCATGACCACCGGGCAGTCTGTCATCATTGCCCTTCCCAGCGCCATGACATTGTCAGGGATTATGCACTTAACTGTTTATAAAGTATACATCATGTCTACTTTATAAACAACATGTTTTTAAGGCAAGGGCAGAAGTCCTTATTTCGCGCTAAATTCTCTCATGGCATGGAGATTGCTTCTGCTTAGGACGATTGGCAATTAACCGGAGGATAATATGAGCAAGATCGATGTAAAGTTGAAAGTTGATACACTGGCCCTTCATGGCGGTCAAGAGCCTGACCCCGTGACAGGATCAAGGGCAGTGCCGATTTATCAGACCACTTCTTATCAATTCAGGGATTCGGAACATGCGGCAGATCTATTTGCCCTGAAAGAGTTTGGAAATATTTACACGCGCCTGATGAACCCCACTACAGATGTGCTCGAAAAGAGAATCGCCCTCCTCGAAGGGGGAGTGGGGGCCCTTGCGGTTTCAAGCGGCCAGTCTGCGATAACCCTGGCCCTTTTGAATATCGCACAGGCGGGCGATGAGATTGTTTCAGCAGACAACCTTTATGGAGGGACTTATAACCTGTTTCACTATACCTTCCCCCGTCTTGGGGTAAAAGTGAAGTTTGTCAAATCAAACGACATCGAGGCCTTCGAGGGAGCGATAACTGGGAAAACAAAGGCGCTTTATGCGGAATCCATAGGCAATCCCAAGCTTGATGTAGCAGACCTGGCGGGGATATCGAAAGTGGCCCACGACAATGGCATACCCTTTGTTCTGGACAATACCGTTTCTCCCTATCTTTTGCGGCCTATGGAGTTCGGGGTCGACATTGTCGTGTATTCGGCGACGAAATTTATCGGGGGACACGGAACAGCCATAGGAGGGGTTATCGTAGATTCTGGAAAATTCGACTGGACGAACGGAAACTTTCCTCTCATCTCCGGCCCTGAGCCAAGTTACCACGGAATTGACTTTGTCGATGTCCTGAGGCCGCTGGGAAATATCTCGTACATCATTAAGGCGCGGGTTACACTGCTAAGAGACCTTGGGACCTCGCTTTCACCGTTCAACTCATTTCTCTTCCTGCAGGGGCTGGAGACGATACACCTGAGGATGCCGAGGCACTCGGAAAATGCATTGGCCGTGGCTCAATACCTAGCGGGCCACCCTCAGGTAGAGTGGGTTAGTTATCCCGGGTTGGATACAAGCCCTGAAAAGGAACGCGTTAAGAAGTATCTTCCGAGCGGCGCCGGCGCTATCATCGGTTTCGGTGTCAAGGGTGGTGCGAGGTCAGGGAAGAAATTCATCGACTCTCTTGAGCTGATCTCTCATGTTGCAAATGTGGGGGATGCAAAGACACTTGCGATCCATCCCGCCTCGACAACACACCAGCAGCTATCCCTTGAGGAACAGCAGGCGACTGGGGTTACGCCTGACTTCGTAAGACTATCGGTAGGTCTTGAACATAGTGATGATCTTCTCGTCGATATTGCGCGGGCGTTGGGAAAGGCCGCAGAATGAGCGCACACAGGGCGTTATACAAAGACAAAAGGGAGAAAAGGTGATTGATGGCAGGTATATTTGATGATATTACTAAAACAGTCGGCAATACGCCTCTTGTACGGCTGCACAGGATTACTCAGGGGCTAAAGGCAGAAGTGCTCGCCAAACTCGAATCGTTCAATCCTCTTTCGAGTGTAAAGGACCGTATAGGAGTTGCGATGCTCAATGCCGCGGAGGAATCCGGACTCCTTAAAGAAGATTCGATTATAGTGGAACCGACCAGCGGCAACACCGGCATAGCCCTTGCGTTTGCCACCGCTGCGCGTGGTTATAAACTCATTTTAACCATGCCTGAGACAATGAGCATCGAGCGGAGACAATTATTGCAGATCTTCGGGGCTGAACTGGTCTTGACACCGGGACCTGAAGGCATGAGGGGAGCAGTAACAAAGGCTGAAGAATTGGCGGCCTCAATTCCGAACGCCTTCATGCCGCAGCAGTTTAAAAACCCATCGAACCCCGAGATCCACCGCAGGACAACAGCAGAGGAAATCTGGAATGACACAGACGGCAGGGTAGATATCCTTATCTCAGGTGTCGGGACTGGAGGCACAATCACAGGGGTAGCAGAAGCGATAAAGAAGAAGAAAAAAGACTTTAAAGCTGTGGCCGTCGA
The DNA here is from genome assembly GCA_050014695.1 of Thermodesulfovibrionales bacterium. Classification (GTDB taxonomy): domain Bacteria; phylum Nitrospirota; class Thermodesulfovibrionia; order Thermodesulfovibrionales; family UBA9159; genus UBA9159. The sequence goes on from JBEKCV010000048.1 coordinate 16,327, forward strand.
GCCGGAGACCTCGCCGGTGCTTTCAAAGGGGATCCCTGGTCCCCACAAGATCCAGGGGATCGGAGCAGGGTTTGTACCGGATATCCTCAATCGTAACATCATTGATGAGATCATCACTGTCTCCGAAGAAAATGCAGGGCTCACTGCGAGAGCGCTGGCTAGGACGGAAGGGGTTCTCGCAGGCATATCTGGCGGTGCAGCAATGTGGGCGGCGCTGGAAGTTGCGAAGCGAAATGAGAACGGAGACAAACTTGTGGTTGTTGTGCTCCCCGATACCGGCGAACGGTACCTGTCCACATGGCTCTTTAAGGAGTGAAAGAAATGATGTGCACCGAAGCAGAACAGGCAACAGATCAGGTCTGTATCGGCATCGTTGAAACGGAATATTTCACCTTTGCTTTTCCGCCTGACACGTTTCTTCTCGAAAGCGGTGAACGGATCGGGCCGATAACTATTGCCTATGAAACATATGGCAGCCTGAATCGCGACAAATCAAATGCCATTCTCATATGTCATGCCCTTTCGGGCGACGCCCATGCAGCCGGGTTTCATCACGGTGACGATAAGCCGGGCTGGTGGAACAACATGATCGGACCGGGAAAGGCCTTTGACACGAACAAATATTTTGTTATTTGCTCAAATGTACTTGGAGGCTGCAAGGGCTCAACGGGACCCTCTTCGATAAACCCTCAAAATAGCAGACCCTATGGACTGGACTTTCCCATCATATCCATTAAGGACATGGTCAACGCCCAGCGGCGCCTGATCGATCACCTGGATATTGATGTCGTGCTCTCTGTGGCCGGGGGATCGATGGGAGGTATGCAGGTGCTTGAGTGGATGACTGCGTATCCTGGAAGGATATTGAGCGCAATACCTATTGCGACTTCAGCGGGGCACTCACCTCAACAGATCGCCTTTAACGAAGCAGGCAGACAGGCCATAATGGCCGATCCTGACTGGAAATCAGGATATTACTATGGAGGCCCCTTGCCTGTCAGAGGCCTTTCCGTTGCAAGAATGATAGGACACGTGACTTATATGAGCGATCAATCGATGGATGAAAAGTTCGGCAGGCAAGTCAGGAGCCGTGGACAGGCAGACAAGTTCTCTTCGGATTTTGCAGTAGAGAGGTATCTGAAGGACCGTGGTGATAGCTTTTGTAAAAGGTTCGATGCAAACACTTACCTTTATCTCACAAAGGCTATGGATTATTTTGATCTGGCACGAGAAAGACCTCTCCACGAGGCATTTGTAAATGTGACAACAAAAGTTATGGTCATAGTCTTCAAGTCCGACTGGCTCTACCCCGCATATCAGTCCCAGCAAATCGTGAAGGCCTGTAAGATAGCGGGCGTTGATGCTGCGTATTGTGAAATCGAGTCTACGCACGGGCACGATGCATTTCTCCTGGAAAGCGAAGAAGAGACCAATTTGGTCGAACATTTTCTCAAACAGGTCTTGTTCAAAAATGGAATTTGCAATTAATGAGCTCACTTTATGTACTGGAAGGTTTATCCAAAGAACGTCAAAATTCTAATCCATAATCAACTACGGGGACATGGCATGCCTCGCATTAAGAGTGGACCAGCGGAGCGGGTGGGGAAGATATTTTTACCAGGGTGCCTTGCCGTTTCCCTGATATCGAGTTGTCGGCATTCTGGAGGCGGTTCGGTCCATTTATTAACTGATTAGGCCAAAATAAATAAAGTGAACCTCCCCGCCTACAAGGCGGGGCTTCTTGAAAGGCGAGGAAAGCATTCATCCCCGCTTACAAAGCGGGGTATTCTGCTAAGCTTTCATAGGACGCCTCTATTTTCATAGTACTCACTTTCCAAACCTGATATAATACAATTTATTACAGTTGGGTAATGGTAAGCCCCATGCTTTTATAGCCTCTGCTTGAATCGTGGTATGATTTATTAACAGATCAGAGCAATTCACGTACATATAGATTTGAGGTCTTGGTTATGTTTCTTAAGAAAGCGCTCGATTGTCTGTTGTCCCCCGTCATGAAGCCGAGGGTATATATCGATGATTACAACGGTATTACCGCCCATTTAGAAACATTGGCAATGGCCTTTGCCATTCGCAAAGCTTATGGGCATGAAGTTGCTCTGGATTGGCGAGAGCTCGATGCTCTGGAGATTGAGGAAACTATCCAGCGCCGAGTCGGGATACTCGCTAAGATTGGAGCCGTGCGTCTGCGTCACTCCTGTGATAAACAGACTTTTCAAACCCTGAAAGGCAAGAAAATCATCTGTCGTTCTGAAGACGGACCGGCGGAGTTTCTAGACCCTATTTATCTGGAGGTTGCTAGAAAAGTGAAAATCAGACGGGACATGGCCGATAAAATTGTCCAAACGTTTAGCGATATCAAGGATAGACCCATAGTAGGTCTGCAGATAAGAAGGGGAGATTTCTCTCTCCTGTCAGAGCATATGTATGATCCGACCCTCGCCGAATGGCCGGCTGTTCCCTTATGGTGGTATGAGAAGGTCATGAATGCTCTTCTGAAGAATCAAAAAGACCTAGCATTTTTTTTATCCGCCTCAGGCGACCCTGCTTGTTACGCCGTTTTACGGAGTAATTTCGATACTTTTACATTGGACATCCCGAGTCCATACCACTGGAAAGGCCCTGGGCATCAATCTGAAGTTCACCCTGTTGCAGATCTCTTTGCTCTTGCTTGTTGTCCGTTAATTCTAGCAACCCCGATTTCGAACTTTTCTCATTGGGCAGTGAATGTTTTGGGGTATCGGTCTTCCGCACTCATTCCTCTAAAGGGGGCGAACCCAGACAAGCCGTCAACTGGCATTCTGTCATTGTACGGACAGCGGTTGAGCGTCTGGCGAAAAGTCTGCAGAAGTGAAAATAACGAACTCGTTAAGAAGTTCGATTTTGAGCATCCACTCCAGAGCATACCGGCGCAAACAGATTGGATCGAAACTGCGAAGGCTTCTTTCTAAGGGGAGATCGCAATCACATCCAAATCCCTCCGCGGAGAGCGAAAACGTATAAGCATAAGCTTACTCCATGGCACAAAGGAAGACTTCCCAGAGTACGATTAGTTCCGATGGGGATGAGTAAGTCCATACTCGCGCAGTAGTGACAACCTTTCCCGTGAATCCGTCTGTCCCTTCACTTTTTGCGCCCAAGTTGCTCAATAGTGCAAAGGATTATTTCTGAGCGAAACGCAAAAAACAAGGTTCGGCTGCGATTTCCTGCGAACAGGTTCTGGCGAGTCTCTTCTACGTAGATGTAATCATCCGCTGCTCTTTCGATAGAACACCTTTCAGCGAAACTTCAATCGCCAGTAGGTTTTCGTCAAAGCATCTTGTCTCGTCGGTCGTATATCCGAGGGGTATCCAACTAAGGTGAATATCTGCCCTTCGGCACTCGGTTCTTGATTGCATCGGGCAGAATGAACCTCACGCGGTCCTCGATGCCGTTCTTTTTCACCAGGACCGTTAGTTCCCATTTACCAGGCCTCTTCAGGTCCAGTCCGGATACTGTATAGAGACCTCCACCCTTGTCGGTAACATTGTATGGTGGCGCTGTCTCATTCCCGTCGAGGCTTTTCATACCGATATTGATATTTGCACCGGCAACATCTTCGTCATGTGCATTGTGAACCACGATACCGACCACGTTCTTTCCTAATTTGTTGTACTCTTTGTCATCGAGGAGAACCTCGACGCTAAATTCGGCGTGCTCAGAGATATCGAAGATGGTGTCCTGGAAATGTTTAGTAAAGAGCTTTTTCTCGCTAAAGGTTGTAGGTTGATCCTGATGAGTCGCGCCCGCAGGACAGGTCACACACAATGTAAACAGGACCGCAACGAATAATGCGCTATACAATACAAATCTTTTCATGTTCTTCTCCTTTCCTTGATCTTTAGTATAGTCTACTCCAAAAGAGTCGGAAAAAAAAGCCGCATGAGCTCATCAAAGAAGGATCAATTCATGTCCTATTGTCTGGAATCCTCCTGCGGTGGTGTTCCTCATCGCTGCTTCGCATGGCCCGGATTGTGACCACAGCGCCTGTCGCCGATTGGATCTGGGCACACGGATCGCCAGTAGAACCGTTCGATTGACGTCATGGGATGGTATTCCATATTTTTAAGAGTGGCAAGACTCGAGACATTTTTCAGGTGGTTTTCTTGAGCAACTCTCTGATCATCTGACCGTTCCTTGTGGCCGAGGTCCTGTAACAGTTGTTAAACATGAGGTAAGTGACCTTTGTCTTGCTGTCCGCCTCTCGAATGGAGGGGATGAACTCCTTCAACTCATCCTCAGAATATTGGTAGGCGAAGCGAAGAGACGTCTCTACGCCTTTCTTGAGCCAGTTCTCCCTGTTTCGTCCATGAAACCGGAAATAGGAGATATCGCCCGTGACATCAGGAAGAAAAGGAATCGTCTTGAAGTCTCCGAACTGCGGTTCGTCGGCAATGACATAGATAAGACCGTTCTCCTTGAGAAACTTCATAATGGATCCCCTTTTGTCCGGTGTCAGCCAAGTGCCATTTCTGAATTCTATAGCCACGGCCAGAGGCTCCATCAGCCTTTTGACCTCAAGAATGGAATCCATGTTCCGATGTCCATAGGGAAACCAGGGCGGGTATTGGAACACGATGAGGCCGATCTTCCTGTGAAATACCAGAGGTTGAAGGGACTCCTTGAACCTGTCAGCGAGGTCTCTCAGCATCGAAGGGTCTCTGATATAGACCTGCTTTCCCTCCCTGTCCTTATCGTTCACCATGTCCTGCATGTCCCTTGGTAGTGAACGGGGATCGACTCCATGGCCTGTGAGTGAACCGTATGCCTTGATGTGAAAAACGAAGTCTTCTGGGGTCCTCTCCACCCAGCGGGCAGCCGTCTGCATCGCGGGGATGGCATAGTAGGTCGAGTCGACCTCTGTTACGTCGAAGTGCGAGGCGTAGTACCGGAGACGTGCCTCAGCAGTCTTGGCTTCCTTCGGATAAAACTCACTACTCTGAACCAGGGTTTTTTCAGTCCAGGAGCAGATGCCTACTCTTATCATCATCACATCCACATTCAGGGATTTTCGCTAATTATCTCATATGTCGACTCCTTCGGCAACTATCCTCTTGACAGTGAACATACGTTCACCTATAATAGAATCATGAAGGGAGATGGGAAGAAGGAAACAATTCGGTCCCGGGTCCGGGACATATCCGGCTTCTATAGGGCGCGGGGCAGGATGCCGAGTTTCTCCGAGATCGGAGAACTCGTAGGCCTTCGCTCCAAAAATGCGGTTTCGAAGCTCGTCAAAAAATTGGAGGAACTGGGGATCCTCGAAAGGGACGAAACGGGAAGGCTCATACCGAAATCCCTTGTGCTTTCCGTTAAAGTCCTTGGCAGGGTAGAAGCAGGCTTCCCCAGCCCTGCGGAAGAGGAACTTGCAGACACTCTTTCGCTTGATGAACTCCTTATCCAGAATCCCGAGGCAACCTTTCTTTTGAAAGTTTCGGGGGACTCGATGTCCGAGGCCGGCATTCTTCCCGGAGACATGGTGATCGTCGACAAATCCCGGACACCCCAAAACGGCGATATCGTGATCGCTGAGGTTGACGGCCAGTGGACTATGAAATACCTGAAGAAGAGGGGAGAGAACGTCATCCTTATCCCAGCGAATTCCCGCTATCAGCCCATTAAGCCGAAAAAGGAGTTAAGGATAGCTGGTGTTATTACGGCTGTAGTGAGAAAGTATTTATAAACTTCAATCAGTCTATTAGAATACATAGAAACCTTAGTTTGGCTTTGTCCTCGGAACAAAGATCCGGCAGCTATATGCTTGGCAAATGAGCAATCTATGATAGTGACCGGAAAATACAGTTAACACGGTTTTCTATAAAATAATTATGACGGACCAACCTTTAACTATTCAGTCTTGGCCAAAAGCTATTCTTCATGTAGATGCCGATGCCTTTTTTGCATCGTGCGAGCAGGCGATTCACCATGAATTAAGGGGGAAACCTGTTATAACAGGTAAGGAGCGAGGTATAGTGGCAGCTGCCAGCTATGAGGCAAAAGCAATGGGAGTGCAACGGGGAATGCGATTATTCGAGGTAAAGAATGTTTGCCCAAGCGCTGTCATACTTCCATCTGATTACGAAACTTACAGTCTTTTTTCCATAAGGATGTTCGAAATATTCAGGCGGTTTTCGCCCGATGTAGAGGAATATTCCATAGATGAGGCATTTGTGGATCTGACAGGCCTAAGGAGAAGCTACCACGGCCCCTACGGAATGATAGCCAGGCAAATGCAGGAGACCGTAGAGAGGGAACTCGGAATCACCGTCTCGGTCGGCGTCAGTCTTACAAAGGTTCTGGCGAAAATAGCGTCCAAACACGGTAAACCCCATGGTTTCACACTCATACCGGGAAGGGAAATACACCTCTACCTGGAGAAGCTGCCTTTGGAAAAAGTCTGGGGGATCGGACCAAACACCACGGCGTTTCTTGCAAAATTTGGTATAAGGACAGCCCTTGATTTTGCAAGAAAAGATGAAAGCTTTGTCGAGAAATTTCTCTCGAAGCCGTATCAGGAGATATGGCATGAGTTAAACGGAAGAAGCGTTTACCAGGTCGTCACGGAGTCGAAAAGCAGCTACCAGTCAATCAGTAAGGCGAAAACCTTTACCCCGCCCTCGAAGGACGAGGTTTTCATATTTGCCCAGCTTTCGAAGAACCTCGAGAATGCTTGCATCAAAGCAAGAAGGCATAAGCTCGCAACAAGAAGAATTATCGTATTTCTCAGGATGCAGGATTTCAGGGATGTCGGGGTGGAGCTGAAGTTGAACCGTCCCAGCTCTTATCCTGTAGAACTTTTCGGGTACGTTAGGGAAGGTTTCCAGCAACTGTATCGGCCTTGGAATGCGTATCGGCTGACGGGGGTAGTCCTTTCAGGCCTAGTGCCGGAATATGAGATCCAATACTCGCTTTTCGATGACACAACAAAGATAGAAAAGATAACGAAGATCTATAGCGTAGTGGACAGCCTCTCGGAAAGGTTTGGCAAGCATACCCTTCAGCATGCTTCAAGTCTGCCGTCGAAGGTACAGGCCCAGCATGAAGGCGATAGAGGAGATATCCCAATGCGCAAAAAGGATCTCTTCAAAGGAGAGAATCGGAGACAAAGGCTGGGAGTGCCGACGCTCCACATAAAGGTCTAATGTAATTGCCGTCCGTCAGTGAGGGAAGAGCTGAATCAACCAGACTGAGTGGTTCTCCAAGGTAAAGGAAATAAGACGGTGACCAGCCTCTGCCTGTTTGTTTCGAAAATGGGGCGGAACTGTGTCTAGGTCATTTTTTTCCCTTATCTGCAGTATCTCTTCGGACATACTCACTGTGTTGCGGTCTGGACTGACCATTGCTCTTCGCTCCGTCGCAGTACATCAACTCCCTTTTCGCACCTGCACCCGGGGGGATATCCAGAAGCAGGCGCAAGCAACACCCTTGAATTAATCTCTGTCGTATGGGGTATACTGAGACAATCGATCATAGGACATCGTGCGAAGTCGGTGTTCAGGGGGGGAACTGCGGTGGTAAGTTTTTAGTGATGTCATACGAAGTCAGGCAATGAGACGATGAAAAGAAAGGGGGAGGTATCATGTCCAACATAAAGTTTGACATCTTTGATTCGGATTCAACCTTGCTGAATCCTTTCGGCGCTTTTGCTGAAGAGGCGCACACCGTGAAAGTCCGTAAGGATCCGCTGTTAGGCGACATAAGTGTCTATAACCCTCGTCTTAAAGATAAAGTCAGATTCTTTTTTGATGACTGCGACCCTGGGCTTATAGAAAAAATGGTAGCTGACAGCGCCAAGACGTGCATATTTTGTCCGGATAGATTTGAGAAAAATACTCCGCAATATCCTTCACGCCTGCTTCCCGAAGGGCGTGTGCGAGTGGGCGAAGCTGTGTTGTTCCCTAACCTATTCCCAATCAGTAAGTACCATTCCGTTATTATCTTGACCAAGTCCCATTTTTTAAAACTCTCGGAATTCGGCCCTGAAATAATTGAAAATGGATTAAAGGCGTCTCAGAAATTCGTTAAGCTCGTATATAAGACCGATCCTTCAGAATTGTTTGTGGCAGTGAACGCCAACTATCTTTTCCCAGCGGGAGCTACCTTGGTTCATCCTCACCTGCAGATGCTTGTTTCACCTATTGCATATTCATATCATGAAAGACTCATTCAGGCATGCCGCTCCTATTATCATGATAATAGCTCGGTCTATCATCTGGATTTGATTCAAGAGGAAAAGCATATCGGCTCAAGATATGTTGCACAGACGGGCGGATGGCACTGGCTCACTGCGTTCTCTCCGATGGGCAATAATGAGGTTATTGCTATCCATGAAGGAGAGAGTGACTTCGGTCTCCTGGGTGACACGGATTTAGTGGCGCTGGCTGATGGCATTTCTAGGGTTCTTGCCTTTTACGAAAGTCTCTCTCATTTGAGCTTCAACTATTCTATTTTGTCGGTTCGGAAATCTTCTTCTGAAAGAGGCTTCCGATGCTTGTTAAAAATGATCACCAGGCAGAATCTCTACCCTAACTATCGTAACGATGACTATTTTTTACAGAAACTGCTCCATTCTGAACTGATGATCAATCTGCCGGAGGAGTTGGCATCAGGATTGAGCCCGTTTTTCAGACGCATCCCTTTCTGAGATTCATTTTAGAAGGTTTCCAGGTTGTGATAAGGCCCTGGTGCAGCCGAGCTTCAGCTTTTGACTGTTGGCCTTCTCCTGTAAATCTCCAGGAGATTCAGCCTTTCATGCCTACGGATGAGTCGGCGCGGACTCGATGGTCAGCCTCGACGTGCCTATCAGCCCTCCTCTTTTAGATATGTCTTGTTCTCGGTAGACCTAAACCGCTGCGCGGCTTACATTTGTCGTGGTAAAAAGTACCAACAATAACACTCAGAAGAAGGGATCCACATGTGCCCAGGGCCTTTACTGCAGCTGCGGATCAGTCACCTATTTGACGTGGAGGTGCATGCTTATCCTGAGTTATACGAAGTTGCATCTGGTGAAGAGTTGATCCACCGAGATAGGAGGAGACCGAGGAATTCCTTCCACGCGGCGAACCGTTATGCTTTGGTATAATGGTAATGATCAGAAGCCGTATAGTGTATAGAGCACGTAATTATTCATTTAATCCCACGATCACGATTTAGTAAAATGGTAAAGAGAAAACAACGAAGTAAAAGAGGACCTGACCTTCTTCGCTCGTCAAAGAACGGCAGATTGAATGACAAAAGACACTAGACGACACGTTCCATTCTATCTTGCAGCTTTTGTTTCACTCATAACGTTTTCTGTCTATCTGCCTGCTCTCCGGAATGATTTTGTTAGCTGGGACGACAGTGTGTATGTCGTCAATAATCTTCACATTCGCTCATTGAATTGGGCGTTCTTCAAGTGGGCATTTTCCGGTTTCTTCGCGAGCAACTGGCATCCGCTTACCTGGGTATCCCATGCTTTTGATTACGCTGTCTGGGGACTGAACCCCCTGGGGCATCACCTGACGAACATCATGCTTCATGCAATGAACACGTTCCTTGTTGTGCTCCTGTGCATAAAGCTTCTGGAGATGTGGAAGGAGCGGTCGATGCCTGAAGAGGCATCCGCGTTCCTGGATCGGCTAAGGATACTGATCGCAGCAGGGGCGACCGGTCTCTTATTCGGACTGCATCCGTTACATGTGGAGTCAGTGGCGTGGATAGCAGAGCGAAAGGACCTTCTGTGCGGTCTGTTCTTTCTGCTCAGCATTACTGCCTATGCAAACCATGTACGTGCCCTGGTCAACGAGCCTCTTGAGAAGAAGAAAGCAGCATCACGGTTTTTCAATAGGTCCTATCTGGTTTCTCTGGCCATTTTCGTTCTCGCTCTTTTGAGCAAGCCGATGGCGGTGAGCCTCCCCGTGGTGCTGTTGGTGCTGGACTGCTATCCCTTCCAGCGGATTTGCTCCTGGAAGTCATTCAGGGATTCAGGTGTGGAGAAACTGCCCTTTGCCGTATGCAGTATTATTTCGTCGATTCTGACAATCATGGCGCAGAGGACTAAAGGAGCGATGGGGATGATGGCATTTGTGCCTTTGTGGGCGCGCATGCTGGTGGCGGCAAAGGCGTTCGTCGCCTATCTGGGAAAAATAGCGGTACCTGTGGCCTTGAGCGCGTATTATCCCTATCCTAGGGGTCGGGAGGTGACACTTTTATCAGCGCAATATCTCTTTGCGGTCATTTTTGTGGTCGGGCTGACCGCGATCCTCCTCGTTGTTGCAAAGAAACAAAGGGTATGGCTGTCCGCGTGGGGGTATTATGTGGCGACGCTTATCCCCGTGATCGGCATTGTTCAGGTGGGGAGCCAAGCCATGGCGGACAGATATATGTATCTGCCGAGCCTGGGGCCATTCCTTCTCATAGGGTTGATCGCAGCATGGGTTTGGGCGAAGGCAGATTCATGGAGACAATGGCGCCCGATGTTCAAAGGTTTCATTATCGCCCTCGCAATCTCCCTTGTTATTTCACTGTCATATGCGACGCTCAAGCAGATCGCTGTCTGGAGAGATGCTTTAACCCTTTGGAGCGATGCGGTGAGGAAGTCGCCGGGTGCGCCAATACCTCGTTATAGTCTTGGAACCGCATATCTAAAACAGAACCGCCTTGATGATGCGGTAAATGAATTCCTCACTGCATTGAAACTCGATCCGGATTTTGCGGAAGCCCATATTAATCTTGGAACCACATATGTAAAGCAGAACCGCCTTGATGAGGCGGTAAAGGAATTCCACGCTGCATTGAAGTTTAAGCCTGATGCCGTAGAGGCCCATACTAATCTTGGAACCGCCTATCTAAATGAGAATCGCCTTGATGAGGCGGCAAAGGAATTCGTCGCTGCATTGAAGATCGATCCGGATTCTGCAGAGGCCCATAATAATCTTGGAATCGCCTATGGAAAGCAGAACCGTCTTGATGAGGCGGCAAAGGAATTCATCGCTGCATTGAAGATCAAACCTAATTATGCAGAAGCCCATAATAATCTTGAAATCTGTTATGGGCTAATGAAAACAATGAAATGGTAGATAGAAGGTAGTGCTCCGATACCTCTTTCAGTTAATCGGCTGGCTTCAGATAGGTGTGTTTGTTTCATAACCACTTTCATCCCGCAAATCTCATTCCGATGAGATACGTAGTGTCGGGGTTTCATACAGCGACCTTAATGCGCGCGGGTCAAGCTATTGGGTAGGATAAACTAAAGGCTCGGTGCCACAATAAAGGTTGGACAGGTTGAAGACATTAGGAAGGCTTGGCGTATTTTGCGTGGTGAAAGACCCTGTCGGGTGAGACCCAGCCGGTCACCCGTGCTGGACGTCGTTCCTGTGGCGGAGGCAACAGGAACGTTGACGAACAAAGCAGGTGAAGCGCGCACGTTGATGATATGGGGATGAAAGTTGCTATGCAAAAAACTAGGATACCAGGCCTGTTCGTCGAACCAAAAGAGGCGTCAGGGCTTTCCTACCGTTAAGCGCTTCGTAGTTTTTATTCTCTCATAACAGAATTCCAGATTATTACGCGCTTCTGCAAAGTCAGGCTTCAGCTTCAACGCAGTGCTGAATTCATTGACTGCCTCCTCAAGGCGGTTCTGCTTTGCATATGCGGTTCCAAGATTATAACGTGCCTCTGCAAAGTCGGGCTCGAGCTTCACTGCGATGCTGAATTCATTGACTGCCTCCTCAAGGCGGTTCTGATTTAAATAGGCGGTTCCAAGATTAGTATGGGCCTCTGCAGAGTCGGGCTCGAGCTTCACTGCGGTGGTGAATTCATTGACTGCCTCATCGAGGAGATTCTGATTTAGATAAGCTACTCCAAGATTGATATGAGCCTCGGCATACCCAGGGTTCAGTCTTAATGAGGTTTTATATTCGATAATGGCCTCTTTGAAGCGCTTCTGCCTTTTATATTCATTGCCGAGATTATAATGGGCCCCTGCTAAACCAGGCCTAATCTTCACTGCGGTGCTGAATTCATTGACTGCCTCATCAATGCGGTCCTGATTTTCATATGCATTTCCAAGGTTATTATGAGGCAATGCTGCATCCGGCGACTTCCTCACCGTATCGGTAAACAGGGTTAAATCATCCCTCCAGACGGAAGTTCTGCTCACTGTCCCCGCGGAATAGACAGCTGCCACTAGGAGAGAAATCATAGCCAGGCCGGAAGCGAGACCGGGTTTAACGGCCGTGGCCCCTGTAAGTGCCAAAGCTATCAGCAGGACAAAGCCGAAGGAAGGCAGATAGAGATATCTTTCAGCAAAGACGTTTTCCCCAAGTGCCGGTATGTAAAGTGACGGCAAAAGAGGCAACGCTATCACCAAGAGACCGAAGCAGACTTTGTTTTTTTTCTTGAAAGCTAGAAAGGTGACCACAACAAAGGCCGCGGTAACAGCTGAGGACACAATTCCTTCCGTCTCAAAGATAGATGAGATCGGGTGCAGGACGTGAAAGGCATTCAGGTTTAGAGGCAGAAGCAGGTTTTCAAGATACTGGCTGAAAAGCGGAAAGACGTTGATGATATATCCATAAGCGCTTAACTCAATAGGTGGTCGGGCTGGCGAGAAACCTCCCAGGGCATGGTATCTCAACCCCAGATAAGCCCCTGCAACAAAAAGATAAGGGATGTATCTCTTTATGAAAGGCAGATATCCCTCCGCTCTATTCCCGAAGATGTAATCATAAGCCACGAGAATGATGGGAAGCATCAACGCCGGTTCCTTACATAATGTGGCAACAAAAAAGGATACTACTGACAAAGGATACATTCCCTTTGTTCCTTCATCAGACCTCATATAGAGGTAAAGGGAAAGGATGGAGAAGAAGGTGTAGGAAACATCTGGGATCCCAGCAACCCACGCCACTGCCTCAGTGTGGATAGGGTGGGTAGCGAACAGAACGGCCCCGAGGAAGGGCGGCGACAGCAATGAGCCGACAAATCCTTTTTCCCTTACTTGGGAAGCATTTGATGAAACTCTGAGAAGTCTCGATGTAAGAACGAAAACCAGGATGGATACACCCGCATGGAAAAGGATGTTTACCAGGTGGAAACCCCAGGGTCTTAAACCGAAGACGTAATAATTGAGCATAAAGGTAAGATGCATGAATGGTCTGTAGTAGTTTGAGATTCTAGTCTCTCCCTGAAAGCTCCATACACTTTTATAAAATATGTCCGGCAGGTATTTCACATCTCTTATCCAGTGGTTTCCTAAAACCTGAGTTTTATCGTCATAGGCGAAGTCGTTAAAAAAAGCGTTAAAATAGACTGCAAAGGAGACAAGGAATATAATAAACATAAGGAGCGCAGGAATCCTTTTCCTAATCGGATCCGATAATACGATGGCTCTTTTTGATTCACATGACTTCATGTAATTAGCGGGCACCAACTGATATGCATTAAACCTGTTAAGAGCGTGTTTCCTTACTCACCTCTTATATGACCTTCTTTGGGAATGTACACTTCGGACAGAACAACAGTAATAAAGGACGTTGGATCACTCTGATATACGCGGGTTGGATGCCACATGACTTATCTTTGTGGTGGAGTTGCCTCTGTCTAATCACGCGGGTCTCCCGTTGAAGCGCCTCATAGTTGTTACTAGGGTTCTCCCACCGGACCGTTGTCCTGGCCGAAGTACGCATATTTCAATAGACAACACCTCTTGTCATTCATAAAATGCGATACCCAGTGCTATCTAATATTTCATATTGGAAAAAAGGTTCACGAGGTCAGGCGGAGATGGCCGGCATGCGAAACCACTGCACATAAGGTAAGCAATGTGATCTCCGGCGGGACTCCCAGTCGCACGGGCATCCCGAACGTGCCTAGACCTCTGTTGACATACAAAGTGGCTAATTTCGGGACAGGCGGACTGGCTCCATATTCCGCAGTGTCCGCATTAGTGCCAAACGGCAGGTGATACATCCCCGCGACAAATTTTGTGAGGAAGCGTGCAGGGCACCACTGATGATCCACAAACTCAATACTCACTTGACCGCCATGAGTGTGACCAGCGAGGCTCAATTCGATTCCCAACTCGGCTGCCCGATAAAAAGAATTTGGGTTATGCGAGAGCAGGATGTTGAGGATGTCCTTCCGTATCAGAGATTCCGCAGCGTGTAATATCCTAGGCTGTTCGCCTGACAGCCCGTGCCCCCCCTGGTGGTCAACCCCGATCAGGTTGATTTTTTCCCCTCGCCACTGTAATTCAGCACTCTGTTGTCGCAACAACCGCATCCCATAATCTTTAAAGAGTTTCTGGGATAGATCTTCCATATCGGCATAGACCTCATGATTGCCATTGCAACCCCAGATCCCCAACGGCGCACGCAACCTGCTCAACTCTGAAATGCAGTCCTCAAGTGGATCACCAGCGCTGCTTATAAAATCGCCGGTGACCACGGCGAGATCCGCATTCAACTCATTGGCCATCTCGACCGCCCGCCGGACCTCCGCACGAGGCATGAAATCACCGATATGGATGTCGCTCAACTGGACAACTCGCAAGCCCTCAAGGCCTTTCGGCAAATTCGCAACGGGAACCTCGACTTTTTCGATGCGATAGCGTAGCCGTTCAGAAGCGAAACCGTACGCCGTCGCCATGAATGGGACGCCGCTAGCCAGAAAAACAGCATAGCGTAAAAAAGTTCGTCGAGCCGGATCAAAGCTCTCCCGCCGGGAAGAAGGCATGGCGTACATAAGCAATCTCGACAGCCACCCGAGGATCTCTATAGCCGAAACAGCCAGGAACCCAAAGAAAGAAGCCAAGAGCCAGAGCCTGGAGACTGAGAGAACCCAATTCCCCAGACCTCTGCGGGATATGAAATGACCAAAAGGAAAGTCAAGGACTGCTGCCAAGAACAGAAGAACAGCGGTGATTAAAAGGCAACGCAACAAGATTGTCCACCTGTGCTGTCTGATCGAGTCAGTTAATCGCCATGCCCGTACGAACCAGAAACGCTGGACTAGATATATAAGCGACAAGGAACAAACCGAAAAAAGGTACCGATACATTACTCAATATAATATCATTTTTTAAACTGCACTGACTGGACTATTTAGTGCATAATGTGTGAGGAACGATGTCTGTATCGAGAGGGCCATTATCGGAAATCAACAGGGCCGTTCGTCAATCTAGGTGTTTTACGGCGCTTCCTCTGTAATTAGGTCGGTATGCTTCAAGACACAGGCATCTCCCAATGGGGATGCCTTGTGTTGTCCGACAACATCTAGACCTGCAACCTATGCCTAACAAATCCCTGCAGTTCCGTTCATCTCGATATATCCATGATAATCCCTTTCAGCATGTCGTTGCATTCGCCTCTCGCTGCTCTACCGGGAGCGAGATCTGCTTAGCATTAGCTCCTGCAGCCTGTGAACCGTTAAATAAGTCTTCATAGCCGTATGACTGCTGAACCTCCCCATCCCTAAAGGGAGGGGGTTCTTCTTATGGTGACAGCGGTCTTTTCGGGGCTCTCGCTGCATCTATACGAGCATGAAGCTACAGCATCCCCGACGTCGACTGGTGTCCT